>JANLPE010000104.1:0-24089 GCA_031366985.1 Gemmatimonadaceae bacterium
GGCGGGGCTGGTGGACTGTTCTACAGCCATTCGGCCGACGCCCCTATACAGTGGTGCTAACTCCGACGCCGGTGCACTGCCGCGCTTGCGGGCGTCGCGGCCGGCCGCGATCGCCAGCGCCGCCTCGCGCAGTGCGCCGACCGGTCGGGCGAGTGAACGGGCCGCGATGCCGCTGGACCAGATCGCCGCCAATGCACCGAGTGCGGCGGTGAAGAGCAGCAGCACGCCGAGATCTTCGCGGCGCGCATCGAGCGCGAACTCGTCACCGCGTGCCGGCGTGACCACGACCAGATCGTCCGTGCTCGGCGTGACGCGTCGGAAACCGACCAGCGCCTGCGACATACCAACGGGTATGCGCCTCGTCGCGAAGAGATCGTCGGCACCGAAATCACCATCATCGAGCGACACGGGGAGCAATCGACCAAGGGGGGCAAGCGCGGTGAGGAGCGTATCGCTCGCGGCCTCGAGCTGCGCACCATGATAGACAAAGAGCGGCGACCCGACACTCAGGGCCGTTGCCGACAGCTGACGTCGAACGACATCGTTCGCGGCCGTGCGCAGGGCTTCGCGCACGAGGAGTTCACGCGCGGCGCGATCATCGTCCTGCAGACGATACCACGCCCATCCGGCGAACAGCGTCGCTGGCGCGATGAAGAACGCCAGCAACGTCGCGCTCAGGCGCACGCGATACGAGCGGCCGAGCCGAACGCGACGAACACGGAACCATCGACCGAATGCGCCGTCCGCCATCGCGCTCGCGCCCCAGAGCAGCAGCACCACACCGACGTCCAACAGCACCAACAGTGCGCCGCGCGGGACCAGCACATCCAGTCCACGCAGGTCGACTTCGACGTGGACCACGCGCGCCTCGCCACCGCCGGTCGCGACACCGTCGCCGTGCATGGCCGCGCCACGACGCCGCCACTGCAAGACGCGGCCGACGCTATCGGTCGCCGTCGCCGGTGCAAGCGTGAGTCGATAGGGCGGTTCGTCTTCACGGAGTCCCGCGATGCCAGTCAGCGCCGCAAACGGATCCATCGGCAGCAAACGCGTCCGCGGCGGAACAGCAATGGTCGTGACGCTGTGATCGGGCGCCGGTACCGCAGCGATCAAGAGTGTCGTCGGACCGTCTTCGATGGCGCGAATTTCGATCGAACCACTCCCGCGCGCCATCGTCGCGATGACGGCCTGCGCGCCAATCGTATCCGCGACGGGCGCGAGACGCAGATCGGTCACCGGGCCGCCCGGCACGCTCGGATCCCAATGCGCGAGACGCGCCGGATACCCCGCCCGCGCGAGTTCGCTCGCCGCGTAGAGCCGCAGCAATCCATCCGCACTCGATACCGCGCGTGCATCCGTCGCCATCGCGCCGGCGAAGCGCTCGAGCAGTCGGAACGCGTTCTCGTCGATTGCCGACAGCCTCGTCAGATCATGCTGCGCAAGCGCCATGCGATCGTGAATCGTCGCGCTCCACGTGAGCGTGACCGCGCCGGCTCCGGCGATGACGGCGGCGCCCGTGACCAGAGCGACACCACGCCTCGTCAGCGCCAACGCGACGATCGAGAGGGCCCAGAGCACCGGATACCACGCCGGCCACGCGCCGGGCGCCTGCCAGAGCACCGGCGCGAGCAGCGCGGCGATGATCGCCAGCGTCGGCGCCGTTATCGGCGAGAGCCCCCGTCTGTTGCCCAGCACCGTGCGGCCAGCGGCCGCTCCCGCATGCAGGACCGACGCGCCGGCCAGCGCGAGCGCAAGTTGCCACGCGGTCCACAGTGTGATGCTGACGCCATTCGCGGGCAGCACGATGCCGCTTGCCAGATCGCGCAGCATCAGTGGGCCAAGCGTCGCGCTCACCATCACCAAACCGACGGCGAGCGCGCGCGAACTCGTCAGCCGTGCCACACGCCCACTGCGCAGCGTCAGAAAAAGCATCGCGAGCCCCAGCGACGTCGTGAGCAGCAACGCCGCGACATTGGCCGTCAACGGTCCGCCCATCGGCGCGAAATAGCTCGACGCATCGAACAACGCGGACACGTTCGATAACGCACTCAGTGGCGCCACGGCGATCACCAGCAACAACATGAACATCACGGCCATGCGATGTACGGTGCGGGCCGGTCGACGCCAGCTCGACACGAGCAACAGCAACGCGGCCAGGACCAGCGGTACCGCCGTGCGCGCGCGGGCGCGCTGTAATTGCGCCAGCGTCGCCTCGTCTTCGGTCCGCGACAGGGCCCGCACGCGCGCCAGACGGCGATTGCCATCAGGCACGACGATCACGGTGGTGCCCGGCTCGACACGGGAGGAGTCTGGTGATTCGACCGTCGTGCGCGCCACATCGGCGCCGCCGGCGAACGACTGCGTGAGTGCACGCGCGAATCGATCCGCCGGCGGCACGGCCGTCACCAGCGCGCTCGTGACGACGATGACACGCCCGTCGCTCGACGACGCCCGTGCCACGAGCGATGAATAGAACGGTTCTTCGACCAGACGAATGCCGGTCGCCCCCTGCGGCGAGGCAGCGGTGCGAATCTGCCCCGCACGCGCGATGAGCGTGCGCCCGCGATAAACAAGTACCGCCGACTCGACGTTCGCATCGAGCGGCGGCGATAGCCGAGCGATAGCGCTGGGTTCGTCGGCACCGAGCCGGGCCAGCAACGTCGAATCACCCGCGATTCGTGCGGCGGTTTCCTGCAGGCGAGCCGAGATCGCGGTGAGCTGCGTGGCAATGCGATTCGCGCGGGTCTCTCGCTCGGATTCCGACCAGCGCGTCCAATTCTGCGAAATCTCACGAAGCGCGAGCGTGTCCGCGATCGCGAGCGTCAGGGTCATCGCCATCAGAATGGTCGCCCCGGCCGCCCAGAGCCTCGGCTGGCGCACCGTCCGACTCCACCACGCCGACAGCACGATGCCGAGGGCGGCAATCACCAAGAACGTCCAGCCGGGCCGCCGTTGCCACGTAGCGAGGGCCAGCACTGCGAGCGACGCGCTCGCGACCCACAGTGTCGGCCATCGATCCGTCCGGTCGTGGCGCTGGTCGGTCCGCTCCCGATGGGGCGATCGCTTCGAGGCGGCGTGGGCGGCGTTCATTGCTCCCAGAATACCCCGGACATCCGGAGAAGGCGAAGGGAAACGTTCGTTCGACTATCTTCGGAAGATGTTTCGAATCCGTCTGGCCGCCCTCGGCCTGCTCGTCGTGCCCCTCTTCGCGTCCTCGCGCGGTGCGTCCTTACGCCGCGCGGAGCAGCTCGACGTCGGCTCGTTCACGCTCATGGTGAAGGAGCAGCGGGCGGGCCGCGAGCAGTTCTCCATGCGCTCCTCGTCGGGAGCCGACGGCGTGGCGCTCGAACTGCGCGCCGAATCCGCGTTGGGCGATCGGCGCGCCGCGATGCGACTGGAAACCGACTCTGCAGGCACGCCAGTGCGCTACTCGCTCGAAGAGCGGACCGGCGCAACCATCACGCTGCGCCTTGGCGGCCAACGAGTGCGCGGCCGATTTACGACCCTCGCCCGCAGCACGAACGGCGAAGCCGCCCGCGAATTTCTGCTGCTCCCCGGTGCGCTGGTGCTCGAAGACAACGGCGTGCTTCAGTACGCGCTCGTGGTGCGGAAGCGCACGTTGGCCATTGGGGACTCGATGGTGATTCCCACGCTCACGCCCGTTACGAACAAACAGGGCGCGCTGCACGTTCTACTCGATTCAGGTACGGACACCGTGTCGATCGCTGGCTCGCGCCGCGCGGCCAATCGGTGGCAACTGCGGACCGAGCGCGGCGAGCGGCGCGTGGTCTGGGCAGACAGCGAAGGTCGGCTGCTCCGTGTGCAAATCCCCGCGCGAGGCTTCGAAGCCCTGCGTGATGACATTCCGCGATGATCTGAAACCCTGTCTGAGAAGGGCCCGTACGGCCCCGAGTCTATGACCTCCCCTCGCCCGACCCATATGCGCATGCACGGCTTTGCGATTGCCGTGGCCTCGGCCACGATCGCCATCGCTGCCCCGACCGTCGGGGCCCAAAACAGCTCGGCCGCTCCTGCCGGCACCACGGTGCTCTCGTTGGCCGATGCGATCGCGCTCGCGCGCCGCAACAATCCGACCTACCAGACATCCCTGAACGCTCGCAGCAATGCGGCGGCCGTGGTTCGCGCGGCAAACGGGGCGTTGCTCCCGAGCGTGAGTACGAGCGCAAGCGGCGGCTATCGCGAAGGTCGTCAAACGTTTTTTCAGGGTCAGGCCTTCGGATCCACCAACAATCAGCTCTCAACAGATGTGAGCGCGTCGGCGTCGTTAAATATCTCGGCCTCGGCGTTGAATGATCGTCGGGCCGCACTCGGCAGCCAGCGGGCGACCGAAGCCGATATCACATCGGCCGAACAGCGCGTCAAGAACGACGTGACAACCCAGTATCTCACGGCCCTGCAGGCACAGACGCGCGCGGCACTTCAGGATACGCTGGTCGCGACCACGGCCCTGCAACTGCAGCTGGCGCGTGCCCGCCTACAGGTCGGCGCGGGGACTCAACTGGACGTGCAGCGTGCCGAAGTCGCTGATGGACAGCAGCGCGTCGCCGCGCTCAATCAGCGCAATCAGGCCGCCATCGAAGTCGTCCGCCTCTTTCAGGTAATCGGCGTCGCACCGGTCGTTGGCGCCCGTCTCGACAACAACCTCCCGACCGCTCCCGCCATCGAGTTGAACGCGATGCTCGACATGGCGCGCAAGTTGAATCCGGCGCTCGAAGGCTTCCGGGCACGCGAGGACGTGTCCGAGCGTAATCTCGCGTCGGCGCGCAGCGCATACATCCCGTCCTTCTCGCTCAATGCGAGCGTCTCAGGATTCACGAATCGTTATACCGACACCAATCTGCTCATCGCGCAGGGCCAAGCCAGCACGGCCTCGGCCAAGTCGAGCTGCATCCGCTCCGAAGAAGTGCGCGCCGCGGTCGGACTGCAGAACAGCCTGTCAGGGTGTAATGCGATCGCGTTCACACCGGCGTCGGAACAGTCCATTCGCGATTCGCAGGGTAAGTACCCGTTCGGCTATACCCGCAATCCGTACAGCCTGTCGGCGCAGTTTTCGTTGCCGATCTTCAATGGCTTCCGTCGCGAGCAGCAGATCGAGCAGGCCAGCGTCAGTCGGCGCAACGCGGAAAACGATGTGCGTGGACAGGAGCTGCGCGTCGCGGCCGACGTGACCGCGGCGTATCTGACGCTTACCACCGCGCAGCAGACGGTCGCGTTGCAGATCCAAAATGTCGCGTCCGCGCGATCCGCGCTGGCGCTCGCGCAGGAACGCTATCGCGTGGGTCTGGCCAGCATCGTCGATCTTCAGCAGGCGCGCGGTGATTACGAACGCGCCGAGACCGATCGTATCACCGCCATCTATGATGTTCAGCGGGCGTTCACGACCCTTGAGGCCGCGGTCGGCCGTCCCCTTCGTTAACCGGTATCATTCATGACCAACCCCGTAAAAATCGGCATCGGCGTCGTCTTCCTCGCTGCTGTTGGTGGACTCGCTTACGTAGCGCAGCAGAAGAATCAGACCAAGCCGGTCGAAGTCCGCACTGAGGCCGTCGAGAAGCGCGATCTCGTCGCCTCCGTCACGGCGAGCGGACAGATCCAGCCGCGCTCAAAGGTCAACGTCAGCGCCGATGTCAGCGGCAAGATTGTGCGGCTCGGCGTGAAGGAAGGCGAGATGGTCAAGAAGGGACAGTTCCTGCTGCAGATCGACCCCGAGCAGGTGACCGCCGCGCTCCAGCGCTCCGAGGCCGCCCTCGCCTCCACACGCGCGCAGGCCGCACAAGCACGCGCGAATCTGCTCCAGGCGCAGCGCAACTACGAGCGGTCGCTCAACATCAAGGCGCAGTCGGCGGCGCTCGTCAGCGAAGACCAGCTCGAGCAGCTGAAGACGCAGGCCGAAGTGGCGAAGGCGCAGTCCGAAGCCGCCTCGTTCAGTGTCGATCAGGCCGTTGCCCAGGTTCGCGATGCCAAGCAGGCGCTCAGCAAGACAACGATTGTGGCGCCGATGACCGGCAAGATCACACGCCTCAATGTCGAAGAGGGCGAAACAGCGATCATGGGTACGCTGAACAAAGACGCCGCCACGCTTATGACGATCAGTGACATGAGCATCCTCGAGACGAAGGTCAAAGTCGACGAGACCGACGTCGCGCGCATCAGCGTCGGCGACTCGGCGTTGATTCAGATCGATGCCTTTCCGGACACGACATTTATTGGCCGGGTCGTCGAGATCTCGAATAGTTCGGTCACCAAGTCGGCGGCCGGGAATACCGGCGACCAGGCGATCGACTACGAGGTGCGGGTACGTTTGCTGAACCCACCCAGTGACACCCGCCCGGACTTCTCGGCCACGGCCAAGATCGTCACCGCGTCCCGCACCAAGGTGCTGTCGATTCCGATCATCGCCCTCACGGTCCGTGAAAACGAGAAGCTTCCGAACGCGGACACGGCGGTCACCGTCGGGCGCGCCCAGCCCGCCAAGGAAGTGGGCAAGCGGGACGTTGAAGGCGTCTTCGTGGTGGGCAAAGACAACAAAGTGAGCTTCCGCACCGTGAAAGTAGGAATCGCCGGAGAGCGCCACTTCGAAGTGCTGGGAGGGCTGAAGGAAGGCGAAAACATCGTGGCGGGAACGTATCAGGCGATCCGTGAGCTCAAGGACGGCGCCATGATTAAGACCGCCAAGCCCGACGAGAAGAAGACGCCCGCCACGGGAAAGAAATCGTGAGCAATACCCTCGATGACATTGGCTTGAGCACGACCGGCGAGCGCCTTGCGGTCACCGCGACGCACGGCGCCGCGCCGGACAAGGACTGGGTCATTGTGACCCGCCAGCTCACGCGGCAGTACGACATGGGTGGCGAAATCGTCAGAGCACTTCGCGGCGTCGATCTGGCCATTCGCCGCAACGAGTACGTCGCCATCATGGGCCCGTCGGGTTCCGGCAAGTCAACGCTGATGAATCTCATCGGGTGCCTCGATACGCCGAACGAGGGCGAATACTGGCTCAACGGCATGCTCGTGTCGGAGATGTCGGACGATCAACTCGCGCGTGTTCGCAACAAAGAAATCGGGTTCGTCTTCCAGACGTTCAATCTTTTGCCGCGTGCCTCGGCGCTGCAGAATGTCGAACTCCCGTTGGTGTATGCCGGCGTCTCCGCCGACGAACGCAAGCGGCGCGCCACGGAAGCGCTCGAGCGCGTGCAACTCGGCGGCCGCATCAGCCACCGGCCAAATGAACTCTCCGGTGGTCAGCGTCAACGCGTCGCAATCGCTCGCGCGCTCGTCAACCGACCGTCCATTTTGCTCGCCGATGAGCCGACCGGCAATCTCGACTCGCAAACATCGGAAGAAATCATGCGTGTCTTCGAAGAGCTCGCCGCGCAGGGACAGACCGTCGTGATGGTCACGCACGAACCCGACATCGCCGTGCACGCCAAGCGCGTCATCGTGTTGCGCGACGGCGTAATCTCGAGCGATGAAGGGCGCGATCAGTACGCCCTCAAACTCGGCAGCGAGCGCGTACACTAGTAGCACGTTTCGCGTATGCGATCCGCGCGAAACTTCGCGCGGACGCCGTCGTAGGCACTCGCAGACCCTCCAGCGGCGCGAGTGCCCACCATGCCCTTCTTCGATGCCATCCGGCTCGCGTTACGCACGATCGTGACGCAGAAGCTGAAAAGCGCCTTCACGCTGCTCGGCGTGTGCATCGGCGTCATGTTCCTCATCTCCGTCGTCTCCATCGTTGAAGGAATGGGGCGGTATATGGAAGATGACCTCGTCGGCAAACTGATCGGCGTCAATACGTTCGAGCTCCGCCATCGCCCGAACATCAGCATTGGCGACGTCGATGAAGCGGTCTGGGAGGAGTACCGTCGGCGACCGCGCCTCGAAATGGCCGACATGCAGCGTGTAATCCAATCGCTGCCCGCCGACGTGAAATGGTTTCTCGACAGCGAAGATCAGGTGCCGATCACATCGGGCGTGAGCACGAAGCCGCGTCGTATTCGCGTGCTCGCCGTCGATGGCCAGTTCTTCGACGTGAAGAAGATGGGCGTCAGCCGCGGTCGCCCCCTCTCGGAGCAGGAACTCGCGCGCGGTGAGAAATCCGTCGTCATCGGACAGGACGCCGCAGATCGCCTCTTTCCCGACCTCGATCCGATCGGTCGCGAACTCAAGATGGGTGGCGTGTCATACACGGTCGTTGGCATCGCCGAAACCCAAGGCAAGGCGTTCGGCATCTCATTCGACAATTTCCTCGTCACATCATGGCGCTCCCCCGCGCGCCGGTTGCTGAACAGCAAGCCGAACATCGTCGATGCACTCGCGATTCAATCGCCGAGTGAGCCGGCGATGAAAGAGACGATGGAGATCGTGCGCGCGAGCATGCGCGCGATACATCGTCTACGCCCCGGCCAGAAAGACAACTTCTCGCTGCAGACGGCCGATTCGGCGCTCGAGTTTTGGAACAAGATCAAGCAGTACCTCGTGTTCGCCGGCATTGCACTTCCCGCGATCGGCCTCGTCGTCGGCGCGATCGTGATCATGAACATCATGCTCGTCGCCGTTGCCGAACGCACGCGGGAGATCGGCATTCGTAAGGCGCTCGGCGCGAAGCGTCGCGATATCCTGCTGCAGTTTCTCATCGAAGCATCGACACTCGGCACCGTTGGATCCGCGATCGGCGTAGCGTTGGGCATAGGTCTCGCGCAGCTGCTCGCCGCCACAACACCGCTTCCCGCGAGCGTGGCGCCGTGGTCCATCGTCGTCGGCGTCGCGCTGGGTGCTGGCGTCGGTATCATCTCTGGCGTGTATCCGGCGAGCTGCGCGTCGCAGCTCGACCCGATCACCGCGCTGCGACAGGAGTAGACGCTTATGCTATCGTTGCGACTGTTTCCTATCGCGGAAGGCGTTCGCATTGCGATCGATGCCTGTCGCTCGAACAAGGTGCGCGCCGGACTCACGATTCTCGGCATCGCCGTCGGCGTGTTTGTGGTCGTCGCGATCTCCGCCGCAGTGCACGGCATCAACGTGTCCGTCGAGCGCGACTTCGCCAGCACGGGCCCCTCGACCTTTTTCGTCAGCCGGTATCCGATTTCGTTCGAGAGCTGCGACGGCTCGGACGACAGCTGCGCGTGGCTGCGGAATCCACCGATCCGCGAACCCGAAGTTGAGGCGCTGCGGAGGCTCAGCACGGTTGAAGCCGTCGGCGAACGATTGGACTGGTCGGCCGCCGTCAAGTATCACGATCGCGAACTCAGTAGTGCGAGTCTCGAAGGGAACTCCGCCGAGTGGACGCTGATCAACGCGCCGCAGCTGTTCCCGGGTCGCGCATTCACGACCGCCGAAGCACGCACCGGCGCGCGAGTCGCCGTGCTGTCGACCTTGATGGTGGAACGACTGTTCACTGATGCGGACCCGGTCGGCAAAACCGTCATGCTGAATGGCGTGCCGTTTGAAGTCATCGGCGTCTTCAAGGATAATTCGAGTTTCCTGTCCGGCGGCGAACGCCCGAAGGCCGTCGTGCCGGTCCAGGCGCTGATCCGCTATCTCGGCGCGCGCGCCGGCGGTATCGGTCTCGCGGTGAAGCCCCGGGCCGATGCGACGCGCGATGAAGTGGTCGACGACGTCACCGCCGCCATGCGTGGCGCGCGCGGACTGCGGCCGAAAGAGCCGTCGTCCTTCGCCATCATCACGCAGGACAAACTGTTCGAGACATACAACAAGATTTTCGGCATGTTCTTTCTCGTGATGATCGCATTGTCCGGCGTCGGCCTCATCGTCGGCGGTGTCGGCGTCGTCGCGATCATGATGATCTCGGTCACCGAGCGTACGCGTGAAATCGGTGTCCGCAAAGCCCTCGGTGCGACGAGCGCCACGATCCTCTGGCAGTTTCTGGTCGAGGCGGCGACGCTGACAGGGATCGGCGGTGCGATCGGGCTGTTCGTCGGATGGCTTGCCGCGGTCGGCATCCGCAATTTCTCGCCGATCGAAGCGTCCATTCCGCCGCTCGCGATCGTGGTCGCGCTCGGAGCGAGCGCGGTGACCGGCATACTTTTTGGATTGCTCCCCGCGTCGCGCGCCGCACGACTCGATCCGGTCGAAGCCCTTCGCTACGAGTGACCGATGCCATTTCTTGAGGCGGTGCGACTGGCGCTGAATACGATTCGCGTCCAGAAATTGAAGAGCTTCTTCACGCTGATCGGCGTGACGATCGGCGTGATGTTCCTCATCGCCGTCGTGTCGATCGTCGAAGGGATGAGCCGCTACGTCGAGAACGACTTTGCCGGCAAATTGTTCGGCGTGAATACGTTCACGGTGCGTCGCTGGAACGACTTCAGCACGGACGACAATCTCGACTGGCGCGCGATGATGCGACGCCCACGGTTGTACGCCCCCGATGCGGATCTCGTGAAGCGGGCGCTTCCTCCCGGCTCGGAAGCCGCCATCACAAGCGAGTCGTTCCTCAATGCAACCTCGCCGTACAACCGTCCGCGTCAGGTTCAGGCGGTCGCGACCGAGGCCTCCTACTTTACGATCAAAAAGTTCGTCGTCGAGCGCGGACGCGCCTTCGGTCCGCAGGAGGTTAACGCGGGTGCGCGCGTCATCGTGATCGGTGTCGACGTCGCGACGCATTTTTTCAAGGGACTCGACCCAATCGGGCGTGAACTGCGGATCGGCGGCGTGCCGTATGAGGTCATCGGCATCATCGAGAAACAGGGCACAGTCTTCGGGTTTTCCCTCGACCGTCTGGCCATCGCGCCGTTTACCAGCCCGCTGGCGCGTGCGATCCGTCCGCGCGGTGATATCGAGAGCGTGATCGTGCAGGCGCCCACCGCCGACCTGGTCGTCGATGGCATGGATGCCGCGCGCGAAGTGCTGCGGGCGTCGCGCAAATTGCCGCCGGGGCAACCAGACAACTTCGCGCTCGAGACGCAGGATGAAGCGATGTCGTTCTTCGCCGGCATCAAGTCGAAGATGGTCATTTTCGGGACCGCCTTGCCGGCCATCGGCCTCGTCGTTGGCGCCATGGTCATCATGAACATCATGCTCGTCGCGGTCGCCGAACGCACGAGCGAAATCGGTGTGCGTAAGGCGTTGGGTGCGCGACGTCGCGATATCATGTCGCAGTTCTTGGTGGAATCCGCGACGCTCAGTGTCGTCGGCGCCGCAATCGGCATCGGGCTCGGGATTGGACTCGCCGCCATTGTCGCGGCGACGACCCCCTTGCCCGCGGCCGTCGCCCCGTGGTCCATCGCCGCGGCGCTCGTCGTTGGCGCCGGTGTAGGCGTCGCCGCCGGTATCTATCCCGCGAGTCGCGCGGCGCGCCTCGATCCCATCGCCGCCCTCCGGCAGGAATAGCCCGTGCGCCTGTTCGACAGAGTCTTCATGGCCTTCGAAGGCATCGGCATGGCGATCGATGCCATGCGGGCGAACAAGGTGCGCGCCCTGCTCACGATCGCTGGCGTGGCGATCGGTGTGTTCGTGGTCGTCGCAATGGGCGCTACCGTTCATGGCATCAAGCAGAGCTTTCAGTCCGATCTCGACGAATTCGGCGCGACGTCCTTTCAGGTGCGGCGACGCGGCGTCAGTCTCGGCAACTGCGATGGCACGGACGAGACCTGCCCCGATCGCAGGAACCCCGGGATCTCACTCGGTGAATGGGAAGGCATCCGCGGACTGCCCGAGATCGAGACGGCGACCGCGTGGCTCAGTGGGCAGTCCAACTTCGAGTACCGCGACCGCCACGTGAAAAACGTCGGCTACGACGCGCAGAGCACGGATTGGATCAAGACCGATGTCGCGGACATCGCACCGGGGCGCAGCTTCTCGCAGGCGGAGCACGATGCCGCCGCGCAAGTTGTGCTCGTCAACGACACGCTGAAGGCGCGTCTGTTCGGCGATTCGGATCCGATCGGCAAGCAGATCACGCTCGAGAACAAACAGTTCACCGTGATCGGCGTCTTTCACACCAAGGCCGGATTTCTCAAGACCCTCGACGGTCGCGGACCGGACAAGCCGCGCGCCATACTGCCGATGATGACCGCCTACCGGCGTCTCGATGTCTGGCGCCGGGGACTGATGATCATGGCCAAGCCACGCGCCAGTGAGTCACAGGCGCAGGTGATGGACGCGGTCACCGAGCTGCTGCGCGGACAGCGCGGGCTCAAGCCAGGGCAGCCGAACAACTTCGCCCTCGTCGCGCAGGACCGCATGATGGAGACCTTCGAGCAGCTCTTTGGCGCGATCTTCATGGTCGGACTGGCGCTGTCGGCCGTCGGTCTGTTGGTCGGTGGAGTTGGCGTGGTCGCGATCATGATGATCTCCGTGACCGAGCGCACCCGCGAGATCGGTGTGCGCAAAGCACTCGGCGCCACGCGGGCCACGATCCTCTGGCAGTTTCTCGTCGAGGCGGCGACCCTGACTTCGATCGGCGCCTCGGTGGGGCTCCTCATCGGCGCACTCCTCGCGTGGATCGTGAGGACGAATACGCCCGTCCCGACGTCGATCCCCGCCAGCGCAATTGTCACGGCCATTCTGGCCAGTATCGGAACGGGAGTCATCTTCGGTATGCTGCCCGCCCTGCGCGCCTCCCGCCTCGATCCCGTCGAGGCATTGCGCTACGAGTAAGCCATCGACGGGGTTAAAATTCACTGGTGCAAACCCGTGATGCCATTGGCTTAGCCCTGTCCCAGCTTCGTGTCCAGAAGCTGAAGAGCGCCTTCACCCTGCTCGGGGTGACGATCGGTGTGATGTTTCTTATCGCCGTCGTCTCCATCGTCGAAGGGATGGGGCGTTACGTCGAAGAAGATTTTGCCGCGCGGCTCATCGGCACGAACACGTTCACGTTGCGGCGCTTCGATAACATCGGACCCGGCGGCAATCGCGGCTTCGACGCGCGCCTCGCGTCCCGGAGACCGTTGCTCCGCATGACCGACGTCGACGCCGTGCGTGCTGTGCTGCCGGCAACAATGCGGTCGAGCATCGCCAGCGAAACATTCAAATACGCCACGGCAGTCGGCGCGCGCCCCCGTCAGGTACAAGCCGTCGGGACCGACGCGAACTATTTCGAGATCAAAAAGTTCGCGGTCGAAAAAGGACGCGCATTCACCGATCAGGAGGTGCGCGCCGGTGCAGCCGTCCTCGTGATCGGCGTTGAGGTCGCCGAGCATTTCTTCCCCGACCTCAATCCCGAAGGGCGTCAGATTCGCGTCTCGGGCGTTCCGTTCACAGTGATTGGCGTCATCGAGAAGCAGGGCTCGGTCTTCGGATTCTCGCTCGATCGTCTGGCCATTGCGCCGTTCACGTCGCCGATGGGTCGCATCATTCGCCCGCAGCGCGACATCGCGTCGCTCATCGTGCAGACACCATCGCAAACCGACCTGCCGGAAGGCATCGAGCTCGCGCGCAGTGCGCTGCGCTCCATTCGCGGCATCCGCGCCGGTGAACCAGATAACTTCGGGTTGGTCACGCAGGATGCGGCCTTCGGCTTCATCAAGCAGCTCAAAGGACGACTGGTGC
The DNA here is from genome assembly GCA_031366985.1 of Gemmatimonadaceae bacterium. Classification (GTDB taxonomy): domain Bacteria; phylum Gemmatimonadota; class Gemmatimonadetes; order Gemmatimonadales; family Gemmatimonadaceae; genus Gemmatimonas. The sequence goes on from JANLPE010000104.1 coordinate 13,534, forward strand.
TCTTCGGCACCGCGCTACCCGCCATCAGCCTCATCGTCGGGGCGATGGTCATCATGAACATCATGCTCGTCGCCGTCTCCGAACGCACGCGCGAAATCGGCGTGCGCAAGGCCCTTGGCGCCAAGCGCAGCGACATCCTGTCGCAGTTTCTGGTCGAGGCGACGACGCTCAGCATCCTAGGTGCTGCCGTCGGCATTGGACTTGGCATCGCCCTCGCGTATATCATCGCGGCCTTTACGCCGTTGCCGGCGGCCGTCGCACCGTGGTCCATCGCGGCGGCGCTGCTGACCGGTGGCGGCGTTGGAATCGCGGCCGGTATGTACCCCGCCAGTCGCGCGTCACGACTCGATCCGATCACCGCTTTGCGTCAGGAGTAACAGGTGAATCGTCTGCTCCTGGCCTTCGAAGGGGTCGGCATGGCCATCGAGGCCATCCGCTCGAACAAAGTGCGCGCGGCGCTCACCATCGCCGGCGTGGCAATCGGCGTGTTCGTGGTCGTCGCGATGGGTGCCGTCGTCAACGGCATCAGGGCGTCATTCCAGCAGGATCTCGAAGCGATCGGCGCCACGACGTTTATCGTCCAGCGCCGGAGCGCCGGTATCAGTGCGTGCGACGGCACCGACGAGAAGTGCCCCGACCTGCGCAATCCGGCAATCTCATTCGCTGAATGGGACCTCATCAAGCGGTTACCAGGCGTGGCGAATGCGATCGGCATCCTCGGCGGCTCGGGGAATTTTGCCTATCGCAACGTCCGCCTCGACAATGTCGGCTTCGATGCCTACAGCCCCGAGTGGCCCGAAGTCGACGCCTCGGACATCTTCCCGGGTCGTAATTTCTCACGGACGGAGTACGACGCCGGACAGCCGCTGGTGCTCGTCAACGACACGCTCAAGACGCAGCTGTTCGGTGAATCGGAGCCGATCGGCAAGGAAGTGATGATCAACGGCCGTCAGTTCACCGTGATCGGCATTTACCATCCGAAAGCCGGCTTTCTCAAAACGCTCGAGGGTAAAGGCCCCGACACGCCGCGGGCGATCATCCCGCTGCAAAGCGCCGTGCGGCAACTCGACATCGGGAGTCGCGGACTGACGTTGCTGGTGCGGCCGCTCCGCACGGCCACGCAAAGCGAAGTGATGGACGAGGTGATGGCGGCCATGCGCGCGCATCGCGGACTCAAACCCGGCGCGCGCAGCAACTTCTATCTCGTCGAACAAGACCGCATCATGGACACCTTCAACCAGCTCTTCGACGCGATCTTCGCCGTCGGCCTGGCGCTGTCCGCGGTCGCGTTGCTCGTCGGCGGTGTCGGCGTCGTCGCGATCATGATGATCTCCGTCACCGAGCGCACCCGCGAAATCGGCGTGCGCAAAGCGCTCGGCGCGACGGCGGGGACCATTCGCTGGCAGTTCCTCGTTGAAGCGGCAACGCTCACCAGCATTGGCGCATTGATCGGGCTCGGCATCGGCGCGCTCCTCGCGTGGGCAATTCGTGCCAACAGTTCGATCCCCGCCGAACTGCCGGCGAGTATTGTCGTGACCGCGTTGGCCGCCAGTGCCCTCACTGGCGTGGCGTTCGGGATGATACCCGCACTCCGCGCTTCCAAGCTCGATCCGGTCGAAGCACTCCGGTACGAGTAGCCCGGCCGTGATGCGCTCCCGCGACGTCGTTCGGTTGTCGCTCGTGCAGCTGTGGGTGAATCCACTGCGAACGGCGTTCACGTTGCTCGGGATCGTCGTGTCAGTCGGATTTCTCGTCGCGGTCGTCGCGATCATTCAGGGCATGAACGCGTACGTGAAGGAGAACATCGCCGATGCAATGATCGGCATGAACACGTTTCAAGTACGACGACTGCCCATCAGCCTCGGCCTGTTCGACGATCAGGACGTCCGCAAACTCCAGCGGCGCCCGCGCGTCAGCGAACAGGATGCGGACGCAGTACGGAAGGCGCTCCCGGACGCGCTCGCGATCAGTCGGCAATCTGGATGGCCAACGCCGCAGGCCGACGTCATCTGGCGTGATCGCACGCTCGGCCGCGTGATGATGTTTGGCGTGACCGCAGACTATCAGGTCGTGCAGGACTACAAGTTCACGGCGGGTCGGCCGCTGTCCGACATCGATGTGCGTGAGCGGCGCAATGTGATCGTGATCGGTACGGACGTCGCCTTGAAACTGTTCGAGAACGTCAGTCCGATCGATCAGGAAGTGCGCCTGATGGGTCAGCGATTCACCGTCATTGGTGTCGTCGGCCGCAAAGGACGCGTGCTTAATCAGTCGTTCGATGGTTTCGTGATGCTCCCAATCTCGGCCTTCGAAGCACTCGTAGGACGTCGTCAGACCACGACAGTATCCGTGAAGGTCCGCGAAGCCGCCGACGTCGCTCCCGCCATGGCGCGTGCCCAGGAAGCGATGCGCGTCGTGCGTGGGCTGCGGCCAGGCGACGCCGACAACTTCGACGTCGGTACGTTGGACGCGCTGGTCGATTTTTGGAAGCAGCTGACCAAGATCCTCTTCGCCGTCGTGCCCGCCGTCGTCGCCATCGGTGTCCTCGTCGGTGGCATCGTGATCATGAATATCATGCTGATGGCCGTCACCGAACGCACGCACGAGATCGGGCTGCGCAAAGCGGTCGGCGCAACGGCGAACGATGTGCGCCGACAGTTCCTCGCTGAGTCGGTCGCACTCGCCATGCTTGGTGGGCTGCTCGGCGTGGCATCTGGCTGGGGGCTCGCATTGCTCGTCTCATCGGTGACGCCACTCCCAGCGCGCGTCACCACGTGGTCGATTGCGCTCGCGCTCGCCCTCGGTGCCGGCATCGGCGTGCTGTTCGGCGTGTACCCTGCCTCCCGCGCCGCCACGCTCGATCCGATCACCGCCATGCGCGCGGAGACGTAGTGGTGTCAGGATTCTTAGGAAGCAGCGCCTTTGCAGAGAACATTCGCATCGCACTCGATGCGCTGCGCGTGAGCAAGCTGCGGTCGGCGCTCACCATTCTGGGTGTAGTGATTGGCGTGGCCACGGTGATGGCGATGGCGGCGATTGTCCAAGGCATACGCGATCAGATCGTGCACACGATCGAAGTCGCGGGACCGACGACGTTCTACGTTATGAAGATATTCTCGGCGACGCCGATCAATCCGGACAACCCGCCGAAGGAGGTGCGCATTCGGCCTGATCTGAACGAGAACGAAGCCGAACGCATCCGGAAGCTACCAGAGATCGCGTACGCCTCGCTTTGGGGACAGGTCCTCGCGCGTATCGAAGCCGACGGCGTTCGCCCGCAGTCGATGGCGGTGTTCGGTGCCGATGACGGTTTCTCGCTCGTGCAAGGCGGTGAATTGGTCAGCGGTCGCTGGTTCACGCGCAACGAACTCACGACGGGCGCGTCGGTCGTGGTCCTGCAGGAAGGGACCGCGCTTCGGCTGTTTGGCCGGGAAACGGCTCTTGGCCGCTGGGTGCGCGTCGGCGGGCGCCCGGCCGAAGTGATCGGCATCTGGATGGAACCCGCCAACATCTTTGCCCCCCCGGGACAGGAAGTTGGCGCGGTGATTCCCTATCGCATGATGGATCATCAGTTCCAAATCGATCGTACCAATGCGCTCTGGATTCCCGTCAAGCCACGCGACGGCGTCTCGGTCGCCGAGGCGGAAGGCGCCGTCACCATGGCCCTGCGCGAGATGCGCCGCCTCCGCCCCGCCGATGGCGCGACGTTCGATCTCATTACGCAGGATCAGGTGCTCGACACCTTCAACAGCATCACCGGGATCTTCTTTCTGGTGATGATTGTACTGTCGGGCGTCGCATTGCTCGTCGGCGGCATTGGCGTGATGGCGATCATGACGGTGTCGGTGACCAGCCGCACGCGCGAAATCGGCGTGCGCAAAGCCCTCGGCGCGACGCGTCGTGACATCCTGCAGCAGTTTCTCATCGAAGCCGCGACGCTCACCTTCATCGGTGGCGCGATTGGCATCATCGTAGGGCTCGCGTTCGGCAGAATCGCATCGCTCGCACTCAATATCGACGCGCCCGTGCCAATCCGTTTCACGATCATCGCCGTCGCGGTCTCGATCAGCATCGGCATCATCTTCGGGATGATGCCCGCCCGCCGCGCCGCCCAACTCGACCCGATCGAAGCGTTGCGCTACGAATAGCGCGTGAGGTTCAGTATCCGTGCGCCGCCAGGAACCACTGCCAGAACGGTAAGTGCACGGGCAACCCCGGCACCGCCATCTGCAGGACGCCCACTGCGCCGAGTACGGTCAGCAACATCATGGCCTGTCGGCGCATCGGCATTTCATCCCGAACGGCGTGCAATCCGACGCGCAGCGTGAAGATCGGCAGTGCGGCGCTTCGAATAAACTGTGTAGCGTTGACGGCACACCTCCCGTACGGCACCAATGCGAGCACCATCATCGTGCGCGACGGCCAGCCTGTGGACAGCCCGTACAGCTAGAGAAACTCTGCAGAGGTAGTGCATTTCGAGCGCGTGGCGCAATATTGGCGCGGCTGTGAGGGACCTCACCTGCGGAGGAGGGAGCGACGCATGGGCGTGCAGTGGACGTTGGCGAGCGTGGTGTCTGACGCGAAGGGAAAGGTGACGCGGCGCGAGCGGTTTTTGCGCGAAGTGGATGCGGTGATTCCCTAGACCACGCTCCTCGCGCTCGTCGCGCCGCACTACGCGACGGCCGGGCGTGGGCGTCGCCTGCGGCCGCTTGAGACGATGCTCCGCGTGTACTTCCTGCAGCAGTGGTTCGATCTCTCGGATCCGCCGGCCGAGGACATGTTCTACGACTCGGAGGCGATGCGGCGGTTTGCGTGCGTGAAGTTGGGTGAGGATACCGTGCCGGACGAATCGACGATCCTGCGCTTTCGTCATTTGCTGGAGCCGCATCAGCTGACCGCCGCCATGTTCGACGCGGTGAAGAGGCTGCTCACAGAGCAGCGCTTGCTCCTCAAAGGCGGCACGATTGTCGACGCGACGATTATCGTGGCGCCGAGCTCGTCGAAGGACGCCACGCAGACGCGCGATCCCGCGATGACGCAGACGCAGCAGGGGCCGCAGTGGTGCTTCGGCATGAAGGTGCATGTCGACATCGACACCCGGGGTCTCGTGCCTCGCGTCACGACGACCGACGCGGCGCAGGCCGACATCACCAAACGCCCGCGCTGCTGCACGGCCAAGAGACGACCTGCTACGGCCACAGGGCGTATGACAAGGCCGAGGACACGTTGCACTGGGAGTGCAGCGGCGGACGGTATCGCGTGAACAAGAACGGCAAACGCACGACGCGCGGCGATCAGATCAACGCGGCGCGGTCGCGCATTCGCGCGCGGGGGGAGCATGTCGTTCGCGTGGTGAAGTGTTCGCGGGGCTTCACCAACGTGCGGTATCGCGGATTACTCAGGAACACGACGCGCGTGATGGCGATCTTTGCCCTCGCGAATCTGTACCATGTGCGCCACCGCTTGGCGCCGCACGGCACGTAGTATCGGCGCGAAGGGCGCCGCGCGCCCCGCGCACTCACCAACGGGGTGACAGGCCACGCGATTCGTGAAGATCGACGCCCTGACTGCCGCGGCCAGTCCCAGGAACGACCCGCAGTGCTCCATATCTCGCGGTACCGGTTCTCGTTCAGGGGTTCCCTACCAGAAGCCGTTGTCGCCGGACTTCTAGGCGTGGGTCTTTCCGCATGGCGCGAAGACCGGCAATCGGTACTGGCACGCTTCCGCGGGGCTTCGGCCTGAAAGAGGCGGTCGCGAAGCTTCGTCGCGATAGCGGGCTTGACTGCGTCGAGACGATCAGTCGGGAAGGTGCGCCGATCCCGATCAAGGCGCTTCCCCGGTGGGACAACGGCCGAGATGTTGTGTTGGCCGGCGATGCCGCGGGCGTGGTTGCTCCGGCGAGTGGCGAGGGGATTTTTTACGCGATTTCTGGTGGGCGACGGGCCGCGCAGGCGGTTGAGGCGGCATTGGCGAAAGGAAATGCCAAGGCGCTCCGCACAGTCCGCCGGAAGTTCATGAGACTGCGCGGTCCGGTCTTCGCCATCCTCGACATAATGCAGTCCGTCTGGTACCGTAACGAGGGCCGGCGAGATGCCTCCGCGGTGATCTGTGGTGATCGCACCGTACAGAAGCTCGCGTTCGATGGGTACATGAATAAGCGGCTCGTGCTGGCGAAACCCCTCGCCCACGTGCGTATTTTCTTTAAGAATCTCGCGCACCTCACCGGTTTCTCAACCGCATGAGTCTCACGCCCGAGCACCCTGCCCGATGCTGATTCCGATCGCGATCGATTTTCGTCTTGCCGACGTCGCTACGCGCGAACGCTTCCATTTGTCTGAGGAGCGACTCGTGCAATTGTATCGCACGGCCCGCAGCGAGATCGTCGCGGCGCGCGATCATGTCATAGAAGACACGCCGGTGGTCCGTGCTGATGCGCCCGCACGGCGGACGCCCGATTGGATCGCCTCTACCCCTAAACAGTTTTCGTGACGCATTCCTTTCACGCCATTCCACCCGCGAATGATCTGCTGCTGCGCGCGCTTCGTGGTGAACACGTAGCGCGCCCGCCCGTGTGGATGATGCGTCAGGCTGGCCGGTATCTGCCCGAGTACCGTGCCGTGCGCGCGAAGTCGGATTTCCTGACGATGTGCCGCACGCCGGAACTTGCCGTCGAAGTCACCCTGCAGCCGCTCGATCTCGTCGGCGTCGACGCGGCCATTATTTTCAGCGACATTCTCGTGCTGCCCGAGGCCATGGGGATGCACTTGACGCTCGATGACGGGATCGGGCCGCAGTTTCCGTCTCCGCTGCGCACCATGGCCGACCTCGATCAGCTGCGCATTGTCGAACCGGAAGACAGCCTAAAGTACATGCTCGATGCCGTGCGTCTCGCGCGCCGCGAGATTAACGGCCGCGTGCCGTTGATCGGCTTCGCGGGTGCGCCGTGGACGCTGGCCGCGTACATGGTCGAAGGCAAAGGTACGAAGCAGTTCGCGCTCGCCAAGCGGATGCTGTTCGAACAACCCGCGATGGCGCACGCACTGCTCGACAAGTTGGCGACGGCCGTCGGCGACTTCCTGCTCGCCCAGATTGCGGCGGGTGCCCAAGTGGTGCAGCTCTTCGAATCATGGGCCGGCTCGCTCGGCCCCGATGAGTTCCGCACCTATTCGCTGCCGTATCTGGCGCGCATCGCCGCACGGGTGCGCGCGACCGGTGTGCCGCTGATTGTGTTCTGCCCGGGTGGCGGATGGGCGCTGCGGGAGATCGCGGAAGCGACGCAGGCCGATGCCGTCGGTGTCGACTGGCATACATCGCCGCACGCGGCGCGCACCATGTGCCACGGAGTGCCGGTCGCGATGCAAGGCAACCTCGATCCGTGCGCACTGTACGCGCCGCCCGCCGAAATCCGGCGTCGTACCCACGCCATGATCAGTGCGTTCGGGCCAGTTGGTCACGTGGCGAATCTGGGCCATGGCATCTTGCCCGATGTTTCGCCCGCCCATGCGCGCGCGTTTGTCGACGCCGTCAAAGAATGGCGCTGGACCGAAGAGGCGATCGCTCACGCACATGCCTCGGCCACTGCGCACGCCAAACTTGTGGGGGTCTGATGAGCGCCGCGGTCTTACCCATTGAACGTCCAGCTGCCTTGCTCTCAACGGAATCACGGCGCGCCGAAGCCACACGATGGATCGCAGGCCTCCACGACGAACTGACCTCGTTCTTCGGTCGGCTCGATGCGGGTGGCACATTTATCGAGGACCGCTGGGAACGTCCGGGCGGCGGTGGCGGCGTGGCGCGCGTCATGACCGATGGCGTAACGTTCGAGAAAGCGGGCATCAATCGTTCCGCCGTCATGGGCGAGTTGCCAGAGCTCGCCGCGCGCCGGCTAGGTGGACGCGGTGCGACGGCCGGTGCGACCCATTTCTTCGCGACGGGCGTGAGCCTCGTGGTCCATCCACGCAGCCCCAAAGTGCCGACGCTGCACTTGAACGTGCGCTACTTCGAACTCACCGACGAGTCCGGGCAGCTCACGGACAGCTGGTATGGCGGAGGTACGGATCTCACACCGTTCTATCCGCACGAGGACGACGCGACGTCGTTTCACCTCGCGTTGCAGCACATGTGCGAGCAGCATCATCCGCGTTTCTATGGCGACTTCAAGCGCTGGTGCGACGAGTACTTCGTCAACACGCATCGCGATAACGAAGCGCGCGGCGTCGGCGGGATTTTCTTCGACCACCTGCGGCCGGATGCTGTGACCAATGGATTGACGCTCGCGCAAGTCACCGCGTTCGTGACCGACGTTGCGCGCGTGCTGCGTCATGCGTTCGAGCCGATCGTGACGCGTCGGCGCGACGAGACGTTCAGTGCCGCCGAGCGCGAGTTCCAGCTCGTCCGCCGCGGGCGATACGTGGAATTCAATCTCGTGCACGATCGCGGCACGGTGTTTGGTCTGCAGACCCATGCACGCGTCGAAAGCGTACTCATGAGCCTTCCGCCGCTCGCGATGTGGCAGTACGCCCCGCGCTATGCGCCGGGTTCGTTCGAAGCGCGACTGATCTCCATGTTGGCTCCCCGCGAGTGGGCGTCAACAGGCGCTGGGGAATGAACCACGCGGGAGTTCGCAGATCGGAAGGATAGTACGGCAACGGAAGCGCGTGCACCGGGCGATCAGCGCTCCGTAGCGGTCGTGGGCGCCGGTATCACCAGGCTCGTCGCGGCGTATGCACTGAAACGGCGTGGCGCCAACGTCACATTGTTTGAAGCGAGCGAACATGCCGGCGGGGCGATTCGCATGACCCCGGCCGAAGGCTTTCTCGCGGAGCAGGGCCGAACTCATTCGCCATGTCGGCGCCGGTCGAATCGCGGCTGACCCTGCTGGAGCTGCAGGACGAATTGGTCGAAGCGAATCAGGAGGCGCAGCGTACGGCGACGAAGCGTGCGGGTGCCGCGTCGAACGCGAGTGCGACGGACGCTGGACATTCGCCGTCGACGCTGCCGTGCGCACACGACTGATCTCGTGCATCGCGGCATGCAAACGCTCACCGACACGCTGGCGGCGAAGCCGGCGACGCGACCGCGCCGAGTATCCGCCCGTCAGTACGGTCACGTTCGGATTTCGGCGCGGTGCTCTGGCGCATCTGCTGGACGGATTCGGCATGCTGATTCCGCCGGTCGAAGGACGCGCGATTCTCGGCGCGTTGTTCAACTCGTCGGTGTTCCCCGATCGCGCGCCGGTTGATCACGTGACGATCACCTGCTTCGTCGGTGGGGCGCGTAATCCGCAAGCGGTTCGTGAGAATACCAATGATTTCGTCGCACGTGTGCTGCTGGATCTGCGCGCACTCATCGGCGTGCGCGGCGAGCCGGTGTACATCAAGCACGTATTCTGGCCGCGTGCGATCCTACAGTACACGGTTGGCGATCAGGCGCCGAAATCCGCGGCCGAAAAAACGGAAGTAGCGAACTGGGGCTGCATCTGGCGGGGAATTGCCGACACGGCGTGTCGGTCCGGGATTGCATGGCGAACGCGCAGGAGATCGCGGCGCGGGTGGAGCAGTAGCTGGCGCGGGTTGGGTGGGAGAACTGCCACTGCGAGATCGGAGATCGGAGATCGGAGATCGTCGTTATCCCCGAACCACGACATCAGATAAACGATGTCAGATATCGGATATCAGGTATCGCCTATCCGATATCGTTATTACGCTCTACCCACGACATCAGATAAACGATCTCGGCGCTCGTCGTTGTCCCGCGCACGCGCCTTGTCGAGATCATCCCCGCCCCGTAGCATCAGTCATGTCCGATCTCTCGATCCTCGCCATCGCCGCGCATCGCGACGACGCCGAACTCACCTGCGGCGGCACCCTCATCCGCACCGCCGAGTCCGGCCACGCGGTCGGCGTGTTGGATCTGACGCAGGGCGAGATGGGCACTCGCGGCTCGGCGGCATTGCGTGCGGCCGAGGCCGATGCGGCCGGGCGCGTGATGGGGCTCTCTGTGCGCGAGAACCTCGGCCTGCCCGATGCCGGCATCCGCAACGATGACGACACGCGCGCGCTTCTCGTGCAGGTTATTCGGCGACTGCGGCCACGGATCGTGATCGCCCCGGCGCCACGCGGCCGGCATCCGGATCACCGCCGCGCGACGGAACTCATACGCGACGCCTGCTTTCTTTCCGGACTCACGAAGTATGCGCCCGGTGATGCCGCGGCCTTTCGTCCGTTCAAGTTAGTGCACTCGATTGCCTATCGCGAAGACGCGCAGAAGCCGACGTTCGTGGTCGATATCAGCGAGCAGTTCGCGCGCAAGATGGAAGCGATCAAGTGCTACAGTTCGCAGTTCGACGGCGCGACGCAAGCGGGCGAGGTATACTCGAACGGCGAGTCGCTGTACGATATGGTGACGCACCAGTCGGCGCGGTATGGCTCGCTCATTCGCACGCGGTACGGCGAGCCGTTCTATACCGACGAAACGATGCGCGTGGACGACTTCGCATCGCTGTTGGTTTCGACATTTTAACGCAGAAACTGCAACCAACGACTTCGCCGCGGAAA
>JANLPE010000110.1:0-32464 GCA_031366985.1 Gemmatimonadaceae bacterium
GGCGGGCCTGAGGGCTGAACTCTCCCACGGGCACACCGCCTTCCAACCGTGCTTAGGGGGTTCACTGTTTAAAAACCCGGCGGGCCGCAACCATTTGCTGCGCGCCCCGACGACTTCTTCAGACAAAAGCAGCGGTCGTTACTCGCTCTCCGTATCGAATGTGAACGCGTCGGCTTCCCGAAGCGAATCCAACCAGTTCTCCACCCCGACTTCATCCCTGAGCGACCCACCAGCGCCGCCGCCGAGATCGGCCGCGTCGGTCAATGAGAAGCTGAGCGCACGATCAGCGCCTTCCGGCCAATCGGGCATGCTCAGCCCGGCTGCCACTCGACGCAGGGTCGCTCCGCATTCACCGAGTAACTCGGAGGCGCGGGCTTCAAGCGTCAACTGCGAGATGTCGAGATCACGCGTGACCAACCGACCCGTTGTGGCATCGCGCCACGCTGAATCGCCGACCGCACCGCGGCCAGGCCACACGCCGAGATGTCGCACGACACCAGACTGTTGTGCTTCCAGTCGCTCACTCTCGACCGTGGCCGCGAGGGCCAAGGCCAGCGACTGCGCATCGGCTTCACCATACAGCGTCACGACTTCACGCCGCGAGCGGGTGCCGAAGGGAAGCACGGGAATCGAGTTCACGTGCGCGAGCACCGGCGAATCGCTCGGACGAGCCTCAAGTCGAACGAGGACGTCCATCTGGTACCTCCGGGTGAAAGGAATGCATGAGGTGGGGAATGCCGTATTCCGTGCGCCGTTCACGGGAATGACGTGCAACCCCGCTGTCGAGCAACGAACCGAGTCACGCCAGTGTTCCGCGGCCACGATTCGAAGGCACTGCACCCGCACTTGCACCTGCCTCTACACCAACATCCGGTCACGCGATCCTACTCCTCAGGTTCAGTAGCGGACAACCAGACGCCACCGAGCAGCGCGAACGCGAGTGATACTCCAATGGCAACCGCGCTACCGAGGTTCGACGTCACTGAATAACCAATTCGTAATCCGGCTGGTACAAAACCGATGGAAAGCCACGCGTACATCGCCGCCGCCGCGACGCTGGCGACCAGGCGCTTCGCGCCTCGCAGCGGCAGCACCACCAGTGACAGCGCGAACCCCCACGCGCTCGCGATCAGCAAATGGTGGAGATATCCGATGCCGACCGAGGTCAGCGGCGCCGCGGAGGACACGATGCCCGCGCGCTCGAGCAGACCACGTCCGGCGAGTCGGAAGACTCGACTCGATTCGCCCTCGCGCAGTCCCAACCCGATCAACGCGCCGCCGGTGGCAATCGTCGCCAGTGAACCGGTGGCGATCGCCTCATCCAGCAGCGAGCGTTCGCCGAGGGGTTCCATGTTGGCGTTGTCCGTCATGCGTGAAAGCAACCGACGGCGCCATGCGCACTCAAGGGCCCGACGAGCGATCCGCCGGAATCCGTTAACGTGACGAACTGCACGCCGTCCAACCGCGTGTCTCGTTGGCCTGTCCGATCTTCAACCGAGCCGTCGCATGCCACGCTCCTCACACCCGTTGCGTCGAATTCGTCCCCGCCTCGACCGCTCCGCCCTCTGGGTTGGAGCCCTCGGGACGCTGACGCTCGTCGCCTGCTCGACATCGTCGGGTGGCGCGCGACAAGCGGGTGCAGGCGTTGGACGCATGCGGTCCGTCGCCGAGATTGCGGCCCGCGAACAAACGGCGGACGAGCAGGTCCATCATGTGCTCAACCGGCTCGCGTTCGGACCACGGCCGGATGACGTCGCGACGGTGCGTGCGATCGGCGTCGACGCGTGGATCGCAAGGCAGCTCGAGCCCGAGAAGATCAGCGACGCGGGGACGGAACGCTTTGTCGCGCAGTTCTCGACCCTAACCAAATCCGGCGAGGCGCTGCTGGCCGAATATCCGCCGCCGGGTGTACAGCTGGCCTCGCTCGCACGCAGGCGGGCGGGCCAGAAGATCACCGCCGATGACTCGGCCACGTTGAAGGTGGCGGGGCGTCAGTCGTATCAATTCCTCGGGGAGATCGCGAGCAGTCGCGTGGCGCGCGCGGTGATCAGCGAGCGCCAGCTCGATGAAGTGATGGTGGATTTCTGGGAGAACCACTTTAATGTCTTCGCCGGCAAGGATCGCACTCGCTACTTTCTCCCCGAATTCGACGCGCAGACCATTCGACCGAATGCCCTGGGCAAGTTCCGCACGCTGCTCGGTGCAGTCGCAAAGAGTCCGGCGATGCTGTATTACCTGGACAACTGGCAGAGCGTCGCCGACAGCGGACAGCCGACCTTGCGCAGCATGTCGATGGCGCAGCGCCGTGTGGCGCCGCGACGCGTTGCGGTCGTTGCGATGGCCAAGCCGCAGTTGGCGCAGCTCGCGCAACGTAAACGCGGCCTGAACGAAAACTATGCGCGTGAGCTCATGGAGCTGCACACGCTGGGCGTCGATGGCGGCTACACCCAGCACGATGTCGTCGAGGTCGCGCGTGCCCTGACGGGTTGGACGCTTTCACGTGGTGCCAACGGCGGCACGTTCCTGTTTCGTCCCGAAGCGCATGACGCCGGCGCGAAGACAATTCTCGGACAGCGCTTTCAGCCGGGGCGTGGCGAAGACGAAGGCGATGCGGTACTTGACATGCTCGCGAAGCATCCGGCGACGGCGCAGTTCATCGCGCTCAAACTGGCGCGACGTTTCGTCAGTGATACGCCCCCGGCCGCACTGGTCGAACGAGCGGCGTCGATGTTCTCGCGCACCGATGGCGACATTCGCGAAGTGGTGCGCACCATCGTGACGAGCCCCGAGTTCTTTTCGACCGTCGCGTATCGCTCCAAAGTGAAGTCGCCGTTCGAACTCGTCACGAGTGCGTTGCGCATCATGAACGCGCCGGGCGATCCGACGCCACGCACCACGCAGCTGGTGAGCCGACTCGGACAGCCGATGTTCGGCCATCAGGCGCCGAACGGATACCCCGAGACGGGCGACGCGTGGATGAACACCGGCTCGATTCTCAACCGCATCAACTTCGGCTTGGCCGTGGCCTCTGGGCGCGTGCCGGGCGTCACGCTTGCGGAATGGCCGGCGGCGGCCACGCTGCAGGGGCTTCCGCGCGAGGCGCAGGTCGATGGCGTGATTCGAGCGGTGCTCGGCGGCAGTGCGTCGAACGATACGCGTCAGGTGTTGCTGACGGGCACGAATCCGTTCCTGCAATCGCGTGGCGCCGTCGCGGATTCACGGTCGATCGACGACGATTCGACGTTGATGATGAGTGGCGATACCGCACCGAAGCGCGAGGGTCGTGCCGCGCGTCGCTCGGTGGAGCAGCAGCAGAAACTCGCCGGCCGTGAGGCAATCCAGCCCACCAAGGGTGCATCACTCACGCAGTCGATCGGCACGCTCGCTCCACCAGTCGGTCTCGCACAAATCGTCGGCTTGGCCCTCGGCGCTCCTGAATTTCAGCGTCGCTAGAAAAAACGCGACCTACCGCATACGGAGACGACTATGCATCGACGGGTCTTTCTCAAATCCGGCGCGCTGTCGCTGGTGACGCTTGGCCTGACGCCGAGCTTCCTGCGCCGCACGGCATTCGCGATGGACCTGCCGCGCGCCGCGCGCGGCAAGTCCCTGATCGTGTTGTTTCAGCGCGGCGCCGCCGATGCACTGAATGTGGTCGTGCCGTTCGGCGACGCGCACTACGACACGGCGCGTCCGCAGCTCGCGATCGGTTCACCGGCACGCGCGACGGGCGCGGGGGCGGCGATCGATCTGGACGGGTACTTCGGCCTGCATCCCGCCTTGTCGTCGTTCAAGCCCCTGTGGGATCGCGGCCTGCTGACGCCGATTCATGCCGTCGGCAGTCCAAGTTCGACGCGCTCGCATTTCGATGCGCAGGATTACATGGAAACCGGCACGCCCGATATGAAGGGCACGCCCGACGGGTGGTTGAATCGATATCTCGCCGTGAAGGGCACGTGCGAGGCGTGCGCACCGGGCGATCATGCGGTTAGCGATCGGGCAGCGACGGCTCCGTTCCGCGCCGTGGCGATGACGGCGCAGACGCCACGCATTCTCGAAGGACCGTCGCCGACCGTTGCGATGAACTCGATCGAGGAGTTTTCGATCCGCACGAACGGCGGCGATGCGGAGCGTCGTCTGGAAGCCCTCTATCGCACCGGCTCGGCGGACCTCGTGCACGGCAGCGGCTCGGAGATGTTCGAGGCGCTCAAGGTGCTGCGCGCAGCGAATCCCCAGCAGTACAAACCCGCCGCCGGCATCACGTATCCGACGTCGCAGTTCGGTCAGCGCCTGTTGTCGATCGCCCAGCTGATCAAAGCCGGCGTTGGCCTCGAGGTCGCCTTCGCGGACATCGGTGGCTGGGACACTCACGTCAATCAAGGCAGCGCACAGGGGCAGCTGGCGCAGCGACTGACGGATTTTTCGTCGAGCATTGCCGCGCTGGTTGCGGACCTCGGCGATCGCATGGATGACGTGGTGATCCTGACGATGTCCGAGTTCGGTCGCACGGTGAAGCAGAACGGCACGGGCGGCACGGATCACGGTCATGCCGGTGCGATGTTCGTCATCGGTGGCGCGCTGAAAACACACCAGAAGGTGATGGGTCGCTGGCCGGGGCTCGCACCGGAGCAGTTGCATGAGGGACGCGATCTCGCGCTGACGACAGATTTTCGCAGCGTGTTCAGCGAGATCGCGTCGAAGCACTTGGGTGCACCGTCGCTCGACCGGATCTTTCCGGGATTTGCGACACCGGAAAAACAGTGGCTGGGCGTACTCTAGCGCTCCGTCAGTCGCGCCCTCTCGCGCCCTCGTGCGCCGCGCTCGCGTGCATCGCGTTCGCGCTGATCGCGCTCCGCCGCACGACGCAGTTCGTCGAAAATCCTGCGCGCGGCGCGACGGCCACGCGGATCGTCGATAGCATTGATGGCCGCGTTGACCGCTGCACGGAGATCATGCCGAAGCGCACGACTCGCTGGCATCTCCGGTGCTTCCGGACGTTCCGGACGTTCCGGACGTTCCGGAGGATCCGGACGTTCCGGAGGTTCCGGAGGTTCCGGCACGTCAAGCATCGCAATGCGCTCACTGGCCTCGCAGGTCTCCGTCGGTGCAGTGCCATCGCGGAACCATTCGCGACGGGATTCACCGCAGAATCCTGCCGCCAGCTTGCCGGTGGCGATATCGATGCGTTGGCTCATGATGCCGGCCGGCGGTGCCCACGCAATATCCTGCTCCGGGCTGTGCCATCCGTCGCGAATAAAGCGTGCCCACACCGGTGCGGCGAGGCGACCACCGGTGGCGTCGCCGCCGAGAGGCGCGGGGTCATCCCGACCGAACCAGACACTCGCGACAAGCGATGGCGTGAATCCGACGAACCACACATCCGTACCGTCGTTGGTCGTGCCGGTCTTGCCGGCGACCGGACCACGAATACCGGCATTGCGAACGCTGCGGCCGGTGCCCTCATCCACGACGCTGCGCAGTAACGACGTTACCAGAAACGCGTCGCGTGCATCAATCACATGCGGTGACGCGGAGGGCGTGCGCGACCAGATGATGCGCCCGAACACGTCTTCCACCTGTTCGACCGCGTAGCTCTGCACGCGTGAGCCGCCGTTGCCGAAGGCTGCATAGGCGGTCGTGAGTTCGAGCGGCGTGACGGCGCCAGCACCGAGTGCGAGCGCTGGCACCGACGGCAGCGCGCTGACGATACCGAGGGCGTGCGCCTGTGTGATGATGCGCGGAATACCGACCTCGCGGCTGACGCGCACAGTCGCGGCATTGGCAGACCGCGCAAGTGCATCACGCAGGGTCACGCGTCCGGCGTACGCGTCGCCGAAATTTGCCGGCGTCCATTCATCGCGCCCTTCTCCGATGGTGATCGGTTCGTCATCGACCATCGTCGCGGCAGTGGACCCGTTCTGGAGCGCCGTAAGATAGACGAACGGCTTGAACGCCGATCCGGGTTGCCGATGCGCGCGCAGCGCCCGATTGAAGCCTTTACGCTCGGCACGACGTCCGCCGACGAGCGCGCGAATTGCGCCCGACGCAGGATCGAGCGCGACCAACGTGCCTTCGGTGCGGCCGTCTCCGCGACCCCAGACGCCGTCGGCGTTATCGACTTGCGCCGCGCCAGCGGCGATCGCGCGCTCCGCCGCGAGCTGGGCGCGCCGGTCGAACGTGCTTCGCACGCGAAGTTGACCGTCATTCATCAAGGCCGGGATCGCACCGATGCGTCGCAGTGAATCCAATACGCTGCGCACGGCCTCCACCGCCCACGAATCGGGACGACGATGCGGTTGCCATTCGTCAGGCAATTCACGGATGCGTGTGGCCCGTGCCGCCGCGATTGCTTCTGGCGAGGCCACCTGTTCGCGCTGCATGACATCGAGCACGATGGCGCGCCGTTCGCGTGCGCGCACCGGATCACGCCTTGGCGTGTAGTTGCTTGGCGCCTTTGGAAGTCCGGCGAGCAGCGCGGCCTCGGCGAGCGTGACATCGCGTATGCTTTTGCCGAACAGATCCTGACTGGCCCCTTCGACGCCGTAGACGCCATTGCCAAGATAAATCGCGTTCAGGTAGCGCTCGAGAATTGTCGGCTTGTCGAGCGCGTCTTCGAGCAGTGTGGCGTAGCGCAGTTCCAGCAACTTGCGCGTGATGCTGCGTTCATTGGCGCGGTGACTGAGAAACACGTTGCGCGCTAACTGCATCGTGATCGTGCTGGCGCCTTCGCGCACGCCGCCGGCTTTGATGTTCTCGACAAACGCACGGCCAAAGCCGCGCCAGTCAATGCCGTGATGCGTGTAAAAGCGACGATCTTCGATGGCGACGAAAGCAGCCTGCACATGGCGCGGTACGCGCGCGATCGTGACGTTGACGCGCTTGACGGGCGCGAGCGGGGCGATGAGCGCGCCGTGCAGGTCGAGGAGCGCGCCGCCTTCGGTCGGCCGCCAAGCGCGCAACTGCTCGACCGTGGGACAGCCGCGATAACCGCAGCTGTACCACCACGACGATGACGCCGCGACGCCGATCGTCGCGAGCACTGCGGTGGACATCCAGAATCGACGCCCGAGCAGCCGCGGCTTCGGCGCATCGTTCGTCGATAATTGGGCGTTTCCGGCGGCTTCATTAGCTTTCGCGTCCATCGTTGCTTCACTCCCGTCAGAGTCGCCGGATCCACGCATGTCGCACATCTCGCGTCGCCATCGCTTGCCACTGCCGTTGCTGGCGCTTTCGGTCGGATTGTTTCACGCCGCCGCCAGCCCGGCCCATGCCCTCGTACGGCCGAAGACACCGGGAAGTGCCAACACCGTTGCTGTTGCGAAAGGACACAGTGAGAATGCGGCGACGCGGGCTCCGAACGAGATGGGGCGCGTCCCGATCATCGAGTGGCACCAGATCGTGGGAGCGGACGGCAGTTACAAGGTCTCACGGGAGCGATTCAAGGCTGAACTGACCGAACTGCACACGCGTGGCTATGTGCCGATCTCATTGGGTGAATACCTCGACAAAAAGATCGACCTGCCGGCGGGAAAGTCGCCGGTCCTCTTCACGTTCGATGACGCGTCGCCGAGTCAATTCAGCTACGTGGAGCGCAACGGATCGCTGCAGATCGACCCCAACAGCGGCATGGGCATTCTGCTGGATTTCATCAAAGCGCATCCGGATTGGAAACCGCGCGGCCTGTTTTGCGTGCTGCCGGCTGCCGCCGCCGGACACGCGTTCTTCGGGGACAAGGGGATCGACGGGCAGAAGTCGGCGTGGCGATTTGTGAAGCTCAAGTTCCTGGTGGATCAAGGCTTCGAGCTGTGTAACCACACGCTCTGGCACGCGATGCTCAACAAGTATTCCGACGCCGTGGTGCAGGAGCAGCTGGCGCGCGGCGCGATGGCGATCGATTCGGCCGTGCCGGGCTACAAGGTGCGAGGGTTCGCGTTGCCGTACGGATTGTGGCCCAAGAACCACGCGTTGGCCTTCGGCGGTTCCTGGTACGACAAGAAGAGCAAGCGCGAGGTGAAGTATTCAAACGAAGCGGTCTTCGAAGTCGCGGGTGGGCCAGCACGGAGCCCGTTCGATCCGCAATTCACGCCGAAGTCGCTCCCGCGCGTTCCGCTGCAAGGCGGGACAAAGCTGACGCCAACGCTCGACGCGATGGACAAGCCCGGACTAATGGCGCGGTATGTCTCGGACGGCGATCCCAAGAGGATCGCCAAGCCCGCCCCGTAGCGCCTCAGATCTTATAGTTTCGTAACGTCGTCAACGCCGTCTCAAGTGCGGCGCGCTGCTGTTCAGTCGGCGAGAGCGCCCACAGCTCTTCATACGCGGTGATCGCCATCGCGAGCGCTTCCCTGTCGTGCTCGCTCGCGGCCAGCGACGATGCGTTGTCGGCGAGTGCTGCTTTCGCGAGCAGGTCGGCGGGAAAGCGCTGCGTGATCTGCAACCACCGAATCGTGCGATCACGCGCATTCGATTCCGTCAGCGCCCAGAGATGCCAGGCGCCGCGATTGCCGGGGTCCGCGGCGAGCGCGCGACTGGCGAGATCGCCGACGACCTCCGAACCGCGACCGGAGAGCCAATAGGCGTTCGCGAGAATCACCATCGCCCGAGCATTCGTCGGCTGTTCGTCGACGACACGCTCGTACAGCGGCCCAGCGACCTCAGGCATATGCAACCACGATTCAGCGGCGGCGACGAGCGCATCCGGCGTCACGCCGTCGCGCAGGCGATGAAGTCTTTCCATGAGGGCGCCGATGTTGCCGCTCGCCTCATACTGTGAGACGGCGTCGGCGAGGGCGGCCGGGAGATCGATCGGTGGGGCAATCATGGCGCGAAAGGTAGCAAGTCCGTTGCGACCAGCGGATGTGGGTTGCGCGGATGCGTTTGGGTCGTAATACTCCACGTGTAGCGTACGCGATGGCAGGTTGGTCTTGCTGGCTCTCCGGGAACCGCGCGGCTTGTCCGCTGGTATCGGAACACAGAAGCCACGCATCAAGTGCCAGCCGGGGTGCCGGGTGATTTGCCGGCGAGAGTCCCCTTCAGTGACCGGTCGCGCGAATGTTTCGCGCACCCTCCCAAGCGGTACCGGATGGCGAGTTGCGCCATTTCGGCTGTGCGACGGCTCCATCATAACCCGTCCAGAACATCCCGCATTTCTTGCGCATCAGTGCGCGTTTCGAGTTCCGCCGTGAACTCGGTTCTTCCGGCCCATGGCTCCTGTCGCCATGGTGCTGCGCTCCGTCCGCCCGGACGGGAGCCCACGCATCACACGCAGTTTTTTAATGAACGAACGTCGACGCCCAGCACGCCGTGGCCGCCCTCGGCCCACGCAATCCCCTGACAATGCCGGGGATGACAATCCATATCTCGATGCGCCGGACTCCGGCGGGTCCACCGACTCACCGTCGTCGGCCGAGTCGGCACCGCCGCCTCGGCCCGGCCCGCCTCCAATGAGTACACCGACGCCTCGCAACGCCAGCGATCAGCTCGAGCGCATACAGCGTATGGAGCAGATGGATCGTTTGGAGCGAGCCGAACGAGCTGAGCGGGCCGCTCGGACCGAGCGTCCTGAGTCTGCCGAGCGTCCCGAGGGTCGCCCCGAGCGGACCGAACGGCCGCCGCGACCGGATCGCCCGCCCCGCGGGCGTGGTGGCGACCGTAGCGGAGACCGCGGGCCAGACCGCGGGGGGGATCGTGGTGGTGATCGTGCGCCACGCGGCGAGCGTCCGGTCAGTAGTGGGCCGGATGGCGCGGCTGGCGATGAACGAGGCCTCCGTCGCAATGTGCGACGGGGACGCAACCGCTTCCGCCATGGCGGTGCCGCGGTGAGCACTGGTGGGGGAGGCGCGAGCGCGCCGGCCGAGGCGGGATTCGATCGCGCACCAGCCGTCGTCACACCGGCCGACGGCTCGTTGGTGGGTTGGTTCGACGTTTCGCGCGACGGCGGGTTCGTGCGGCAGCCGCAGAACAGCTATCTGCCAGACCCAAGCGATGCATTCATTCCGCCCGCGATGGTGCGCCAGCATCAACTCCGTCGCGGCGACAAGATCGAGATTTCGTACGGTCGCGACAACCGTGGTCGCACCGTCGCCATCGACATTGTGTCGCTAAATGACGGCTCGCCGGTCGTGCTCGACAAGCGTGCGGACTTCAATACGCTCACGGCGAGCTATCCTGACCGGAAGCTCACGCTCGAAACCGGCAAACCGGCGAAGACCGGGCCCGAACTGACGCGTCGCGCGATCGACTTGATTTCGCCGATTGGCTACGGACAGCGCGCGCTTATCGTCGCACCGGCACGCGCCGGCAAGACCACGTTGCTGCAGGCGATCGTGGAAGGCGTGGCTATCAACCATCCGCAGGCCACGTTGCTCGTCCTGTTAGTAGACGAGCGGCCCGAGGAAGTGAGCGAGATGGTGACGTGGGGATACGGCGAGGTCGTCGCGTCCAGCTTCGACATGCCCGCGAATCGTCACGTGCAAGTGGCCGAGATGACACTCGAACGGGCGCGGCGTCTGGTCGAGATGGGACAGGATGTGGTGATCGTGCTCGATTCGATCACGCGCCTGGCCCGCGCTTACAATACGGTGGAACGCGGCACCGGCCGGACGATGTCCGGCGGTCTGGACAGCAACGCGATGCAGAAGCCGAAAGCCTTTTTCGGATCAGCGCGCATGATTGCCCCGGCGCACGGTGGCGGATCACTGACGATCATCTCCACCGCGCTCGTCGAGACGGGCTCGCGCATGGACGAGGTGATCTTCGAAGAGTTCAAAGGAACGGGCAACTGCGAAATCAAACTCGACCGCAGTCTCGCGGATCGTCGCATCTTCCCAGCGTTCGATATCGCGACCAGCGGCACACGTCGCGAAGAGAAGCTGTATCGCCCGGATCAGCTGGATAAGGTGCACTTGCTGAGGCGTGGCTTGCATCAGCTGCCGCCGCAGGCGGGCATGGAATGGCTGATCAAACGGATCGCCGGGACGTCGAACAACGATTCGTTGCTCGACGGACTCTGAGTCTGCGGATTCACTTCGTGGCGAGTCGTCTCGCATGAGCCGTCCACGCATCGCGCACCGTGCCGAGTTTTCGGTACGGTGCGCGTGTGGCATGACGTACAACACGGACGAGGCGCACGTCGGAAAGCAGATCAAGTGTCGGTGTGGCCGCACGGTGACGATCGCTCGACCGCCGGAGGAGCTCGGCGAGCCGGGATCGGACGTGTCGGGGCGGAATGCCCGGGCCTCCTCGCGCGTCGAATCCAGGCGAACGTATCGATCCCGGTCGTCGCGTTTCCGGCATCTCTTCGCCTCGATTCGTCGCGAATTTCACAAACTGAACGGCCGCATGGTGCGGTGGCTGCTGGACGCGTTGGCAGCGATGAACAGTCGACGCCTGGGGCGCCGCTGGACTGCGCGCGTCTCGTGGGCATGGCTGGCGCTCATGGTGATCACGTGGCTGCTGTTGATCACCACGTCAGAGCGTTTCCTGCCGGCGATGCTGTTGGCGTACGGCCCGCGGTTCGTACTCTTGCTTCCACTGACGGTGCTCGTACCTGCAGCGCTGATCTTCGTGCGAAGTGCGCTCCTGCCACTGGGGATCGCGGCACTGGTAACGCTTGGACCGATCATGGGCGGACGCCTGTCGTGGCGAACCGTTGGCCGATCAACGCCGCCGACGGTGCGGTCCGGGAATGTTCGGGTGCTGAGTTTTAATGTAGAAGGCGGCATGCTGGTCGCCATGCATTTTCGCGAGTTAGTGAACGAGGTGCACCCGGATCTGATCGCGCTGCAGGAGTGCGGCGACGTGCTGTGGGACACGCTGGCGGCGCTGCCCCAATTTCATCGCGCGCGCCTGGCCAGCGTCTGCACGGCGAGCCGTTGGCCGATCACTTCGGCCGACTCCATGCCGCGTGCCGACTTTGCACGCATCGCGCAGTACGGATACGGTGGCACCGGCCTGGTGTCGCGATTCACCGTCGCGACGCCGCGTGGAGAGCTCACGTTCGTGAACCTGCACCTCGAGACAGCGCGCAAGGGGCTGGACGCACTCTCGGGCGAGGACGGTTTCATTCCGGACCAAATCGGCGCGAGGGTCGCACGTAAGGCGGTTGCGCCTCCCGAGGACGCGCGCGGTGGAGTCTTGACGCGCATCGACCTGAACGCGCGCATTCGTGACCGTGAGTCGGAGCGCGCATCCGTCTGGTCATCGCGGGGAGACCGGAGTATTCCATTGCTGATCGTCGGCGACTTCAACCTGCCCGTCGAGAGCACGATCTTCCGACAGCACTGGGGTGGATTTACGGACGCATTCGAGGCCGCCGGTACGGGGTTCGGTTGGAGCAAGCGGGAGGGCACGCTGCTGCGCATCCGCATCGATCATGTGCTCGGGAACGACGCGGCACCCACCCCGGTCGGCGTCTGGCTTGGTCGCGATCTGGGGAGCGATCACCTGCCCGTGGTCGCGGATCTTCGCTGGCGCTCTCCCTAATCGGCTCGACGGCCAGCCGGAGACGCTAGGCGGAACTCGAACTGACCGTCCGACGACCACTCAAGCTCAGAGCGCTAGCATCCGATACCCATACTCGTCAATGCTGCCGGCGCTGTCGCCTGCAGGGCAATGCGTCTGTTGGTCGACCCTCCTCTCTTTGCGACGCCTCATGTTTCGATCATTGAGCCTTCGGGCAAAAATCCTTGCGCTTCCCCTCGTGGCGGCACTCGGCTTCGTCGTAACCCTTGGCAGCACCGTGTTCCTCGGTCGGAAGGCCCAGAGCGAGTTGCGCCGAATCGAGTCGGGGTCATCTCCGGCGCTCACCCAAAGCCGTCAGCTGGAGGCGCGCCTCGAGCAGTATCAACGCGCCCTCCGCGATGCGGTCGGTGCCAGCGACACCGGCGCAGTTGCCGCGTCAGACTCGATCGTCAAGGCGTTCGCGACGCTCAGCGACTCGCTCGACCATAACGTGGTCGCCGACTCTGCCAGCGTGCGGGCCATGGCGTCCGAATTCCGCGAGTACTCGAAGCTGGCCCGCGCGACGAGCTTCGGCATGATCACAGGCTCCATGGAAGACCTCATGGGGGGCATGTCGGCCGTCAAGAGCAAATATTCGGCGTTGCAGAAGCGGCTGAGCGCGCAGACGAAGACCAATGAAGCCGCGATCGTCACCGCCTTCAGTACCGCAGATCGCCTGCAGTCGATGGCGCGCTGGGTGACGAGCGTGGTGCTAGTGGTGTCCTTGATCGTGTTGGCGTTCCTCGCGATTGGCACGTTGCGCAGCGTCATCGGCGCGCTGCAATCTCTGTCGTCGGCGGCCAAGGAAATCGCCAGCGGGCGCATCGAGCAGGAGATTACGATTTCGAGTACCGATGAAATCGGGACGCTCGCCGACGCCTTCCGCGGCATGGTCGAGTACATCGGTGGCATTGCGCATACGGCCGACCGGCTGGCGGCGGGCGATCTGTCATCCAAGGTTACACCGCGCTCGGAACATGACGTGTTGTCGCGCAACATGAACCGCGCGACGGATACGCTGGAAAAGATCATCGGTGAAGCGCGGATGCTGATCGACGCGGCACAGCATGGTGAGCTGAGCCGTCGTGGTGATCCGTCGCAGTTCGAGGGCTCGTATTCCGAGCTGATCGCCGGCACGAACGCCATGCTGGACGCGGTCGTGCAGCCCGTCCAGGAAGCGCAGGATGTGCTGGTTCGCGTGGCGAATCGCGATCTCACAGCGCGCGTAAAGGGTACGTATCACGGCGACCATGCGGCCATCAAGGATGCCCTCAACAGCGCGCTCGAAAACATCACCGAGGTCTTCGCTTCTCTGACCACGGCGATCGGACAGGTTAGCGCGGCATCGGCGGAAATCGGCTCCGGCAGCCAGGATCTCGCGAGCGGCGCGGCGGACCAGGCCGGCGCGATCGATCAGGTATCGAACCGCATCAAGACGGTCGACGAACGGACGAAGTCGAACGCCGCCGACGCGCACGAAGCCCGTGCGACGATGGAACAGGCGAGCAAGACGACCGAACAAGGTGTTGAGCGCATGCAGGCCTTGGCCGAAGCGGTGGCCGAGATCAAGCGGTCGGCTGACTCGACCGCGAAGATCGTCAAGACGATCGATGAGATCGCGTTCCAGACGAATCTACTCGCCCTCAACGCCGCCGTCGAAGCTGCCCGCGCCGGTGATGCCGGCAAGGGTTTCGCGGTCGTGGCTGATGAAGTGCGCAGCTTGGCGATCCGCGCGTCGGAAGCGTCCCGCAACACGGCCGTCCTGATCGAGGAGTCCGTGGCGAAGGCGGAAACGGGCGTGAAGTTGAACGAAAGCGTGCGTCGCCGCCTCGAAGAGATTCAGGCCGGTGTCACGCGTGCGGCGACGATGATGACCAACATTGCTGAGGGCGCGCGCGAGCAGGAAAAGGAGCTCGCCGAAGTGTCCAAGTCGATGGCACAGATCGGCTCACTCACGCAAATCGTGGCGGCGAATGCGGAAGAATCCGCCAGTGCGGCCGCAGAGTTGTCCGCGCAGGCCGGCGAAATGCACCAGATGGCGGCCCAGTTCAACGTCGGAGATCGCGGCAGCAGTGCATCGCCATCGCAGCTGGCCCGTAAGAAGAGCGTGGCACCTGCCGCACCGGCTTCGCGTTCACGTCGCCCGGTGACGCCGGTGACTCCGGTGACTCCGGTGAAAGCGCGCGGAAAAGTGACCGCACGCGCGTCGTCGGCGCGCCACGCAATGTCCGATGATGTCTTCCCGGTTGATGCAGCCAGCATGATTCCGTTCGACGATGACGACGCCAGAAGCGATGACGTTCTGGGTCAGTTTTGAGCTTCCTTGTAAAACAGAAGAGTGTTTCGTGTTCTTTCGTAACTTTGCGTTGATCGCGACGGCCGTGGCTGGTCTCGCGATGACACCGGGCGCCGCACGCGCCTAGGATGATCGCCTCAGCATTCACGGATCAGCCAACATCGCGTACGGCAAGACTGATGGCCTGCCGTACGTCGGCCTCACGAAAGACGGGACCTCCGACTATCGGGCGATCGCGCTGCTGTTCGGCTACAGCATCTCGAACAAAGATCGCGTGGTGACGCAGCTGCTTCACCGTAATTTCGGTGAGAGCCCGGCGAGGTCGCTCACGCCAGCCATTGATCCGGTCTGGGCATTCTACGAGCACAAGTTCGACAATGGGTACACGTTGAAGGCCGGTCGCAATCCGTTGCCGCGTGGTCTAATCAACGAGATCCGTTTGATCGGCACACTGTTACCGTTTTATCGTGTCGGCAACTCCGTCTATGGCGAGACGTTGGAGTACATCGATGGTGTGGTGGTAAACAAGAAGTTCGACCTCGAGGGCGACTGGTCGCTCGAGAGCAACGTCTTCGCCGATGGCTACGATCTGAAGTATCAGATCCCGTTGGCGTCCGGTACCGTGGTCGGCAAGATTCGCAATGAGAACTCGATCGGGACGCAGCTCTGGCTGAGGACGCCCCTGCGGGGCGCGAAATTCGGGTCCTTTGTCCAGAGCTATCAGCAGACTCCGGCCTCGACGCTGCCGAAAGCGCAGCGCCCGGCGCGCACGCTGACGACGTTGCAGTCCGTCGACGCGACCTTCACAAAGGCTTTCGCCCGCGCGGAATTCTCGACGTTTGACAGCAAGGCTCCCAGCTATCTGAAGTTCCGCTCGTCCTACGTACAGGGTGGCATCACACCGACTTAGCAGTGGACGTTCGCCGCGGAGTACGACGGCGGGACCAACACGCTCAGCTTCGCACCGGCTCCCCTTCCGAACTTGGATCTGCCACTTAATAAGGATCTTGGCGTCGGCGTCACCTTCAAGCCATCCGCACAGGTCGCGTTCAAGCTGGATGGACACCAAGTCAATGGCTACGCATTTGACAAGGCGGTTCCAAGTGTGATTCCGCCGACCGCCCCGCCACTGGTCGCGCGGCTCGCCCCGTCGTCCAAGGCGTACTACGGGCTATTGTCTGTCGCCTTCAGCTTCTAAGGAGACAAGACCATGACTTTTCTCCGACGTGGGTTTGCGATGGCTGCCGTCGCCCTGTGCTTCATGGCTGTTCCGGCAGCCGCCCAAGATTTCAAAGTGATTGTGAATAGCGCCAACGGCGTCACGGAACTCTCCGCGGCGGTCACCTTAAAGATCTTTCTGAAAGAAGTGACAAAGTTTCCCAACGGCACGGCGTCAACACCGATCGATCAGAACAAGGCCAGCGCAGTACGGGCGGCGTTCAGCAAGACGGTGATCGGTCGCCCGGTCACGGCCGTCGAAACGTTCTGGCAGCAGCAGCTGTTTTCGGGAAAGGAGTTGCCGCCAGCCGTGAAAGCTTCGGATGACGATGTGGTCGCGTTCGTGAAGGCCACGCCTGGCGGCATCGGTTACGTCAGTGCGGGCGCCAACGTAGTCGGCGTCATAGTGATCGACGTGAAGTAGCAGCAGCGCGTGACCAATGGTCTCCTGCGTCGCCAACTGGTGGACGCGCCGTCCGTCACGACCGACTCGCCGCCGCGAATTCATCGAACAGCGTGGCCGCCGCGCGCATGCCGAGTCGGAAGTTCTCGGCGCTGATCCATTCGTCGGGTGCGTGCGCGTTTTCGCCGGGCAATCCGAACCCCATCAAGAGTACCGGTGCGCCAAGGATGCGTTCGAAGTCGCCGACGACCGGAATGGAGCCGCCTTCGCCAGTGATGACCGGTTCGCGGCCGAATGCGGCCTCGAGGGCGCGCTTTCCGGCTTCGATGATCGGCCCTTTCAGATCAGCGCGCCACGGTCGCCCCCCGTGCATCGCCGTCACGGTCGCCGTGACGCCGGCCGGCGCGACACGTGCGACGTGATCGGTGACAAGCTTCACGATCGTGTCGGGATGCTGATCGGGCACAAGACGAAAGCTGACTTTCGCCATCGAGACGGCAGGCAGGACGGTCTTGGCACCTTCACCCGTGTAGCCGCTGAGTAATCCGTTCACTTCGCAGGTCGGGCGCGTCCAGAGCCGTTCGAGCGTCGTGTAGCCCGGCTCCCCACCGAGCGCGGTCACCCCGACTTCGTGCATCAGGGTGTCATCGCTGTGCGGCAGCGCGCGCATGCCGGCACGCACACGATCGGGAAACGGTTGCACGTCGTCGTAGAATCCCGGAATCGCGACGCGACCATCGGCATCGTGCATCGTCGCGAGAATCCGCGCGAGCGCCATCGCCGGGTTGACGACGGCGCCGCCATACATGCCCGAGTGCAGATCGCCGTTGGCGCCGCGTACGTCGATCTGCACGTACGCCATACCACGGAGCGACGAAAGGATGCTGGGAATCCCGGGCGCGAACATGCACGAATCGGAGATCACGACAGCATCGCAGGCGAGCTGCTGCTGCTCGCGCTCGAGAAAAGTCTCGAGATTGACACTGCCCACTTCTTCTTCGCCTTCGGCGATGACGATCACGTTGATCGGCAACGTGCCGCGCACCGCGAGATGCGCTTCGAGCGCCTTGATGTGCAGATACAGTTGCCCTTTGTCGTCGACGCTGCCGCGCGCATAGATACGTCCATCGCGCAGCGTGGGTTCAAAGGCCGGGGTCGTCCACAAGTCGAACGGCTCGGCGGGCTGCACATCGTAGTGCCCGTAGATGAGCAGCGTTGGCACGGTTGGTCCGGCCTGCCGCCACTCACCGACGACGATCGGATGGCCTGGTGTTGTTTCCAGTCTCGCGATGAAACCAATGTTCGTCAGTGCGTCAGCGACAAACTGGGCCGCCGTGAGACAGTCAGCCTGATGCTCCGCTTTCGCGCTCACGCTGGGAATACGCAAGAAGGCGAACAGCTCGTCCTGCGCGCGCGCATCGTTGGCGGCGCACCAGGCGGCGAGATCGGCAGGAATGATTGGTGTGGTCACGGGCGGGAGAGTGCGAAGAGTGAACGCGCGATCGACGTCAGCCGCGCGGAGTGATGAAGCGCGTACCGAGCGCGAGGCCGGCCATGACGGCCAGCACGCCACTCGTGACGCTGAGCACGATATACAGCACGGCGCGTATCGCGCGTCCTTCCTGGACCAGCGTGACGAATTCGGCGCTGAAAGTACTGAAGGTCGTGAAGCCGCCGCAGAAGCCGATCGTGAGGGCCGCGCGCAGCACGGGATTGCTGTCGGGGGTGCTGAAGACGCGGGCGAAGAGCGCAATCAAAAATGAACCGACGACGTTGATCGCGAACGTGCTCAATGGAAACGCGCCAGGTGTTCGCGTGAGCCACTGCGAGATCAGATAGCGCGACACGGTTCCTGCGGCGCCGCCGAGAGCGATGGCCCAGATCATCGGAAACGATACGGCATTCATCGCGTGCCCGACAGCGACGGCAAGGTGCGTGCACGCGATGGCACATCGGCGGCGTGGCGATACAGCCACACCCGGCGACGATCGATCTCGCCATCACCGCGACGCAGCACCACCACGTCGGCGCGTCGCGATTCCTTGAACCATCGGCCGACGCGAACACCAAGCGAATCGCCGGCAGGATCGTCATCGAACACCGCGACCAATCCATCGCCGGGCCGCACGTTCTCATAGGCGGTCGCCCACAGGTCGAACTGGTTCGACCGTCCGCCAAGATTGAGCGAGAACACCGTCGGATGATCCGGCAGATGAAAGGCGAGTTCGGAGGCGTCCTGATAGCGATCGGCGGCGACCCAGCGATCGACCGTGCCATCAAGAAACGGGTCGTGTCGCGCGAGGTCGACCGCCGCGCCGAGCGTGTCCCAGCCGTGCGCCCGTGCGATCGGATCTTTGCGCGGCGGCAGAGGCAGGATCGGACGCCATGCCTGCACGGTCACGATCGCCAGCAGGATAGCGGCAAGCATGACACCACGCCGCCACCACGTATTGCGCGCGAAGCCGCGCGTTTCGGTCGCAAGCAGCAGCAACGCGGACGGGTACATCAGCGCGGGCCAGTTGGCCTCGACTGGACGCCGGGTGGCGCTGATGGCAAAGAACCCGAGCGGCACAAGCGAGATCACGGCGAGGGCAAAACGTCGCGTGGCGACATCAGTCGGCGCCGAGACGCGACGTGTCCGCCAACCCTCGCGGAGCGCGAGCCAGACGGCGACGGCGAGCAATACGAAGAGAATCGGTGAGGCGAGCCCTGCCTGCGCGCCGATTAGCTCCAACTCTCGCGACACGACGGAGCCGCGCGCCGACGCGCTGAAGCCGTGCCCCAATTGAAAGCGAAACGAGATCCACTCGTTGAAGTAATTCCAGACGACGACCGGCGCGAACAGCACGAGCGCGATCGCCGCGGCCCACCACGGACCGCCTTCACGGAACCGCGTACGGAGCGCCGGATGCACGAGGCAAGCCACGACAAGCCCAAACGGCAGCAGCACCGCCGTGTATTTGGCGACGAAGGCGGCACCGAGGCAGCCGCCCGCCGCGGTCCACCATCCGAAGCTGCTCCACGAGCACACCGGCGCACTGAGCGCCCGGTCGACCGCGAACAACGCGAGCATGACCGTGGCGAAGAGCGCGGCGTCCGGCGTCGCCAGCACGAGACCGAGCGTCGCGAGCGGTACGACCGCGAAGAGCGTCGCCATGCGGACCGCGGCCATCGCACCGCTGGCATGGCGCCCGCCGAGATGCCACGCCGTGGCGACTGCGGCGACGTGCATCACCACGGCCGCCATCGCCGGCCCTGCCCGCACGCCCGCGATGGTCTCACCGAAGAGGAGCGTCCCGAGGGCGATGAGCAGTGCGATGCCCGGCGGGTGGTCGAAGTAGCCGGCCTCGAGATGGCGGGTCCACAGCCAGTAGTAGGTCTCGTCGGGCAGAAGCGGCACGAAGCACGCGAGCAGCGTACGCAGCAGGGCCGCCCCGGCGATCCACAGGATCACCTGGCGCCACTGCGAGGATTGGGATGGGACATTCACGGGGCGTAAGTTGCCACAACGACTTACGGCCTCGCCACACGATTTTCGCGAACGGAGAATCAGGTTTTATATGGTCGGGCTCGCCGCGACCTTCTGGGTCGGTGGATCTGTGACACCCTGATCCCGCTTCGGGAGTGGTGCCAAGCGCCCCGATCCGTTCAGATTCCCGCGGTGTAACGGTTACGGCTAGCCACGACTACGCGTCTTTGATGTGCGCCCCGAAGCTCGTCGCGGGCGCGACTTTTCACATATTGCCGACAGGACGGACCTGCATGCGGGTCTTCGCATCGATTGCGTCTCCCATTTCCCCACGCCGCGTTATGTCGCGTGCCGGGGTGCTTGTGCTCGCGTTGGCCGGACTGGCCGCGTGCAACCTGAACCCGAACGTCAACGCGTGCACCGTCAGCATCGCGCCGACCACGATCCGGGTGCCCGTCAACGGCGCGGTGAACGTGAGCGGCACGGCGTTCGATTGCAACGGAAATTCGATCAAGAGCAAGACGATCAATTTCACGTCCGCGAATACGGCGGTCGCCACCGTGACCACCAGCGGACAGGTGATCGGCGTCAGCGTCGGACAGACGACCGTATCGGCGGTCGCGAATGGCAAGGAAGGCACGGCGCAAGTCACCGTGACGCCTGAAGCCGCGCAGACGGTCACCGTGTCACCAGCGACGACGACGCTGCGTCTGACAAATCAGAAAGTGTTCACGGCAACCGCAAAGAATGCGGCGGGCAGCGTGATCACGGGACGCACGTTTCGGTGGTCGTCAAGCAATTCGTCGATCGCGTCGGTGGATCAGACCGGCAACGTGATCGCCCTCACACCGGGCAACGTGGTCATCGCCGCGGATGCGGACGGTATCATCGGCAACGCGTCGCTCACCGTCACGAACATTCCGATTGGTGCATGCGCGCTGTCGCCGACGACGCAGAAAGTCACGGTGACCGCACAGGCGCAGCCGGTGATCACGCTGCGCGACACGGCGAACAACGTGCTCTCGAATACGGGTCGCACGCTGACCTGGAGCAGCGACAACGAAGTCGTCGCGACCGTCTCGAACAGTGGCGTGATCACGTCGCGAAAGGCGGGCACGGCGCGCATCACGGCGTCGCCGATTGAATATCCCAACATCACCTGCACTACGACGCTCGAAGCGGTCGATCCACGGATCGTGTCGGCAACGATCACGCCACGCACGGGTTCGTTGCGTGTCGGCATTCCACGTCAATTTACGGTATCGTTGGCGGACAGTCTGGGCGGGCAAATTCCGGCTGGACGTGTCGTCAGCTGGACGAGCTCCACTCCCGCGATCGCCAGCGTATCGGCGACGGGTCTTGTGACCGGTCTGTCGCTCGGATCGGCACGCATCGTCGTCAACGCCGAAGGCACGAAGGACTCCGTCACCTTTACCGTCACGAAAGTTCCAGTCGCAACGGTGCGCCTGTCGCCGCTCTCGGCGAGTGTCATTCAGGGACAGATGCAGCAGTTCACGGCGACCATCGAAGATTCGACGGGTACCGCAGTGACCGATCGGATCGTTGAGTGGAGCAGCAGCGATCCGACGAAGGCCACCGTGAACACGACCGGTCTAGTCAGCACGGTCGCACCTGGTACGGTCACGATCTCGGCGATCAGCGAGACGAGAACGGGTACGGCGAGCCTCGGCATTCAGCAGATTCCGGTCGATACAATTGTCGCCGGCGACTACGCCGCCGCGCTCAACGCCGCGAACAAGTCCTTTGCGATCACGCTGAAGGATGCGAACGGCAACCAGATCTTCGGGCGCACCGTAAGCATCACCAGCAGCTCGCCGAGCGTCGCAACCGGCTCGGTCAATCAGAACGCGACCATCGTGACGGTGAATGCGTCCACCGTCGGTACGACCGTGTTGACGCTGCGCGCACTGAACCAGAATAGCCAGCCGGAAGGCAAAGCGACGATGGTCACCGTCACCATCACGGCCGCCGTTCCGTAGCATCGCGTACCGCCGGAACCGTTACGAAGACCCGAGCGCGTTGCTCGGGTCTTCGTGTATGCGGCCCGTGCTCCATTCGTCGCCACGCGGTCCTTCGCGCAGTTAGCTTGACCGATCGCGTGACTCCGCCGTCTCCCTGATTTCACGAGTAACCCGTGAGCACTTCGACTAAGCCGTCATTTCTTCGCGGACTCTTCGCTGGCGAGATCGCCGACGATCTGCTCTTTCCGTATCCAGCACCGCTGGATACGCGCCGACCCGAGGAAGCGCGGACGGTGCTCCGGCTCGTTGAAGCGCTGAACGGGATGGTCGCGAGCGGATTGATCGACCCGGCGAAGTTCGATGAGGCCGAGTCGGTGCCGGAGTCGGTGATTCGTGCGTTCGCCGATGCGGGATTGCTCGCGTTGACGATCCCGACGCAATACGGAGGACTCGGTCTGTCCGCGTCGGCCTATGCGCGCGTGTTTGGCGCCGTCGCCGCCATCGATGCGTCGTTGGCCGTCCTCGTCGGCGTGCACTGCGGACTTGGCGGAAAGGCGGTCGTGCTCTTTGGCACCGATGCACAGAAAGCGCGCTATCTGCCGATGCTCGCGCGCGGCGAGACTCTGGCGGCGTATGCGCTGACGGAACCGGAGACAGGCTCCGACGCGCAGCACATTGTCACGCAGGCCCATCGTGCGCCAGATGATCGCGGTTGGCTGCTGAACGGCCGGAAGCATTGGATCGGCAACGGTCATCGCGCTGGCGTGATCGCCACGTTTGCGCAGACGCCAGTCGAACGCGACGGGGCGACGATGATGCGACCGACGGCGTTCATCATCCGCCCCGATATGCCGGGGTTCCGGCTGGACGGCACGATTCGCAAGCTGGGCATTCGCGCATCGACGCAGGCTGAGTTGGTGTTCGACGATCTGTACGTGCCCGACGACCATGTGCTCGGCGAAGTCGGCAAGGGATTTCGTGTCGCCGTACACGCGCTGAATGCCGGTCGCCTCTCGCTAGCATCTGGCTGTACGTCGGCATGCAAGCGACTGCTCGGCGAGTACACGCGCTACGCGGAAGCGCGCACCCAGTTCGGCGGACCGCTCGCGTCGTTCGAGATCACGCAGCGCAAGATGGCGACGATGGCCTCCGACACGTACGCCGCCGATGCGATGGTTGGTGCCCTTGCGGCGGCTCTCGATGAAGACCACGTCGATGCGTCGCTCGAGGCGGCGTGTGTGAAGATCTTCGCCAGCGAACTGGTCTGGCGCAGCGCGGATGAACTCGTCCAGCTCGCCGGCGGGCGTGGCTTCGTGAAACCGTGGCCGTACGAGCGGTATCTGCGCGACGCCCGCATCAATCGCATCTTCGAGGGCGCGAACGAGGTTCTGCGACTGTTCGTCGGATTGAACGGCGTGCAGGATCCCGCCGAGGAGCTCAAGGAACTCGCCGGTGCGCTACGCAATCCGATTCAGAACTGGGTGCTCGTCTCCGACTACGCCGTTGGCCGGGTGCGTTCGGCCTTCGGCGGCCGCGATCGGCTCGCCGTGACGCTGCACGCGTCACTCGCGCCACACGCGGTGTTCGTCGAGAAGCACGTCGCCGAACTCGCGGCAGCGACGCAGAAATCGATCGTCACGCACAAAAAGGACATTCTGCACCGGCAGCTGGTCGTCGAACGTCTCGCGGACATGGCGATCGAACTGTATGCGCGCCTGACGACGATCGCCCGCACGCAGCGACTGATCAACGAATCGGGTGCCGAGGCCTGCGCGCGCGAGATCGCGCTGACGGAATTGTTCTGTCTACAGTCAGGGCGTCGATTCCGCGCGTTGCGCATGGAACTCGAGGGCGACGCGGGCGATTCGATCGACGCCCTTCGCGTGCGCGTCGCGGCGACCCTTCGCGAGGAATCCGGCTACCTGTCACGCGATGCGCTACTGGACGTACCTGTGCCGCCGTTGCCGGCATGGAGTCTCACGAAAGCGGAACAGGCGCGCGCGATCGACGCTTAGCTGTCGGTCTTCAGGAGACCCAGTCGCAGCGCGAATTTGACGTAGTCGGTGCGATGCGTGAGTCCGAGCTTCTCTCCGATGCGCTGCTTGTAGGTGTCGACCGTCTTCGGGCTGATCGTCAACTTCTCGCCGATCTCGGGCGCCGTGTATCCTTCGGCAACCATCTTGAGCACCACTTGCTCGCGATCGGTCAATTTCTCGAAGCGCGTCCGTTCCTCGGCGGCGCCGTCACGCTTGGCCAGTCCGCGCGCGAGCGCGCGAGCGGCGGTCGGCTGCACGTAGACGTCGCCGGCGGCCACGGTGCGCACCGCGTCGACCAGCTCGCGATCCGCCACCGACTTGAGCAGGTACCCGCTGGCCCCGGCCTCGAGCAATGCAACCAGATGCTCGTCTTCAGTATGCATCGTCAACACGAGCACCCGTCGCGTCAGCTCGCGGTCCGGATCGGGCGCGTGTGACGCCGCATAGGCCGCGTTAAACTTTTGCAGTTCGCGCGTCGCCGTCAGTCCGTCCATGTCGGGCATCGACAAGTCCATGACGATGACGTGCGGATTCACGCGTTCGGCCAGCACGAGGGCATCTTTGCCAGTGCTCCCCTCGCCGACTACGGTGATGTCTTTCGCGGTTGACAGGACGGCTTTGAGCCCGGCCCGAACAATTTGGTGGTCATCGACTAGTACGACACGAATCAGATCTGGGCGCATTCCGCAAATCTGCCTCCACGTTCACGGGGCGGCAACCTCGCAGGCCACGTGGTCCTGCGTTGATCAGCGTTCGTCTTGCTCGAATGCGGTCTCGCCGCTCTTGAAGACCCGATACAGGGACGCGAAGCTCGGCCGTCGAATCACGGTACCGATCGCGAGAATCGTGATCACCAGTTCGAGCGTCACGCGGGGCGCTGCCAGCGATTCGATCGCGCCGCGGTGTGTCAGGCGCCCTTCGTCGGACACCCGCCAGCGGCGAACAGGATCGCAGCCTCCTTCACCCATCGCGTAGCCAGCAAGAGATCGGTCATGGCCGTCGACTAACCGATCACTCGCCCCGCGCAGTTCCCGAGTCCGATGCGCACGGCGCCGACACGCTCGGCGAAGGCCGACAGGATCACGTCGTCGCCGTCCTCGAGGAACGTGCGCGTCTCGCCATTCGGCAGCGTGATCGGCTCCGATCCGCGCCACGTCAGCTCGAGCAGACATCCGCGGTTCTCTTTCGCCGGGCCCGATACCGTACCGCTGCCCAGCAGATCACCGGGGCGCATCGCGCAACCGTTGACCGTGTGGTGCGCGAGCATCTGCCCAAACGACCAATAGAGATCGAGCGTGCTGCTGTGCGAGAGTGCCACCGGGGCGTCACCGGCCTCGCGCATGCGGGCCGTCCGCAGCGACGCCGACATGGTCAGGCCGATACCGCCGCGTGCGCGATCTGTGGGATCGTCGAGATACGGCAGCGGCGCGGGATCGCCTTCGGTGCGCGGCGCGAGCGGCGCGCGGAAGGGCGCCAGCGCTTCGAGCGTCACGATCCACGGGCTGATCGTGCTGGCAAAATTCTTGGCGAGGAACGGCCCGAGTGGTTGATACTCCCAAGTCTGCATGTCGCGCGCAGACCAGTCGTTCAGGATGCACACGCCGAACAGATGATCGTCGATTTCGCCGAGCGGAATCGGTGCGCCCATCGCGTTGCCGGTCCCGACGACGGCGGCCAGTTCAAGCTCGTAGTCGAGCGAGCGCGCCGGCCCGACGGTCGGTGCAGCATCATTCGGGCCTTTGCGCTGTCCACGCGGCCGCCGCACTTCGGTGCCCGAGACGACGATCGTCGACGAACGCCCGTGATATCCGATCGGCACCCACTTGTAGTTCGGCAGCAGCGGGTTGTCGGGTCGCAACATCGAGCCGACGTTTGTCGCGTGATGAATCGACGCGTAGAAATCGGTGTAGTCGCCGATTGCGATCGGCAAAAACAGCTCGGCGGCAGACTGCGCGACGAGCGCGTATTCGGCGATCTGCCGCTGGTGCACCGGCGTGTGAACCGACAGCAACGTCGACACGGCCGATCGAATCGCCCGACGCGCGCCGGCACCACGGCACATCAGCGCATTGAGCGTCGGTGACGCGCAGGCACGTGCGGCGGTGCGCGTTTCATCGGACGCATCGTCGAACAGTCCCGCGGCAAGACAGGCCGCGACGTCGAGGATCTGGTCACCGATCGCGATGCCGACGCGCGGCGCTTCGAGGCTGTCGACCCGACGAAAGACCCCGAACGGCAGATTCTGGATCGGAAAGTCCGCGCCCGGTACGTTCGCCGAGGCGACCCAACTCTGCAGGGAAGGATCGGTCGTCTCGTCGTGCATGTCGTGTCTGATAGGATGGTGATCCGGCGCGGACATTTAGATCCAGTGAAGCGCGCGCGTTTCGTCGACCGGCTCGGTGAACGAGCACGACCCGAAACTGACCAAGACGGACTCGCGGACCCGCTGCAGCAGGGCGCGATCGAGCACGACCTCGTGCTGTCCGTCACGCCAGGTCACCTGATACTCGTCGATGCTCAGCGTACTCGCGTCGGACTCGTTCAGGAGGCGCGCTGCTTCGCTCGGCTCGCCACGTTGCGACAGCATCGCCGCGGCCAGGAATACGTTCAGGTAGCCGAACATGCGACCGACGGGCGCGCCATCGTCGTACGTGAGTCGATATTCGCCACGCAGCGGATGATGCAACCCGGCCGTGGCCTTCGCGATCACGCCATTGGCAATGACGGCGCGGAGGAATTCGATGATGACCTCAGTGGAGGGGAAGGCCTCGGGTGTCGTTCCGCCGGTTCGCATTTTCGCACGACGCCCGGATGCGGCGATCGCCGGCATTAACGTCGTCGACGTCGCGAGCGGAATCTCACAGTAGGTGATCAGACCGCGCGGGAGCACCGAGTCGAGGCGTGCAATCTCCTGTTCACTGCCGACACGCACTTCGTACGCGTCGACCATCGCGCCACACTCCTCGAAACAGACGCGATGGCGCTCGTTGAAGGCCGCAATGCGGTCGCAGTCCGCGGCGGCATCACCGCTGGCGGTCACACTGAGTCGCCAGGGAATCGCGCCCGCATCGCGCGGCAACAGCGGATCAGCGCGTTCGGAAAAGAGTTCAAGGGCATCGGCCGGGCAGACGAAACGGCCCAACATCCAGCCGGCACCGCCGGCGCGGTAGTGCGCGTAGTTACGGACCGCTCCAGGCATCGCGAGCGCTGCGGGCGGAAAGAGTCCGGCATAGTCGACGATCCCTTCGAGCAGGATGCGCGACGCGTGTTCGGTAACGGGTGGAAGTCGAACGGGCATACGGACTCCGTTAGATCCCCTCGAAATCGAGTGCGAGATCGAGAGCGGGCGCCGAATGCGTCAGCGCCCCGATTGAGATACGGTCGACACCGGTTTCGGCGATGTGACGCACCGTGTCGAGCGACACACCGCCCGACGCTTCCGTGGTCGTCTTGCCTTTGCAGCGCGCGACGGCGTCGCGCAGCGTGTCGAGCGTCATGTTGTCGAGCAGAATCAAATCCGCTCCGGCCGCCAGGGCCTGATCGACCTGTTCGAGTGTATCACACTCGACTTCGATTGGCGTGCCGGGCAGCGCGAGCGCGCGCGTGCGAGCCACCGCCGCGCCGATGTCGCCGCCAATCGCCGCGATATGATTGTCCTTGATCAGGACACCGCTGCGCAGATCCATGCGGTGATTACGTCCGCCGCCGGCGCGCACGGCGTATTTCTCGAGGGCGCGCCAGCCCGGTCGCGTCTTGCGAGTATCGAGAATCTGCGCTGAGGTGCCTTTCACCAACGCGACAAACGCCGCGGTCAGCGTCGCAATGCCCGACAGATGCTGCAGATAGTTGAGGGCCACACGCTCGGCCGATAGCATGCCGCGCGCGTGTCCGGTGAGATAGAGCACCGGCGACCCCTTGGCGACACGCGTGCCGTCTTCGGCATTGACGCGAATGGTGATGGCCTTGTCCAACTGCTGAAACGCGTCGACCGCGAGCGCGACACCAGCAATCACGCCGTCGTCACGCGCAACGATCGTGCTGCGCACGTGCCGCGTGCTGACGACCGTTGCCAGCGTCGAGACATCGTTGAATGCCTGATCTTCGTCGAGGGCCGCACGCACGTGATTGCGCACTTCATTCGGCGTCAGCGGGAAGTGCAAGTCCGCGCCGTTTGGCGCACGCACAGCTGGCGTGTCGAGCGGCGTGATCGTGCGCGGACGGACGGCTTCCCACGCGCGAGGCGGCGTGGGACGCAACGGCGGATGATATTCACTCATTCACCGGGATCCTCTGGGCCAAAGGGATTCGGGGCGTTCCCGCCGCCGATCGCCACCATGCGTTCGATGGCGGTGCGCGCGCGCGCGGCGATGGTGTCAGGAACTGTGATGCGATGCTGCAAATGAAGCAGCGCATCACGCACTTTCGGAAGGGTCGTGACCTTCATGTACGCGCACAGCGCCCGATCGTTGGCGGCAATGAAGTGCTTGCCGGGATTCTCGCGACGCAACCGATGCAGGATGCCGATCTCGGTCGCGACGATGAACGTGTCGTGCGTGGTCTGCGACGGACGCCTGATCATGCCCTCGGTCGAGAGGATGTGCACGTTATCGGCAGAGATGGCGCCGGCCGAGATCGATTCGACGACCGGCGTCGCGCAGCCACACTCGGGATGGATCAGGAATTCCGCGCCCGGATGCTGTGATCGCGTGAGGTTGATGTGCTCCGGGTCGATCCCGGCGTGCACGTGGCACTCGCCCATCCACACGTGGATGTTCGTGCGACCGGTCAGCCGCCGCACGTGCGCGCCGAGGAACATGTCGGGGAGAAAGAGGATCTCCTGATCCGCCGGAATCGCGTTGACGACGTCGACCGCGTTTCCCGATGTGCAGCAATAATCGCTCTCCGCCTTCACCGCCGCCGTCGTATTCACGTACGAAACGACGATCGCGCCCGGATGTTCGGCTTTCCAGGCACGCAGCTGCTCGGCGTTGATCGTGCTGGCGAGCGAGCAGCCGGCCGCAAGATCCGGCAACAACACCGTTTTCGTCGGCGACAGGATGGCCGCCGTTTCCGCCATAAAATGCACGCCGCAGAAGACAATCACATCCGCGTGCGTCTTCGCGGCTTCACGCGACAGCCCGAGCGAATCGCCGACGTAATCCGCCACATCCTGAATTTCCGGACGCTCGTAGTTGTGCGCGAGAATCACCGCGTTGCGCGATGTGGCCAGCGCGCGGATCTCCGCGGCCAGCTCCGGATCGTAATGGGCTTCGAGAATGGTCATGTGAGCATCGTCGTGCGACGTACGGTCGCCAGCTTACCAGGTGATGTGCCGGTCCTGCCACTTCCGGCGCGTCTTCGGAAAATCGCTGCGGAAGTGCCCTCCACGCGACTCCTTGCGCAACAAAGAGGCTTCCGCCACAAGCGTCGCCGTGGTGTGCAGGTTGCGCTCTTCGGTGGCGCCGAGCGGCAGACGCTCACCGATGACCGCGAGCTGAACGAGGCACCGGCGCAGTCCGGGGGCGGTGCGCGCGATCGACGCGTGGTCCCACATGATCTGTCGGATCTCATCTGCGGCCACCTGCGCCGCGCCGCGATCGTCGAGCGACGGGACGTGCCAGTCCGACGACGGCGGCTCTGGGAGGCCCTCGGGGGTCTCATTCAGGTCGCGCGCGACGCGCTCGGCGAAAACGAGCCCTTCGAGCAGCGAGTTCGACGCCAGTCGGTTGGCGCCGTGGACACCGGTGCGGGCGACTTCGCCGACCGCGTAGAGTCGCGACAGACTCGAGCGTCCGGCCAAATCTGTGACGACGCCGCCCATCATGTAGTGTGCGGCCGGCGTGACCGGTATCGGTTCCTGAGATGGGTCGATGCCGCGCGCCCGACAGATCTGGAAGATGCCGGGAAATCGCTCGGCGAATTTCACGCTCAGCTTCGTGGCGTCCAGAAAGACCGTGCCGAGCGCCTGCTGCTCGCGAAAGATCTCGCGGGCCACGACGTCGCGCGGCGCGAGTTCAGCCAGTTTGTGCCGCTTGGGCATGAAGCGCTGACCACGTGCGTTCAACAGGATCGCCCCTTCGCCGCGCACCGCTTCCGAGATCAGGGCCAGCGGATTCTCGGCGGTATCGAGTGCGGTCGGATGGAACTGGACGAATTCCATATCGGCCAAGCGGACGCCGGCCCTATGCGCGATGGCGAACCCGTCGCCGGTCGCCACCTGCGGATTGGTCGTATATCGGTAGATCTGACCGCATCCACCAGTCGCAAGCACCGTGACATCGGCGACAATCTCGACCGGGGTCCCGGCGATGCTAGCTCGGACGCCGGCGCAGCGCACGCCGTCGGCGTCCTCGACGAGGAACAGATCGAGCACCCGCGCCGTCTCCTGCACCGTGATCGCCGACGCCTCACGCACCTTGGCGACCAACGTGCGTGCCACCTCCGCCCCGGTCTGATCGCCATGCGCGTGGACGATGCGATGGCGGGAGTGCGCGGCCTCTTTCCCGAGCTTGAAGGCGCCGTTGGGGTCGAGGTCGAAGCGCGCGCCGGCGGCCTGCAACTCGCGGACGCGGGCCGGCCCTTCGGTGACGAGGACCTGGACGGCCTCGGCGTCGCACAGCGCGGCACCCGCGGCCAGCGTATCCTGACGGTGGAGTTCTGGCGAGTCGCCGGCCCCAAGCGCCGCCGCGATCCCACCTTGGGCATAGGCGGTGGCGGAATCGAACAGGGTTCGCTTGGTGAGCAGCGTCACCGAACCGAACTCCGAGGCCCGCCATGCGGTATGCAGGCCAGCCACTCCGCTGCCGACTACAAGAAAACGCGTGCGGATCCGATCGGTCATAGTATTTTCAATCAAAGGACTCTCATGCGCCGATGCCAGCTCGGTTTCCCTCACAGGCGCACCTTCCCTCTCCCGTCAGGAGTTGCAGTCATGCGTCTGTCGTTCGCGCGCGGTTCCGTTGTCGCTGGCATGGCCTTCGGCCT
The DNA here is from genome assembly GCA_031366985.1 of Gemmatimonadaceae bacterium. Taxonomy (GTDB): domain Bacteria; phylum Gemmatimonadota; class Gemmatimonadetes; order Gemmatimonadales; family Gemmatimonadaceae; genus Gemmatimonas. Next base: position 30,890 of record JANLPE010000110.1, read on the forward strand.
CACCGCCGGTATCTCGGCGGTTCCCGCCGTTCTGTCGGCCCAGCCTGGTGGTGTCAGCACCGGCTGCTCGATCGACCCCAACAGTCCGAAAGAACTTGCGTTGATGGAGTTGAAGGTGCAGAGCGCGCGCTCGGCAAAGGATTCACTTGCTCGCCGAGCGACACTCAAGGACATCATCAGAGAGTTGGACACCAAGCCCGAGCGTTTCGCCAAGAACATGGCGGGCTACCACCAGCGAATGGCGCAGGTGTTGACGCTGTGGGGCATGGAACCGGGCATCGGGTACTCGCCGACGCGCGGCGCGCTCGGCTTCGTGACCAACCCGACCGAGACGTTCGATCTGCTCGGCAAGCTCGACGAGTCCTTCAAGGGTATCGTCGCCGCGATGCCGTCGTGCGAGGGGGACGTAAAGGCGCTGCGGCAGAACGAACTGTGGTTGGCGGTCACGCGTCGCGCGCTGGATGCCTCGAACAGCGGCCAAATGGACACGGCCGACTTCTACGCGAGGAAGTCGCTGATGCTATCCACCGAGAGCCCGTACCCGCACTACGTGTTGGCGAACGCCGCGAACTCCAAGAAGGATCGTGCCGCGGCGATGGGCCACTGGAAGATGGTGATCTCGGTCTCTGGCGCCGACACGAGCTACCGCGAGCTGAAGAACAGCAGCTTGTATTTGCTCAGCGTCAATCAGCTGGAAGCCGCCGAGGCGGCAAAGGGCGCGGAACAGCAATCGCTGGCGAAGGACGCCGCCGCGACCTTCAGGGCAGTGCTGGCCGCGACGCCGGACAACCCGGACGCGCCGAACATCATGCAGAGCTGGTCTGACGCGTTGAAGATGGGGGGTGATACGGCCGCGATTCCGTCGATCTACGCCGAGATGTTGTTGAATCCGGCGAAAGGGACCGACGTGTCGTTGACGATGGCCGGCGTGATCGCGACGCGCATCAATCGCAGCGATGACGCGATCAAGCTGTTCGAGAGCGCCGTAGCAAAAAACCCGAACGCGCGCGACGCGCTGCGGAATCTGGCCGCGACGTACTATGGTAAGGATCAGTTCCTGAAGATGTTTGCGCCGACGCAGAAGCTCGTCTCGATCGATCCGAACAACTACGATGGCTGGATGATGTTCGCCTACGCGGCGCAGGGACTCGCGAAAGCGGTCGTCGTGCCGACGCCGAAGAAGGGCGTCGTAGTGTCGCCGGCCGACAGGAAAACGATGGACGCATTGAGTGCCGAACGGAAAGCGTGGACGGATACGCTGGTGAAGTACCAGACGTACGCCGAAGCGCTGCCGGTGAAGGTGGAGGTCACGCAGTTCCAGCGCACGTCGAAGGACGCGACGCTGACACTGTCGTTCGATCAGCAACTAGCGACCGATGGCACGTATAGTGTGACCGTGGAGTTCGTGGACGCGGCCGGCGCGGTCGTCGGCACGTCCACGCAGTCGGTCGGCCCGATCAAGAAGGGGGCGCCAAAGAGTGTCGCCTTCAAGGCGTCGGCGACGAATGTCGCGGGCTACCGATACAAGCCGCTCAAGTAGGCGCAAGGTTGCGCTGGAAATAGCGAAGGGCCGCA
>JANLPE010000006.1:0-3113 GCA_031366985.1 Gemmatimonadaceae bacterium
CGTGGTCGAGCACGCCGCCGGCGAGGAACTTGTCAGCGACCTGGGCGACGACGGGGCGCCACGGGCCGTACTCGCGCGCGAAGCGCTCGTCGTAGACCGTCTGCAGGCGATGCAGGTGGTCCGAGACCAACCGCACCAGCGGCGACGCCTGCGGGCGTCGGGGCTTGTAGACGCCACGCGCCGCCGAGGCCGCATCGGGCATGCGCGCTCCGGGACCGAGGCGCGCCGAGCATACGGTCGACTCGGGTGCGGACCATCACCGTGGTGTTGCGCGACGGGCCGTTTCGACGCACCATCCGCGTGGCGCCGGCCTTGTATCTAGCGATGCTTGCTGCAGACGGGCGTTTTCGGAAGCGCGCTGCGCTCGCGATGATGTGATCGCCCGCAACAGAACCCGGCGTTGAGGCTGTAGGAAAAGCCTCAACGCACCGCCGGTGAAGGTCCTGCGTGGCGCAAAAACTCCGCGCGAGGAGATGCGGCATTTTGAAACAGTGCTTTTCCCCAGATTTCCGTCGTGAGCCGGTCAGTAGGGACGGCTTGGACGCCGCCCGTTGTGTGAATTACGCGGCATAATTCGACGATGACCGTGCGTAGTTGTTCCGACGCGGCGTAGACGGCGTGGGCCAATGCGGCGGGGCCACCGTCAACAATGACCACGTCGTACAGCGGTCGACTGGCCTGCGTTTGCATCCCTGCTTTCGTGGCGAGTTCCACTCGACGAGGAGATCGTCGAGCACCGGATAGAGCCGCTGTTCCGGCGGATCCCACGGTTTCATGAGGTAGTGATCAAAGGCGATATCCGCCGCGCCCTTAGCGACGACGGACCACGGCGCTGCATTTGATTTCGACACGGGCCGCCGGTCTTGGCAGCGCCGAGACCGCGAGAGTTGCCCGGGCCGGTGGATCCACGCGAAAAAATTCGATGTAGGCGCCATTCATTGCCGCATAGTCGGCCATGTCCACCAGGAACACCGTGCACTCCGCCACATCCGCCATGGTGGCGCCCGCGGCCACCAGAGACGTGCGGATATTTTCGAGCGTCTGTCGCGTTTGTACTACGATACCACCGTCAATGATATCCTGCGTACCGGGTTTGATCCCAGTCATCCCCGACACGAACAGCAGACTACCGTCGCGAATGGCCACCGAGTAAGCGGGAACCAACGGTGAAATGCCCGGCGGATTCACCACCAGCCGATGACGGGCAGGCGTACATGCGGCCAGCGACAGCATGGTGCCGACGGCCACACCACGACACATGCGCATAGGAGTGGATGGCAAAAGATGACGAAACGGGAATGAGCAAAGCGACGCTGCGGAATTCACTTGCGCGCCGGCACAACGATGGGCACAAACCACGTGGGTGAAATGAAACGGCTGGTTGGAGAGGCCGCAAACACTTCTTGCTGGAACAGCTTTCGGTCGGCTAGGGCCGCCGCGGTGGGGTTCGGGTTGCCGTACGCGTCGGCATGCGACGGAATAACCACCGCCGGCTTGCCCAACGCACGCATCAGGCGTGCGGTATAATCATGAATCTCGAGACGTTGGCTGTTGGCGCCAACCAATGCGATGTCAGGACGCAACCCCTCCATTTCCCGCTCGATATAGTTCATTGACCCCATGATGAGCACGTCGTGGCCGGCCATGCGCAACAGGTACGCCATGTTTCCGCCTTCGACATAGTCTTTGCGGCGCAGCGGCGCATGCAACCCGCGCGGTGCACTGCCGGTAATGCCGCGTCCGTTGTTGTAGTACTGCTTGTGATCGAGTGCACTGTGAATATTGGGGATCACGCGCAGCGAGAAGCTGCCAAATTCGTAGTCTTCACCGCCGATCACGGTAATTAGCAGACTGTCAGGCACGTCGTAGGCACGCGCCAGATTCGCGGCCGTTTCGTGTCCCACAATAACCGCACCCGTGCGACGCGAGATGTATCCCGCGTCGAGTGCATGGTCCGGATGTCCGTGCGTGATCAGAATGTAGTCGGCCTTTTGCACGTGCTTGTTGATCAATGCAGTGTCGGCCGGGTAGAGCGCATTCGGCCCGATTTCCGGGGCGGGTCCGCTGGGCGTCCAACGCGCGAATTGCGTGAGGAACGGGTCGACCAGCACGACCGTCTTTCCGTCCGTGATTTCGAATCCCGCGTTCCCGAGATAGGTAAGACGGATCTCACCATTTTTGAGCGTGGAGATGGCGGACGCCGTGCCAGCCGCAGCGGGTTTCGTGACCTGACCAGTCGCGCGGGTGCTGAGCGTGAACACCAGTGCGAGTCCGAACGCCATCGCGCAAAGACACTTCATAACGGTCTCCGGAAATAATTTCAGTTTATGACGTACACCGTGGATTGTAAACCAGCGGGTCGCACATTCGGGCCTGTGTCTCAGAACGGTAGCTTCGAACGCACGACGCGGTTCCACTGAAATTTGATGTTCTTGTAATTCAGTGAATTGAGTTTCTCAGTGAACGACTTTTGCGCCACAACGCCTTTGCCACTGCTGAATCCGACGATGCTGATGCGCGACCGCACGATTTGTTCTCCGGCCGTTTCGACGATCGGATCGAGTCCTTGCTTCGCGATAGTTGGTATGAAGCGGCGGTTGGGCCTCCACGGTAACGTGGTGGCACACCCTGCTCCACCACTATTCCACGCGCTCACCGTCTGACGACGGGGCGCATACCGGGAGGCCAACCGCCATGGAGATCATAGGCCTGGATCTGCACAAGCGCGAGAGTCAGTTGTCCATCAAGGCGGACGACGGCACCATCACGGACCGTCGCATCGCGACCAGTCGGGAGCGGTTGACCGCGGTGTTCGGTGCGCGGCCACGAGCCCGTATGCTGCTCGAGGCGAGCACCGAAAGTGAGTGGGTGGCCCGTCACCTGAAGTCGCTCGGGCACGAGGTGATCGTCGCGGATCCGAACTATGCGCCGATGTACGCCAATCGCTCGCGCCGCACCAAGACCGACCAGCGCGATGCGCGCACGTTGATGGACGCCTGCGAGACCGGCGCGTGGCGTCCGGCGTATCGCCTGTCCGAGGCGCGCCGGCATGTACGCGCGGAGCTGGCGGTGCGGGATGCGCTCGTGCGCACGCGGACCCGGTACATCGCGTT
>JANLPE010000086.1:0-10568 GCA_031366985.1 Gemmatimonadaceae bacterium
CACCCCGCTGGCTTCCAAGAGCCGATTCACTTCTAGTGCCCCACAGTCTTCCAGTCCCATGTCGGCCATGAGCACCGTAACGCCCGTGGTGCCGGCCAACCCCCAGCACTCAAGCCTCGGTGGACACCTCAAATCCGGCCACTGATCGACACCGCAAAACCGGCCACCACGCCGGTGAGCTGAGACTGGTTAGCGTGCTGCGGTGACCGAGGGGTCGGTCGCCGCGTGAAGTTTCGTGCGCCAGCTCCGGGGGCCGCAAGTGATCACATGCGCGTGGTGGAGCAGGCGGTCCAGTAGGGCGGTCACGGCCGCCGTGTCGCCCAGCAGCTTGCCCCAGTCGTCCACCGGGCGATTCGAGGTGAGGATGGTCGACGCGCGTTCATAGCGCCGCATGATCAGTTCGAGCAGATCTTCGGCGGCGGTCGGCGGCAGCTTGCGCATGCCGAGATCGTCGATGATCAAGAGCGGGACGGTGCTCAGTGCCGCGAAGACCTCCTTGCGCGTGCCGTCGAGCGTGGCGTCGGTCAGCTCTTCGAGCAGCAGATGCGCTTCGCGGTACTGCACGCGATGGCCCTGTTGGATCGCCGCCTGGCCGAGCGCTTGCGCCAAGTGACTTTTCCCGCTGCCTGGTGGACCGACCAGCAGAAGATCTTCGCGCTGCGTGATGAAGCGGCCGGTCGCGAGCTCGAAGAGGAGCGCGCGATTCATCTTCTTGTTGAAGCTGAAATCGAAGCTGTCGAGCGAGCGACTCGGGTCGCGGAAGCGCGCTTGGGTGCGCCGTCGTTCGAGGAGGCGATCTTGGCGTCGTTGCAATTCATCGTTCACGAGCATCGCGATTAAGTCGAGGGGCGGGAGTCGTTCCGCTTGCGCGTGGCGGAGCCGCGCGTCGAGGACATCGGCCATGCCAGAGAGGCGAAGGCTGCGGAGCGCGCGATCCAGTTCGGTGAGATTCATGAGGCAGCCGCTCGGCGATCAATGAGATCGCGGTAGAGGGAGAGTTGGCGGATGAGCGGGTCGATTTGTTTGAGCGCCGCGGCCGGCGCTTTTACGCGTTCGAGATAGCGTCGTAGAAAACGATACGACGGCGCGCCGGCCTCGAGCGCGAAGTGCGCGGCGTCTTCGGTGAGTGCGGGCCCATGCTTGCGCGCGAGCGACAAGACCCCGAGGATGCGACGCGGCGCGAGCACGCCCTCGGTCTCGAGGAGATGCGCACACACGGCGCCGATGGACGGCCCCGCTTTGCGCGCGACGTCGAGCAGCGCGAGCGTTTTGGTGGGCGTACGCGTCGGGCGATCCGTGTCGGCGACGCGATGATGGCCACGCCGCGTGCGCAGATGCTCGCGCAGGAGTTGTCCCGACTTGGGGTCGAGCACGCGGACGTGGAGATCGTTCCACTGCACGGTGACGCGCTGACTGATCCAGCCGGGTGGCACACTGTAGTACGCGGCCTCGACTTCGACGCAGCCATCGAGATGCACACTGCGCGTGCCGTAGCGGTAGTAGCGAAAGGGCTCGAGCGGGAGCGCCCCCAAATGTGGGCGTTCCTCCGCAAACATCGCGCTCACTTGGCGTTTCGTCGTGCCGTGGATGCGCGTGTCGGCCCAGCGCGCCTCCCACTGATCGAGGTACGCCTGCGCCGCCTCGAGGGTCTCGAAGCGCTGGCCCTTGAGCGGCGTCTTTTGCGTGTGGCCGATCCCGGATTCGACTTTGCCTTTGCGATCCGGATCGCGCACGCGACACGGCAGCGCCACCACGCCGTAGTGCGCGAGCATATCGCGATACAGCGGATTGAGCGTCGGGTCGTACACGTCGGGCTGTAACACGCCCTCCCGCAAATTGTCGAGCACGACGACGCGCGCGGTGCCGCCGAGTCGGCGAAACGCCTGTTCGTGGAGCTCGGCCCAGATCTGACTACTCGAGCGCCACGTGAGCAGGCGCACCGATTTGCGCGAGTACCCGAGCGTCATCACGAAGAGGCGCGTGCGTCGGTACTTCCCGCTGGTCGGATCGCGCACCATCGGCCCTTCGCCGTAGTCGACTTGTGCCTCTTCCCCGGGGGCCGTCTCGATGATCCCCGACGGCTCGGGCGTCAGCCCACCGCGCACGCGCCGGACGTAGCGACGCACGCTCGCATAGCGTCCGGCGAAGCCATGCTGGTCGACCAGGTCCTGTCAGATCGCCATCGCGTTGCGGCCGCGACGGATCGCCTCGATGATGAGGTCGCGATACGGCTCGCACACGCTCGCGGTCGGCGCGCGGGCGGGCACGACGGCCACCTCGGTGACCACCTCGGCGACCACAGCGGTCGTCGCCGGGTCGGTGGACACCGCGCCCGTGGTGGCCGGATTTGGCGGCGGCCACTGCCCCCGTCGGCCCCCGCGTTGTCGCACGGCGATGCCGGCGCTCTTGAGGTAGCCACTGACGGTCTCGCGGCGCACACCGGTGGCCGCCTCGATGCGCCGGAGCGACCAGCCCAGTCGCCCGAGCCCGATCACCTGCTGCTGTTTGGTTTCGTCCAAGACATTGCTCATGGCGGTAAACCCCCATCGGGGGCCCACCGCCGTCAACGCCTCAGCTCATCCGTCGTGGTGGCCGGTTTTCAGGTGTCGACTGGTGGCCGGATTTGGGTGTCCACCGAGGCAAGGACGTATGGGCGCCCGTCCGTCAGCACCCCGTCAGCCCAGCCAATGTCGAATACGTCGTCGCCCACGCGGCCATCGAAGTTGGCTTTGAAATCCGTTCGGTCGACCTTTCGATACGATGTCATGGCGCTTCCGGTTGAGTGTCTGTCACCGCTCATGCAGAAGTTATCGAGAGGGTCTTACAGTGGGTCGGCATCACTTGGGCTGCGATTCGATTCTTTCATTGTGGGCCTTCACAAGCGAGAAGTCGAGAGAGGACACGGTAGAGCGTGCCCCACCCTTGCGATCACTCGCGTGACAATTCAGTCGGTCGTCGCATAGAATCTGAGGTCGAAGCAGCCCGCCCAATATTTTTGACAAATCATTTGACAAAAAAGCGGCCAGCCACCCTTGTCCGGTGGCCGGCCGCTTTCACACGAATCGCTCGTCCTTCTGCATGTCGTTCGGGCCTGCAAACGCCGTAAGTCGTTGTGGCTATTTACGTACGAGAGGCTTGTATTTAATTCTGTGCGGCTGATCCGCATCCGCACCCTTACGCCGCTTGAGGTCTTCGATATACGCCCCGTAGTTCCCCTCAAACCACACCGTCTCCGACTCGCCTTCGAAGGCCAGAATGTGCGTAGCGATGCGATCGAGAAACCAGCGATCGTGGGAAATAACGACGGCACAACCGGCGAAGTCGAGCAACGCCACTTCGAGCGCGCGCAATGTGTCGACGTCGAGATCGTTTGTCGGTTCGTCGAGCAGCAGGACGTTCGCACCCGCCATAAGCGTTTTCGCGAGATGCAGACGATTGCGCTCTCCGCCCGACAGATCACCGACCTTTTTCTGCTGATCGGTGCCGCGAAAGTTGAACGAGCTTAAGTACGCGCGTGAATTGAGCTCCCTCTTGCCGACCATGATCTGCTCGACGCCGCCCGAAATCTCCTGCCACGCGCTCTTCGTCGGATCGAGCGTTCGCGACTGGTCCACATACCCCAGTGCGACCGTTTCACCGGTCTTGAGTGAGCCCGCATCGGGCTGTTCGGTGCCGATGATCATGCGGAACAGCGTCGTCTTACCGGCGCCGTTCGGCCCGATCACGCCGACGATACCACCACGCGGCAGCGAGAAGGACAGGTCGTCGTACAGCAGCTTGTCGCCGTACGCTTTCGTCACGCCTTTGGCGATCACGACATCGTTGCCAAGCCGCGGCGGCACGGGAATGACGATTTCGTTCGACGACACCTTCTCCTGCTGCATCTCGCTTTCGAGATCCTCGAACGCCTGCACCCGCGCTTTGTTCTTGGCCTGTCGGGCACGCGGGGCCATGCGCACCCACTCGAGTTCACGCGACAGCGAGCGCTGACGGGCGGACTCGGTCTTTTCTTCCAACGCGAGCCGATTCTTTTTCTGCTCGAGCCAGCTGCTGTAGTTGCCCTCCCACGGAATGCCCTTGCCGCGATCGAGCTCGAGAATCCACTGCGCCACGTTGTCCAGGAAGTAGCGATCGTGGGTGATCGCGACGACGGTGCCGGGGAAATCCGCGAGGAAGCGCTCCAACCACGCCACGCTCTCGGCGTCCAGGTGATTCGTCGGTTCGTCCAGCAACAGCATGTCCGGCTGCTCCAGCAGCACGCGACAGAGCGCGACGCGGCGACGCTCGCCGCCCGAGAGCGTCGTCACGTCGGCATCGCCCGGCGGCAGCCGCAGCGCGTCCATCGCGATCTCGATCTTGTTGTCGAGATTCCAGAGGTCGAGCGAGTCGATGCGCTCCTGCACCTTCGACTGGCGATCGAGCAGCTTCTCCATCTGCGCGTCGCTCATCGGCTCGGCGAACTTCATCGAGATATCGTTGAACTCGTTCAGCAGATCGCGCTGTGCCTTGATCGCGAGCTCCACATTGCCACGCACGTCGAGCGTCTCATCGAGCTGCGGTTCCTGCGGCAGGTAGCCGATCTTGGTCCCCTGCGCGGCCCACGCCTCGCCCTGAAAATCCTGATCGACGCCCGCCATGATGCGCAGCAGTGACGACTTGCCCGCGCCGTTCGCGCCAAGCACGCCAATCTTCGCGCCCGGATAGAACGACAACCAGATCTCGTCGAGAATGATGCGCGAGACCGGAACGACCTTGCGCAACCCCTTCATCACGTAAATGAACTGCGGCGCCATGGATGACCTTCACCGTTACGACTGTGAGGGCAGGCACTTAGTCGAATAAAAGTTGATGTTGTGGGCTACAAGTCCCATAATATCTCCCATAGTCGTACGTCGCCCGACCGGTGTGTGATTCTTGTGTAATATGTCACTCCTCGGTGGAAAACGAAGAGTACGATGGCTGCGGAATCCGGTCGTTCGTTACCTCATCGACATCGCCACCAAATCTTCGGGCCGTATCGTACAGGCCCGCGCCGTTATTCCCACAACTCGTAGCGCTTTCGAAGAGCACGCAGGGCGCGGTGAAGCCGCTGACCATGTTGAGGGCGTGGAGGCAAGGACGGCTTCAATTCGTCGAGTCGCGTCCCGTCCCGACGATTTACTGCTGAAAAACGTCAGCCAATGGATTGAGAGCGCGACCGCATCGGAGCACACCCGAGATACTTCAGTCGCTTCGAGTCCGGTGCAACCGTGAAGGCAATGCAGTCAATTTCTCGAATCGGTGCGCGATGTTCATCAGCTACGTGTCGCATCAGTTCGGATACGACGACGAATCACAGATTCTGAAATCGATTCGCCTTGTCTTTTGTGGTTAACGCCAGAGCCCGTAAGCCGTCGAATCTTCAAATGCGGTGACTGAATCTTGATGTGACGTGAGGCGGCCGGCTCAGTGGGACCGACAAGGCCTTACCGAAGCCCAAGACCACTTGGGAGACGGCGAACCAAGGCGCAAGAGCACCCCCTCTTTAAAGTTCAAAGCACGTCCACAAGAGTGGTCGGCCTCGAGGTCGCCAGCCGCGGTCCAATGCGGATTCGACAGTGCCGTGCAGCGGAAGTCGTCGTCGCAGCTGACGGTCGGACCCTTCAGGAGCAGTTGACCATCTCGCGAGTAGATACGCCACTCCTGACCGTCCATACCACCCGACTGAACGACGGCCAAGTACCGGCGATGGTCAGTGAGGAAGGTGACCGTGTATCCGGCGGGAAGCAGGGCACCAGTACCGTCGTGAAGTAGCAAGCCATTCACCTCATCTTCGTTGTATCGATAGACGAGGTGCATGCCGGTCCTCGCCTCGTAACCACAGTCGTCGTAACGAATCCCTGCGGCGTCCCCGATCCCATAGGGCGCGACATCGACGAACGATCGAATACCGTGCGACCACCTGACGTCAAGGCGGTGCTCTATTGAACGCGTCGCCCCGTGCGGCGCTGTAGCAAGCGCCGACGCCTCGTTCCACAGCATACTCGATTGCAGCGCGCTGCAATCCAACGGACCCTGCGCAAGGCACGCCGGCCCAAATACAAGAGTGCAGAGCAACGCAGTTGCGAAGGGTTTTAAATGCCTCGAAGTCCGCATAACACGTATTCACCTGCGTGCAATTGAAGAGGGGATCGGCAATGGTTCCCGAATCGCGCAGCACAAAATGCTACGTGCCTCGATTCGCTGCGCTGCGCCAGTTTTATTGCGGCTTCGCCTTGGACGAGCCGGTGGGATTCAGACCGGAAAGTTTCAACAGCGGATAATGTTGCATACGGTCGGCACAAACACAGAGGCGCAGAAGAGGCGCAGAGAACATCCAGTAAGCCCGTCTGCAACAAGCGAATGTTTGACGGCGTACCGCTACGGGATGCTGTTCGTGCGTCTTGGACTTCTCAGTGCCGGACTGATGGCGTGGCGATTATTTCCGCCGACGCGCTCGAACGTGCTCAATCTTGTGGTGGCGATGATGCTGCTCGTGAATCACTTCGTGTTCGCCTTCCTGCCGAGCGCGTGGCAGAGACGAGTGATCGTTCCCCAGTTCATCCTCATCATGGCCGCGCTGATTTTCGTCTTTCGCCGCGACTGGCCGTGACGCCGTAGACCCGTACGGACTGCGCGTTGGCAACGGTGCGCCGCAGCGGGAGAGGCGCGATGAGCGTGATGCGGTCGAGCGCCTTCTCCAGCACTTCGTCGCGGCCTTCATGGACCCCCTTGGCGGTTGGTTCTACACGCAGCGTCGGCTGAATACCAACGCCGTGGTGCGGACTGCCATCGTGCTTGCGCACCCACATACCAGTCCACATCACCGTCGATCCACCGGGGAGCATGAACGGATTGATGTTGCCGTTCGTACCGGCCGTTGGTGAGCCAATGATCTCGCCCAGTTTGTAGGCCTCGACGATGCCCATGGTCGACTCGGCGTAGCCGATCGCGCGTCCATCGGTTGAGAAAGTAGACCGCTGCGGTGAGGCGCGGTTTGATCGGCGGCAACAGCCACGCCCCGTCGCGATAGGTGACGCCAGCTCGATTGGGTAACTGCGTGATCGGTACTTCAAAGTGAGCGCTCCGAATCACCGCATCGGCGAGTCGTGGCAATAAGGTCTGTGTGCTGAACGACGGATAGCCGCGCAAGTCGAAGACAATCGCGGTCGCCGCTTGCAGCGTGGGAAGCGCCGACGCGACGTCCGCGTCGTTGATGCGACCCATATCGACGTACATCACTCCCGGACGCTATTCTGCAATTTTGTCTGGTCGCGTCTCGCGTGGAAAATCGGCGTTCGAACTGAGAGATGCCGCAGTGATCGTCACCTCGCGAATCGGAGCATCGGTGTGCGCGGCCGAACGCACGCGAAATCAACGACTCTTGCTCGCTCAGCAGCTGGTCGACGGGTGTACCATCAATCGCGAGGACGATGTCTCCGCGGCGCGCGCTCGTCGCGGCGGTGTCCTTCACGCTGGCGATGATGACTTGGCCCGTAACCCAGCGCAGCAGCACTGGCAAGACTCCCGTGAACTGTTGGCCGCGATACACGTTGCCGTGACCGTCGTGCAACGACGCGACGATGCGCTTGATCGTGATGTCGAACTGCGATGACAGCGAATCAATCGCGGCGCGCGCCAGCCCGGTGCGCACTTCACGCGCCCAATCGGTTTTGCTGATGTCGAAATATGGATAGAAGTGCTCCATGGTCATCCATAAATCGATCACCGCGGCGAGTCGCACCGATCGATCATTGATCGATAGTCCAGGCGAACGGGCAATCGGCGCGATTGCCACGAGCTTTGCCCTATCGCTGGGAAGGCGCATCCGGAGCGCGCTCGGAATCACCGCGGACACACCAGCCCCCAAGTCGACGCGCAGCGGCGATTGCGGATCGTTCGTCGCGTACACTTTGATGTCGGGTGCGACCGACGCGAACAAACTGCACAGGGTGTGCACGAGGCTATCGGTTGTAGGCGCGCGTTCGGCCTGCGCGATTCCGGATGTTTCGAAGTTGGCCCAGTTGGTCGCGACGGAAGCGTCGGACGGAGAGAAGAAGCGCACGTAACCGGTGAGCCGCGCGAACAAGTCCCTGCTCACCTGACCCGCAAAACGCTCCGTCGATTCGAATCCAGCGTCGTTAAGAACTACGGCTATCGGCGCATCCACTACGCGGACGTCGACGTCATCAATCCAGACGTCGCCGGCCCCGTCGACCACATTTCCGAAGCTGATCCAATTCGCATTCGCAGGAACGAGCACGCTCACCGTATCGCGCACCCAGTCGGCGGTGGTGCCCTTCGTTGCGCGCGACATGCTGTTGGCGTAGGCGGCGTCGGCCGACGCGACCCCCGTGATCGACACATACAGGTAGCTGCCGCCACCCGAGAGATTTCGCGTGCGTCGGTAGACGCTGATGGCCAGACGTCGTCCACGATACGCGTCGGCCCTAAAGGACTGACTCAGCGCGACGTAACCGCTCGTTTCGCGAACCCGCGCGGCGACATGCGCACTGGATACTCCGCTGCGTTTCACGACTTTGTCGACGTTGGCGAGATACTCGCTCGGTGTACTCCCGACGAGGATCCACGGAGCGCGGGCCGTCGTCAACGATTGAGCGTCCGATGTCGAGGTGGCACACACGACGGCGATCAGCGCAGCGGCACTGCGAACGATTGAGCGACACACGCGGTGCCATCTATTTCCACCGTGACCCCACGCGATTGAAGGTGCGCGACGGCCCCGCTCGCCGATACCCGTGCAGCCTTCGTGCGGTTCCCAGTGGGAGCGATGCGCAATCCCGGAGCGCGTGGCAGCAACCAAAACACCTGATCCTACAACCTCAACGCTGGCTTCTGCTGCCCTTGTCGGGCGCGCGAACCGGCGTTACGTATCCGCCTTCAATTGGCTTTCTATCCCACGCAGGAGCGGCTGATGTCGAACGTACAGACCATTCAGGCGGCCTATGCCGCCTTCGCGAACAACGATCCCTCGGTGCTGTTCGGCGCCATGGCGCCCGACATCCAATGGCAAGAGGCCCAAGGCAACCCACTGGCCGACCGCAATCCCTACGTCGGCGCGCAAGCGGTGGGCGACGGCGTGTTCGGACGGTTGCTCGCAGCCATCGACAACTTCTCCGCGGTGCCTGATCGCTTCGTTGACGGCGGTGACGACGTCATCGTGCTCGGCCACTATGGCGGCACGATGAAGCACAGCGGCACCAAGCTGGACGCGCCGTTCTGCCATGTCTACCGCTTCACTGGCGACCGGATCGTGTCGTTCCAACAGTACACGGACACCGCGCAGTGGGCGCGGCTGATGCCGTAGCGACCCCTTCGTCCGGTCAGACCGCCCGCTTCGCTCAGGCCTTTTTGATAGCGGCATAGCGAGATCAGATCGCTGCATCGTTGGTGAATCTGACGAATCGCCCCGCATAACGCCCCAGCGAAGCGGCAAGCGCATCCAACGAAATACGAGCGAAGCGAGCTACCGACATGCGCTGTCAACTGCAACCGATTATCATGCGGCCCTCACGCGGCAAACATTGCTTGAAGGACCTCGAGTGAGCGAGCCAGCGTAGCGGGAGTCACACGACCGAGCCGTTTCGCAAATCGTTCGACATCGACGGCACGAACTTGATCCACGACAACGAAACCGTCCGTACCACCGAATCTGCAGGGCACGCGAAACGGGTAGGCGTGTCCGCCTTTCGTCAGCGGCGCGACAATGACGGTCCGGACATGGGCGTTCAAGTCATCCGGCGACACGACCACGCATGGCCGCGACTTCCGAATTTCACCGCCACGCGTGGGATCCAGTTGAACGAGAAATACGTCGCCGCGCCTCACCTTCTCTGGCGTCACCACTCCCACTCATCCTCATCGAATCGGGTGGCCACTGGAGGATCCAGTAGCCGATCATCATGGCGAGAGCGCATCAGCTTGGCGGCTTCTGCCCATCCCGCGCGCGCGCCCGCTGCCGCGCGAATAGTGATGACGCCCGCCTGTATGCGAAGCTCGACCTCATCAGTCAGGCCGGCCTGTTCAATGAGCGGTTTGGGGAGCCGAATGCCGCGAGAGTTGCCGATACGCACGAGTCGTGCTTTCATCGAGAGTTCCTCCTGTACTTACAAAGTAATCACAATTGAGGGGACCGTCAATTCTCGAAGGTCGGCAGAGCGAAGCTGTAGGAAAAGCCTCGCTGCACGGTGCACCCCCTGGGTCAGGATCGTTGTCGCATCGCCGGTGTGATGGCATCGGCGATTTGAACCACATCGTTGGGGGGCGCAAGGTGGATGGGTGCGTGAACCAATACAGTGCGGCGTTCAAGGAGAGTGTGCGGCGGCGACTGGTTGGTCCGCAGGCCGTCAGTGCCAATCGGTTGTCCTCGGACGTCGGCGTGTCGGCGGAGCTGGGGGCGCTGCTGCGTCGGGAGGGCTTGCATGCCGCGCCGCTGACGGAGTGGCGCGCCGCCGCCGAAGCCGCGCTGGGGCCGCCCGCGCGGACTGCGCGCACGGAGGACGGCGCGCGCATTCACGCATTGGAGCGGG
>JANLPE010000109.1:0-4140 GCA_031366985.1 Gemmatimonadaceae bacterium
ACGGCTTGATTGGCGAGCACTATCGCGGGGCGAAGCGGGCCTGCGCCCCGTGTGCGTTGCGCGCGCAGTGTCTGCGCACCCCCGAGACCACGGTCGTGCGTACTGTCGCCTTCTTTCGCGGACGCGAGGATGCCGCGACCGAAACACACACCATGCGCATGCAGCAGCGCCTCGATACGCCCGAGGGGCGCGAGCAATACGGACGACGCTTCGCCACCGTCGAACCGGTGTTCGCGAATGTGCGCTACAACAAGCGGCTCGATCGCTTCACACTGCGCGGCCGCACGAAGGTGAACGGCCAGTGGCTGCTCTTCTGTCTGGTGCACAACATCGAAAAGCTCACTCACGCGGGGTATGCCGCGTAAATCACGGGGCGGGAGGGTTACGTGCGGTCGCAAATGACGCGCGTATCGCTCCGCGATGCCAGTTATCAATGCCGAATCGAATGACCGCGGACTGTTTTCGCGCGACTTGGGACCTTTACCGTCGGTGCGTTGAGGCTTTTTCTACAGCCACAACGCGCCACGTTCGCGTGCAGCAGAACGCGAGCTTCTGCAGCGGGCGCTCCAACACGATGCGCGCGGAGCGCGGCTTCACGTGAACGTCTCCTCGCGCGTCATCAGCGTCGACACGGCGATTCCGTTCGTGGGAGCGGCCCGGGGATGACAGTGCCATGCCGTGACAGTCCGGACCCAACGGGCGTCATGTAGCGGAACGAACAGTCCCGCCGGGCGGCGAGTGCCGGTCCAACGCATCTCTGTTGCCGAGCGACGAGTGGCAACGTAAACTCACGTCGGCATCGGGGAGTCGCGGAGTGACCTCGCATTGAGCTTCGGGGAGAGCCGGATGGCGTTGACGATGGCGAGCGGGTTCGACGCGCTTCCTTCATTCGACCGCATTAACCTCGGATCGACGCTGCTGCAGGGCGCGGTCATCATCGCGTTTGCGGCCGCGCAGGTCGGCACCGCCCGGCACTTCGACCGGCCCGCGATGCGTCGCATGGCGACGGTGTGGTGCCTCTACGCCGTCGCTGCCTTCGTCAACATTTTCTCCTCGTGGGCGGGCGCGGTCTGGAACGACCGCATGCTCTCGCGCGCCGCGACTACGCTCATGGTCGCCCTGCTCGGCGCCGCCGTGCCCGTCGCGCGCGACGCGATGCGCGTGCTGGCGTCATCCGACCAACCGGGCGAGCGTCTCCGCGACGAGTCCTCGCGCTGGGCGCTCAGCGTGCTGGTGCTGCATGCGGTGGGCGTCTTCGGCTCGGCGATGCTGTGGCCCGATCTGCGCGTCATCACCGTGACGTGGAGCCGATTGCTCCATCTGCTGGTGCTCTGCGCTCCGATGTGGATGGCGTGGCAGGCGTGGCGCACGGCGGCGCAGAATCGCGCTGTCCTCGGCCTTTTGGCGGGAAGCTTCGCCGGGCTTGCCGTGCGGCAGTTGTTGGCGGTGGTCCTCGGCCTGCGCGTGGGGCTTCCCGACCTGCCTTTTCCCATGGTCGTTGCTTCCATCCTGATCGACGTGCTGGGGGTGATGGTGGCCGGGGTCTGCTCCCTGCTGGCCAGCACGGCCGAGGAAGTGACGCTGGTCAATGCGCAGGCCCAGGAGATCGCGCGCGCTCAGGCGCAACTGGCAGCCGCTCAACGCATGGAGAGCCTCGGCCGCATGGCGGCGGGCGTGGCGCACGACATGAACAACGTGCTGCAGGTCGTCGCCTTCGCAGTCGAGACATTCCGCGCCGAAGCGCGCGCCGCCGACCTTGAGGACCTCGAGCGCGCAGACGCGGCGATGCAGCATGGCCGGTCGCTCACCAAACAGCTGATGACGTTCGCGCGCGTGCAACCGGAGGCGCCGACGCGCTTCGATCCCGCGGAGCGATTGCGCGCGATCACCGCGCTGCTCAAGGCAATGACCGGCCCGATCATCGACATCAGCGTGTCGGCGACGGCCGACGGCGCCACGTTGCGAATGGAACCGGCGCAGTTTGAGCAGATCGTCATCAACCTTGTCGCCAACGCCCGCGACGCGGTGACGGCCGGCGGACACATTCGCGTACAGCTGGACATGGTCGCGATCGCTCGCAACGCGCCGTCAATGTCACTGGAGCCCGGTGACTACGTGCGACTCCTCGTGGAGGACAACGGAACTGGGATGCCCCCTGAGGTATCGGCGCACATTTTCGAGCCGTTCTTCACCACCAAGGAGCCGGGGCGCGGCACCGGGCTCGGGCTGGCGACGGTGCACGGCATCACGCGGCAAGCGGCGGGCGCGGTGCGTCTCGATTCGGTGCAGGGGCGTGGCACGTCGTTCGAGGTACTGCTGCCCGCCGCGTAGCGGTCGGCCCTGCCGCCGTGCACGCGATTGCCTGCGCAGCGCGTGAGCAGGACGAGTACGAGGGCGAGTGCCACCAGTATGATCGCCAGCGTGACGTAGATGGCGGTTGGCTTGGCGCTGCCGACCGACGCCGACATCATGGTCGACGCGATGAGCGTCGATCTCGCCTGCTGGCCGGACGTGGCTTGTTCGGTCGTTCTATTTCCACCGCGCGTATGCCACCGCGCGTATGCGAATTGCGACGCGGCGGTCGCGACACAGAGTGTGACGTCTAACGCGCCACGTTCGCGTGCAGCAGAACGCCACGATTGCTGTAGAGCACGAAGACGGCCACCGCCAGCAGAAAGATCGCGAAGAAGCGCTTGAGCTGTGCCGCTGGCACGCGATTGCCCACGGCGTTGCCGATCAGGATACCTGCCACTGCCGATACGGCCACAATCGCGGTATCGCGCCACGGAATGCTGACGTGACCCAGCGTGCCGACAAAACCCGACGCGGAGTTCACCGTGATCACCGAGAGCGAGGTGCCCACCGCTTCCGCCATCGAGAGTCCGGCAAGCGACGTCAGCGCGGGCACGATGACGAAGCCGCCGCCGATGCCGACGAGTCCTGTAAGCACACCCACCGCCGCGCCAGTCAACGCCAGGAGCAACGGGTGCGCCGCCGGTTGCGTCTCTGCGCGAACCGGTGTTCGCAGCATCGCCGTTGCGGCCGCCAGCATCACGAGTGCGAGCAGGATCAGCTGCACGTCTCCTCGCACGTGTACGGCGAGGCGTGCTCCGCCAAACGCGCCGAGTATTGCGGCAACGCCGAATGCGAGCGCGGTGCGCAGATGCACATGTCCCGCGCGCCAGCGGAGCATCGCCCCCACCGCCGACGTCGTGCCCACAATCGCCAAGCTCATCGCGATCGCCGTCTTGGGCGCGATGCCTGCGGCATAGACAAGTGCCGGCACGGTCAGGATCGAACCGCCGCCCCCGAGCACGCCGAGCAGCAGTCCGAGCACGAGGCCGATGAGGGAGAGAATCACGAGGGAACGGTAACCGCGTGCTCGGCGGTGCGACACATGCGGTGCGATGCATGCGGTGCGATGCATTCCCGCCGACCGCTCCGGCTCGAGACAGCCCGCGAGAATAGGGCGACTAACCCGCGTGCAGACCTCCGTGCGGCAGAGGCAGGCGTGCTGGCGGCGGACACCGACCGGCGTCGTGCGCTGAGTACGATGCTACCTCGCGTGAACGGTTTTGCCCGCATCGACTGGAATACGCCGGGCGCGCTGTTCGCCGGTCAAAAGAACTGGACGTTGGGCTTGATGGCGTCGTGGGCGCTCTTCAATGGCGGTGGCGCGATTGCCGACGTCGCCGGTGCCACGGCCAAAGCCATGAGCGCACGCGCGGGATCGGATGCCCTGCACGCGCAAGCGCAGCTTGAGCGCGACGCGACACAACGCGGCTAATGACAGGCTCACGGCGGAAATCTGGGGAAAAGCACTGTTTCAAAATTCCGCATCTCCTCGCGCGGAGTTTTTGCGCCACGCAGGACCTTCACCGGCGGTGCGTTGAGGCTTTTCCTACAGCCTCAACGCTCGCGTTCTGCTGCAGGGCCCTTCAACAAGTTGCGGCCAGTGAGCGCAGGGAACGGGGCCGCCATCCTTGGAGGCCCTGTCAACAGCAACGCAATGATATTCCCAACGAGGCCCGGCGGCGAGATACTCGTCGTCCTCCCATTCTCTCCGAGGCCCTCGACATGCGCTACTCCGGCATCGATCTGCACCAGCGGACGCTCGCCATCCACACCATCGATGCCGCC
>JANLPE010000028.1:0-2437 GCA_031366985.1 Gemmatimonadaceae bacterium
CCGACGCGTGAGAGCGCCGAGAACGCGATAGAGCCCCCGCCCGCATTGACTGCCGAGCCGCCCGCTTTGCGCGGATGGCGAATGAAGGTGACCATGAGCCCGCGCGATTCGGCGAGTTCCTTGAGTGGTCCGAGTGCGCGCCGGACCTGATGGTCGCTATTCGCATCCGTCTTTTCATCCAGCGTCCCCATGATACTGTCGAGATGCAGCCAACGGGCGCCGAGGTCGAGCGCTTTCTCGCCGATGGCCTTCACGTCGTGCGGAATGGTGAGTGATGCGCCCGCGTTGGCCATGAGAAAGTGTACGCGGCTAAGGTCCGCGTTCGCCGCGTCGAGGCGCGGCCGGACGGTATCTGACCAGCCGTCTTCAACGCCCGCAATCATCGTGGTGATTGGAGTGAAGCGTGAATCCTCGTACGGCATCGGCCCGCCGCGCGAAGCGCGCGCGATAAGGTCAGTCACCACCGTACTCTTTCCGATGCCCGGCGCGCCGTCAAACGACACGATTTTGCCGAAGGGAAGCCACGCGTTCCAGAGCCACTCTACTTGGGTCGGCGCAACGTCGGCCGCACACGTTGCCGTGAGTCGCGACGCTCGTATTCGGTCGCTCTGCGCGTGCTCAACGGACGCGAGCGCCCCAGTGGTGAAGGGCGGTGCCACCGAGCCGTGCGTCGATGTGTTGTCAGGCCGGCGCGTCTTCATGCGGCCTTCCGCACTGACCAACCCGCAGACTGCGCGTGATGAAAGATCGACGCGACCGTGATCGAGGTCGGCCGGAAGGCGGACCATGCCGCCGACTGTCCCACCGCGTCGTACTTGTGAGAACTCGCGGACCACGCATCCCAGACGCCACGCGAGGACGCGTCCCCTGTATGCTTGAGCGCGAGCCCGGCATCCCGCCACGTCTCGTAATCATCGGCATCGAGAAAGCGCAGCGCGTCGAGTGTGCGCACCGCGTCGAACGACTCCGCGTGCAATGGCAGCGGTGCGGATTCAACCCGCACCACACCGCGCGCGTCGATGCGCCGCACTTCCTCGGCGATCGTGCCCGGCATGCCGGCGAGGTCGATGTCGGCGGGTGCGCGACCGGCGCACCATTCATACACGTGTCCAGTTGGATGAATCGACGGCGGCGCGACGAAGAACCCGCCCCCCGTCTTGATCTCGAACCCGACGCCGATGTCCGCTTCGAACGCGTTGCGTACGGGTCGCTCGTGGATGTCAACTGGCACGCGCACCACGCGATTGATTCCGCGACTGGATCGATACTGCCACGTCGGCGCCCACGGCATGGCCATGCGTTCAATGCGTGCATTCGCGGTCGGGTTGTCGCCTTCGATCATGCCGAGGCGAAGCGTGCCGCCGAGCCGAACACCGATGTTGGCATCCGGCCACCGATCCCACCACGCACACACTTGCTCTGGGTGCGTTGACGCGCGGTGAAAACTGCCGCGCGTTCCAACGTCCGACTCCAGGTCTCGCCCCTTTACCCATCGTGTCCCGTCGCGCGTGAGGGGACCGAGTAGCGGCGTCTTCGTGCGGGGCGCGCACGGGAACACCGGCAACCCGTATTCGCTCGACAACTCAAGCGCCGCGCGTCCAAGTGTCGAGCGCATCATCGCGCACCGTCCGGCTTCGGCATCGCGTCGAATCGATCCAGCGCAGCGGCCACCCCTTCCGCCAGCGTCGCCATTTCGTGCCGTCGTATCGCGATCCCTTTGTCCTTCGTCGGCCACCACTGCCCATCAGTGCCGCGACTCCAGACGCGGATCGAGAGGAACGGACGGCCGTTGTACTCGCCCAACGTGATACGCAGCTCTTCGCTCTCGCTACGCGCACTGGTCGCGAGGCGTTCGCCCTGCTCAATGGGTGCGGGTCGGGTGGTCGGTGAAAAGACGGCGTTCCCGGCGCGGACTTGCTCGGCGCGGGCGCGAAGATCGGTAGCGGGTCTGTTCGTGCGTGCGTACATTGTGTTGGTCTCGATGTCAGAAGGTTTCGCGCGCGCCCCGACCACGAATCGGGGCGCGTTTGCGTTGGTGGTCACGCGGCGACGCGTGCGGCGTCGGCTTCGCTGGTGCTGCGAAAGCGCCGACTGGATAAGAATTTTTCGAGGTCACGCGGATCGTATTTCACCGACCGGCCGACGCGCAGGAACGCGGGACCTTCACCTCTCACGCGCCAATTGGCCGCCGTGCGTTCGGAAATGTTGAGAAATCGCGCGGCTTGTACGGTGTCCATCAACGCGCCCGGTGCGGCGCCGGCCGTCGGATCGTTCTGTCGCATTGCAGCTCCCTGTGAGTGTTTGCGCGCCGTCGGTGGCGCTCAGGGGACGATGGCTGACGCTGAGGGTTCTGCTAAGTCCGAAAGGGTACTAAGTTTCGGATACTATGCGTCCCAAACTTCGGATCCCCTCGAAGCATCCCAAAGTCGCGCAACTC
>JANLPE010000041.1:0-11217 GCA_031366985.1 Gemmatimonadaceae bacterium
GGCGGCAGCGTGGTCGTGAGCAACAACGTCGTGTCGCGTACGAACACTGCAACAGACGCGCGGGACTATGCCGGCATCGCGGTATTTCGTCGCTCGGTCGATCTCGCGTTCAACGCGAACCAGCCAACCGGCGTCGTGGTCACGGGGAACACCGTCAGCGGTTTCAAGCGCAAGTCTCCCCCCTCGACGGGCGACGGGTTCGGCATCGTCGTCGAAGGCACGGGACATGTGGTAACCAAGAACCTCGTGTCGAACAACGACGTCGGCGTTCAGATCCAACAGGGTAACGTCGCCAACACGCAGGGCACTGACTATTTCGATCGTGGTGACGCCACCCCTTCGAGCGCGCTGATCAATCGCAACAGCATCACCGGTAACACGAACTTTGATCTTCGCAATGTGGGGGCCGGTGTGACCGATGCCACATGCAACTGGTACGGTGTAGCATCGGGGCCGACGGCATCCAAAGTGTCGGGGAGCTTCACGACTTCTCAGTGGCTCACGACGTCCAACCTGAACGGAGGATGTTCAGATAACTCGGGGCCGATCACCACAGTCACTCCTCCGGCTCCGGCGCCGATCAATACTGCGATAGCGCTCAGCGTGTCGATTAGCGACCTGGCAACGGGGAACTCTCCGCTGAAGTCGTACACGTGGACGCGTAATGGTGGCTCGCCGACGACGGTCGAATTCGGCACGTCAGCGGTAACGCAGGCATTTACGCTGAACGTTCCGGCCGATGCGGCGGCCGACGTGGACAACATCTGCGTCAGAGGTACGGACATCTGGGGGAACGTTGGCCCAGAAGTCTGTGTCCTCACCGTCTGGTATGATCCCAGTGCCGGCTTCGTTACGGGCGGTGGTTGGATCAACTCGCCGCCAGGAGCCTACGTCGCCAATCCGCTGCTGACTGGCAAGGCGAACTTCGGGTTCGTCTCGAAATACGAGAAAGGAAGGACGATTCCGTCAGGTAACACCGAGTTCCAGTTCGCCGCCGCGGGGCTCAAGTTCGCCAGCACCTCGATGGATTGGCTGGTGGTCTCCGGGGCTCGCGCACAGTTCCACGGCATAGGAACGCTCAATGGAACCGCTGGGTACTCGTTTACCTTGACCGCCATCGATGGATCGGTGAACGGCGGTGGTGGCACGAACAAGTTCCGTATCAAGATCCTCGCGCCCGCTGGCGGCGTGGTGTACGACAATCAACTCAACGCGCCAGATAGCGCAGATCCGAGTACGGTGCTCGGCGGCGGAAACATCATGATCCACAAATAGACGTCGCTGGAGTACGTCGTCTTCGAAGGGCCGCCATCTGGCGGCCCTTCGTCGTTTGGCGTCACTTTCTGCGGCATGTCTGATTACTCGATCGTGCCGCTCGCGTCCGGCGTGGCGCTCACTATGTGCCTCGTGGCCGATGTGTCGGCCCAGCGACCGGTTGCTCCACCACATGCCGCGGCAATGGTCTCCGTGTCCGGCGCGCACGTTCGCCTCGTCTACGACCGCCGCACGATCTTCGACGGCACGATCAACGGCGTCGACAGCGCGACGACGTTCCAGACGCTTGTCGACAGCACCGGCGGTCACGTCACGCAGGTGCTCAAGTGGACCTCGTTCTCGAAGTCCCGGCTCGCGCTGCGAGGGCGCGTGAGCGCCGGCGACGAATCGTTTCCCGCCGAGTCCGATCGCAACCAGGATGCACTGCCGATCGTGCGGCACAGCATCGGCCTCAGTCACTCGCGGCTAAATCGCGCGATCTACGATCGCACGCGCGACTGGGTGCTGTCGGCCGACTACCCATCGCGCGTGCGTATTACGCCGATCGACAGCGGCGCGAACGGCATCACCTTCGCGATCGACGAACGCGGGGCCGAAGTCAGTTTGCGTTTCCGGCCGCGATTCTACCAAAAGCATCGCGGACTCGCGCACTTTGAACCGTGGACGTATCGCGTGCGCCGCGATGTGCCGATCGGCTGGACGTCCTGGTTCGCGTTCTTCGACAAGGTCACCGAAGCGGATATCAAACGCACGGCCGATATGATGGCCACGCGTCTTAAACCGTGGGGCTACACGGTGCTGCAGCTCGACGACGGCTATCAGCAACTGCCCATCGGTGTTCCCGCTCACTGGCTGACGCCCAACGCGAAGTTTCCGTCGGGGATGGGCGCGCTGGCGCGCTATGAGGTCAAGCGCGGACTGCAGCCAGCGATCTGGACGAACGTGTCGTTTGCCGATGCGCCGTGGGCGACGGCGAATCCGTCGTACTTCGTGCGTGACACGAGCGGCGCGCCGGTGCGCGGCAATTGGGTCGGCTACGTCATGGACGGCAGTAACCCGCACACGTTCACCGATCTGATGCAGCCCGTGTATCGCGGCTTTCGCGAGATGGGCTACACGTACTACAAGCTCGACGCATTGCGCCATCTCCGTTACGAGGGTTACAACAGCAACTCGGCGGCGTTCGCATCGCGCGGTCTGGATCGCGAGGACGTTTTTCGCGCGCTGGTGCAGCAGGTGCGCGCGACCATCGGCCGCAATGCCTTCCTGTTGGCGTGCTGGGGCGCGCGGCCGGAGTTGATCGGGCTCGTCGATGCCGTACGCATCGGCGACGACGGTTTCGGCTATGGCGGTCTCGCGCAATACAACTCGTTCAACAACGTGGTGTGGCGAAACGACCCCGACCACATCGAGCTCTCGAAGCCCGATGCGTACGCCGCGATCACGGCGACGACGCTGACGGGTTCGCACCTCATGCTGACAGACAAGCCGGAGTTCTATGCGTCGAAGCGCTCCGAGCTCGCGCGACGCGCCGCACCGGTGTCGTTCACGGTACCAGGACAGCTGTTCGATATCGATCCATCGCGCAGCGCGCGCATCAACGACGCTGCCACGCAGCTGAGCGGCGCCGGGCCACGCCCGTTCGACGCCGCTCAGGCGCGGGTGACGGACCTGTACCTGCTCGACGTTAACACGCCGTTCGAACGGTGGACCGTGCTTGGGCGCACCGGCGGAGCGAACCGCCGACTCGCGTTTCGGGAGTTGGGATTGTCCGATTCAAGCGACTATCTCGTGTACGAGGCGTGGACGCATCGGTTCATGGGCGTGCAGCGCGGAGCCGTGTCACTCTCGGGCGTCGACTCGAGTATCGGCGCGCAGTCGCTGTGCATTCGTGAGCGGCTGCCGCATCCGCAGGTGGTGGCGACCAGCCGTCATGTCACGTGCGGTGCGGCGGACTTGCACGACGTACAATGGCAGGATGACACGTTGCTCGGGACGAGCGATCTGGTGGCTGGCGAAGCCTATGATCTGATAGTGTACGAGCCCTCCGGATCGACGTTTCGGGACGTATCGGTAAACGGAGCGCGGGTCGCCTCGACCGTGCGAACCGGTCCCATCCGGACCATTCGTCTCACCGTACTCGATTCCGGTCGCGTGGTGTGGCGCGTGCGGTACCGAAAGACCCGATAACTGGCGGCGCGAGTGCCGGAGTGCGCGAGGATGTTGTAACTTCGCTCCAGTCACTCGGTACGAACCGCTACCCCAACTCGCAGCGTTCCAATGGACCGACGTTACTTCCTGCAGGCCGCCGCTGCGGCCGCGGCGCTCGAACAGCTTCCAGAGGGTACGCTCACTCGGGTGAGCGATCTGTTTGACGCCGATCAGCCGGCCAAGCGCCCGCCGCATCGCTTCCCAGCCAACTTCTGGTGGGGTGCCGCGACGGCGGCTTATCAACTCGAAGGGGCCGCCGCGGAAGACGGGCGTAAACCCAGCATCTGGGACACGTTCAGCCATACCCCGGGCAAGGTCGTCAACGGCGACACGGGAGACGTCGCCTGCGATCACTATCATCGCTATAAAGACGACGTGAAGCTGATAGCGGAGTTGGGCGTGAAACACTATCGCTTCAGCGTCTCGTGGCCGCGCGTGATTCCCGAGGGACGCGGCGCGATAAACCAGAAGGGGCTGGATTTCTACAAGCGCCTGTGCGATGAGCTTCACTCACATGGTATCACGCCGCACGCGACGCTCTATCACTGGGATCTGCCGCAGGCGCTGCAGCATAGATACAAAGGCTGGCAGAGTCGCGAAGTCGTCGGAGACTTTGCCGATTATGCGACGGCGGTCGTGAACGGCATCGGCGATCGCGTGTCGCATTGGATGACGCTGAACGAGATCCTTACGTTTTCCGTGCTCGGTTATCGCGTTGGGTCGACGGCACCGCACGCGCCAGGC
This sequence comes from Gemmatimonadaceae bacterium, assembly GCA_031366985.1. GTDB lineage: Bacteria > Gemmatimonadota > Gemmatimonadetes > Gemmatimonadales > Gemmatimonadaceae > Gemmatimonas. The sequence continues at coordinate 4,231 of JANLPE010000041.1, forward strand.
CTCACTGTTGCGCGCAACAAGGATCGGCTGCAGGTGATCCATCACGCGTTGCTCGCGCACGGTCGCGCTGTGCAAGCCATTCGTGCAGCGGCGCCGGGCAAGTGTTCCGTCGCCATTGCGGAGAACTTCTCACCGTTCGTGCCCGTGGTGGAAACACCGGAGCACATCGAAGCAACGCGCAAGGCATTCACGCGTACGGATTTCAACGGCGCGATCATTACGCCGCTGCTGACAGGCAAGTACGACCCGTACTGGCTTGCACAGCAGGGTGCCGAGGCGCCGGACATTCGTGCCGGTGACATGGAGCAGATTCATCAGAAGCTCGACGGCCTCGGTTTCAACTGCTACACTGGTACCTATGTGCGCGCGGCGTCCAATGCCGCCGGCTTTGAAACGCTCGATACGTTCGACGGCTATCCGCGCATGGCGCTGCCGTGGCTGACGATGGTGCCCGAGTCGATCTACTGGGGCATTCGCATGATCACCGATGCGCTCGGCCAAAAGGCGCTGCCGATTTTCATTAGCGAGAATGGGTGCGCCGACAGCGGACCCGTGAGGAATGACGCTGAGATGCAGGACATTGATCGGGTGATGTATCTGCGACAGTATTTGCGACAAGTGCAACGTGCGATCGAGGACGGCTATCCGGTGATTGGATATTTTCCGTGGAGCCTGATGGACAATTTCGAGTGGACCGAAGGGTACGTGAAACGTTTCGGGCTCATGCATGTGGACTACGCGACGCAAAAGCGCACGCCGAAATTGAGCTATCGCTGGTTTCAGGAAGTCATCAAGAGCGGAATGGTGCGTTGAAGCGCCGGCGTTTCCTTCAGCACTCGGCAGCGATGGCGGCGGTGCCGTTGTTCCGTGCTCCGTCGTCGGACACGGTGTCGCCATTCGTACCGACCGCGGTGCACGCGACGGCGGCACCGCTTCACGTCAACGGCGAGCGACTGAACAGTTGGCTCGCCGCGTTCGACACGATCGGCCGCACCGCAACGGGCATTAATCGCGTCGCGTACTCTCCGGCGGACTTGCAAGGGCGCGCGTTCACGCTCGACCTGTTCCGTCAGGCGGGACTCGTGCCCCATATCGATGCCGCGGGAAACATGTACGGCCGAGTGGCCGGCACCGATGCGGCGCTCAAGCCAATCCTCATCGGATCCCATGTCGACTCGGTCACAGACGGCGGCAACTACGATGGACCGGTCGGGACGTTCTCGGCGATCGAAGTCGCGCGCACCCTGACGGAGCAGCGTGTGCGACTGCGGCATCCGGTCGATGTTGTCTGCTGGCAGAACGAAGAAGGCGGCACGATTGGGAGCAAGCTGGCAATCGATGATCTGACCGACGAGGATCTCGACAAGGTCGCGCGCGCTGGCAAGTCGATTCGCGAGGGCATCGCGATCGTCGGTGGCGATGTGGCGAAACGGAAAGAGGCCGTGAAGCGGTTCGGTGATTTCGCCTGCTACATCGAACTGCACATCGAACAGGGGGGCCTGCTCGAACAGGCGGGCCGGCAGATCGGCGTGGTGCAGGGTATCGTCGGATTGCGCTGGATGGAAGTCACGATCAACGGCGTCGCGAACCATGCGGGGGCCACGCCGATGGATCAGCGGCACGATGCCATGCTGGCCGCCGCGAAGTTCACGGTCGCGGTGCACGACGCCGTGACCGGCGAGCCTGGTCGACAGGTGGCGACCGTCGGTCGCGTAAATGTGCTTCCGAACACGACCAACGTGATTCCGCAGCAGGTGATGCTCACCGTCGATTTGCGCGATCTCGACAACGTGAAGCTGCGGCGATTCGCGTCGCGATTCGAACAGCTTGGCCGCGACATCGGCATCGCGACCGGGACGACGTTCGTGTTCAAGAACCTTGTGAGTAGTGAGCCGGCATTGGCGGATCCGAAGGTGATGGGCTGGATCGAGTCCAGCGCGACCGCACTCGGGCTCACCACGCAGCGCATGCCGAGTGGCGCTGGTCACGATGCCCAGGAAATCTCGCGCATCGCGCCGATGGGGATGATCTTCGTTCCGAGCGTGGGCGGGATCAGTCATTCGCCAAAAGAGTTCACGAAGGCAGACGACGTCGCGCATGGCGCCGACGTGTTGCTGAACGCGGTGATCGCGGCGGACCGAGGATGAGTCGTCGTCGCGATGAGATTCTGGCGCGCTTGCAGACGGCGCTGTTCGGGCGGTACACCGTCGTGCGCGAGATCGGTCGCGGCGGCATGGCGACCGTGTGTCTCGCGCGCGATCTACGCCATGATCGCGATGTGGCGGTCAAGATTCTGCATCCCGAGCTGGGGGCGAACCTCGGCGTCGAGCGATTTCTCGCCGAAATTCGCACGACGGCGAACTTGCAGCATCCGAATATTGTGCCGTTGTTCGATTCGGGTACCGCCGACGGGTTGGTCTTTTACGTCATGCCGTTCATCGATGGCGAGTCGTTGCGCGATCGCTTGAAGCGCGACAAGTCGCTACCAGTGAAAGAAGCGGTGCACATCGCGCAGGGCGCGGCGGCGGCACTCGATCATGCGCATCGGCGCGGCTTCGTACACCGCGATATCAAACCGGAGAATATTCTGCTGCAGGATGGCGAGCCACTCGTCGCTGACTTTGGGGTGTCGCTCGCAGTGTTCACCTCGGCGACCTCGCGCATCACGGAGTCCGGCTACAGCGTCGGCACCGCGTCGTATATGAGTCCCGAGCAGGCTGCCGCTGAACGCGCGATTGACGGACGGACAGATCAGTACGCGCTCGCCAGCGTGCTCTTCGAGATGCTCGTCGGCGAGCCGCCGTTCACGGGGCGCACTGCGCCCGCGATCACGATGCGGCTGATGAGCGAAGCACCGCGGTCGGTGGCACAGGATCGACCGACGACGCCGGCCTATATCGTCGACGCGGTCCGGCGTGCGCTCGAAAAGTCGCCCGATGATCGCTTTGAGACCGCGGCTGATTTCGCGAGTGCCTTGAACCGTCCGCCCACGGAGACGTTTCGAGTGCCGGTTACGTCGGCACCCGCGGTGAAGCCATCCATCTGGCCGAAAGTTCATGCGGTCGTCACGGTCAGCGCGATCGCCGCCGCGATCTATTTCGCGGTGCGTGGTTGCAACTGCACTTAGGTGACCGCGATGCTACCGCTCTGCTTCTCAGGCAGTCGCCCGCGTCGCGTGACGTCATCCTCCGTGCGCCGCTGAATCCGTGCTGTTCCTGAAAGGCGTCGAGGTGGCGGCGCGGCGCATTTTCCTCGCCGGACTCACCCGTCTGGCCGCCCGTGGAAATACCTCGGCGCCGAACTGGGACGCCCGACCGCAACGCGTCCTGTTTTTGAGGCACGATCGCATCGGCGACATGGCGGTGAGCACCGCGATGCTGCATGTCATCAAGCGCGCACACGCGAGCGCGGAGCTGCATGTGTTGGCGTCACCACTCAACGCGCCGGTGGTCGCGCACGATCCGGCGGTGCACACGGTCGTACCGTTCAATCGACATTCGCTGCGTGACTACGCGCGCCTGCTGGGTCACTTCCGCCACGCCCGTTACGATGTCGTCGTCGACCCGATGGTCTTCAACCAGTCGCTCACGACCCTGCTGCTGATTCTGGCCACGCGCGCGCCACATCGCGTCGGCGTGCTCAAACCCGGACGTCCGAACGTGTACACGATGGTCGCTGAGCCACACGACCATCGCGGTGATCCGCGGCGTGATCACATGCTCGAGTACCTCGCACAACTGGCGATCCCGTTCGGCGTGGCACCGAGTGACGCGATGCGCATGACGTTGGTCGTGACGGACGCCGAACGCGCGACCGCTCGGCAACAGTGGGGCGTCGGGCGACGCCTCTTGGTCAACATCAGCGCTGGCGAGGAGCTCCGGCGCTGGCCTGATGATCGTTACGTGGCCATCGTGCGACAGCTACTGGAACGCGTGCCCGGAGCACGGGTGCTGGTCATGCACGGTCCGGCCGATCGTGCGCGCGCTGATGGCATCGCGCGCACGGCCGGTGCCGAGCGCGCCAACACCGCGTCGCTGCGCTCGGCGATGGCGCTCGTGGCGGAGGCGGAGTTCGTATTCACGCCCGACACGAGCATCGTGCACATCGCCGGTGCGCTCGATGTCCCGACGGTGGCACTCTTCACGTTCGATGAGGTCGATCGCTGGCGTCCGCAGGCACGCATTAACCGGGTCGCCATCGGGGAGGGACTAACGATGGAAAGCGTCAGTCTGGATGACGCGCGCCGCGCCGTCGACGAGGTGCTCACGGAGACGCACCTCGTCAACTGACGTTCGCTCAGATCTCGTTCTTTTTGGCGAACTGCGCGATGTGATCCGCTGCGCGGAACGCCAGTGTCTGAATCGTCAGCGTGGGCTGTCCGCGACCGCTCGTCACGAACGAGCTGCCGTCGACGATGAACAGATTTTTTACGTCGTGCGCGCGATGGTACTTGTCGACGACGCTGGTCTTGGGGTCGTTGCCCATGCGGGCCGTACCCAGCAAATGCACCGAACTGCCGGGATCATCGTTGATGGGCGAGTCGTACACCTTTGTCGCGCCGGCCGCCGTCAACAGTTCCTTACAGCGATCTTGGAAGAACTTATAGAGGCGCAGGTCGTGCTCATGCTCCTTGAAGGTCGTGCGAATGACCGGCAGCCCCCACGCATCTTTTAAGTCGGGATCGAGCGATATCGAATTCGTCGCCACGGGCAACGATGTGGTGTGGCCGTACGCGGCTGCTGAATTGATGAACCAGTCGTGCATGCGCTGCTTGAACGCGGCGCCCCACTCAGGGCCATCCGGCGGCATGCTGATCGTGCGCACCAGCGCGGGCAGATCCACGCGCATGTCGATACCACCACCGCCGAAAAACCCGAGCGACGGATCGGGCACGTAGTGCTGCTGCGTGATGCGTGTGACAACGGGACCCTTGTGCCCTTGCACTTCGTGCGGGAACATGCCGTTCGCGACCACGTTGCCGTTGAACATCAGGTGCGTGCCGACCACGCCGCTCGAATTCGCGAGGCCGTCGGGAAAGCGATTGGACTTGGACATCAGCAACAGCCGCGGCGTTTCGGCGCCGTTGGCCGAGAGGACGACGGCCTTGGCCTTCTGCATGACTTCCTTCTTGTCCTTGTCGAAGTAGATCACGCCGGTCACGCGGCCGCTGCCGTCGACTTCGATCTTGCGTACATAACTGTCGGAACGCACTTCGCATCGTCCGCTGCGCAAGGCGTCAGGAATCATCGTCCAGTTCGATCCCGACTTGGCGCCCCATTCGCACGGGAAGCCAAGGCAGAATCCGCAGTTGTGGCACGGCTGCCGACCGTTGTACTCGCGCGAGAGGATCGCCATCGGCGCCGCCTTCGAACTCCAGCCGAGTTTTTTGGCGCCGACTTCGAGCAGCACACCGGGGCCCGTCACGTTGAGCGGCGGCAGCGGATACGGCTTCGACATCGGCGGCTCGCCCGGGTTGTGGCTGACTTCCCCCGACACACCCGTCGCATACTCGGCCGCCGTGTAATACGGCTCCATTTCTTCGTAGGTGATCGGCCAGTCGGCGACATCAGCGCCGGGAACGGCACCCCGCTTCGAGAACTCATTGAAGTCGATCTCGCGGAAACGCCAGAAGTTGCCCGTGAAGTGCAGCGTCGTGCCGCCCACCGCTCTCGCATACTGCAGGAAGTGACGCTTCTCGGCCTTTGCGTCTGGCGTCTTTCGAAACGTCTGCGGTGATACCGCGGGATCGTTCGTCCAGCGCGTGCCCAGCAGTCCGCCGATCTCGTCGTGCTCCATGTCTGATGGCGGCACGTGTCGGCCCTGCTCGAGCACCAGCACATCAAAGCCGTTGCGCGTCAATTCACGCGCCACGCTGCCTCCGGCAATGCCAGAGCCAATAATGACGAAGTCGACGGCTGTATCGGTCGCGAAGGTCTTGCCTTGCGGTTGATCCTGTCGGCGCGGCATCAGAGCACCCTCCCGAGCAGTGCCTTTTGGTTTTCGGGTTGGTCGTACCACCCGAACGGGGGTTTGTGCTCGAAGGTGTGTTCCTGACCGACGTGCTTCCAGCCGATGTAGTCCTTGTTGCCCCCGTACTTTGGCAGCGACAGGAACCCGGAGATCGTGGCGAAGCGCATGGCGCCGAAGAACGGCGTCTTCTCGATGCTCTTGAGTAGCGTGTCCTGCTGTTCTGGCGTGATCGAGGAGAACTTTGCCGCGGCACCGTGCGACTTCTCGACCGACTTGCCGAGCGCGACGAGGCCGTCGTCAAAGATCTTCACTTGGTCCTTGGCGAAGGTCGTGAGCGAGTTGTCGATGAAGTAGAGCACGCCCGCCTCCTTCGCACCGGGAGACCCGTCGGACGGAATGATGCGTGACGCGACGGCCTCGATTTCCTTGGCCTGATCCGCCGAAAAGTGCAGCAGCTGCTGAGCGGGGGCGGGCGATTCCATCATGCCACTCGGCATGGCCGCCGCCGGCGCCTTCGGTGGTGCCGATTGATCGCGGGCGCACGCCGCGGCAATCCAGACGGCGCCAAGTCCTGCCACAAACTCGCGCCGACTTACGTCCACTGTTCGCTTCGACTCAGGCATTCCGGTCTCCCGTGGCAGGACAGAGAATCGTTAGGTACCGCTCAGCATCTGTCGCCAAAATACGGCTCGTACACGCGTCGCGACAGATCGCCTTGCGTGTCTCATGTTTTCGCTCGTAATTGAAGGCGTATCTTTCCCCTCTTTCGTGGAATTTCGCATGCGCCGTTCGCACGCCCGCTCCGCGCTACTCGTTCTTGGAATGACCGCTGCGCCGCTCAGCGTTCGTGCGCAGCAGTCGCTCGCGCCGCTCAGTCCACGCGGGCAGTCGGTCACGCCGGCCTTCGAGGGCTGGTACAAGAACCGCGATGGCACCTTCAGCCTTTCGTTTGGGTATTTCAACCGCAACGAGAAAGAAGAAGTGGACGTCCCGGTTGGCACCAGCAACTTCATCGCG
>JANLPE010000066.1:0-15899 GCA_031366985.1 Gemmatimonadaceae bacterium
CCGCGATCGCCGCATTCGCCACGTGGTGCAACGAATACGAACCCGTCGCCGAGGAGATGCACGGCTACGGATACGCCGATGTCCGCTACTTGCCAGCCGACCCCGTGCCCGCGTGGCAGGCGCAACTGCATGGGCTGGATCTGCTCGCGCAGCGTGTGCACCACACGGCGTTCGGCAAACTCACGCAGGCGGATCGGGTCAGCATCGTCGGCATGGCAACACGTGGCGCGCGTGGTGATCGATTGCCTGCACCGCTCCATGCCGATCACGTCGCGGTCGCATTGCTGGCGCACTGGGCGTCGTCTCCGGCGGCTTGGGATCGGGCGCTCGGCGTCGCCGTGGCCCCATCGACGTGCCGCGCGCTCGGTGATGCCACGCGCAAACCGTTGCCGATTGCAGCGACTGGAGGCAAGGCATGAGCACGCGTGCGATTGAGACCGACATCCTGATCATCGGCAGCGGCATCACGGCCGCCCTCATGGCGGCGCATCTCGCCGAACACACGACACGTTCGATCACGGTCGTGGAGGCGGGCAAACCAACGACACCATTTTCCGATCGAACGAAAGCGCGGGAGCGCTATCTGGCGTATGGTGAAAGTCCGTGGAAGCAGGATCACCTCGACGATCAGAATGCGTTCGGAACCACGTGGGGGTTTTCGCCGAGCATGACGGTCGGTGGACTCGCGATGCACTGGGGCGGTGTGTCTCCGCGCTATTCGCCCGAGGATTTCCAGACGAAGTCGATGCATGGCGTCGGAACGGACTGGCCGTTTACCTATCAGGATCTCGATCCGTTCTATCAGGAAGTTGAGGAGCGTATCGGCGTCGCCGGCGAGCAGGGCCCGGTCGCGCTCGATCCGCGCGGCAAGCCGTATCCGTTACCGCCGCTGCCGATCAACTACAATCTTCAGCAGCTGCAGGGGTGGGCCACCAAGGCGGGCATCACGACGTGGAGCACGCCGTCAGCGAAGAACTCGATCGCGCGCGATGGCCGTGCGCAGTGTCAGCGATGCGACACCTGCTATCCCGTCTGTCCGACGGGCGCCAAGTACACGCCCGACTGGACGTGGGACGCGCTGGTCAAGGCGAAGAAGGTGACGCTGTTGACCGAGACGCTCGTGCGCCGTTTGATCGCCGATCCGAAAACGGGACGAATTGTTCGCGCGACGGGAAATCGAACCGACGCGAATGGCGAGGCCGTGACTATCGAAGCGAAGACGGTGGTCTTGGCCGCGGGCTTCGTGTGGTCACCGCATCTATTGTTGGTCTCGCGTGACGATGCGCATCCGAACGGGCTCGCGAACCGCAGCGGGCTGGTAGGCAAGTATCTCGCCGGCCATCGCAACGTTAACGCATATCTCCGTCTCCCGATGGAGCTCTATCCCGGCATCAACGTGCAACATTCGCTCGTCAGCAAGCAGTTCATGCGCCCACCGAAGTCATCTCGGTATCTGCGACACGACCTGCGCATCTGGGAGTCGAGCGTTGGGCGTGAGCCGCGCCTGCGCGACGACCACGGGGCGTTGCTGCTGGGCAATGCCCTGCTGACCGACTGGCAGGCGCACGCGAAGGGCGCCACGGCGCGCGTTCGCGGCTACTACGACGTGCTTCCCGATCGCGAAAGCAAGCTCGTGCTCGACGATGCACAGAAGAATCGGTTCGGCGATCCGATGCCGAACGTGACGTTCCGTGACGCGCCCGAGAGCGCCGCGCTCAAATCGTGGCAGGAAGAGCAGTTGAAGACGTTGTTCACGCAAATGGCGAAAGCGGGCGGCGGTGAGATTCTGCGCATGGAAAACAGCGCGAATGATCTCGGTCAGGAACATCCCGCCGGCGGCTGCCGCATGGGCAACGATCCCCTGAGCAGCGTGGTCGACGCGTCGGGACGCGCGCACGATCACGAAAATCTCTGGGTTGCCGGCGCGCCGTCGCAGGTCAGCGCCGGATGCTGCAATGGCACGTTGACCTTCGCGGCGGTGGGGGTGCGCACGGCGTCGGCGATCGCGAAGGGCTGACCGGAGAACGGTCCGCCCTTCGCCGACGGGATGTTCCGCTACACCGCCCGACTCGTACTCATCGACGCTTCGATGGCGATCGGCAAACGCACTGCGAACTCGCTGCCCGTACCCGGCCCTCCGCTCTTGGCCTCGACCCTGCCGCCGTGCATCTCCACCAGACGCTTCACCAACGTCAGCCCGATTCCCAATCCGCCCTGCGACCTCTCCAACGACCCATCCACTTGCATGAACATCTCGAAGATGCGGGGCAACTGGTCGGCGGCGATGCCGATGCCGGTGTCCTTCACCGTCACCACCACGTCGCTCCCTTGACGTTCGACGTTTAGTTGGATGTGACCGCCACGGGGACTGTACTTGGCGGCGTTGTTCAACAGGTTCACGAACACTTGTGCCAGCCGAGTCATATCGGCATCAACAATGAGCGGTTGCTTCGGGACCGTGACGGTAAGTTCGTGGCCCATCTGCGCGATCAGCGGACGGCTGGTTTCTACGGCACGGTCCAGGACCGCCCTCAACGGAAGTCGTTCCTTGCGGAGTTCGAGCTTACTCCGACTGATGCGGCTCACGTCCATCAAGTCATCGACCAGCCGCACCAACTGCGACAGTTGGCGTTCCATCATGGAGCGGGCCTGCTCGACCGTCGCCTCCTGCGCGCCCGACAGCTTCATGAGTTGTAAGCCGTGGTGGATCGGGGCCAACGGGTTGCGGAGTTCATGGGCCAGTGTCGCCAAAAACTCATCCTTGTTTCGGTCGGCCTCGGACAACTCGGCGGCGAGCCGCAGCAACTTTTCTTCGTCGCGCCTCCGCTCGGTGATGTCCGTGTGAACTCCCACCCATTCGCGGATCGTCCCGTCGGCATTTAAAATCGGAAGCGCACGGATCGAACAGAGTCGCCATTCGCCGTCGCGGCGGCGAATGCGGTGCTCGAATTCAAACGTGCGTTTCTCGGCCACCGCCCGAGTCCACGCCTCGATCGTAGCTTGGGCGTCTTCCGGATGGACGGCCTTCGACCACCCGTACCCTTGGTACTCTTCGCGGGATTGACCGGTGAACGCCTGCCATCCCGGTTGCTCGCCCTCCATCAACCCATCAGCGGTGTTCGTCCAAATCAAATCGCTCACGGCTGCAGTGGCTGCGCGGTAGCGTTCGTTGCTTTCGCGCAGCGCTTTCTCAACCTGCCGCCGCTCGGTCACATCCATGTTGCTCCCCACGACCCATTCGGTCTGCCCCTGCGCATTCGTGCGAACGGTTTCCACAGCTTCGATGAGGCGTTGTTCTCCATCGTCACGCCGGAGGATGCGGAATTCGCGCCGGCGGCTCCCGGAGCGGCGTAGGGCATCGTGCAAGATGCGCGCATTTTCCGGCAAATCTTCGGACCGCAAGGCTCCGCTCATGTCGCTGTACTCGACGAAGCCATCCGATGTGGGAGCGATGCCATAGATACGGAACATCTGCGAGTCCCAACGGATCGTATGGGTGAGAATATTCCATTCCCAAATCCCCACGGAAGTCGCGTCCGTGGCGAGCCGCATCCGCTGCTCGCTGTCATGCAGTGATTGCTCGACATCCTTCCGGGCGGTGATGTCCTGGATGACTGCCAATGTCCGCTCGGGGCGGCCGTCGGCGTCGCGCACCAACGTGGCATGCACGTGGACCCAGATGATTGTGCCGTCCTTCCGCACGTAGCGCTTTTCTTGATCGTAAACCGCAACCTCCCCACGGAGTATCCGACCAACCGCCTCGACATCGATCTCGCGATCCTCCGCGAAGGTGAGGTCCGACGGCGTCATCTCCGCCAGCGCCTCGGCGGAGTATCCGGTCAGCTCGCAGTACTTTGCGTTCACCCAGATCATCCGCCCGGTCTTTGCACACACCAGCCCAATGCCCACGGCCGACTGCTCGAAAGCCGCACGGAACTCCGCCTCGCTCGCGCGCAGACGTTCCTCCGCCTGCTTCCGGTCGGTGATGTCCCGGGACACGGCGAGGATCCGCACGACCCGTCCGCCGTCGGCCTCCCGGACGGGGCTGACCGCGACCTCCCACCATTTCGGCGTCCCCTTGACGGTCGGGCAGTGGACTTCAAACGAGGACACCTCACCGCCAACCGCCTTCGCCACCGATCGCTCGATATCGGCCCGTGCGTCCGCAGGCCATAAATCCGCCCACTTCTGCCCGTGCATAGGCCCGAAGTCGTCAATCTCCATCGCACATAGGCCGGGGCCGTTCATGTGCAACAGCCGCCCATCCGTGTCGAGCACCTTGACGCAATCGGCGCTCCCGTTCATCAAACAGCGGTTGAACTCTTCGCTTGACCGTAACTGCATCTCGGCCTCCCCCAGCTCCGTCAGGTCCCGGACGATCTTGAACGCCATTACAATCCGGCCTGCCGCATCCGTGACTGGCGAGATGGTCAAGGAAACAGCAACGTGCTGGTCGTCGCTCCGCACCCGCATGGTAGCGTAGTGTTCGACCCGCTCACCCGCTCGCATTCGTGCGATGATCCAATTCTCTTCGTCGGCTCGGTCGGCGGGGATGAGCAAGGAGATGTGACGGCCGATTGCGGCCTCGGCGCTGTAACCGAACATCCGCACCGCGGTGGCGTTCCAACTCTGGATGATCCCGTCCAACGATTTAGTGATGATGGCGTCGGCCGAGGATTCCACAATGGAAGCGTAGAGACGAGCGTCTATAAGCAGCTTGGCGTTCTCGTCGGTCGCTATGTCGCTCGGTCGCATGGCGCTGGTCCATCCATCTGAGATCATGTGATAGGATCATCAACCTGAAAACATCCGCATAGAAACCAATCAAGACGCTCGGCCTGTGCGGTTGCCCAGCAATCCAACTTCGGAATTGAGCGGACGTTTTATGCGGGCGCCAGCTCGGCGAGCCAGCCTCGCCAGTCTTTGTGCGTTTTTAACCAGAGGCGCCTGCCGCAGGTCATTTCGGCTTACTGACAATACTGTCCAGCTAAGCGGAATACGCCGCGTGATCGTCGCATGCCATCCACGAACTTGCCGGTTTCCGTGCCGACGTGCCAGAGGGGCGCGACGGAGGGTCTCCCCTTTGCCTCGGCGCGGCCTCGCCGCCAGTTTCATGGCATGCCTGCCAACCTCGGATTTTTGCCCGTGACCCGTTTCGTCCATATTCGGCACGTTCTTGTCGCATCAGCGATGCTTGCGGCATCTGGTCTTAGTGCGTCGTCGCAGACCCGCGAACTCAGCGCTGACGATTATGCGCGCGCCGAAAAAGCACTCGGCTTTGCCACGCTCCCATTGGTGTCGGGAACGGTGGTGCAACCTACGTGGCTCGCCGACGGTCGATTCTGGTATCGCGTACGTCAAGCCGATGGTTCGTCGCCGGTGATCGTCGTTGATCCGGTAAAAGGCACGAAGCTCAACTGCGCGACCGATCAGGCCGCCTGCGCAGGCGTCGTGCCACCGACTCCTGTCATCGTACCGCGTCGCGTCGGCGCGCCGCCGGAATCGCGTTCGCCCGACGGCCGGAAGGGCGCCTTCATTCGCGACTGGAACCTGTGGGTCCGCGATATCGCGACCAATACCGAAACGCAGCTCACCACGGACGGGGTCAGGGACTTCGGCTACGCGACCGACAACGCCGGCTGGATTCACTCCGATCGCGCGATCCTGACGTGGTCACCGGACTCGAGGAAGATCGCCACATTCCAGCAGGACCAACGCGCCGTCGGTGAGATGTTTCTGGTGCGCACCAACGTCGGCCATCCTGGCTTGAGCGCGTGGAAGTATCCGCTGCCCGGCGACAGTGTCGTCTCGATGATCCATCGTGTCGTCATCGACATGTCGGGAGCGGCGCCGGCGGTCGTGCGATTCACAATGTCACCGGACCAACATCGCTCGACGGTCTGCGATCACATTTCGTGCGTCGACGGTGAGTTCGCTGACGTGCAGTGGTATCCCGACGGCACCAAGCTCGCGTTCGTCTCGTCGTCGCGCGATCACAAGGTCGCCACACTGCGAGTTGCGGACGCCACCACCGGCGACGTGCGCGACGTGCTGCGTGAAGAGGTGAAGACGCAATTTGAATCGGGCGAGAACGCGCCGAACTGGCGCGTGCTGCCCGCGAGCAACGAAGTCCTCTGGTTCTCGGAACGAGACGATTGGGGACAGCTGTACCTGTACGACCTCACCAGCGGCGTACTGAAACGACAGGTCACCACCGGCGTCGGCAATCTGATGTCGATCGCCAGCGTCAACGAGAAGTCGCGCACCTTGTGGTTCGTTGGCGTCGGCAAGGAAGCCGGACGCGATCCGTACTTCCGGCATTTCTACCGCATCGGGCTCGATGGCAAGGCGCTCGCGCGGCTCACGCCGGAGGACGGCGATCATACCACGACCGTCTCGCCGGACGGCAAGTATCTGTTCGATACGTGGTCGCGTCCAGATGTGCCGCCGACGGTGGTGCTGCGCAACGCCGTCACCGGAAAGCTGATCACGACGCTCGAAACGGGTGACATCTCGAAGCTCGTGGCGACGGGCTGGAAGCCACCGATGCGGATCACGGTCAAGGCGCGCGATGGCACGACTGACTTATTCGGCCTGATGTACGTACCAAGCAACATCGACTCGACGAAGCAGTACCCGATCATCAACTACATCTACCCAGGCCCGCAGACCGGCAGCGTCGGGAGTCGTTCGTTCAGCGCGGCGCGCGGCGACAATCAGGCACTGGCAAATCTCGGCTTCGTCGTCGTGCAGATCGATGGCATGGGCACGCCATTTCGCTCGAAGTCGTTCCACGATGCGTACTACGCGCGCATGGGCGACAACACACTGCCCGATCAGGTCGCCGGCATGAAGGAGCTCGCGACGCGTTTTCGCTTCATCGACATCGACAAGGCGGGAATCTGGGGACACTCCGGTGGTGGATTCGCGACCGCCGACGCCATGTTCCGTTATCCGGACTTTTTCAAAGTCGGCATCAGTGAGTCGGGCAACCACGACAACCGCAACTACGAAGATGATTGGGGCGAGCGCTATCAGGGACTGCTGACGCACGGCCCGAATGGTCTCGACAACTACGCGGCAGAAGCCAATCAGTCGCTCGCGAAAAATCTCAAAGGCAAGCTATTGCTCGCGCATGGCACGCTCGACGACAACGTGCCGCCAGACAACACGCTGCTCGTGGTCAGTGAGCTCATCAAGGCCGGCAAGGACTTTGATTTGCTCATGCTACCAAACCAGGCACACGGCTACGGCTCGGCGTCGAACTACATGATGCGCCGACGCTGGGACTATTTCGTGACGCATCTCCTTGGTGCGAAACCGCCCAGGGAATATCAGATTGGCCCGAAAGCTCCACGACCGTAACGACAACCACGCATGGAAATATTTCGTGAGTTCACGTTCGAGGCCGCCCATCGCCTTCCGAATCTTCCGGCCGATCACAAGTGCAGCCGCCTGCACGGTCACAGCTTTCGCGTGACCGTGCATGTGTCGGGGCCGTTGATGGAGCGCGAGGGTTGGGTGATGGATTTCGCTGACCTCAAGCGCATCTTTCAGCCGCTGTATGACCGTCTCGATCATCACTATCTCAACGAGATCGAGGGGCTCGAGAATCCCACCAGCGAAGTGCTCGCGGTATGGATCTGGGACCGTCTCGTGCCGGCGTTGCCCGGACTGACGCAAATTGTCGTCAGGGAGACATGCACGAGTGGGTGCGCCTACCGCGGCCCTGTGAACGCGACCAGCTAGCGGTTCGAAGCTCCCACCATGCGAGTGTCGCAGCGCACGGATTGATCGAACCCCTCAGGCTCCACCTGAATGGTGCTGTGCTCGATACCGAATCGCTCCCGTAGCAGCGCGCAGATCGTCAAGAGGACCGTCGTACGCATCTCGGGCGGCGTCGTCAATGCCACCTGCACATGGCCGGCCAACGCGACAGTGCCGCTGCCGATCGACCAGATATGCAGATCGTGCACGGCCAGCACGCCATCGACGTCGCTGATGGCGCTGCGGACTGCCGCGACATCGACGTGCGCCGGCGCGGACTCCATCAAGACATCGACGGTCTCCCGCAGCAGACGCCACGAGGAGAACGCCACCAGCACGGCGATCACGACCGAGACGACCGGGTCCGCCCAATACGCGTGGAACCGCCAGACCGCGAAGCCGGCGGTCATCGCGCCGACACTGCCGAGTGCATCGGTCGCGACGTGCAGCCACGCGCCGCGCAGATTCAGGCTGGCATCACGGCCGCCGTGCAACGCCGCCAGCGCGATCAGATTCACGACCAGTCCGCCTGTGGCAATCCCAAGCATCGGAAGGCCGGCGACCTCGTGTGGCTCGCGCATCCGCTGAACGGCTTCGACGACGATCCAGACCGACGCCGCCACGAGCGCCGCGCCGTTCGCGAGCGCCGCGAGAATCTCCGCGCGCTGGTAGCCAAAGGTCCGTTGCACCGTCGGCGGCCGCAGGGCCACGCGCATCGCAACCAATGCGAGTATGAGTGAGGCGACGTCCGACAGCATGTGGCCAGCATCGGCCAGCAACGCCAGCGAGTTGGTCATCAGCCCACCAACAACCTCGGCCACCAGATACACGGCCGACATGCACAGCACGATCGTCAGCCGCGACTGCCCTGCCTCAGCACCGTGTCCGTGACCATGTCCGTGACCATGTCCGTGACGATGCGCGTGAGTATGCCCATGATCGTGATCGTGATCGTGAACGTGATCGTGATCGTGATCGTGATCGTGATCGTGATCGTGGCGCTGCCCGTTCGGGTGCACGTTTCCGCCTGATGTCATATCGCAATATGGCGAGCAGTATAGATTCCTGATATGGACCGTCTCTTTCTCATGATCGGGGCTCTTTCTGGGGCCACCGGCGTCGCCGCCGGCGCGTTCGGCGCGCACGCATTGCGTGACAAGCTCGAGCCACGCCTCCTCGAGGTGTTCGAGACCGGCGCGCGCTACCAGATGTATCACGCGCTGGCATTATTGGCCGTGGGCCTTGTCGCCAGTCGATGGCCGAGCGGCATCATCAACAGTGCGGGCTGGCTGTTCGTCGCGGGTACGCTGTTTTTCACCGGCTCGCTTTACGCGATGGCCATCACCGGTGTGCGCGCACTCGGGGCGATCACGCCGATCGGTGGCGTGTGCTTTATCGCCGGCTGGGTGTGTTTGGGGATCGCGGCAAATAACGCGGGCCGATAAACGATACGCCGCTGTTACTTGATGTGGTCCCTGATCTTGAGCAATCGCTGCCCTGCCGCGTGCAGCGTATCATCGCTCTTCGCGAAATGCAGCCGGATGTAGTTGTGAATCGGCTCGCGGAAGAAGCTTGAGCCCGCGACACCGGCGACACCGATGGTCTTGATGAACCAGTCGGATGCTTCACCGTCCGTCGCGAAGCCGAGCTTGGCGATGTCGACCATGACGTAGTACGCGCCCTGCGGCTCGACGTATCCGAGTCCGGTCTGCTGCAGATACTCCATGAATATCCCGCGCTGTTTCTGATAGAATGCGCGCACGCCCTCGTAATACTCGTCGGGAAACTCGAGCGCCGTGACAGCGGCTTCCTGCAGCGGCGCCGCCGCGCCGATGGTCAGGAAATCATGCACTTTGCGTGCCGCACGCATGAAGTCCGGCGGCCCCTGCACGTACCCGAGGCGCCAGCCCGTGATCGAATACGTCTTGGACAGCGAGTTGCAGACGATCGTCCGCTCGAATGCACCGGGCAGCGCGTGCACATACGTATGCATATGCGGCGTGAAGACCATGTGCTCGTACGGTTCGTCCGTGATGATGTACGCGTCGTACGTGGTCGCCAGCGCAACGATGAACTCCAGTTCTTCGCGCGAGAAGACCTTTCCCGTCGGATTGCCCGGGTTGCAGAGAATGATCGCCTTCGCACCCTGCTGAAACGCGCGCTCGAGTTCTGCGCGATCGAAGTTGAACTCAGGGGGACGCAGCGGCACCCAGATGGCCTCGGCGCCGGAGAGAATCGTGTCCGCGTAGTAGTTCTCGTAGTACGGCGAGAAGATGATAACCTTGTCGCCTGGATTGCAGGCCGTCATCAGCGCGACCATCATCGCTTCGGTACTGCCGCAGGTGACCACGAGATGCTCGTCGGGATCGATAGCGACCCCACTCCAGCGCGTAATCTTGCGCGCCAATGCATCACGGAAGCGCGGCGCGCCCCATGTGACCGCATACTGGTGAAATGGGCCGCGCGCCGCGCGCTCGAGTGCGTCGAGCAGCAATGGCGGCGGCTCGAAATCCGGGAAGCCCTGCGCGAGATTGATCGCCTTGTATTGGTTCGCCGTACGAGTGGTCGTCCGAATGACCGATTCGGAGATCGTGGTAAGCCGCTGGGAAGTGGATGGCATTCGGCGAATATGTCGCGCGGTGCCGTTCACTGCTACCGCTCTGACGCGTCAGCGGCGATTCTTCACGACATGATCGTCGCCCCGCCGTCTCTGCTCAAGCTGGCCGCCATCGCGCTGATCAGCGTGGTCGCTGGAGCCGTAAATTCGATCGCTGGCGGCGGCACGTTGCTCACGTTTCCTGCGCTGCTCGGACTCGGCGTTCCCGCCATTGCGTCCAACGCGACAAGTACCGTGGCACTCTGGCCCGGATCGTTCGCGAGCATGTGGGGCTATCGACGTGAGCTGGTGGGGATCGAGAAGTGGGCGGCGCGACTGATAGGGCCGAGCCTCGTCGGTGGACTGGTGGGCGCTGGCTTACTGCTCGTCACACCAGAGGCACGGTTCCGGGCGCTCGTTCCGTGGCTCGTGTTCGGCGCGACGGTGCTGTTCGCACTGCAGGGGCCCGTGATGCGTTGGCTTCGGCAACGCCTGGCGGTTACCGCCGGCGCGGCGCCGATATTGAGCGAGCCGGGTCCGCCGCCGGTGGGCATTATGCTGTCGCAGTTTGCCGTCGGTATCTACGGCGGTTACTTCGGTGCAGGCGCGGGGATCGTCATGCTCGCCGTCTTCGGACTGCTTGGGCTGACGAACATCCACCAGATGAACGGCCTCAAGAACATCAACGGCATCTGCTTCAACGGCGTCGCCGCCATCACCTTCTCCGTGATGGGACTGGTCAACTGGCCAATCGCCCTCGTGATGGCCGCCGGATCAACCGTCGGTGGTTACACGATGTCGGGCCTCGCGCAACGCCTCCCACAATCGTGGATACGCACGGCCGTCACCCTGATCGGATTCGGCAGCGCCGTCTGGCTGTTCTTCTCGCGATAACCGGATTCGATTACGCCGCGACGCGTTTAACGGCCTTGCGTTGGGACTTGCGGACATATTGCGCTGAATCTGCATCGCGCAACAGGGAGTCGATGTCGACCATCACGCCGGGTTCGGCGAAGGCGACGCCGAGACTGACCCCCAACGTCCACGCCAATTCCGGATCGTGCGCCCGTGCCGCGTTGTGCGCGGCCACGGACTGATTCAGGCGCTCGAGCACGCGGTCGATTTCATCGCGACCGACATCACAGACGAGCACCGTGAACTCGTCACCGCCAAGGCGCGCGAGCAGATCTGACGAGCGGAACGTCTCGCCAAGCAGCCGTGAAATTTCCTGCAGCGCGAGATCGCCCGTCGGATGCCCGAAGCGATCGTTGATCAACTTGAACGAGTCGAGATCCCCGTACAGCAGCGCGCACGAACGACCACGCGCATGGGCATCGCGCACCGCTTCACTCGCCTGCGTCATGAAGCCGCGCCGATTGAGCAATCCGGTCAACTCGTCGCGCGTCGACAGGAACTTGAGTCGATCTTCGGCCGCCTTCCGATCGGAGATATCGCGCACGACGGCGACGAGACCACCCTGCGGCAGCAACGTCAGTGAGATTTCCTGCGGGAACGGTTCGGCGGACGCGCGCCGCCCAATCACTTCGCCGTGCCAGAAGCCCAGTGATGTCACATCCGATCGCACGGCCTGCGTCAACGACTGCGCGGACGTGTCGGCGTACAGCGAAATCCACGTACGACCGAGGAGTTCCTCGGCGCTGTGGCCCTGCTGACGCGCGAACGCGTGATTGACAAACTCCAGCGTGCCGGCGGCGTCGATAATGGCCACACCGTCGGCGGCGACCGCCAGCGCGGCCGCCAGCGTCTTGCGCTCACGTTCCGCAGCGCGACGCGCCGTGACGTCGCGTGAGAGCCCGACGAAGCCGCTGACGGCGTTCATCGAGTCGTGCAACGGCGTCAGCGTCAGTTCGACCCAGTGGGGCGTCCCGTCTCGCCGGTACGTCAGAATTTCATCGTGGAATCCCTGTCCGCCGTGCATCGCGCTCCGCAGGCGAGCGGCGGTTTCCGGCGCCGTATGTACTCCCAGCAGCAACGGCCCCGGTGTTTTATCGATGACGTCCAGCATCGCAAACCCCGTCATCTGTTCGAAGGCAGAGTTCACCCACGTGATGCACGAGGCGGCATCCGTCATCATCACCGCATAGTCGCTCTGCCGTACGACGACCGACAAGGTCTCCATCTCCCGCATCAACGCGCGCTGCGACGACACATCCGTGAACGTCGCGACGGCGCCCGGGCGGTCGTCGAAATCGCTCGTATACATCGGTCGTGCATTGACACTCAGTTCGCGCACCGCCCCGTTTCCGCTCTCGACACGCATGAGAAATCCGTCGACGCGCTCGGATTCCACGCGCGCGCGGGTGATCGGATGCTCCGTCGCCGAAACCGGCGAGCCTTCGATGGTCGCAGCAGCCCACGCAAGATCGTCGGGCGCGCGTTCCGCCAACTCCGCTCCGCTGATCGCCAGCATGCGCGTCGCGCTTTCATTCCACGCCACCACTCGCCCGCTGCGGTCCTGCACGATGACACCCTCGGCGAGCGAATCGATGACCGCCCGATGCAACGCGTCGCGTTCGGCCAGCGAGTCCCGCAGGCGCCGTTCGGCACGCAAGTCATGCGCGAGCACGACGAAGACTTCCGGATAATTGTACTGATCGCGCTGCGCCATCAGCGTGACGTCCAGCGAGAACTGCTCACTGTCGTCGGACCGCATCGAGAGTTCGCCCTGCCAGATTCCGTGCTCCAGCACCAATGGGATCGCCTCGGCACGCACCGTCCGAGCGGACTCTTTTGCTAACAGCCGCAACAGCCCCAGCCCACGATGGCGGTGCAACGCCGGCAGCGCGGCGGTGGCCGCCGTGTTCTGATACAGCACGTCGCCGTCGAGGCCGACCATCACGACGATGTCGGGCGCGGCGTCGAGCGTCATCGCGAACCGGGCGAGCGTCCGCGAGTGACTCTCCATCTCGGCGCGTTCCGCATTGGCCACTCGCTGATTCCGACGCAGCGATTCACTGTCATTGAGCAACGTGTCATGCTCGCGCATCAGGCTGTGCAATTGTTTCTGCAGCAGATCGTTCTGCTCGGTCAGCGTGCGCGTGCTGCGCGTCATCTCGGCGGCGTGATGTTCCACCGCGGCGGTGCGCCGTTGCGCAGCCTCAATCACCTCCGTCACGGATCGAACCACTGGACGGATCACGAAACGCGACAACATCACAACGACGAGTCCGAACAGCATTGCCAGAAGGAACTCGACGCGGCGCATCGATGCGACTTGCGCATGCTGTGTCTGCGCGAGACGTTGCACCACGCGATCGAGCGCTGAAACGAGCGCGGTACGCGCATCAGCGAGCTGACGGAGCAGGTCCCGCGTGGCAGATGAATCACGAGTGCCGGATTTGACGGCGGTCACAACGACGTCGAAGTCAGCGATCTGACGCTCCAGCGACGCGAGCTGCACGCGCTCCGGCACCGAGGGCGGCACGAGACCTTGCGCGGAATCGCCCGTGCCGAGCGCGCTCCACCCCTTGTGAAAGGCCGCGGTGGATGCGCGCAGTTCCTCGCCCGCGCCAGGCATGGTCAGCGCCATCCCATGGGCGGCGGCGGTGACTCGCTGCGCCAGCATGCGCTGACGACCAGTCACGTTGATGCGCATTCCTGCGTCCGCGATGTGGTTCATACTGACCAGTACGTGGACGCCACTCAGGAACCCCAGACTTCCGATGGCGACTAGGCACGCGCGATACGTTCGGATCAGGCGACGTTCAGTCGGCGTAGAGTCGGTCGGCTCGCTGCTGCTCATTTGAGAACTCTCGCTGCATCGCTCAGGTCTCGGCGCCGCAAAGGGCGCGATCCGTGCGGAGTCGCACGACCACCAGAGCATCGGCAGCTAAGCCGTCTTCTTTAATTCCTACCTACTATTGGCCAGTCGATCATTCCTGCGTGACGACGGACGCCTCCTAGGACGCACAACGGGGACTCCGACACGAGTCCTCGCCAGACGCCACCCTTCGATGGTCACGATCGGACCGTCGTTCGACCAGCATGGCCGTGGGTCTGGTGGCACGATTCCGACACGCCGTACGCGAACCAATCCACGGAGGCGATGAGGGTGTTGGTCAGCGTAACGTCGTGGTTCCAGCGATTCGCGGTTGCCATTACGGTGAAGCGAGCAAGCATCGTCGCAATACGTCGTTTGCGCCTCGACCGACTCCGGACTTCAGGAGGATTCGTCCGCGGCGCCACTCAGCCATAAGCCGTTGCGCGCGCGCCACACTTGGTACCGAAACACTTCTAGAAGATTTTGCACTCATGAATTACTGGCTTTGTCTTTGCAGGCGACCGTGCCTTGCGCTCGCTGTAGCCCTGCACTTCCTCGTCGCTTCGTTGCCGCTATCCGCTCAGCCCCGTCCGGATCGCGCCGAGCACCACACGTTCACCATCACGGACTTCAAGACCGAGAGCGGTGTGGTCTTGCCGCAGGCCCATATCGTCTACGGCACGTACGGCCATCTGAATGCGGCGCGCGATAATGCGATCCTGCTGCCGTCGCATTACATGGCCACCCATCATGGCTATGAGTGGCTCATCGGTCCCGGGAAGGCCCTCGATACGACGCGGGTGTTTCTGGTCGCCACCGAACTATTCGGCAACGGGCACTCCTCGTCGCCAAGCAACACGCCGGAGCCGTATCACGGCCCACGATTTCCGATCACGACCATCCGCGACAATGTCGATGCCGGCCATCGGCTGCTCGTGAACGAACTGCACCTCACCCACCTGCGCGCGATCATCGGATTCTCGATGGGTGCGCAGCAGGCCTTTCAGTGGGCCGTCAGCTACCCTGGATTCGCCGATCGCGTTGTCGCGACATCGGGCACGGCGAAGACATGGCCGCATGGCATCGTGCGTCTTGAAGGACAGATATCCGCGCTCACGGCCGACGCCGCGTTCAATGGCGGTGACTACACGTCACCGCCGACACGCGGCCTGAGTGCGTTCGGCATGGTATGGGCCGCGTGGCTGTATTCGCAGGAATGGTGGCGTCGCGAGCTGTGGAAGACGCACTCGCCGGCGGGCACGACATTCGAGCAAGTCGTTGAACGATTCCGATCGAACTTCATTCCTGGCGCTGACGCCAACGACCTCATCCTGCAAATGCGCACATGGCAACAGCATGATGTCAGCACCACCCCCGGGATGAACGGCGATATCGCACGTGCACTCGGAAGCATCCGCGATCCGTTCCTCTACATGCCATCCGAAACCGATCTCTACTTTCCGCTCACAGACGCGACCTACGAATCAGCGATGATGAAGACGGTGACGTTCTCGCCGATCAGATCATTGTGGGGACACACGGCCGGCGCGGCGAGCAACCCAGCAGATGCGTTGTTTCTCAATCAGACGATCACCGCGTTTCTCTCGGCCGCGCATTAGTCATGCGCAGCAACTGCTGACAAGCGTGAGTCGATCGAAAGAGAAGATTTCCGTGCCCGAACAAAGGCGGCGTGATCCTACTCGAACCGATTCGCCCGACTCGCGCCGCCGGCTCGCGTAACGCGACAGCGACGAA
>JANLPE010000083.1:0-12993 GCA_031366985.1 Gemmatimonadaceae bacterium
CGTGGCTGTGTCGGCACGATGACGTAGCTGTCATTGTCGCGCACGACTTGCTGTTCCCGCGTCGACATCAGATTGCCTTGACTCGCGGCCTGATTGCGCAGCCGCTGCACCGACGCCATGACGTCGCTGGACTGATTCGCATACGCGCGACCCAGCGTCGCGGTCCAATCGAGCTTGTCAGCCATCGCGTTCAGCGCCGACGCGTAATGCGCGACGGCCTTGACACTTATGTCCCACGACTGGTCGTCGATGTCGCGCGTGCCGTTGGCTCGCACGAATCGGGCCGCTTCTTCGATCTGATCGGGGAACGTGGACGCGACCTGCACCTGCGCGAGCAGCGAGTCAGGATAGAGCGCAATCGGGCCGACCAGGTTGTCGATCTGGTTGGCGGAGTAGCGCTCTTGGTCATCGGAGCGAGTGCCATTGTACGAGTTCGCATTTCCGACCATCGACCCGACGGACTGCGCGCCGAGGCGCAGGGTGGGCACGAGGGCAGCGAGCGACAGCGCGGACGCGAGTACAAACGGACGACGGGTAATCATGAGCCTCTCCGATGCAGGACAAGCGGCGTGCGTTCGACCTACGGTACGGCATAAACCGTACCTGATATTAAGACACTGATCTGCAAGCACTTAGCGATTCTGCACCAGCCAATCATTCACAAAAACTGGACACCCTGCTCACCGAAAGTGGACAGTTCGACGCCTGGGCGACTGGTCGTCACTACGGCGAGCGCTTGTCCACCACGACCCGTCCGCCTTTCATGACCCAGACGACGTGGTTGATCACGACGTCGATGTCCTTCAGGGGGTTGCCCTCGACTGCGACGATATCGGCGAAGAAACCGGTGGCCACGCGACCGAGCTTGGTAGGCAAGCGCAGCAGCGCGGCCGCGTTGGTAGTGGCGGTCGCCAGCGATTGGGCCGGTGTCATGCCGGCTTTCACGAACCACGCCAGTTCACGCGTGTTCTCGCCGAACATCCAGTACACGGCGTCCGAGCCCATCGCGAACGTCACACCGGCTTTGTGCGCACGCCGCGCTGTTTCGAGATTGTACAACCGAAACGAGTCGAGCTCGGCGACCTGCTTCGCGCTGTAGCCCAACAGCGCGGCGTTTTCGGCATAGAACCGATTGTGGTCGATCGTCGGCACGTACACGGTGCCGCGCTTCACCCATTCGGCGATCGTCGCGTCGTCAAGCCCCGCCGGATGCTCGACCGACTCCGCGCCGGCGCGCATGGCCGCGCGTCCGCCCGAGTCGCCGTAGGAGTGAATCGCGATCGGCCTGCCGTATCGATGCGCGGTTTCCGTCGCGACACGCATCTCGACATCGGTGAACGTCTGCACGCCGGTGACGTTCTGGAAGCTCCCCGTCGAGCCATACATCTTGATCCAGTCGACGCCCGCATCGACCTGTGCCTTGATGGCATCCTTGATCTCGGTCGTATCCTGCACGCGTCCGCGCGGCACGGTTGACGGGGTACCTGCACGAGGTGGCGTCGTGACTTTGCCGAGTCCATAGCCCGCGACGAACATGCGCGGCCCGATCATGACGCCCTTGTTGATCGAGTCACGCATCGCGATGTCGGTGTAGTTCGACGCACCGAGGTCGCGCACGGTCGTCACGCCGGTCTCGAGTGTCCGCCGCGCGTTGTCCGCCGCGGCCATCACAACCGAGTCCTTCGCGCGCGGTGCCGCGCTCGCCGGCAGCGTCTTGTCGCGCCAGTACGTCATGTGCGTGTGCACGTCGATCATCCCCGGGATCGCCGTGTAGCGGCGCAGGTCGACGATCGTAGCGCCCTTGGGAATCATCGCCGTGCGGGTGCCAACGCGAAGGATCGTGTCGGCCTGCACAAGGACGATTGCATTCGCCGTCGACCGACCGGCGGGATCGACGAGCGCACCGAAACGCAGCGCGGTGATGGATCCGGGTGCCGGTGCCGGTGCCGGTGCCGGTGCCGCTGCCCGTGTCGCGGTTGGCGCGCGTTGTGCAATGCCGATGTGCGCGACGACGAACATCGCGAGCGCGCCGACCGTGTGCGTTGCGCGTGGGCCGCCGCGTGTCATGACGCGCATACGAGTACCGAGTAGGGAGTGAGGAGATGTGAGTCCAATACTGGCGCTACATCGCAGGGTGCGAATGTACGCGACCAGGCGATCACAACCAACGGCCCGAACGACGTACGATGGCTTCTTGCGCGTTTTTGTCGTGCGTGCGATCGCCTCGTGCGATCTTCGTCGCCCAGCATATTATACCAATGAGCTAATTAGCCAGTAGGTATACTATGCCTGACACCCTCAACCGAACCTTCTCCGCGCTCGCGGACCCGACCCGGCGGGCGATTCTCGCTCGACTGAAGCACGGCGATGCCAGTGTCAATCAGATCGCCGAGCCGTTTTTGGCGCGTATGACCCTCCCCGGTGTCACCAAGCACCTCAAAGTGCTTGAAAAGGCGGGGCTCGTGACCAAGACGCGCGACGCGCAATGGGGACCGTGCAAGCTCAACACCGAGCCGCTGAAAGACGCAACGGATTGGATGGACGAGTATCGCGTGTACATGGAGGAGAGCCTCGATCGCTTGGGTGCTTACCTCAAGACCGTCACCAATACCACACTTGGAACTCCCGATGACCGCCGCTGATAACACCACCGAAAGCGCGACCACGAACGCCAACGAAATTCGCATCACTCGCGTGTACGACGCGCCCGTTGCGCTCGTGTGGGACGCGTGGACGGATCCGCAGCGCGTTGCGCAGTGGTGGGGCCCTCGGGGATTCACGATCACCACGCACAGCACAGATCTCCGCGTGGGTGGCAGCTGGGAGTTCACCATGCACGGTCCGGACGGCACGGACTATCCGAACTTCATGCGCTATCATGTGGTCGAACAGCGCGCGCGACTGGTGTATGATCACGGCGCGTCGTCGGCCGATGTCAAGCCGATGTTTCGTGTGACCGCAGCGTTCCGTGATGTGGGCGGAAAGACCGAACTTGATTTGCGAATGGTGTTGGCGACCGCGGAAGAAGCCGCGCAAACACGGGCGATTATCAAAGCGCACGGCGGCAACTCGACGTGGGATCGGTTGGCCGAGTATGTCGAGAAAGAAGTATCAGCCAAAGAAATCTTCGTGATCAATCGCACGTTCGATGCGTCGGTCGACACCATGTTCGACTTGTGGACTAAGCCCGAACACTTCGGCGCGTGGTTACCACCGACGGGATTTACGATGGAATTCCGCCGCATCGACATTCGTTCCGGCGGCGAGGGCTTCTACGCGATGACGAATGGACAGTTCACCATGTACGGTCGCGTGGAGTATCTCGACGTGCGTCGCCCAGATCGTCTCCAGTACGTACAGAGCTTCGCTGATGCGGAGGAAAGCATCGCGCGGCATCCCGGCGCGCCAATATGGCCGGAGAAAATGCTCACCACAGTGCAGTTGGCCGCGGAAGGCCCCGCGCAGACGCGCGTGACGGTGCGGTGGGAAGTGTACGGCGCGGCGACCCCGGCGGAAATCGTCGCATTCGCCGACGCGAAGGCCGGCATGACGATGGGATGGACGGGGTCGTTCGACAAACTAGAGGCGGTGATCGCGAGCGCGCTGCGATAGCGACCACGATCGCGACCCTGCGGTGGCGCGCCACACCAATCGCGAGACCCGCGTCGGCGCGCCGCTCGACATTGTCTGTGATCGCATCTCCGCCGGCGTGTTCTATGTCGGCTTCGCGAGGTGAGATCCAACCAGGATTGTGCCGGTTGGGATCTATCTGTTCGAGTTCACGGTGATCGCCATGTATCCCTCCTGCGCGCTTCTCACATGGCCCATTTCGAGCACCACTATTTCTATCTCATCGATCGACAGCTGTGGTTCTGGAACTGGTCCACGGTTGGTAAAGCGCTCACCTCGGCACTCTTCGTGTGGCTGATGGTGTGGACGCGGGAGCCGATGATCGCGAGTGTGATCGCCCGCGGCTTGCTAGGGCTCAAGAGCACGTCCACGGTGTGGCTGACGCAAGCGGTGCGGGTACGCCGGCTTTCTTGATCGGAGTAATCGTGACGCGCTGTCGGACGCTGCGCCGGGACTCAGTCGACCAAAGACACGTGAACGATGTTGTGCAGCGGCATGCAAAGCAGCGGCCTGCACTGAACGGCAGCACTCGCTACGCGCCGTGCACTTGCGCGAAAAACGCGACGAGATCGACTTCGAACGCCTCGACAGCACCGTCGGGAAACCAAGCCAGCTGTTCAGCAAGAATCTCCGGACGTAGTTCACTCGGCGTTGATCGTTCGAACGTGCGTGCATCGAGGTCGACGATCCAGTACTCACCGACACCCTCATCGCGGAATAGGGCGCGCTTGGCCACCCGATCGGCGCGCGCGGTGCCCGCTGACAGCACTTCGGCGGCGACGAGCAGCCGCTGCACCTCATGAAACGCCTCAGGCCGACGCCCGTTGACGAGCGGCACGACGAACACGTCGGGTTGCACCGCTCGCCGGGCCGAGAAGCACACGTCAGCTGGAGCGAAAAACGCGTGGCCGATACGCGCACGCTCGAGATACTCTGCTAGGCGCCGATACAGCTGTGAAACTGCTTCCTGATGTCTCCAGGATGGCGCGGGGCTCACGAACAACTCCCCGTCAATGACCTCGTAACGATTGCCGTCTTCGGGCAAACCGTGGAGGTCGTCGGCCGTCCACTCCCGCTTGACCGTGAGCATATGCATACGACTAACACCTCGGCGCCGAGTGAGCAAGGTAACATGACAGCAACATGGACCGTGGTCGACGTCGTTCCTTCACCCTAAATACGCCCCACCATTCCGTTTCGCGCCTCCGTAACGTCGCGGTCAGTTTGCGGCCATGACGACACCAGTGCGAGACGACGAGCCGATCAGTGACCAGTTTCAAATAGCTTCTAGGCGCGACTCAATAGCACGCGCTCAGTTGGCCTCAAAGTCATCAAGGACACGGTAGGGCGCGGCACTATCGGCCTCCAACGCGCGTTACCGCGCAAAGCGCACGATGATATTCTCCAGTGGCGATTCGCGCGTCACCGTGCGAGCGGGTTGCGCGGCCACCGGTTGCCAGGGCGTACCCGCGAGTAGACTGGCCAGTGAATTCACTCGCCCCACCAACGCAAACTCACGCAGCACGAACGGCAGTTCTTCACCGGCCAAGAGTCCGGGCGCACGGCTCACGTGAAAGTGCAGATGCGGTCCGAGCGTGTTCCCTGAGTTGCCAAGCGCGCCCAGCACCTGTCCCGCGATCACGCGATCTCCGACCTTAACGCGAACGCTGCCTCGCTTGAGATGCGCAAACGTGGCAAACCGCCCGCCGTCCATGGCGACCACCACGGCATTGCCGGTGGCTTCGCGGGCACGCATCACTGGCACGGACGACACGACAAAGGCAGCGCGATGGGGGATGCTGTCGACGGCGTATACCATCGAACCGCTAGCCACCGCAATCACTGATTGGCCAAAACCGTACCAGTTCGCGGCGATGGGCGAGTCACCGTGAAACAACCGGCCGTCGTCGCCGAGCATCGCCCAATCCACCGCGAATCGCTGCGGCACGCGTGCGTCACCGCCCATTGCTACGAACGACCGTCGATGGTCAGACGTGTTGGACGGACCGCGAATCGCGACCCACGTGCCACGGCCCGCTGGCGCGTCGAGGGGCGAATACTCCGCGTGCACGAGCACCGACGCACTCATCACGGTATCGACGGCCAGGGCGTTGTCACGCACCACCACACGCTGCTGCACGGTGCGCGGCGATGCAGCGGCCACACCCAACGACACCCACAGGTACGCGATGGCGCGCTGGCCGGGCTCGAGCACCAGGTCGGTCGCGGACATCGCCGGCGCCTGACCCAGCGTGACCGATCGTTGCCGCAGCCGCACCCCCGTGTATGTCTCCAGCAACACCGAATCACCGACCGCATCCAACTGCGCAATCGACACCGCGCGTGCGCCGAAGTTGGTGAGATGCACTTCGTGTACGAGATGTAGACGGCCCAGTGCCCGCAGCGGCGTCGGTGCGTCAAGCACGCGGATTTCCAGCGGCGCGCTCCCGACCTGCTGGGCGAAGATCGCGCGTGGTGCAGTCACACTCGCAGTCACACTCGCAGTCACACTCGCAGTCACACTGGCCACCACGCCAACCACGAACGTCGCCGCGAGGCGCAGGCGGCGGCGAGCGCGAACGCAGCGCGAACGCGTGAGGCGGTACGGGCGCACGGGATCTCCTGAGTATGAGCAGACGGTATTGACACTGTACTACAGTACTCGTACTGTAGGCAAGTGCTTACCAAACCCGACTCCGCCTCTGGAATTCCTGTCTATCTGCAGTTGGTGGAACAAGTCAAGCATGCGGTGGCCACCGGCGCGCTCGCGGCGGGCGACCAACTGCCGGGCGTCCGCCGAGTCGCCGAAAAGCTCGTGATCAATCCCAACACGGTCGTCAAAGCGTGGCGCGAGCTTGAACACGAAGGCTTTATCGAGGTGCGCCACGGCGCGGGGGCGTTCGTCTCGCACTCCGCGCCGGGACTGCGTCGCACCGCGCTCATGGCCGATGCGCAGCAAGTGGTGCAGGCGCTGATACGCGAACTGCGTGAGCGCGGACTCACTGCCGCCGAAGTGCGTCGATTGCTCGAACGTGAAGTGTCGCGGGTGCAGCACGCCGAGCGAGTGCCCTTCGAATGACGAACGCCGTGATTCGCTCGCCCGAGCTGTACGACGCGGATCGCACCAAACACCGTCATCGCGCTGCGCGATGTGTACAAACTGCTGCCGCAGCTGAACGTGGCCGGCACGATCGCCATGGTGCGACAGTTTTTCCCGGAGTGGCGACGCGACGTGGAGCGCGCCCTGCTCCAACAGTTCGCCCTGCCGACAACACCACGCGTCTCGTCGCTCAGCAACGGCATGCGCGCCAAGCTCGCGCTGCTTTTGGCCTGCTGTCGACGGGCGGACCTGCTCATCCTCGATGAACCCACCGACAGCCTCGATCCGGCGGCCTCAGAACAGTTGCTTGAGTCGCTGGTGGGTATGGTCGCGGACACGGGACGCACCATCTTGATGTCGTCGCACCAGTCGCATGAAGTGGAACGGGTGGCCGACGCGGGCATCTTTCTGCCCGCTGGACGATGCGTGTTGCACGATGAACTCGACACGTTGCGCCAGGCGGTGCGACGACTCGACTTCCGTTGGCCAGCCGACTCGGTCGCCGACTCGGTCGCCGGTCGCGCGCTACCATCGGAGCTTGGCTCGGCCGTCACGTTGCTGCGCGTCACGCAAGACGTGCGAGCGTGTGTCGTTGCTGCTGCGCGGTGACACCGCGTTCGCGGGACAACGACTCATCGAACAGGGCGCGCAGGATGTGCACGAGCGCGCCGTTGATCTCCGCGAGCTCCTTTTCGCGGTTACTGGAGCGACGCGCGAGTGTGGGGATACGCGTGGCGCGATGTTCGCTAGAAGGTGGCGTTGATGGCGCTCGTGAACGCGGCCATCGGTGCGCTGTTGCTTGACGACGTCGTCAGCGGCGGCGTCTGGGTTCGCCGACTGAGTGGCACGCTGCCCATGCTCTTCGCGATGAACGCGGTCGTACTGGCCAGTGCGGGCGTGGCCACGCAGATCTCGCAGCGCCCCGGGCGCCATCGCGCTGCTCCTCGCCACGCTTGGCGCGTATTGGTGTTTCGCCGAACCACTGCGTGCGGTGCTGCCGGCCGCGGTTGCGTGGCGTTACGTCGTGAGCGCCGCGGCCGCCACACTCATGGCGTGTAGTCTGTCGTCGTTTTTCTCGACGTTTCTCGATCAGCTGTGGCAAACGTACGCATTGCTGGGTGTCGTATCACTGCTGCTCTTTGCGATTCCCGCCACGAGCATTTGGCGCGAAGCGTTTGATGAGACGCACCAGATGTTGCTCATCGGCGGGGTCAGCGCGTGCCTCGTGGTCAGTGCCCTGCTCATCTGGCTCTCGGTGCGGGCCGTCGAGCGAAAGCAGTTCTGACGCGACTGCGTAGTGCGTTGCTTCGACCGTTCGAGGACCGCTGTTGCGAGCGGAGCAGCGCGGCGAACTCCCCAGCGCAACTGGCGCTGAGCGCCGCCACGGTGAGCGCGAACCCTACGCGAGAGCGTGGTTTCATGGTCATGGAGTCCTGTGTCTGGTACATTCCGGCGAGCACCCCATGTTGCGCAGCGGACCGCCGTGACACTCGATATTCGCCGACTCGAACACGTCACAGAGCGGATGCGGCTATATCACGAATTGACTGCTCGTTGTTCAGGAAGCGTGCGTCGACCTCGGCGCGATTGAAGATCGGCGTTGGCGTCCCGCCTGGCTGCCGGCCTGCACGAGACGATAGCATTCGCCGTGGCGCGGCAGTTTCTGCAGTGGAACATGGATGAGCATCGAGTCGGGAGTCGGGAGTCGGGAGACTAACAGAGACGCGGAGATCTTGGGTGCGAATGCACGCGGGGATGGTCGTTGTGGCGACGGTGGCGATGGCGGGTGTCGGATGCGTGCGCCGGGGGTCGACGAATGGCATGTCGGCGTCGGCTAGGCGCGCACTGCTGTTGCAGCCCACGCACGCTGAATGGACCTTGCCGGCGCCGCCGATTTCGCATTTGCGGTTCGAGACGACCAAAGGCGTGTTCGTCCTCGAACTGATTCGCCAATGGGGGCCGATTGGGGCGGATCGCCTCTACAACCTTGCGCGACTCGGTTACTACGATGACACGCGCTTTCATCGCGTCAACCGGAACTACATCGCCCAGTTTGGATTACACGGCGATCCGGCTGTCAACGAGGCGTGGAAGGATCAATATCTCGCTGATGATCCGCCGCATTCGAACAACGTGCGCGGCACGTTCGCGTTCTCGTTTAAAGCGATTCCCAACACGCGCAATACGCAGATCTACATCAATCTCGCCGACAACGTGAAGAACAACCCAGAAGCGTTCACGGTACTCGGCACGGTCATCGAGGGCATGCCGGTCGCCGACAGCCTGTATGCGGGCTACGGCGAAAATTCCGGCAGTGGCGTCCGACAGGGACGGCAGGGGCCGCTCGCCGAGGGTGGGAACACGTATGTGGATCGCCAGTTTCCGTTGCTGGACCGGATCCGGCGCGTTACGATAGCGCCCGTGACACAACGACGCGGCACATTGCCGAGATAGTTGGTGATTCAGTCCGTACTCATGTTCACGGAGTTGGTGTATGAAATGGATTGTGTTCTGCGGCATGCTGTCGATGTTTGCCACGACGGCGTCGGCGCAACCGCGGAAGGGGAGGTGTACGGGTGTGACGCCGGATTCGGCCGAGATCGCCACGGCGCAGATATTTCTGGATTGTGAAGTCGACAAATCGGCGAGGCTCAAGTCGAATGAGCCCAGGATCGCGTTTGCGCCGAACGTGCAGCGTCCGACGAGAGATCAAGGCTTCTCAGCGGAATTCCAATTCGTCGTCGACACACTCGGCGCTCCCGAATTGTCGACCGTACAAGGGCGTCCAACGACTGACACGGATCTATCCGAGGCGGTGCTCCCCGTCCTCGGTCAACTCCGGTACGAGCCTGCGACGATCGCCGACCGACCGGTGCGGCAGATCGTTCTCACCAAGCGCACGGTCAGAGTGATGGTTCGGGTGGTTAGCAGCGGGCCCGGTGGCTCGTCGCCCCCACCGCCGTCGTCCCGAATGCGTCCCAACTGTTGAGTTACATTCCGGCCACGACCGTTATCCCCGCCACGTTCTCGAACGCGCGCACGATGCCACTCTACCAGTGCGAAACCACGTGACCGACTCCGATCTAGAGGCACCGTCGACGCGTCGATGGATCGTGTGGATGGCCGTGGAAGTCCTCGCGCTGCTCATCTACACCGGTGTGAATCCGTACGAGCGCAGCACGTGGTTCATGGAGGTGACGCCCATCTTCATCGCTGCGCCCTTCCTGATCTGGTCGTGGAAAAAATATCCGCTGACGTCGATGTTGTACGTGTTCATCGCGGTACACTGCATCATCCTCACGGTCGGCGGGTCGTACACGTACGCGCGCGTGCCACTTGGCTTTTGGATTCGCGATGCCTTCCACATGGACCGGAATCCGTATGATCGCATCGGCCATTTCGCACAGGGATTTGTTCCCGCGCTGATCGCCCGCGAAATTTTTCTGCGCCGACGTGTGGTGCGATCGAAGCGATGGAGTGCCTTTCTTGCGATCACCTGCGCGATGACGATCAGTGCGGTCTACGAGCTGATCGAGTGGCGCGCGGCGGTGTCGCTCGGACAGGGCGCCGACGCGTTTCTGGGCACGCAGGGTGATCCGTGGGACACGCAGGAAGACATGGCGACCGCACTCGTCGGAGCGCTGGTCGCGATGATTGGCTTTGCGCGCTGGCAGGACCGACAGATGGCGACATTGCCGCCGCCGGCGCCGTGAAGATCGCCGCGTCGCTGGCCGCGAAGTTCTTCGTCGCGTCCGGAATGTTGGCCGCCGCGCTGCAAGCACAGGCGCCGGCTACGGCTGCGCCACCTGTCCTGCCGCACGACACGCTGTCGATCGCGTCGCGCGCGGTCGGCGAGCGGCGGATCATCAATGTGTACACGCCGCCGGGGTATGCGCGCAACAGCCGTGCGCGCTACGCCGTCGTGTACATGCCGGACGGCGGCATCGCGGAGGATTTCCCTCATGTCGTGAAGACACTCGATTCGCTCATCGCGCGCGGCCGGATCGCGCCCGTGATCGTGGTCGGCATCGAGAACACTGAGCGCCGTCGCGACATGACCGGGCCAACGACCGTGCACAGCGACAGCGCGATCGCCGCACACGTCGGGGGATCGGCGCCATTTCGTCGCTTCATCGGTGACGAACTGATGCCAGAAATTCGTCGGCGCTACCGCACGACGGATGAAACCACGATCGTGGGCGAATCGCTGGCGGGGCTGTTCATCGTTGAGACGTTCGTGCAGCAGCCGGCGATGTTTCAACGCTACATCGCACTGAGTCCAAGTCTGTGGTGGAACCGCGATCAGCTGGTGCGTGATTCAGCGGCGCTCTCGCGAAGCGCGCCCGGAGTGCGCACCCTGTTTCTGTCGGCCGCGAACGAGGACGGGATCGCGACGCAGACCGCGACGTTTGCCGCCACGCTGCGTGCGCGGCCGAATTTGCAGCTCACGCTGATGTACGAACCGCGCCCGGATCTTGAACACCGCACGATCTACAACGCGATGGCCCCTGGAGCATTCGTGAAAGTCCTCAGTCAGAAGCCAGTGAATCGCGGCATGGACGAGCAGGCGGTTCGTGCGGCGCGCGCCCAATCGAACGCCGCCATCGCCCGACACGATGTGCCGGGCATTATGGCCTTCGTCGACGAGGCGTTCATCATCAACACCGGAAACGGCGGGCAGCTGCGGAGCGCCAAAGAGATGGCGGCCGCCTTCACGCGACAATTCGCGGAATTGCATGACGTCGTCTACGTGCGCACCCCGAAGACGGTCGAGGCGAGCGCGTCGAACCCGCTCGCGTTCGAATCGGGCACGTGGGTGGGCACCTGGACCGCGCCGGCCGGCCCGGTGCGTACCGGCGGCAAGTACTCGGCGTCGTGGCACCTCGTCGACGGCGCGTGGAAGATCCACGCCGAGCTCTTTGTGACGCTGTACTGCGAAGGGAAGGGCTGCGCGTAGAAACGCGGTTAGATTCCCGGTATGAGAATCGTACGAGGAAAATTTGCCGGTCGCGATCTGACGTCGCCGGGTGACGGGCGCGTGCGCCCCACGGCGGAGCAGGTCCGTGACGGCTTGATGAACATGCTGCATAAGGATCTCGACAAGGCGCGCGTGCTCGATCTGTTCTCGGGCACGGGCGCCATCGGCCTCGAAGCGCTGTCGCGCGGCGCGCGCTACGTCGACTTCGTCGAAAACGGTCCGCCCAGTCTACACTCGCTCAAGGCCAACATTGCGGCGCTACGCGTGCGTGATAAGACCCGGGTCTTCAAGAAAGACGCGCTGCCGTTCGCCGCGTATCTCGAACCGGATCGCTACGACATCACGTTCGTGGATCCGCCGTATGGCTCGCGTATGCTGGACCGCGTCATCGACACGTGGGTCGCCCGGCGATTCTCGCGCATTCTTGTCTGTGAGCACGCCGTCACGCATGAGTTGCCGAGACCGTACGACAAGCGCATCTTCGGGGAGACGGCGATCAGCATCTATCGGCAGCCGGTTGTCGTTCCCGACGCGGCGACGGAAGCCACGGCCTCTGACACCGCGTCGCCTGACGCAAGCACGCGTGACGTCGTGGAGCCGGGTTGAACGTACTGCTGACGGTGCTCACCTGGATCGCGGTCATCGTCCACGTGAGCGTGGCGTTCGTGGCATGGCGTCGCAGTCCGTCGCTGCCGGTGATTGCGATTGTGAATCTCCTGGTGGCGCTGGGAGTGCTCTCGTATTGGGTGCCACGTTGGTACAGCTATTTCACAAAGGGTATCATCTGGTACGTCACCGATCAGTTGGTGCCGCTGTATGCGCTGATCGTGTTGGTGATGGCGGTGGCGACGATCGCCGGCCGAGTGCAGGCGACCGTGATCAACTGGTTGTTTTTTGGCGTCAACACACTCGTGATCGTGGCGGCGGCACTGTTCTTTAGCTTCTTCCGGATGAAGCGGTTGATCTAGCGTCAGGTTGAATTTCCACTCTCCTCGACATCACAATACGCCGTGCATACCCGTCGTGGACTTGACTCGATTTGACGGACACGTGGTTTACGCGGCTCGCGCCATCTGACGGAGCCGGTCCTCGTACTGCTGTGGACTGAGCTGTCCCCGGTTCCGTGGACACAGGGCTACGCTACTCGCGGAATGAATGACGCTCGTTCGAATTGAATCGGGCTGACGTAGCCCAGGGTGGAGTGCCTCCGGATCGGATTGTAGAAGCGTTCGATATAGTCAAACACATCCGCGCGTGCGGCATCGCGGGTGGTGTAGTGTTTCCG
>JANLPE010000112.1:0-12648 GCA_031366985.1 Gemmatimonadaceae bacterium
GTGGTACGCTTGCCGACCATCGATCACGATGTCCGGGATGCGCAATCGCAGCGTCTCCATCACGCGACGCCATCCGTACCATTGCGCGTAACGACTCGAACTCTCGAACGTCAGAAACGTGTGATCGAACGAGTAGCCGGCGATGCCCGTGCGATCGTGAAACGCGACAAGTTCCTCAATCAGCCAGTCCTGCAATGCGCGATTCCCCAGACTGGCCATCTTGCGCTTTGTGTCGCTGCGCGCTGGTACGATCCAGCGGTCGCTTTGCGAGAAGGGCAGCACCGGATACACATAGGCCAGCAGTTTGACTTGCTTGCCTCGCGCGTAGTCGACCATCTCCGAGATGCTTGGCGGGATCGGACTCGTGCGCGGGTTCCATTCATTGCGTCGGATCTGCTGACCGAGCCCAAGCCACAGGACGTGCTCCCAGCTCCAATCGTCGACGCTCTCTTCCCGTCGCGAGAGCGCCGAATTGGACGGCGCGTACAACACGTACTGCGCGCCCGACGCCGAGGCCTGATCGAAAATCCGCCGATACTCGGCGCGTCCGGCTGGCGTGCCCACGTCAATCTGGTAGTCATTGACGCACCAGCCGACGAAGACATTCAGCGGATCCTTGGGTTCGTACAGCAGGAACGCTCGAACCATCGCCGTGAAGGTTTCGATTTCACGTTCGTCGAGGCCTGGCGTTGAGTCGCCGCTCGAACGCCACTCGGGACGTTCGTGCGCCGGCAATCGGCGGCCACTGAGAGCGACGGGCGCAATGAGGCCGCGATCGGAGACGAACGGGCCATAGGCGGGCTCCCACGACATATCGGCGGTATAGCGCAGCGTCGCCACCGATCCGTCTACGGTCATGTGTAGAAACGGATTCTGCGCGATCATCAAAAGTGAATGCTGGTCGCGGAAGCGCATGGCACCGCCGTATTCCGCTGTGCCGAGGCGGGGCCGAGGGCTGCTTGGCATGAACACATCCGTGGGCGTTTCGTCGAGCGTCGTGCGAAACACCGTAATCTCGCCAATGTGCATCGCCTGCGCGGTGCGCGGTGTGACGCGCAGCTGCTTGCTGATGAAATGCCAATCGGCGCGGAGTTCGTACGTGACGTCGATGTCGAATGCGTCGGCGCGATAGTGATAGGCGATCAAGTCCGCGCGGGTGCGCACCGTTGGCGCGGCTAACGCGCGGCCCTCGATGCGCTGCGCGCCGATCGTGATCGCGAAGTCGTCCGTACGTAGCGCGAAGACGCGCGCGTCGGAACGGTCGGTCAGCGAACGAAGGCCGCGTGCGTCGAACGTGGCGCGAAGCTGGGCGTTCGACAACGTCTGCGCTTCGACGCTGCGTGCGCCGACGAGACTGCACGCGAGGCTGCAGGCGACACCCAACGCGACGGCTACCATCGAGGCAGGCGACCGGTGGCTCGATGCACGGACAGTCGTCATCGGTCAGTTCCGATCGAAAGTGTATTGAGATTATACTTCATGATCGAGGCGTGGCGGCCACCCTTCACGCGTTCCAGCGCGTACACTTCGCCCTGCGGCCCCGTCGCCGCATTCACGTGCGTGAGTAGCGCGGCTCGTTCGTCGTCGGTAAGGGTGATCTGCAGCGCCTGCACGGTCGCGGGCAGGTGCCCGACATTGCGCGCGCCGACGATAGCGGCCGTCACCGCCGCCTCATCGAGCACGGCGCGAATTGCGATCGTGCCGATCGTGCATTCGTGGGAACGCGCGATCACGACAAGCGTTTCAAGCAGTCGCTGAAACGCGCTCCACCCGCCAAACTCCTCGATGATCAGTCGGTACTTAGTGAGCGAACGATTTTCGAGCGGCGCGGTCGGATCCGGCGCGCCCAACCAGCGTTCATGAAAGAACCCACCCGCGAGCGCGCCGTACGTGAGCAGCCCGATCTCATGCTGCGCGCATAGTGTCGCCATATCACCCAAGGCACGGCGGTCCAGCAGTGAGCACTGAACCTGATGCGACGTCACGGGAACCCCCGCGTTGACGACGGCCCGGACGTGCGCGGTATCAACGTTGGTGAGACCGATGTGCTGGATCTTGCCTACATCGCGCAGTGCAGCCAGATGCAACGCGGCGTCGATTACACCAGGTACGTCGTAGTCCCACCAATGCAGCTGCACCAGATCCAGTGATTCGACGCCGAGGCGCGTCAACGAGCGATCGATGAGCCGCTCGACATCGGCCCGCGTGAGCGTCGCGAGTGCATCGCGGTCCGGTACACATTTTGTATGCACGCGAATGACCGTCGCGCCCTCACCGTACGCGGCACGCCAGGCGCGCAGGAACTCGCCAATCAGTTCTTCGACTCCCGTGTAAATGTCGGCGCAATCGAACGTCGTGATGCCCGATTCAACGAACGCCGTCATGTCGGCAATGGCGCGCGCGCGATCGATCGACCCATGGCCGCCAGCCAACTGCCACCCGCCTTTGATAATCCGCGGGATGGTATAGCCGTTCGGCAGGGTGCGAGTCTCGAACGTCTTCACGCCTGGTCGTCGACCGAAGGCGGCAGTGGCACCAAGGTCACGTCGCCATGATGGAAGGTCGTGGTACCGATGCGCGTGATGCGGAAGCGTCCGCCACAGTGCGGGTCGGGGCAGGCGATGTCCGCGTCGGTGCTCATCCAGTCGTTCGGATGGGTAGGGCGCTGCTTCGCCGGTAGCAGCGGCAGCAGCGCGGCGAGCGGATACAGCGGAAACGTCTGTCCCGGCGGAAACTCAAGATTTTCGCCACGCAATGTGAACGAGTCACCCGCCTGGTGGTTGCACACCATGGGGCGCGCGGTGGCGATGACCTCGATGCGCAGGTCGAACAGCGTGAAGGAATCGTCTCGGACGTTCTCTCGCACGAATTCTCGGAGCGGTTCTGGCATAGCGCGAACGATAGCTGCCGACGACCTTCCTTGGCCATATGACGACGTCGAACGATTCCGCCCCCGTGACGCCGCAGGTCCTCGCGTCAGCGCCGCCGCTCACGTTCTACGGTGGCCTGGCGGGGGCGCTCGCCCCCTTCGCCTGCTTTCTGTCTGGTGTGGCAGTGTTGGCACTCAGCGGCGCGCCTGACGAGAAGGGCTTCTGGCCGATCCTGCTAGGTGCACTGATCCTCGGCCTGTTGCTCGCGAAGGATCGCGAGCGCTATTCCGAGGCGATGCTCGACGGCATGAGCCAGCGTGTGGTGATGATCATGCTGTGCGCCTGGTTCTTCGCCGGCGTACTCGGGGCGGTGTTGAGTGCGGGCGGACTAGTCTCGGCGCTGGCAACGACGGCGCGTTCGCTGCATCTGACCGGCGGCGCGTACGTCGGCGCCGCGTTCCTGACCGCCGTACTGGTGTCGACCGCGACTGGCACGAGCTTCGGCACGATTCTGCTGTGCGGCCCGATCCTGTATCCCGCCGGCGGCGGAGCCGGCGCAGCTCCGGCGGCGTTGATGGGCGCGATTCTCGCCGGCGCCACCTTCGGTGATTCAATCTCGCCGGTGTCAGACACGACCATCGCATCGAGCGGCACACAGCACGTTGACATCGGCGGTACGGTGCGCAGCCGACTTGCCTACGTCATCCCTGCCGGACTCGTGGCGCTCATCGCGTCCGTGCTGCTCGGCAGCGGCGCTACGTCGAACAGTGCGGCACTGCCGACGGCGACCGTGCATATCAGCGCGCTCACTCTGCTCGTCGCACCGACGATAGTCATCGCGATGCTGCTGGCCAAGCGGCACCTCATCGAATCGTTATTGATGGGAATCTCGATCGCCACCGTCATCGCGCTGGTGCTCGGCCTCGCGCGTCCATACGATCTGCTGCACATCGCGCCAGGCACGTTCGGTGCGACCGGTATCATTGTCGACGGTATGCAGCGCGCGGTTGGCGTGAGCGTGTTCACTCTGCTGCTCGTCGCCCTCGTTGGCACGCTGCAGGCGACGGATGCCCTCGACCGGCTGGTCCATTTCGCACAGGGCCGCGCGTCGTCGGCGCGCGGCGCCGAGATTTGGATCGTGAGCGTCGTATCCGGTGCGGTGCTGCTTACGACGCACAGTGTTGTCGCGATGCTTGCTGTCGGCGAGTTTGCACGGCAAACCGGTGCGCGCTTCGGCTTAAGTGGCTATCGCCGAGCGAACCTGCTTGACATGACGGTGTGCACGTGGCCGTTTCTGCTGCCGTATTTTTTGCCGACCATTCTCACTGCCAGCGCGAGCAAGAGCGGCGATGCATTCGGTATGCCAGCGCTGAGTGCGGGGACGGTCGGCCTGTACAACACGTACGCGTGGGCGTTGGTCGTCACGGTGCTGTTCGCGGTGCTGACCGGCTACGGACGGGTACGAGACGCGTGAATACCGCTCGTGCCAAGAAAGATATCGTGGCATTCAACCCTTCTGCATGATCGCCTGCCGAAACTCCAGACCCTCATCAGGATCTCTGGATGCTCGCACCGATCGTCTCGTTCGCCACGCTGTTGCTGGCTGCCGCTCAGCCCAGCTCGTCTGTTGCCAGTGCCCGTCCGACCCCAACGTCAACGCGTGCCACCACGCCGACGGCGCCGAACGCGTCCGCGCGCACCGTGGACGCCACACACGCGACGCAGGCGCCCGGTATCGATGGCCGCGATGATGATGCACTTTGGAAATCTGTAAGTAAGACGTCGTCGTTCCGCCAATTCTCGTTGAAGATCGACGTCGATCCTTCTATGCAGACGGAGTTCGAAGTCGCATACGACGCACGCAACCTGTACGTGTTTGTGCGTATGCACGACGCGCACCCCGACAGCATCATGCACGCGCTCTCGCGTCGCGACGTTCGCGGCCTGTCTGATCAGATCAAGCTCCTCATCGACTCGTACGACGATAAGCGGACCGGCTACGAGTTCGCCGTCAATCCGGACGGTGTGAAGCGCGACTACGCCATCACCAACGATCGCGAAGAGGACGAGTCGTGGAACGGCATTGGGGATGTCGCAACTCGCGTCGACAGGGACGGCGGAATTCCGCATCCCGCTCTCGCAGTTGCACTACGCGGGTGGCGATCAACACACCTTCGGGTTCGGCATCTGGCGTGACATCGAGCGCCGGTGCGAGCGGGATTCATGGCCGCTGTTTTCACCAACGACGAACGGTCTCGTGTCGCAACGTGGTGAGGTGACGCAGCTCACTGGCATCATCAGTGCGCGACGCCTCGAAGTCGCGCCGTACGCCGTGACGCGCAATCTGCAGCGCGCAATACCGGGCGCCGGCTTTCAGCGCGCACAGGAGGTGACGGTCGGCGGCGATGTGAAGATCGGACTCACACCAAACATCACGCTCGACGCGGCGGTGAATCCGGACTTCGGTCAGGTCGAGGCAGATCCCGCTGTGCGCAACCTCACCGCGTTCGAGACATTCGTCTCGGAGCAGCGACCGTTCTTCGTCGCTGCGTGATGCGTACGGCGACGCGTCGACGCCGAATTCCACACCGATCGCGGTGGCGACGAAACTGACCGGACGTACTGGCAACGGCCTCTCCTTCGGGATTCTCGACGCCGTGACGGAGCAGGTTCGCGGCGTGCAGCGGCAGACCGTGGAACCAGCGGCCAACTACATCGTTGGGCGTGCGCAGCAGGACATGCGCAGCGGCGAAGCCGAGATCGCCGTCATCGGCACTGCGGTCAACCGCTCGGCAGACGCACTGACCAGTCCGTAGGTGCACAATGCGGCCTTGACGGCCGGCCTGAGCTTCCGCAATCGCTTCTACAAAGGTCAGTATGAAGTCGCTGGTCAGATCGCCGGATCGGACGTGCGCGGCTCACGCGAAGCGATCTATCGTACGCAACGCAATTCGGTGCACTACGACCAGCAGCCCGGCGATGACCTGTCGGTGGATTCATCTCGCACGTCGTTGTCCGGGCACGCGGAGCAGCTCAAGTTCGGCAAGTACGGCGGCGGGATTACGCGATTTGAAACAAGGCGACGATCAGGTGAACTGGAGCACGTGGGGCGCGCTCGCCTTTCAGGAAGCGCATGCCATCTATCGTTGGGCGCCGCTGAACGGCAATCACTGGGAGACCTGGAACACGTCCGGCACGCGCCTTGACACTGCCTCGAGCGATGCCCAATGGTACGGCAATTGTGTCGACGGCAGCAAGACGGCGCACGATGCCTTTGCGCACCTGCGTCAACACACCATTTCGATGCATACCCGTCTCAACTACACCGTCACGCCGGAACTGACATTCGAGTTCTACGGCCAGCCGTTCGTGGCGACGGGAAACTACAGCAACATTCGTGAGCTGAGTGCGACGCCGCAGGCGGCGGAGTACACGGAGCGCTTCCGCGCGTACACGGCACCGGCGGGTGCGTCGCCGGCATTCACGTACACGCAGTTGCGGACGAACGCGGTGTCACGATGGGAATATCGTCCGGGCTCCACGCTCTTTCTCGTCTGGTCACACGGTCGGGAAGACGCGTCCGACCAATACGGCAACCAGTCGTGGACGCGCGACTATCGTGACCTCTTCGCGCTCCACCCGGACAACACGTTGGTCGTCAAGGCGGCGTATCTGTTTAGTCGCTCGCGCCGAGTACGACCACGCGCGCGGTCCAGGCACCACCGGGTTCGCGCGTGGCGAGCACGAGGGCTTCGCCAGATTCCGGCGCGCACGCCAACTGCTCTCCATCGGGTGACCAGACAGCGCTGCATCCGTTCGTCGGATACATCGCGGTGTCGTTCGCATAGTTCGCGAACAGCGTCAGCATGTGATGATTCATCGCGTGACGACGCATCTTGGCCGGATAGCGGCCCTCGTCGTCTGGTGAAATGAGCGAACCGGCGACGTACACCGTCGCGCCGCTGGTCGAAGCGGCTTCGGCGTGCGCGGGTGTAGAGACATCGGCGCAAATCGCGACGCCAATGCGTTCCGCGCCGAGTTCGAACGGCAGGTGCGCGCGGCCCGCCACATACGCCTGCTCCTCGTCGTGCGCGAGGTACTGCTTTGTGTGCGTCGTGCTCGTGCCATCTGGATGGAAAGCGAACGCGCCGATGTGCAATCCCGCGTTCGTCAACACCGGTGCGCCCGCGATAATCTCGATGCCACGCTCGCGTGCGACAGCACGAATCGGTGCGAATCGCGCATCGTCTGGTGACAGAGCGTCCGCCGGCGTCACATACTCATAGCACGAGAGCGATAACTCCGGAAACAGCACAAGCGCAGCACCTTCGTCAGCAGCGCGCACGGCAACACGCGCATGATGCCGAGCGTTGCGCGCGATGTGGTCCGGCTCGTGCGAGCCGAGCGAGACCGCCTGCGCGACCGCGATACACGTGGGCGCACTCATGCCCGTAGCTCGACCTCGCCTTCGATTTCCACGGGGATATCCCATGGCAGCTCGGCCATCCCTACCGCACTGCGAGGATGCCCACCGATGTCGGGCCCGAACAGCTCAAGAATCAGTTCGGAGAATCCGTTGATGACACTCGGCTGCCTGTTGAAGCCGGGTGCCGAGTTGACCATGCCGAACACGCGCGTCCACGCCGTGATCCGATCGAGATCGCCGAGCGCACGATGCAGACTGCCAAGCATCGAGAGGCCGGTCAGTCTCGCGGCGAAATAACCTTGCTCGACTGTGAGTTCACGCCCGAGCTTGCCGACCGGCAATGCGAGCGTACCGTCAGGATTCTGTGGACCGTGGCCGGAAATCAGCGCGCGGTTGCCGACGATGCGGACCGACTGAAAGGGCAGCACGACGCCAGTCGGTGGGGTCATCGCCGGCGGCAGCGTCAGCCCGAGGGCGTGGAGACGGGATTCGATCATGCCGAAAGGTGCCCAGCGGGCGAGGTCGTGACCAGTGCTACGCGGCCACGACGAACCGTGATCACTCCCGGCTCACTCCACGGCTCACTCCACGCCAATCGCCCGCGCGTGCATCGTCAGCAGCGCATCCTCGGTGTGCTGCGCCAGCGCCAGCGCCATTTCGCCTCGCGCCTCGCTACCGTGCCCGGTCCGATACAGCGCCCACGCCAGCAGATCATGACCATAGACATCCTTGCGGTCGCGAAGCTCCCGTCGCGCGCGACGAAGTACTTCGCTGCGCTCGCTCGATGTGCCGTAGTCTAGCAGGAACAATCCCCACGCGCGGTGAATGACGCCGGGCTGCTTGATCGCGCTCACCGACATAGCCTGTGCGTAGCGCGATGACTGCGCAGTGTCACCGAGTGCCGCGTAGGCTCGGCTGACGGTTCCGAGCGTGGTGGGATCGAGCCGAATGCCGGTCCCACGCTCGCCGTATTCTACCGCGTGTGCAAAGTCCTTTCGGGTAAGCGCGACACGCGCGAGACCGCCCAATGCGCGAACGTCATCGGGGTTGCGCAAGAGCGCGATTTGAAATGCCGAGTCGGCGGCGCGGAAGTTGCCAACGCGGAGCTCAAGCTCGCCGAGGCGATAGTGAAACCACGCGACCTGTTCGCGCGGGAGGTCGTCACGGCGATCGACGTTGACGCTGGCGCGCGCGAGCAACCGACGAGCGATGTCGACGTGGCCGGTCAATTCGTACCAGCGCGCAAGCCGCGCGCCGATCGTGAACTGCTGACCGTCGTAGTGAGCGGCCTTGAAATGCACGGCCGCTGCGTCGTAATCGCCGCGTTCGAGTTCGATCTCACCCAGCAACGCCAAGTGAGACGGAGTGCCCGGGTCGAGCGAATCCGCGCGTGCGGCAATGTCGTGCGCTTCCTGAAACGCGTGTCGCGCCATCAACACGCTCGCCAGCACTTCGAAGGCCTGATCGTTGCGTTGCTCGCGAAGAGCGACCGACTCGCGGGCCAAGACCTCCGCGCGGGCCAGATCCGAAACCGAGCCAGTCGTCCGCGATCGCGTGAAGAGCAGTCCTGCGAGTGTGAGGCGATCGGTCGCGCTCGATCGGTCCTGCTCGACGCGCTCCGCGTAGAACGCAATGTCGCGGTCTCGCACGTCGGCCTCGCTGTACGCCGTCGTTGAGAAGGTGACGAGCGGTGCGGCACGCCAGTTGCGATCCGCAACCCGCGCCTGCGTGCGGT
The DNA here is from genome assembly GCA_031366985.1 of Gemmatimonadaceae bacterium. Classification (GTDB taxonomy): domain Bacteria; phylum Gemmatimonadota; class Gemmatimonadetes; order Gemmatimonadales; family Gemmatimonadaceae; genus Gemmatimonas. The sequence goes on from JANLPE010000112.1 coordinate 9,032, forward strand.
GCTGTTGCACCACGCTCGTGAGGAGCACCGCGAGTCCCAGCGTGACGACCGTTAAGGTGGCGATCCACGGCCGTGTGAACTGGCGTGATGGCGTAAGCGGCAGCGTGCGTGCGGGCATGATCGGTTTAAGCGAAGGGAACACGGTCCCGCATCGAGGACTCGATGCGGGACCGTGAATGAACTCCTGACTACAGCGTCGGTGCGGCGAGATACGGGAACGTGCCAAGGAACGGCTTGTCGTTCGCGTTGACGTTGTCGGTGCACAGCGGCAACTGACCATTGTTGCAATACGCGCCCACCGGCGAGATGATCTTGCCGAAGATCGCCGAGAGCCCGGCGTCGACGACGTCATCCGACAGATTGCGACCGCCCCATCCATTTGCCAAAGCCCACGACAGCCAGCCGGACGTTGCCGGATTGCGCCCAGACTCGACGATCAGCATGTCTGGATACAGCACGGCGCCGAGCGTATTCGCGACGACTGGCTGCGCGCCACGGAACGCGTTGATGAACGCCAAGCTTTGCGGCCCAAACTCCGCCGTGTTGTAGGGCTGCGTGCGATTGTAGCGATCGTGGTTGGCCTTCACGATCGTCACTTCGCTCACGAGCGGATTGCCCAGGAACTCGACCTGTTCATAGGTCGTGCGGTCTTCGCCGTCGTCGTCGTTGTCGGCGACATCGGCGCGATTACCATCCTTGCTCTGACTGGCGGACGGACCAACGATGCCTTGTGCGGTCGATGTATCACGGCAGGCGCCGAGTGCAGCGCTCGCCGTCACGGCGAACACGAACGCAAGCAACTGCGTCAGGCGCGTCGATCTCGCGGAATTCTTCTCCAACATGTGTTTGTACTCCTGTAGTGTGAAGGAATCGGAAGAGAGCGTTCAGCTCAGTTGCTGCGGGCGCGGCTGGTCGTTCCCCACACACCGAAACGTCCGTTGGTCGCCGGGTTCGCGATCATCGACGTCGGCAACTCGATGACGATGGCCATGTCATTGATGCCGCGGAGGAAGTCGACGGCAGTTCCGGCCGGGCGGAAGGTCAACGGACCCTGCGTAATGGTCGACAGTGGGCCGGCTTCCGGCTTCCGATCCGGCAGCACACGGAAGAACGCTTCGAGATCGATAAAAAACGGATCGTCGCGCGGACCAGCGAACAGCTTGATGCCGTTGGCTTCAAGCACCGTGTTGGTATAGCCCTTGATCTTTGGACCGTCGAGCAACGTGTTGACCGTGCCGACTTCATTCGGCTTCATCGGGCCGCGCATCGTGACCTTCTGCTTGCCACTCGGACCGGTGAAGGTGAACTGGAAGACGAGGTCTTCGCGCGCATCGCCCGTGTTATCAATCTTCAATTGATACAGCTCTTGATCTTTATTGCCGAATGTGAAGCTCGGCGTCTGCGCCGGCGTGATCGGTGAGCTGGTGCCGAGCACGAGCACGGTCTTCGACGCGTCGGTCGGTGACGGGAACGCGTAGACGTCGTTGACGTCAAAACGCGGGGACATCTCGACGAGCGGTGAGTCCTGATGGTCCGAGGCCATCAACTGCCGGACTGTCAGCGCTGAGACAGCCAGCACAGCCACGAGGGCGAGCGCCATCCACGGCGCCCGCGCGGGGTTCCACTTCTGCATTGCTACTCCACGATGGAGGGAGACGACGAAATCGCACGGGCCTACGTGCGAATACGCCGCTCACGTTCCATTGGATCTCTGCACCGAAACAAGAGCGACCTCTGCCATAAGCATTTCTCGCACAGCGCCTCGCGGCCACTAGCGCCGTCTTCGCAAATCACTGTAGCCAACCGCTTCACACCGGCAGCGGGAGAGTAATCGTCACTATCGTGCCAACTGACACCGCCCTTTTCGATTTGCAGCATTCCACCATGCGCCTCGGCGATGCGCCGCGCCAACGGTAGTCCCAAGCCCGTACCGTTCGGCTTGCTGCTGAAAAATGGCGTGCCGATCGCCGAGAGATCGGCCGGTGAGACGCCGCTGCCGGTGTCAGTAATGCTGATGGTCGCCAGAGAAGCATCGGTGGCTGCGCGGACGGTCGCGTGACCGCCAGCAGACAGCGATTGCGCCGCGTTGAGCAACACGTTGAGAAACATCTGCTCGAGCGCACCCGCGTCGGCAAATACGGTTGACGACACGGCCGACTCGATCGGCAGCAACGTCGCGCCGCGCTCAGCGAACGTTCCGTCTGCCGATCGCATCGCGCGTTGCATTATCTCATCAAGCCGGACGGTGGTGCGTTCAACGTGGCCGCTTCGCGCGACTCGCAGGGCGGATGTGACCGTCGTGTCGAGCCGTCGCACCGAGCTCAGTGCCCGCGCGACGAGCGGAGCTGCCGCATTAGTCATCGCATGAGTCGTCGCATCGGTCACCGCATCAGTCGTCACCAGTAGCCGGTTGGCATGTTGCAGATCAATGCGCACCGCGGTCAGCGAATTGCGCACCTCATGCGACAGCGATGCCGCGAACTCACCCACCGCGACGAGCGATCGTTGCTGGGTCAGCTCCAACACCGAGTGTTGCAGGCTCGCGGTCATCCGATTGAACGCCACCGCGACGTCACCGACATCACTGATGTGGCCGACGCGCTGATCAAGCATACCATCGGCGACTTGGCCGGCCGCTTTGGCGAGCGCGTGCAGCGAGCGCGTCAGGCGTGAGGTGAGCAACACCGCAATGATCAGCGCCACCAGCGCCACGAGCACCAACACCGTGAGTCCACGTCGCGCGGCGCGCTCGAACGGCAGCACATACGGTCCGGTGGGCGCGGCCAGTGTCATGTCGAGCGCCAACGGTGCGAGTCGACGCGCTGACGATGCCCACGCGTCGCTTGCGCGCTCGTCAGTCGTGGTTGGCGTAGTGGCGTTCGTCGACCAGAGCAATTGTGCGCTATCGCGAATCACGAGTGCTGAACCAGGGAGTTTGCTCACACTTGAGTCGAGTGGAATGACGCTCGACAATCGCACCGACGCGGACAATTCACCAATCGACTGTCCATCGAGGAGGACTGGGCGTGTGATGTTTAGCAGGTCAGCGGAGGATCTTTCACTACGGCTGTCCCGCCGGCGGGAGGTCGCGTTCGCGCGTACATCGGTCGTCCAGACCAACATGCCAGTTCGGTTGCGCAACGCGAACGCGGCGATCGAACTTCGCGTGGCTTCTCGAAGCTGGTCAAGATAAAGCGAGTCACCCGACGTAATTGGCTTCCCGGCCAGCAAAGCGCGCGCGACGGAGTTTTGCGCGACGAGCTGTAACTCTCCGTCACGCAATGACCACTGAACGCTCGACTTGGCCAACAACGCGTCGGCGTCGCCGTCGAGCTGCGCTTGCAACATAGCACGCCCGGCACGCTCCGCCGAACGCGTCAACCACAGCCCGACGATGCCGAGCGGCAACAGCACACCGAGCACGACGAGCAGCAGAAATCGCGCGCCGAGCGTGGTTCGCCAGGGTCGGACACGAACTGGTCCATCGACCTTTGCAGACATTTCCGGCGGCGGCGGTGGGCGGCTCATGACAGATCGTACTTTTCGAGCAGTCGGTTCAAGCGGGGACGCGACACGCCAAGCAATGCCGCCGCGCGCCCTTTGTGTCCCTGCGTCGC
>JANLPE010000022.1:0-49987 GCA_031366985.1 Gemmatimonadaceae bacterium
CGCGCAACGCACAGGGCGCGCAATCGCGCTTCGCGCCCTGAACGTGTGCCCCGACATACCCGTTCGTGACGTTGCGGGCCCCTCGGCGGTTCAGCGACTTCCCGGCGGGACACACACCCGTGCGCGCGTCGGCGTCGTACGTGAAATGGTAATCCCCCCATGAATCCGCGGTCGCCAAAAGTGGAATTTTCTCGTCACCTGAATCGAGGAGGTTCCCATGAAGACGTCACGGTTTACCGACAGTCAGATCATCGCGGTGTTGAAGGAAGCGGAGGCCGGTACGCCGGTCCCAGCGCTCTGTCGCACGCACGGGATTCGCTCAGCCACGTTCTACAAATGGCGGGCGAAGTTCGGCGGGATGGAGGTGCCGATGGTGGCGCGGATGAAGGAGCTGGAGGAGGAGAATCGGCGGTTGAAGAAGATTTACGCCGCGGCGCAGCCCAGCACGCGGTTCAGACGCACCGCACGACCATCCCCCATGCCTGTGCCACGTTTGCGATCAGCGAGACGTGCGACCGCTACCAGGGCAGACGCGTCGATGAGAATGCCGAGGTGGCCGACTGGTTGGTGCGGCTGACGACGACGCACCGCACGTGGGGCTTCGGCCTCTGCTTCCTGTACCTGCGGAACATCAAGCACTTTCCGTGGAACCACAAACGCGTCGACGGCGTGTATCGTGCGCGTGAGCGCAATCTGCGCATCAAGCCGCGGAAGCGTCTCGTGCGGGCCACGCCGCAGCCATTGACGGTCCCCGCCGCGATCAACGAGGGGTCGTCGATGGATTTCATGCACGATCAACTGCGCGACGGCCGGAGCGTTCGCTTGTGCAACGTGCTCGATGATTTCAATCGCGAAGGCTTGACGATTGAGGTCGATCTCTCGCTGCCCGCGGCGCGGGTCGTGCGCGCCAGTGAGACGGTGCGACCGTGGGCGATTAGCCGGGGTATTCAGCTCGAGTTCATTCAGCCTGGGAAACCGCAACAGAACGCGTACGTCGAACGCTACAACCGGACGGTCCGCTACGACGGGCTCGCCCAAACGCTGTTCGACCGCATTGAGGACGTGCAGGCGTCCGCGACGCGCTGGCTCTGGACGTACAACAACGAACGACCCAACATGGCGTTGGGTGGCATCACGCCGGCACAGAAACTCGCACGCGCAGCATAGCTCCACTTACGGCGCCCCTTAAAACGGGGGGGATTACCGCAGCATGCCGGTCGCCCGCCCCACACCGGCGCGCGGCACGGAGGCTGGCACACTCGCGTCATCGCCGAGTATGTCCGAACCCGTGGTCGCCCGTCCGGAGAAGCGCGCCTACTTCGTGTGGCGGCTGGCCCGTTTCCACGGCGGCGCCGACGTGACGTTGCCGATCACGGCCACGGGGCGCTTGGTCCCTACGTGGCGCGCGCGTTCCAACCCGAGTCACGTCATCCTATGCGACGTTTCTCCGCCCCGCGCGGCTGAGTTTTGAGTTCGTCGAAGTCGGTTGGTATGTCCGAACGCCGGTGCGCGCTGTCTGAGGAGCGCTTTTCCCGCGACGGGCGCATGCCGAGTCCCCGCATCAGCGTGGTGAAGCGCTTGTCTCGCTGCATCTCCGCCTCCTGGATACTCAGACTGATCATCACCGGTATTCCCCACTCTTTCACCTTCGCGAACCAGGTAAACGCGGAGTCCCGGTTCCCGTCGCTCAAGTGCATGAGCGCGCGATACGCCGCGTAGTGCTCGTTCGCGGTATCCGCGCGCGCGAAGATCTTCCAGGCCCTTTCGCGATCCCCCATCCGGAGGTACACGCCAGCCAGCGCGCTCAATGCTCGCGGATGGTCACGCTGTATCTCGACCGCCCGCTCGGCCGCGCGCAGCGCCACGTCGAAGTTCCCGCTCCGGGCGTACGTCGCCGCCATGTTCGTCAGCAGCCAAGGATTTCTCCGCACCCACGCCGTGTCAGGCTCCTCTCGCACCATTTTCTCGTAATGGCGGACCGCCGCGTCGCGGTCACCGACTGCGCCAAGAAACGTGGCGTAGTTATTCTGGATCTGCAGTGACAGCGGATCAAGATCGGCAGCGCGTCTGAGCTCATCCACAGCGTCCCGCTTTCTACCGACTATCATCAGCAGAATCCCGTACCACTGGTGCGCGGTCGCGTAGCGCGGGGCCAGTTGCAGCGATGTGCGAAACGCCGCCTCGGCCTGGACAAATTGTCTCTCGCCCGTGAGCTGCATGCCGAGGGCTGCGTAGGGCGCGGCACGCGTGCTGTCGAGCGCGATACTCCGGAGCGCGGCCTCGCGCGCCTTCGAGAACATGGCCCGCGCCGGCCGGTAACCGGAATATCCAAGCATCACGTATGCGTCTGCGAGTCCGGAGAAGGCATCGGCATACAAGGGATCGAGCTCGGTCGCTCTCCGGAACAACATGACCGCGCTGTCGAGCCCCTCTTTCGACCGGTCGTTCCAGAGATTGACCCCCGCGAGATAGTAGCGCGCCGCCACCGGACTGGTCCCTCGGCCATGCTCCAGAGCCTTCTGCTCCGCCTGCGTGCGCGCAGTACCGAGCGCGCGTTCGCGTGCAGTCACCACCGCGATGAGGGCAGTGACGGCGATCGCCGCTGCGGCGGTCGGCAGTGCAAGCCGCCATCGCCGAGGCGATTGAGGCAGCCGCTCCTCCTGTATCACGGCCGATGTGGAATGCGTCGGTCCGTCGAGCGCGGCGGCCGGTCGCACGTAGACCATAACCGCGTCGGTGTCGCTTACCGTCAACGGCGACGTGTTAATCTCGATCATCAGCGACGCGATCAGTGATCTGATTTCCGGATCGGGCTCGACGCCGAGATCTTCCTTGACCCGTCGACGATAGCTGGTCGCGTACTGCAGGGCGCTTGGCCTGTCGCCAGCGAGAATCAGCGCACGAACTACGTTGGCGGCGACGCGCGACGAAAGCGGATCGGACTCCGCCAGCTTCCGCCGCCACGACAGCGACGCGGCGAGTTCACCCGCCGCATGCGCACGGACCGCGAGTGTCTCGAGCGCCGTATGGTACTCGCCCGCGACACGCGCGCGCAGGCCGTCGAGCAAGCTCTCGAGCTCCCGACTGTCCGACATGTGAAAGCCATCGAGCAACGGTCCGCCGTAGCCGGCAACCGCACGCGCGAGCTCGCCGGATTCCAGCGCGCTCCGAAAGTCGCGAAGGTCGGTGGCCACCACGGACGGATCGAGACGCATATCCCCGCCCTCAGCGAGGAACGGATCAACCCCCAGCGCCCGTCGCGTGGCGTAAATCAACTGGTCCATCGCGTGACGCGACCGCATCGAGTCGCTCTCGGGCCAGAGAAACGCTTGGATGCGCTCGCGCGACAGTCCGCGGCTGTCGCCCGCGGCAAGCAGCGCGAGCAGTCCGAGCCGGCGCTTCTGCATCGCTTCCGGAGGGACCGTCCCGCCCGGCGACTGCAGTGTGAGAGTTCCTAGGACGTTCAGTTTTAACACTTCGTTAAAAATTCTGCCTTGTGAGATTCTGGTGAGAAACCCGTGAGAGGTGAGGGCTACTATGCCCCCGTGTCCGGTGCCGGTCAACCTCGCCCGGCTCCCATTACTCGACCCGTCTCATGGAGAAGCTTCATGTTCCGCGTCACGTTTTCGGTAATCCTCGCCACCACCCTGATCGGGACGGCCGCCTGCAGCTCAGGCAGCATCAACGAGCCCGAGCTCACCATCAACCGGCTGAAGGCGGACTACGCCATTTACAATGATGTGGCGAAGGCCAATGTCGCCGGCTACACCGTGTGGTCGCCCGATCCGACCGTGGCTGGCACGACCTGCGCCAGCGCCCCCGAGGGCAAGATGGGATACCACCTGGTCAACGTCCCGCTCCGCGGTGCTGCGAGTACTCCGGCGACCGGGGATGCGGTCATCGATCCGCAGAAGCCGGAGATGCTGCTGTACGAAAAAAAGTCTGACGGCACGTTGGCGCTCGTCGGTGTGGAGTGGATCGTGTTCAAGGCCGCGTGGGAGCGGGAGAAAGGCGCGGGTGCCGCCGCTCCGACCGTACTTGGACAACCGCTATTGTATAGCGAGCATACCTTCGTGGCCGGCGGGCCGCTCGTCCCGCATTACGAGCTGCACGTCTGGATCTTCAAGGACAACCCGCGCGGCATGTTCGATCCGTGGCACCCGAACGTGACCTGCTGACGGCTCGTTGCGCGCGTTCCGAACAGGCATCACGTGGTGAAGACGTCCACGCTGGTGGGCGATTGAATCTCGCGGTGTTCACGGGCGCCGCGGCCGAGCCGCCAGCTCCTTGAACAGCGTGCCCCAGCCGTTGTTGTTCACGTTATTCGGCCGACCGGCGGCATCGAGCAACGCATCGGCGTCACCGCCATCGCGCTTCCAGACCCGCGCGCTGATGGAAAATCCCTGCGCGTACGCGGAGTCGAGGAATGCGCGCGGGTTCATCAACGTCCCCGCGTTGAGCGGCGCCACTTCGCCGATCATAACCGGCGGTCCGGCGGCGCGCAGTTGGCGCAAGCGCGCGCTCATCGTGCCCGCGTCGATCAACAACCACGATGCTGGTGTTGCCGGCATCGCGAACGGTGCGCACGAGCGTGGTCATGTCGCGCCGCCAGTCCGCGTCGGTCACGCCATCCGCGCGATCGTAGCGATACGGTACGTTCCACACTTCGATCCACACATCGGACTGGCCGGCGAAGCGTGCGGCCCAGAGTCGCAACGTCGACAGGTACGCATACCAGAACGGCGTGCGTGAGGGTGACAGCCCAGAGAATTGCGTGGACGCAGATCCGTCCCAGCCGAACGGACCGAGCACCACCACCCGTCCATGCGCGCGGTGATCGTCGACGATACCCTGCAGCGGGTACAGGTACGCGCCGCCGGCGTCCCGAAAAACGGCTCCTGAGATCGGCGTATCGCGCATGTTGCCGACGACTTCGCGGGCAACGTCGAGCCGCCACGCGTCCATATCGCCCACGCTGCCGCCGAACGCGTGGAAGGCGTTGGCACCGATGAGTTGCACACTGGAGTTGCCGCGCACGATAGCGCTGCCAACGGTTCGATAGGCCGAACGCGTGTCGCCCGACGGTGACGACGGTGCGGCCGCGTTCGTACCGCATGCGCTCATCGATGCGCAGCCGAACGCGTCAGGAAGTGCGAGCGACGGGGAGCGCTGAACATCGAGGTTCGACCGACCGCGCGCTCGAGTCATTGATTCCCGCGGAGTACGACGCGCTGCGCGCGGTGGCGCGGCGGCAGCTTGCCGTGGGCGGCGTGGAGGGGACGCTCTCGCCGACGGGTCTGGTCCACGAGGCGTACCTCAAGCTGGCGGAGCGTACGCACCCGTCATGGCGTGATCGCGGCCATTTCGTGGCGCTCGTCGCAATGGCGATGCGTCATGTGCTCGCTGATCGTGCGCGCGCGCGTCATGCGCCGAAGCGGGACGGTGACTTGCAGCGGGTGACGCTCGATGACGTGCATCTCGCTGCCGACGACGAGGCCGCCGTCGTGCTCCAGCTGAACGACGCGATCGACTGGCTGACGAGCGTGGAACCGAGGCTGGCGCGTGTTGTCGATTGTCGATTGTTTGGCGGACTTACCGAAGACGAAACGGCCGAAGTGCTGGGCCTGACCGTGCGTACCGTCCAACGTGATTGGGCAAAGGCCCGTATGCTGCTGCGCCGAGTGTTGTCAGCGTGACGGATCGCTCGACGGCGGTAGGCAACGATGATGGATCGCTCCGTGACGCCCGAGCGGAACTCGAGCGACCGCCTTCGAGCAATGTGGACGACGCCGAGACCACGCTTCTGGAGCTCTTCGGCGGCCGCTACGCGCTGACGCGCGAAATCGGACGCGGTGGCATGGCGCGCGAGCGCTTTCTGCGTGAAATCGAGATCGCGGCGCGATTGCGGCATCCGCATATCGTGCCGCGGTACGACTCGGGCGATGCCGCCGGTGTGCTGTTTTTCATCATGCCGTTTGCGGAAGGCCCGTCGTTGCGCGCACGTATTGCCGAGGGGCTGCTCGCGATCGCGGAAGTAGTGCCATTGCTGCGCGACATCACACGTGCGTTGCACTTCGCGCACGAGCACGGCGTGGTGCATCGCGATATCAAACCGGATAACGTGATGCTGTCCGGTGGCGCTGCTGTGGACGCGGACTTCGGTATCGCGAAGGCGGTGCGCGTCGCGCAGGGTTCCGGTGCGACCGCCGGCCTCACGCAGACCGGGACGGGCATCGGCACGCCAGCGTACATGGCGCCGGAGCAGGCGATCGGTGATCCGTCCACCGATCATCGCGCCGACATTTATTCGTTTGGGTGTTTGGCGTACGAACTGCCTACGGGGAAGCCGCCGTTTCAGGGGCAGTCGGCGCATCAGATCATCGCCGCGCACATGAGCGCGGTGCCGGTGTCTGTCGCCTCTATTCGCTCAGACTCGCCACCGGCTATCGCGGCGCTCGTCATGCGGTGCCTCGAGAAAGATCCGACCGATAGACCCCAGAGTAGTGCCGATGTGGTGACGATGCTGGAGGGGGCTGTGGGGTTGGCCATGTACGAACCGAACGCGTAGCCAATCACGCGCTCGCCGAGTTGCCGGAAGGCCTGACCCTGAACGAGCAGCGCCCACCCACCGTCGCCCGGCTGAATCGTCTGATCGGCGGGGAATTGCACGGCATCCGTCGCGGTAAAAAACTGACTTGACACGTCGTTTTTCCCGGTCGGTGCCTTGACGTCGATGCCAACCGATATGTTACCGCTCTCGTGCGCCTGTGGTGACAGGAGCCACGTTTCAGCCAGCACACTGACATCGCCAATTCCGCTCGCCGACCGTTGGTGGTGTTGTTGGTCGGCCCATTGTCGCGACAGCGATCCAATCGAGAACGGGACGCGCAGTCGGAGCAGCACGCGTTCATTTACGGCGTACGCGACGTCACCGACGATTGTATGAATGTTGAAGACCGGCGACTCACCACCGGGCGCTTTGGACGCGTCCTGAGCGGTGCCGACGTACCATTCGTTCGAATGCAGACGGCGATACGCCAGTGTGAGACGCTATTCCTTGCCGCGCTGATACGCTTCGCCTTGATCGCCGAGATTGACTGGCGTCGCGAAGCGAATGGGCTCATAGCCTTGGGCGCGGGCGGGATTAGCGCCGATGGTCGCCAGCTGCGCGGCCACGGAGGTCAGAGAGATGCGTGCCGCGATCGATCGCATGGTGAGTCGGGGCTGGAGTCGGGGCTGGAGTGGTGGGGGAAACGAGGCTCTCCCTCTATCACGTCAATCGCGGACGAATCCCGACATCGGCGCGAAAAGTGGCTCGGGGAGATCACTCGTCCAGAGTCTTCCTGCCCGCTGCCCCGCGCCTAGCTTCTGCGCATGACCGAGCTGAATCGAGTGATCCCGAAACGCGCCGTCGCCGGCTGGATCCTGTACGACGTGGCGAATCTCATCTTCACGATGGGCGTCGTCTCGCTCAAGTTCCCGCTCTTCGTGCGCGAAACCGTGGGCGCGCAGCGCGCCGACTCGGTTTACGGCGTGATCACGTCCGTCGCGATGGGGCTGATGTTCCTGCTCTCGCCGATACTTGGCGCCATGACCGACCGCGCCCGTCGACGGATGCCGTTCCTCGTCTGGGCGACCGTGATCTGCTGCGCGTGCACGGCGCTCATCGCACGCGGGCCGTTCATGCTGTCGATCATCCTGTTCGTGATCGCCAATGGCGGCTATCAGGCGGGCGTGCAGTTCTACGATTCGATGCTTCCCGACGTGACCACCGAGAGCAACCGCGGACGCATCAACGGCCTCGCGATCGGACTGGGCTACCTCGGGGCGTACATCGCCATCGGCATGGGCGTGCTCGTCGCGCGTGACAGCGGGCCATATCCGTTCTCGACGTACTTCGCACTCGTCGCGATCCTCTTTCTGACCATTGCACTGCCATGTTTCTTCTTCGTGAAAGAGCGCGGCAATGCCAATCCGCGACCGTATTTCACGATCGCGGCGATTCGCGAATCAGTCGCGCACACGATCGACACGCTGCGTTCGGGGCATCGCTATCCGGGGTTGCTGCGCTTCCTCATCGGTCGCGCGTTTTATACCGACGCGATCAATACCGTGGTGTCGTTCATGTCGCTGTACACGGTGAATCTCGCCGTCTCGACGGGCCTCACGCAGGAGCAGGGGCATGTGAAAGCGGACATCGTGCTCGCGTCGGCGGTGACGGCCGCGATCGCGGGCGGCACCATCTGGGGCATCGTCGTCGATCGCATTGGTCCGAAGCGCACGCTCACGATCGTGCTGTCGATCTGGCTGGCCACGTTTGCATTGGCCGCCGCTGTCGGCGGGTTCGGCCTGCCGATCGGCTGGTTGTATGTGGTCGCGTGCTCGGCGGGCGTGTGTATCGGCGGGACGTGGGCCTCAGATCGACCGTACATGTTGCGACTGACGCCGCCTGATCGCATCGGCGAGTTCTACGGACTGTACGGCATGGTGGGACGCTTCTCGGCGGTGACAGGTCCGGCCATCTGGGGCTTCACCACATATGTCTTCGTCGAGCGCGGCGGCCTGCCCGAGATTCGCGGCGAGGCGATCGCGGTGCTCTCGCTGCTGCTGATGGTGGTGATGGGTCTGTTTATTCTGCGTCGCGTGACCGACGCGCCGCGTGATTGGGACGCCCTCAAGCACGCGACGCGTTGATCGGCGTGGCCGCCGAATCGCTTAGATCGGCGGCTTGCCCTTCTTCATCTTCTGCATCTGTTCGATCGCGCCGGCGGCTTTGCCCATCATTTCGGACATGTCTTGCACCTGATAGCCAGCAGGCGGATCGAACGTTGATGCCGGCACGCTCTTGCGTTCGGCCTTGATCATCTCGAGCGCGACGTAGCGCTTTCCGTTTTCCGTCGCGGTGGCCTTCACAAGTCCTTTGCCGTTGCCCGCCACCTTTTGAAGCTCGGTCCAGCCACTCGAGCGGGTATTCTGGAACATCGGATTGTTGGCCATCGCCGTGAAGAGCGCAAAGCCGACGCCGTCGGCGATGCACATTTCGCCGTCGCTCATTTTTGACTTCGCCCGTGACGTCACTTTGTACACCTCGCAACGCACACCGGCGACCGTTTCCGTGCGACCGGTCTTTACGATGCTGCCGATGTCGTCGTCGGCGGTGGGCTTGGCAGCCGCCGCTTTTTTACGGCTCTCGGCCGCGGCGGCACCACGGCCGCCGGCCATCGCTTTCATCTGCTCCTGTTGATCTTGCGTCATAATCATCGCAGACTTCTCGTTGTCGTCGATCATGATCATGCGCTTCTTCTCGCCGTCGATGATCATGCTGCTGCGGTCGCCATTACCCCCACCGCCGAGACCGTTCATCCGGACGCTTCGCCCTTTGACGATTTGCACGATCGTGTCGGGCTTGCTGCCCGGCTTGTCGCGCATCACAAAGGTCACCGTCCCTTCGAAGCCCGCCTGCGAACGGGCCACAGACGGCAGTGCCAGAATCATTGCGGCAACAAAGAACGGCGCGGCGTGTCGACGTGTCGAGCGCATGATCGTCTCCCGAGTGGTGAACTCCGAGTATACGTCCGAAGTATTGCCGTCGAAAGGTGTGCGCGTCCCATGGTCGTGCGAGTGCGGCGCGTTGCCGTTGCGGACTATAAATTGCGCCAATGATCTCTGATTGCCTTTCGTCCCGCCGCGCGGCCGTTGACGTGCCGGCGAGCATCCTGCTGGCCGCACTCGTCCTGCTGGGAGCCTGTAGCAAGAGCGCCAACTCGGACACGATTGCTGCGTCCGCTGATCCGACGCCGGCGGTGGCGGATGAACCGTCTCCGGTCTTCCGCAACGTTGCCAACAAAACGGCCTACGTCGGCGACTCGGCCTGTGTGGGCTGCCACCAGGCGGCGGCGACGGCCTATCGCGGGAATACGATGGCGCAGTCGTTCCATCGGTGGACGTCGGCCGGACGCATCGAGACGAAGATGGATAGCGCCATCGTGCACGCGCGATCCGGCTATCGCTACACGGTCATCGACTCGGCGAAGGCGCTCTGGCAGGTCGAATATCTGGAAGCGCCGAACGGGATGCATCTGCATGAACTGACGCGACGCATCGACTACGTGATCGGCAGCGGACGCGTCGCGCGAACGTATTTCACCGAGGAGAACGGCCGCCTCTTTCAGTTGCCGCTGACGTGGTATCGTGAACACGGCTGGGACATGAGCCCCGGCTACGATGTGAACAACGCGCGCTTCAGTCGGGTGCTCCCCGATCAGTGCGTCGCCTGTCACTCCAGCTATCCAACACCGCGACCGCACCTCGAGGCGAAGTTCGATACGCTGCGCGACGGCATCGGCTGCGAGCGCTGTCATGGTCCGGGCGCGCTGCACGTCTCTGTACACGTCGCGCCGCGTTCGAGTGCATCACACCGCTCACCAGGGGCGCCCAAGGACAGCGCGTTCGATGCGACCATTGTGAATCCGGCTCGGCTGCCGCTCGAACGGCGACTGGATGTATGCGAGCAGTGCCATGTCCACACCGTGGTCAGTGTGCTGCGGGAAGGGAAGAACGACTTCGGCTATCTCCCGTCGCAACCGTTGCGCGATCTGCGCGCGTTTTTCAAGAATGCTGGCGGCATCGATCTGGTGTCGCATGCCGACCGTCTGCGACAGAGCAAATGCTTTCTCGCCTCACGCGCAGCCACAACGCCGTTGGAATGTTCCAGCTGTCACGATCCGCATCAGGCTGGCGTGGCGACCTCGCGCAACGCGTCGTGTCAGCGCTGTCATGAGTCTACGGCTTTGGCGCAGAAACTGGCGACGTCACCGACGCGCGCACAGCACACCGCGAAGGCCGACTGCGTCACCTGCCACATGCCGAAGGTGGCGGATCGCGCTGTGCATGGGGCGTTCACCGATCACTGGGTTCGCGTGGTCAAGGACACCGCCAAGCCAGTGTTGACGCGTGCGGATTTGACGAGAATTGTACCGTACTTCGCACGCGATCGTCGCGGTCCCGAAGCGGCGATCTATGCCGCCATGGGCGCGGTCGTCAACGCGACGCTCAATCAGGATCCGCGTGATATCGGTCGTGCCGCTGATGCGCTTCGCGCGGCGCTTGGCAAGGACACGACGCGCGCGGACGCGCACTTTCTGCTCGGCGTTGCCTTGCAGCAGGTGGGGCGCGTCGGCGACGCGATTCCCATACTCGAGCGCGCCGTACGTATCGACTCGACGCGCCCCGATCCACTGCGCGCGCTCGCACAGGCGTATCAGTCGGCCGGCAACGCGCCGGAGCAGATCGAACGGTTGTATCAGCGCGCGCTCGCGCTGCAACCCGCACTCGCACGCATTCGCGCCGACTACGGCGAGTTCCTCGCGGCACGCGGTCGTGATGCCGATGCCGAGCGCACGTTTCGTGAGACCGTGCGCGAAGAGCCGAGCCGCGCGACCGCGTGGTTCAATCTCGGCGCCGTACTGCAGCAGCAGAATAGGAGTGGGGAAGCGGCGCTGGCCTTCCGGCAGGCGGTAGCGCTTGATCCGCTCATCGCGGAAGCACTTCATCCATTGGTGCAGTTGGCGACGTCGGGCAAACGCATTGTCACCGTGACGGCGGTTAAATCGCCAGGGTTGCAGTTGCCGCTGCGCGACGACGGACCGGGCGTCTTTCGTGTGGCCGTCGCGGATCCGATGCATCTGGGCTTCACCAATGTCACGGCCAAGAGTTTCGTACTGATCTTGAAGTCCGACGGATCGCTGCTGTTCGCGCTGCCGACGGGCGCCGAGGGCGTGCTCCTGTGGGACGTTATGGGGCCCAACAAGGAACCCATGGCGCCGGGGCTGTATCGCGCAGAGCTGCGCGGTCGCGATGGTGACGGGCGCGCCCTCGAACCGCGCTCCATTTATTTCGGCATTGTGCGCAGTGGCACGCGCTAACGCCCGACCGCAGCGCGTGCGCTGTTACTGCAGTTGCACGAGCGCCGTCTCGAGCGCACTGCGCAGCGTGTCCAGCATCGCGTAGCGCTGGCGGTACTGCGAGCGTTTGTGCGACTGGATGCTGGTCAGATCGCGCGGGAGGTGCACGTTGGGAAAGTCGAAGAATCCATCATCGGCGCGCACGCCAGCGTTCTCGCGCCAGAATTCGTCGTATGAGAGGGTCGGTCGACGCGCACGATTGAATGTGTAGACGCGGTCGGTCGAGATGTGCCGGTCGTTGCTCACCGCGCGGACGCCATTGAGGTCCCACTGCCGCGCCATTACCTGCAGGGCGAAGAGCAGCAGGGCGCGCGGCCGCAGTCCGTGCAACGCCTTGGTGACCTCTACAATGATGCGCTTGTCCTCGCCGGGCGGCAGCCCCTGCGCGGCGCCGATCGTCAGCGTTCGACGACCGTCGGCGCCTGTCATCATCACGAATGCGATGGTGGATACGAGGACTCGATGCGTTGCGCAGTAGAGCCCAAGACTGTGCTCGCCTTCCTTGCGGAATTTGCTGTCGCTCAACCACCGCAGCTCGTAGGCTTCGCCGTGCCGACCAGCGACGGCAAGCAGCACCAGGCCGGAATCGGCGCAGATGTCTGGCAGCGCGTTGAACGCCACATGTGACAGGAGGAAGCGATAGTGTTCCTCGAGAATTTCGAGCTTCCGCGTGTCGGAGAGCCCCGGAACCAGATACGGGCGGATGATCTTGCGATAGAGACTCGGATTGGCCGTCGCGACCGCGCGCAAGGGTCCGTCGAGCTGGGCATACCAGGCATCGGCCGTGCGATAGTGCCGGAGGCTTCGGGCGACGAAGATCCCATAGTCGACGAAGCGTTGACGCCACCCAGGCTGAGGATACACGCGTCGCGCGGCGCGCGAGAAGCGTCGGAGCATTGGCCACAATGGATGTGTCGCCAGCGCGTGCGACTCGGTCGGGAGCGTCACTCGTTCAGGGCTGTCGTATCACTGAGGAACCGCACGGCGCGCGAGACGAGCGGTGCCGCGATGAGCATGCTCGTCAACGAGTGTGCGGCCATGGGAATCACGAAACGACGCAGGCGTGATCCGCCGGCTTTGATGAAGTCGGGATCGTGTTGCTTGAACTTGTCCTTCTCACTGCGCACCAAGGCAATCCGGACACGCGGGTCGATCTTTGTGACCAGTTCAATCGTCGAGAAGCTGTAGGGGCCGCTGGCCTCTTCGTTCATCCAGTCGTGCGCGGTGATGAACAAGTGCCCGCTGCTCCGGGTATTCAGCAAGAGGACGCCCTTCAATCGATCAGGCGGACGATAGGCGGCGAGCCAAATGGCGAGTTCGGCGCCAAACGAGTGACCGCCAACAATCAACGGCATGCTGTCGGCGTTCATCGCGTGTCGCGCCCGCTGTATCAGCAACGGCATGGCGACCGCAAACGCACTGTCTCGCTGCGGTTCCCGTTCAGGCAGGGTGGCGAGAAATTTTCGAAGGTCGATCCCGAGCACGGCGTACCCATCGTCAGCGATTCGCCACGCGAGATCCTGATGCGGTTCCCAGAAGGAGACGTCGTTGCCGAAGAGCACAACGAACCCGCGCGCGGCCTCGGTGCGGTGCGAAGGGTAGTAGTACAGCCAATCGCGAACCAGCGAGCTGTCAGCGGGCACCATCGCCGACGGGTGCCCCTTCGAGGGGCGTCGTGCGTACCAGACGCCCGCGGCGCCCACGCACAGTAAGATAAGAACGCCACCGAGGGCGCGACGACCCGCTCGTTTCATGGGGACCGCAGGAACCGTGTGCCGGATCGTGGAATACTAAATCGCTCATTGCGATGAAAGAGCGTTCAATCTAACCTCACCGTGTGAATCGATCAGAGTCTCCGCGCTTGCAGTACGTCGGCTACGTCCGAGTGTTCATCCGCGAGCGGTTTGGACCGCTGGTGCCGCAGACGTTCGCGGTGTTCACGTTCTTGGCCGGCGCCATTCTCCTGTTCTCTGGGGCGACGCCGGCACGGGCCGGACGGCTCGGATGGGTGAACGATCTGTTGCCCCTTCCCGTCGTTGAAGCGTCGGCGTATTTCGCGAGCGTTGCCGGTGTCGGACTGATCGTGCTGGCCCGGGGACTGCAGCATCGATTGATCGCGGCGTTCCGCCTGACATTATTGCTGCTGATTGGCGGCATTGTGTTCTCCATCGCCAGCGCGTTGGACATCGGACAAGCCATCGTACTGTCCGTCATGTCGATCGTGCTGGTCGCCAGCCGGAGGCAGTTCCATCGGAAGTCGTCGATTCTCGAGGAACGCTATACGACCGGATGGCTGGCCGCGATCGTCGCCGTGTTCGTGGGCGCGATCATGATTGCGGTGTCCAGTTACGATGAAAAAGATCTCGGCCTCCACGTATTCTGGCGGTTTGCGGAGAATGCCCAGGGCCCGCGCGCCGAGCGTGCGCTGCTGATTGCGGCGGTGACGCTGGCCGGATTCGGCATCGCCCGACTGTTTCGCCCGGCACAACCCGCCGCGCCGACGGCCTCGACGGCCGATCTCGCCGACGCCGAAGTCGCGGTTGCATTGTCCCGACGCGCGTCCGCGCAACTCGCGTTTCTGGGCGACAAGGCGCTGATGTTTCATCCATCGCGTCGCACGTTTTTGATGTACGGGGTCGCGGGTCGGAGTTGGGTGACGCTTGGCGATCCGGTGGGGGACAAGAGTCTCGCACCGGAACTGATCGCGACATTTATCGAAGAGTGCAGTCGACATGGCGGCTGGCCGGTGTTCTACCGCGTCAGTCCCCGGTTCCTGGCGCTCTACCTCGATTACGCATTGGGCGTCGTGAAGCTTGGCGAAGTCGCCCGCGTGAACCTTCTGGACTTTTCGCTCGATGGGCCAACGCGTCGCAACCTGCGTCGTGTGTGGCGGAAAGCCGTCGATGACGGCTGCAGTTTTCGCGTGATTGACGCGTCCGAGCATGCGTCGATGATTTCGCAGCTCGCCCCAATTTCATCGGCGTGGATGGCATCGCGAGGTGTGCGAGAGAAGGGCTTCTCACTCGGTCGATTTGATCCGGCCTTCGTCGATCGTTCAACGATCGGCGTGGTCTTTCAGCATGATCGGCCCATCGCATTTACCACGCTCTGGACTTCGGGGGCGCACGCCGAGGTCGAAGCCGACCTGATGCGATATCTGCCGGACGCGCCGCCGGGCATCATGCGGTATGCGCTGATCGAAGGCATGCTCTGGGCCAAGGCGCAGGGCTTCGAGAAATTCAATCTTGGCGCTGCACCGCTGTCCGGGATCAAGACGTCGGCGGTCACGCCCGTGTGGAATCAGCTCAGTGTCGCCGTGCGCGGCGTGGGCGAACGGTACTACAACTTCAAGGGTCTACGTGAATTCAAGAATTGGTTTTATCCGGAATGGGAGTCCACGTATCTCGTGTCGCCGGGAGGGGCGAAGCGCCCGATCATCATCAGCAATATCTCAGCGCTGATCTCAGGCGGCTTGGGCGGCACCTTTCGAAAATGATGTCGCATCGCGTGCGCCGGGGCCTGTTGGTTGTCAGCGCCGGAGCGCTCGTCGTCGCACTGTGGGTTGTCGCGTGGCGGGCGGGGCTGTTTCAACATGGTGACACCAAGAGCTTGCTGCACGCGGTCGAGGCCGTTCGACGTGTCCCGCTCTTGCCCCTGCTGTTCGTGCTCAGCTACGCCGTGCTCGCTTTGGTGGGCGTCCCGGCGACTCCCCTGACGCTGGCGGGCGGCGTTCTTTTTGGATTTACAAGCGGCGTCGTGCTAAACTGGATAGGGGCAGTGCTGGCTGCGTTGTTAACGTTTTCGGCGACGCGAGCGTTAGAGCGAGGTGTGGCGGCGCCGTGGCTCGCCCGCGTGTCCGCGTCATTTCACCGCCTGCCGAACTCGGAGGGGACGATTTCGCTGTTCCTGCTGCGCCTGCTACCGGTTGCCCCGTTTTTCGCGCTGAATGTCGGCTTCGCACTCACGGCGATGTCGTGGCGATCGTACGCGCTCGCGACCGCGCTGGGCATTATTCCCGTCACGGTGGTCTACACGTTGTTCGCCGCGAGCCTCGCGGCCGGCGCGGTCGCGAGCGAGGCACAGGCGTTTCGTACTGCCTTCGCGAGCGCTGCGGTGATCGCCGCAATCACGGTGGCCTCGCGCTTGATCATCAAGCGGACTAGGCAGCGGTCGTGATGATCGGGAGCGTTATGCGCTCGGTGCTCGCCAGTCTGGCCCTGCCCGTCTGTGTGGGCGCGCAGTCGTTGAAAGATTTGGTGGCGTTCAGTGCCTTGATCGTGTCACCGGTCGGCGCACTACCGCCACTCGGTGCAGAGATCGGACTGCGCGATCGGACCACCGTGTCGATTCGCTATGGCAGCTGGCGATACGATGTCGACGACGGCTCACACAATAATTTTGGCATCACGGCGACCCAACGTATCGGGCACACGCACACGACGGTGTCGCTCACGGCCGCGCTGCTGACCCTGAACTGCGGCTGTTCAAAGTGGGTATCGGGTGGCGTTGGGGTGAAGAGCGTCCTGTGGGGACGTGGTGGATCGGGTGAGGCTGATCGTTCGGTGTTTGCCGCGCTCGATCTTGCCGCCGGTGGGGCACGCTTTGCCGGCGCAGGACACGCCCGTGCACTCTCCGCATCCTCGTCGCTGGATGTTGGTGGTGCGCTTCCGCTGTTTCACGGTATGCGACTGTCGGGGTCATTCATGCCGGGTCTCGGTTTCGGGCGGTTCGACAGCATCGAAGAATCCGCCAGCGGCGTTCGACCGCTGATCGGTGCCGCCGCGTCCGTGAGGTTCGGTCGCCTTGTGTCGCTCGACCTCGGCCTGCAGAAAGTCGTGCTGTCAGGAGGCCCGACGCAATTTGGCGCCGGGCTCTCATGGTACCGACGCTAATGCGCTGGCTACGGCGGCGTCGAGCGGCGGCCGCGCTGTTGACGGCGTTCGCGGTCGGAAGTTGCGATGAGGCGGACGTGGTGGGGCTCCGGACCAGCACGACGTTCAACGTGGGCACGGCGATTCACCCACTGGTGGTTGGCGCATTGAGTCGCAGTTACGTGCTGCACGTGCCCAGGCGACGACCCGTGGGTACGGGCGGGGTGCTGGTGTCGTATCCGCTGATCATTGTCCTGCACGGCAGCTCGGCCACCGGCGCGGACATTCGTAACGCGACCAATATGGACTCGGTGAGCGAGGCGAATCGCTGGGTGGCCGCGTATCCCAACGCCTTGCGCGGATCGGGTGGCCTATTCCCGTCCGACTGGAACGCAGGAACCTGCTGTGGCGCCGCGGCGCGCGAGAATTTCGATGACGTGGGATTCATCGCGTCGATGATCAACGAAATCTCGCGGAGTCTGCCGATTGACGCGAAGCGAGTCTACGTCGTTGGTTTTTCGGACGGCGGACGCATGGCCTACACGGTGGCCTGCGCGATGTCATCGCAAATTGCCGGCATCGGCGTGGTGTCCGGCAGTCTGAAGCAAGAAGGCTGTCTGCCGGCGCGCCCCGTGGCGTTAATTGCCATTCACGGCACCGATGATCCGTCTGTCCCCTGGGATGACGAGTCATCCACGCCGCCACCGACAGCGCCGACGGGCCTTGTCGCCGCGATGCCGCCGAGCCTTCAGCTGTGGTCAGCCGTCAACGCGTGCAAGACCGGGACCTTGACACAGCTGTCGACGTACGTGGAGCTGATCACGTTACCGACCTGTGCGGGCGCCGAGATCGCGTTCTATTCGATTGCCGGAGGGATTCACACGTGGCCTTCGCTGAAGAGTGCGACGTCCTCGGATCCGGATGAAACGCTTGCCGCGACCGCACTCATCGCGCAGTTTCTGCGACGCCAGACCGTCAAGTAGTTCGTCGTTAATGCCACCGAGGCATTTGTGAAACCAGGTACGCGCGTGCTCGTGTCGTTGCTGTTCGCGACGGGACTCGGTTTCGTCTTCGCCGCAACAGGGTCCGCGTCGATCCTGCAGGTGGTCGATTACCTCGTGCCTATCGGGTCGCTCTGGGTGAGTGCGATTCGTATGACGGTGATCCCGCTCGTCGTGTCGCTGATCATCACGGGTATCGCGTCGGCGTCTGACGACGGCAGCATGAGCCGGGTCGGGGTGCGAACCGTTGCCATCTTTGTGGCGATGCTCGCCGTCGTCGCCGCGATCGCGGTCCCACTCGCGCCGCTCGCATTCGGTGGACTCTCCCCGAACAGCGCGCACACATTGCCCGCCGGTGCCGCCGAGGCAACGCGACAGGTCACAGACGCCGGTGCGGTGACGTCCGTCGCCGCATGGCTTCAGTCGCTGTTGCCGACGAATCCGATCGCCGCTGCCGCCAATGGGGCGATGATGCCGCTGGTCCTGTTCACGATGCTCTTCGCGATCGCCGTCGCGCAGTTGCCCCTGCCGCAGCGTCGCCAGCTGCTGGATGTCATGGGTGCGGTCGGCGCGGCGATGCAGATCCTCGTGCGAGGAGTGATTGCACTCGCCCCGATTGGTGTCTTCGCCCTGATGCTGCCGCTGGCGGCGCACTCGGGCTCCGCATTCGCCGGTGCCATCGGGTTGTACATCGTGACGTACTCCGCCGCCTGTGTCGCGATGACGTTGCTGCTGTATCCCGCGGTGGCTGTATTCGCGGGCATTCCGATGCGTCGCTTTGCGACGGCGGTGATGCCGGTGCAGATGATCGCACTGACGTCCAGTTCGTCGGTGGCATCGCTACCCGCGATGGTGGAAGCAGTGAATGGCCCATTGAAGTTGCCGTCGCGCGCCGGATCATTCGTGCTGCCGCTGGCCGTCAGCACCTTCAAGTTGGCCGGACCCGTGTCGTGGGCGATCGGTGCGAGCTTCGTGGCGTGGTTCTTCGGCGTGCCACTGCACGCGCGTGAGTTGGGCATCGTGGCGTTCGCTGCCGTGTTCCTCGGCTTCGCGACGCCCGGCGTGCCGAATGGCGCGTTTCTGTTATTGACGCCGTTGTTCGTGCAGATCGGGTTGCCCGCCGAAGGCATTGGCGTGCTGATCGCACTCGATGCGATCCCCGATCGGTTCGCGACCGTGCTCAATGCCACGGGCGATGTGGCCGCGGCGGCGATTGTGATGGGGCGTCAGGCCGACTCTTAGCTAGCGCGTCAACAAGTCGTCTGCCGGGAATGTGGTCCTGCAGAAACTGAAACCCCGGCAGTCGGACGTCGTTAAAGGCCTCATGGTCCGTGCTGCCGACACGCTGATTACTCACGACCGTCATGCCGAAATCGCGAAAGCGTTCCATCTACGCCGCGAGTTGTGCGCGCGTACTCTCGTTGCCGTGCAGGTAGATGCCGCGATACTGTCCGGCGCGGTTTGGCACCGATCGCCGTACGCATACGAACTGCTTCGAGCGCGACGGCGCGTTCGAGGCGGTCCAGAGTGCCTGGTGTAAGCCGCGGAACGCCGTTGGTCTGCTGGGTAAGATGTGAGGCCGTCATTCCCAGCGAAACACTTTGGTCGTGAGGGCAATGCACGCGGCCGAGATCGCGATGAGCGCGGCGGCACTGCCCAGCTGGGCGGACCAGCCGGAGCCGTCCCAGACGCCTTGCATGAGCGCCACGGCGTGCGTCGTCGGCAGGATGTTCGCGAGGACGCGCAACGCGATCGGCAGGCGGTCCACCGGAAAGAATAGTCCGGAGATCGTGATCATCGGATAGAACACGGCCGCGCCAATCGGTTGGGCAAAGCGTGCGGTCGGCACAATGCTCGCGACGACAAACCCCGTTGACAGAATGCTGACGGTGCTGAGCAATACGGCGGCAATAAAGCTGATGACATCCACCTGCATCAGTCCCGGAAACATGCGACGACCGGCAAGCACCAGCAGCGCCATGCCGATCACCGTGAAAACGAGTTTGACGAAGACGTGCGATCCTAAAATCGTCACCGGCGACAGCGGCGTCGCGCGCAATCGTTTGAGGATGCCGCCCTCGCGATAGATCGAGATGATCGCGATCAGCGAGAGCGCGGCGCTGATCGCCAGAAAGAGCGCGGCGAAGATCGCCGGGTTGAACGGGGAGTTCACCGGTAAGGTGGGTGTCGGTGCCGACTTGGCGCCACCGAGCGTACGACTGAACACGACGAAGAGAACAACTGGAATAAGCAGCGACCCAATCACCCCCATCGGCTCGCGCACGAACACCTTGATTTCGACCCACGTGAGCTTCCAGAATCCTTTGAGCATCGCTAGTCCCGCATGCCGTGGCCGGTGAGCTTCAGAAACACGTCTTCGAGCGAGGGGATCTCCGTGCGAAATCCGCGCACATGAATGCCTTCGCGCGCGATGAACGCGATGACATCGGTCACGAAGCCGTCGCCTTCGCCGGACAGCGTATGAATCGCTGCCTGACTCGAGGTCTGTTGCACGCCCGGCACGTCGGACAATCGTGCCGCGACGCCATCGTCATCGCTGCTGAAGACCACGCGACGTTGCGGGCAATGCTTGAGGACGAGATCCGCCGGGGCACCCATTTCAATCACGCGGCCGTGCTCGATGATCGCCACGCGGTCGCACAATCGTTCCGCTTCTTCCATCAAGTGTGTTGTCAGGAACACGGTGGTGCCGCGCGCCCGCATGTCGGTGATCAGCTCCCAAATCGCTCGGCGCGCCTGCGGATCGAGCCCCGTCGTGAGTTCGTCAAGGAACACGAGTTCCGGTTCGTGAATTAGCGCGAGGGCAATGAACAGGCGCTGCTTCTGTCCGCCCGACAGCGTCATGAACCACGCGTCGCGTTTGGACGCGAGGCCGAGTCGCGTCAACAGCGCATTGCCGTCGACCGCGCGCTCGTACAAGGATGCCCACAGATCGACCGCCTCCCACACCTTAATGCGCTTCTGCAGATGCGCTTCCTGATGTTGTACGCCGATGCGTTGCCGCAGGGCCGACGCATCGCGATGGGGATCGAGTCCGAGTACGGAAATCGTCCCCGTATCCTGCCGGCGAAGCCCCTGCAGACACTCCATCGTGGTCGTCTTGCCGGCGCCGTTCGGCCCGATCAGCCCGAAAATCTCGCCGGCGTGGACCTCGAGCGAGACATCCTTGACGGCTTGCACGGAGCCGTAACGTTTGGCGAGGTGCGTGACCGTGATGACAGGCGATGGCATGGCCGATGGCATGGCCACAAGCTATGCCGAAGTCCCGAACGCCGCTTGCACGCGACATCACGGCGGCGGAGCTTTCCGCCATACGATTCGCGCGACTTTCTCTCTTGGCGAGCACTCTATGCGACGACTGACTGTTCTGTTCATGCTGCTCCCGGCCTCGCTGCTGGCGCAGGCCCAACCCGTTCCGCAAACCGCCGCAAAGCCGGGGTGGAAATGGACCATGGACAGCGTCACCGCCGTGGTCAACGAGGTACGGGCGGGACGTTCGCTGCAGCCGAAGGTCTGGCCGAATGGCGCGCGTGTGGCCGCCCTGTTGTCCTTCGATGTCGATAACGAGACGATCGCCGTGCGCTACGGCGAACCGACGGTCGGATCGCTGGCGGAGATGCAATACGGAGCGCGCGTCGGATTGCCGCGCATCGTCACGCTGCTCGACGCGCACAAAATTCCCGCGACGTTCTTTATCCCCAGCGTGAGCCTGGCGATTACGCCCTCCATGGCAGGACTGATCAAAGCCAGCGGGCGACATGAATTCGGCGTGCACGGGTGGATTCACGAATTGAATGCGACGTTGCCAGACTCCGCCGAGCGTGCGCTCCTAAAGAAGGCGGTGTCGGAATTGACCGCGCTGACGGGGATCAAACCGACCGGCTATCGGGCGCCGAGCTGGAATTTCAGTCCGAACACGCTATCGATTTTACGTGACATGGGCTTTCGCTATGAGAGTTCGTTGATGGCCGACGACTCGCCGTACGAACTGCTGCAGCGTGGAAAGCCGACGGGCCTCGTGGAGATTCCAGTCCAATGGATTCTCGATGACGCGCCGTTGTTCGATCCGCGTGGGCAACGCTACATGAATCCACGTGATATCGCGAAAGTCTGGATGGATGAATTCGACAAGGCCTACGACGAGGGCACGATGTTCGTGCTGACGTTACATCCGCACGTTTCCGGACATCGCTCGCGTATTGTCGCGCTCGAACAGCTGATCGCGCATATCGAAGCGAAGGGTGCGGGCAAGGTCTGGTGGGCGACACATGCGTCGGCAGCCGAATTCGTGCGCAAGGATTCAAAGCTCGGCGAGCTCCTCGCGCGCTGATGAAGCGTCGCGTTGAGCAGCTGGTCGCACCGTTCCGCACGATCGCCATCGACGCGCGGCTAAGCAGCCTGCTCCTGATACTCGCGACGATCGTCGCGCTCGCATGGGCGAACTCGTCGTGGCAGAGCACCTACGAAGCCCTCTGGTCACGGCCGCTGTCGATCGGCGCGGGGGGGCGCACACTTGAGCTGTCGGCGCGCGATTGGATCAACGACGCCCTGATGGCGCTGTTCTTTCTCGTTGTGGGCCTCGAAATCGAACGAGAGTTGTTGGTCGGCTCGCTTCGTAGCGTGAAGGCGGCCGCCCTGCCGATCGCCGCTGCCATTGGTGGAATGCTTGTGCCGGCCGCGCTCTATCTACTGGTGGCGGGTCGCACGCCAGAAGCGCACGGGTGGGGCATCCCCATGGCCACCGATATCGCTTTCGCGCTCGGGCTGCTCGGGCTCTTGGCGCCCGGCGTTCCACCGGCGGTGCGCGCCTTCCTCGCGGCACTCGCGATCGTCGACGACCTGGGCGCTATCCTCGTCATCGCGGTCGCATACGGTGCGCCGCCGGACTGGCAAGCGCTGGCGCTCTGTGCCACTTGTATCGCGCTCCTGTTCACGCTGCGGTGGCTGAACGTGCGTATCGTGACGATTTATCTGCTGCTGGCCGTGCCGCTCTGGCTGTCGTTACGAGCCGGGGGAATACATCCGTCGTTGAGCGGCGTCATTGTGGCCTTCGCGATTCCGCCGCAATCACCAGATGATGACACCCCGTCACCGTCGTTACGCACGGAACTCGCCTTGCATGGTTGGGTCGCCGTGGGCATTCTGCCACTCTTCGCGCTCGCCAATGCGGGCGTCCCGCTGCGTGCGTCCTTCGCCGCTGGTGCGCCCCTCGAAGCGATTGTCGGCGTGATGCTCGGGCTCGTGATCGGCAAACCGATTGGCATCATCGGGGCGACGTGGCTCGCTGTACGTGCCAACCTCGCCGCGCTCCCCGAGGGGCTCACGTGGCCGCGTGTGGCAATCGTTGGCTGCTTCGGCGGCATTGGCTTCACGATGTCGATCTTCGTAACATCGCTCGCCTTCACGAACGCGGGCACCGCGGGCGCGGCGAAGGGCGCGGTGTTGCTGGCGTCGGTGACTGCCGCAGCACTCGGTGCTGTCGTGGTACGCCTTGTTGAGCGCAACGCGGCACCCGGGGCGACGACGGGTTCATGAGCTGCTGTTGCGCCTAGTCCTTCTGAGGACTGGCGCGCGGCCCGAACTTGATCTCGTCGACATACACGTCGGTCATCTCACGAGACTCGTCCGAGTCCGACTGGATCGTGATGCCGACCACCTCGAAGGCACTGACCGGTACGCCGGGGTACGCACGCGTCAGGTCGCCAGCAAGATCACGGACCACGCGTTGCCAGGCACCGCCAGCCTTGTGATCGCCGATAGTCACCAGCCACGCTTCCGGCAGCGTGGTGACGACGAGATTGCGTCGGGATGACGCCGCCTCGCGCAGTCCACCGTCGGGACTCCGCACGCCGTCGCGATCGAGCGATGTCCAGGCATAGCCGAACAGCCGCGTCGAATTCGTCGCGCCCTTTCGGGTGTCGCGCACGACGAACCAGAGCTTGAAGGCGTTGTCGTTGGCGCCGCGGTGCTTGGTGCTGACATCGACCTCGTGCACGTTCGACGCCACGCGCAGATGCATGTCCAACGATGGATAGTCGGACGGGCGGAAGCGCACGCTCACGGTCGTCATCTTGATGGCACTTTGCTGCGTCGCGAGATGACAGGCCCGCCCCGTCGACGAACCCGTGTCGGCAACAATCGAGAAGCCGTCAAACAGATCGCCCTCGTGACCGCCGTTGCCGGCATCATAGACGAACTCGTACTCGCGACGGAATTCGCCGAGGCTGCGTTGGTCGCAACGCATCGCGAAGCCGGCGGGGTTTCCGGCGAGCGTCATCGCGCGGATCCCGCGATCCTGTACGCTGCTGGCTTCGAGCAATCGGAACGTCGCGCCGGGCGTCCAACCGGCCGATCCACCGGGGAGCACCGCGCGCGGCCGGAGCGATGCGGCAAACGCGGGCGCCAGTGTCGCGGCCGCAGACTTGTGCTCTGGACGTAGTCGCCACGACGTGCGCGCGCTCGCCCATTGGCGCTCCTGTTGCGGGCTCAATGCACCGAGTTCGCCAAGCGTGACGACCACCGCTTCGAGAAACGCTTCCTGCGGAAACGCGGACGCCGTGATGCCCGCGATATGATCTCCGGTGATGGCGCCGAGGTCGACAGCGGGCACGGTGGCAGGGAATCGCGCGGCGCTCAGTGCGACCACGCCATCATTGGCTTCGGGGAACTGGCCGATCTGCTTGGTGATCTTCATCCACGGATGTGCGTCGTGCACGTCCGTCGTGAATGCGAGCGAAAACAACCGCGTGCGTTCGGCCACACGTTCAGCATTGTCGGCCCAAAAGGCGCGACGCGTCGCCGGAAAGAGTGATGATGCCGAGCCATCCGTCTTGCACGCCGTTGGGATCGAGTCACGTGACGCCCACGACAGCAGTCCGTCGGGCAACTCCGTGCGTTCGGCGACTGGCGATCCCAGATGCGGTGTCGCAATGGTCACCAGCGCGGTGACCTGGTTGTGCGCGAACGCCGAATCGGCGAGGAGCGCTTCGGTGGCGTCAACGCCGCCCTTTGAATACCCGAGCAATACGTATCGGGGGCGTGCGTACCCGCGCTCGATTCGGCGACGCGTATCGTCCTTGAGCGCCGCGAGAATAGTCACGGCATTGATCGCCGAACTGCATCGGCCGTCAGCGTGCACGGACAGGGTGCGAACGCCGAGCTTGTCGTGCACGGCGCGCAGGCCACGCTGCCACAGCTCGCCATCAAACAGCTCGCCGTAAATGCCGGGTACCAAGACGGCGGTAATATCCGACAGCTCGGGATCGTAGAGCAAGGGTATGCTTGCCGGCTCAATACGCTGCCACGCGAGTCGTTCCGCGAACACTTGCTTGAACAGCGCCGCGCCAACCTGTGACGACCCGAGCAGCTGCTCGGGATGTTCGCGAATGTGCCGGCGCTGCGAACGTCGCCACGATCGCGCAAAGGAGAGATCGCGCGGGTCCGGCATGCTGTCCGACTCGGGGATGTCGAGCGCCGCCTGCATGAAAAAGGGGATCGTCCAAGTCAGCATCGCCGCACTGCGCGCATTGGTGCCGCCACCGCTCGCGAGCGCGCTCGCACCCTGATCACGTCGCTTCGTAAAGTCGTCATGAATCTCGGCGAGTGGACGCAACTCTGAAATGCCGCGCAGGCGATCGGCCGCCAACGTCAATCGCGCGTCGATCTTGGCGGGATCGAGCGAATCCGTCAACGCCAGCAACGTATCGACTCCGTGCGAGAGTCCACGCAGAACGTCAGTCTTCGACAACTTCTTCCAGTTCGCTTCCCAGTCGATGCCTCCGACATTCTTCGACGATGCATCCGGCGATGGCATAGCCTGTTGCAGTCCACGCAGTCGCGTCCACTCGAAATATCCGATTGATTGCACAATTGGCTTGACGCGTCGCAAGAAGTCGGCGTCTTCCGAATGATCGGCGTGCCCGGTGGGCAACATCGCTGATTCACTCGCCAGTGCTTCCGCCGTCGAATCGATATTCGTCGGATTGAGCCACGCCGCCGAACGCAGCAGTTCGCGCGGTGTCACGTGCATGACGCTCGCCACTTCGTCCGCGCGCACCGCCGTCGGAACCGCGGAACGCGTGCTGGCGACGATGCCCAGCGATGATCGTGCGGACAGCGACCCATGCGTGCGCACCATCCGAACGACTCGACCAAACTCCCCCTCGTGCGCGTAGCCGTCACCGAGGTTCACGATAAGATCGGGGGCGTTCTCGACCTGCTTTTCGGCACTCGACACGAGACGATAAATGGCGTCCGGCCACGGGCCATCGACGGTGGCGCGACGCATGACGTCGTCGGAGACCCATCGAACCGACGCCGTGGTCGAGTGCAACGGGTCGGCAATCGCAAGCGGGTTTCCTCTGCGCGGTATATAGGCGTACTCGTTCGCCGATGCGCCGGCTGGATGACGCCACCGAATCACGGCCTCGCCGTCTGCCGGATCGCGTACGATGATCGAACGCTCAGTGTCGTTGACTTCCAGCCACGTGGCCAGCGTCACGCCGCGCTCGCGCATGACCTCGTCGACCAAGCGCCGTCGACGCGAGAGATCGGGCAAATACAGGTCGACCATGGACGCCAGCGCGATCGTGACGACCGCCACTTCGTTGAGCGCGGTGACACTCCCGCTGTCCCGCCTGACAAGTCCCGCTCGTTTGATGGCGGCGCTCAAAGACACGACGCCGAGGTACGACTCGGTCTCGCCTTCACGGAATGCGCCAGCGTTCCCGTGATCAGAGACCATCCACACATCGACCGGACCGCCGCGCGCTTCGAGCGTCGTGATGGTTCGTTCGATCATGGCATCGACCTGCACAAGAAATGCATGCAACTGGTCCTTGTGCGTGTGCGCCATGGCGTCGGTACCGCTGACGTAGACGGCGTAGCGATCGCCAGTGAATCCATCGAGGATCGCACGCTCGGTTTCCTCGAGTTCACGGTCGAACACGCGATGGCCGGGGAAGTACATCAGCGGCTCGAGCAGCGGATCAAAGTACGAATCGAACGCGCGCATGTAGTTAAACGGACTCGCATAGCGAGCGAACACGAGGCGCGGATCATCGGCGACGCGCTGCGCATCGAGGTCGAACCATCGTGCTTCGACGGTCGGCAGTCGACCGCGATCGCCAAAGGCGCGTCGCGTGCCGATGATTTCTGTCCACGCGCCGTGACTCATCGCGGGATACGGCGCAATCATGCGTCCAGCGTGCGTGAAACGTTTGAATAAACCGTGCGCCTGCGCGTATTGGAACGCGTCCCAGCTGACACCGTCGACGCCGAGCAGCAGCTGTCGATTCGCAGACTTGGGCGACGTACTTGATGCCGTTCCCGCAGCGGTTTTTGCGGCCGGATGCGGGCGGAATAGCGAGTTCGCGACGAGGCCGAGTCCGAGCAGCGCGATGAACGCGGCCCACAGCATCCATCGGTGGCTCGTAGGCGTCGGGGCGCCGGTCATGTTTCGCGTACGGGCATATCGCCGGATGTGAGGTACGCGGGGACTGGGCTAGCCGAGCCGTGCGATCACCGCGTCAGTAAATGCGCTGGTTGAGATAGCCACTTCACCCGGCATCGCGCAATCGGCGGTGCGGTGGCCGGCGCGGATGGCGCCGTTGACCGCAGACTCGAGGGCGAGGGCGGCCTGCTCAAGCCCAAGCGAATACCGCAACAGCATGGCGACGCTGAGGATCGCGCCGGTGGGATTCGCCAGCTGGCGACCCGCGATGTCCGGTGCCGAGCCGTGAATGGGCTCATAGAGGCCGGGGATTCGATCGTCGGCACGTCGCGACGCGAGCGACGCTGACGGCAGCAGCCCGATGCTCCCGCCGAGGACGGCGGCTTCATCGGTCAATAAATCGCCGAACAGGTTCTCGGTGACGATCACGTCGTATGCAGCGGGGGTGCGCAGCATTTGCATCGCGAACGCGTCGGCGAGCATGTGATCGAGCGTGACGTCGGGGAACTCGTCCCGCATGACCTGCGTCGTGACCGCGCGCCAGAGACGCGATGTCTCCATGACGTTGGCCTTGTCGACGCTCGTCACGCGGCCGCGGCGGTCGCGGGCGAGATTGCCGGCAATGCGCACCACTCGGCGCACTTCGTCGGCGGTATACACGCACAGGTCGGTGGCGCGTTGCCACTGGCCGTGTGCATCCATTTCGCGCGTCTTGTCGCCGAAGTAGAGGCCCCCGGTCAGCTCGCGCACGAACATCAGATCCACGTCGTGCAGCAATTCCGCGCGGAGCGGCGAGAGCGGAATCAGTGCGGGATGTGTCACGACCGGTCGCAGGTTCGCGAAGACGCCCATCATGGCACGCAGCCCAAGCAGCCCTTGCTCTGGTCGCACGGATGACGATGGGTCGCTCCACTTGGGGCCACCGACGGCACCGAGCAATACGGCGTCGGCGCCGTCGATCAACGCTCGGGTCACAGGAGGTAGCGGATCACCCGTCGCATCGATCGCGGCACCGCCGATCAATCCTTCGCGGAGGTCGAACTCGATCGTGTGATTCGCCCCGACGGCGCGCAATGTGCGCACGGCTTCGCTGATGACTTCCGGGCCAACTCCGTCACCGGGAAGTACTGTGATGCTGGCTTTCACGCGATCTGCCGTCCGGTACGGGATTCCCACGCCTGAATCTGCGGAATGTGGGTGACCAACATTCCCAGTTCGTCGAGTCCTTCGGCCAGCGCACGCTTGCTGAACGCGTCGATCGCGAACGGATACGCGTGCTCGGCCAACCAACACACCGTCTGCGCTGGTAGATCGACCCGTACATGCGCCGACGGGTGATTTGCGAGATACGCCTGCAGCTCGCTGATCGCCGGTCCGATGGCTGCGGTCAGCAGTCCATTCTTGTGCGCATTCGCGCGAAAGATGTCCGCAAACGAGCCGGCGATGACCACGCGGAAACCCGCATCGACGATTGACCATGGCGCGTGCTCCCGGCTGGAGCCGCACCCGAAGTTCTGGCCGCCCACAAGGATCTGTGCACCACGCGCCACATCGCGATTGAGCGCAAAATCCGCTCGCGGCGTACCGGCGGTATCATAGCGCCAATCGGCGAAACAGTGCACGCCGAGTCCGGTGCGGGAAGTCGTCGTCAGGAAGCGTGCCGGAATGATCTGATCCGTGTCGATGTCATCACGCGCGATGACGACGGCGGACGCATCCATCGACGTCCAGCGAGCGACACTGCCAGGTATCGCGGGGCTCATGTGCGTTGCTCCAGATAACGAGGATCCGCGACAGCGCCGGCGATGGCGCACGCCGCGGCGGTCGCGGGCGACGCGAGCAGTGTGCGAGAACCAAGACCCTGCCGCCCTTCGAAATTGCGATTGCTGGTGCTCACCGCGAGTTGGCCTCGGCCGACCAGATCGCCGTTCATCGCGATGCACATCGAGCAACCGCTTTCGCGCCACTCGGCGCCCGCCGCGCGGAAGATGTCAGCCAGTCCCTCACGTTCGGCGTCACGCTTCACCTGTTGGGAGCCCGGCACCACCAGCAGGCGAGTGGAGGGCGCGATACGCCGTCCCTCGAGTACTCGCGCGGCACTGCGCAGGTCTTCCAGTCGGCCGTTCGTGCAACTGCCGATGAAGACGATATCGACGGACTGTCCCAGCAGCGAGGCTCCGGCTTCGAAGCCCATGTAGTGTAGCGCGCGCGCCGTACTGGCACTCAGGGCCGGGACCGGCGCGTCGATCGGAATCGCCATACCCGGATTGGTCCCCCACGTGATCATCGGACGGATGCGCGACGCGTCAACGTTGACCTCCCTGTCGAACGTTGCGCCCTCGTCCGTCGGGAGCGTGCGCCATTGCGCAACCGCGTTGGTCCAGGCCTCGCCCTGCGGTGCGTCCTCGCGCCCCGCCAGCCACGCGAACGTGGTGTCGTCGGGTGCGATCATGCCGGCGCGCGCGCCCGCTTCAATACTCATGTTGCAGACGGTCATGCGGCCTTCCATGTCGAGCGCACGAATGGCGGCGCCACGGTACTCGATGACATGGCCCGCGCCACCGTCCACGCCAATCTGCGCGATAATGGCGAGGATCAGATCCTTCGCCGTCACACCGTCCGCGAGCGTGCCGTCAACACGGATCTCCATCGTACGCGGCCGTCGCTGCAAAAGGCACTGGGTCGCCAGCACGTATCCGACCTCGCTCGTGCCGATGCCGAAGGCCAGCGCGCCGAAGGCGCCGTGCGTGCTGGTGTGGCTGTCACCGCAGACGATGGTCATGCCCGGCAACGTGCGCCCGCGCTCCGGACCGATCACATGGACGATGCCGCGACGGTCATCGCCCAACGCGAACAGCGGAATGCCGTGCTCACGGCAACGTCGTTCGAGCGTGTCCAACTGCGAGCCCGCTGCCCCGTCGCTCATCTGTGCGCGCGTCGTGAGCGTTGTCGGGGTGCTGTGATCCATCGTCGCGAGCGTGCGATCGGGACGCCGCACGGCGAGGCCTCTCGACTCGAGCGCACTGAAGGCCTGCGGCGACGTCACCTCATGGATTAGATGCAGATCGACATATAGGACCGACGGCGTCGCGTCGTCGCCAGCGCGAACCTCATGCGATTCCCAGAGCTTCTCGAACATCGTGCGCGGAGGCGAATTCGGTTTCGTCGAATCATTCGCAGACTGTGTCATGCGAGCGCCTCCTGCTGATGCGCTGCACGCGCACGAACCATTCCATTGATGGCGGCCACGTACGCCTCGGCGGTGGCGACGATAATATCGGTGTGGACGCCATAGCCACTCGCGATGTGTCGCGTATCGTGCGTCGTGCCGTCCGCTGCGAGCGCACGCTCACGCAGGCGAATGTTGACGCCGCCGACGGCGTTGATCCCTTCGGCCGCGGCCTCGATCGAGAAGTCCACCAGTTCGCCGACGTCGCCGAGCTCCTCGACGCACTCGTTGATCGCGCGGCAGACGGCATCGACCGGGCCGTCTCCCTGCGCCGCGGCAACGCGTGTGGTATCGTCCGGACTTCTCAGTCGCACCGTCGCGGTCGGAATGGCGTGAGTGCCGCACGACACCTGCACAAGTTCCAGCGTGAATCCCGCGACCGTTCGCCGCGTCACGCCACTCACGATCGCCTCGAGTTCGCGATCGTCGACGAGCTTCTTGCGATCGGCCACGTCCTTGAACCGGCTGAATATCGCATCGCACTCGGCGTCATCCAGCACATGACCCTGTGCCGTCAGGTGCGCGCGTAGCGCGGCGCGTCCGGAATGTTTACCAAGAATCAAACGGCCGCCTTCAAGACCGACGGATTCGGCGCGCATAATCTCGTACGTGTCACGATGCTTGAGCATGCCGTCCTGATGGATGCCCGCTTCATGCGCGAACGCATTGGCGCCAACGATGGCTTTGTTGGGCGGCACGCGAACGCCCGTGCAGCGTGACACCAGACGAGACGTTCGTCCAATTTCCTCGCGCTGGACGCGCGTCGTCACCCCGAAGCGCGCGGCGCGGGTCTGCAGCGCCATCACGACCTCCTCCAGGGCGGCGTTGCCGGCCCGTTCGCCGATCCCATTCACCGTACACTCGACCTGACGGGCGCCGTTGCTGACGCCGGCTAGTGAATTAGCCACGGCGAGGCCCAGATCATCATGACAGTGTGTCGCGATGACGATCGGTCGATCCTGCACGACCTCCTCCCGAATCGCGCGAATCATCGCGCCGTATTCATCGGGTGTCGCGTATCCGACGGTGTCGGGAATGTTCAACGTCGCCGCACCCGCCTCGATGGCCACGCGAAGCACCTGATGCAGAAACGTTGGATCGCTGCGACTCGCGTCCTCAGGCGAGAATTGCACATCGGGGGTAAATGACGCCGCCAATGACACCATCGCGCGAACGCGCGTCAGCACCTGCTCGCGCGTCATCTGCAGTTTGAACTCCAGATGAAGGTCCGACGTCGCGAGAAACGTGTGAATGCGGAACCGTGGCGCCGGCGCGAGTGCGCGCGCCGCGGCTTCGATATCGCGCGTGGTTGCGCGGGCGAGACCACAGATGACGGGCGCCGTCGTCCATGAATTCGCATCCTGTGCGATGGAGTGGACGGCCTCCCAGTCGCCGGGAGAGGCGGCGGGGAACCCCGCCTCCATGATGTCGACCCCGAGGCGGGCCAGCTGCTTCGCCACTTTGCGCTTTTCGGCGACCGTCATCGAACAGCCCGGGGCCTGCTCGCCGTCCCGCAACGTCGTATCGAAAATGCGTACGTGATCCGTCGTCGTGATGGTCATGCCGTCGCAACTGGTTGAGGTCGAATCGAACCCGTGTCAGGGCGCACGACCTTCGCGTTCAGGAACGGCATCAACTCGCGTAATCTCACACCGACTTGCTCGATCGGATGATCGATATCCGCGCGACGCGCGGCATTGAAATTGGGGCGACCCGCTTCATTCTCGGCGATCCACGTCTTCGCGAACGACCCGTCGCGAATGTCCGCGAGCAAGCTGCGCATCGCGGCACGCGTCTCGTCGTTGACGATGCGCGGTCCCGCGACGTAATCACCGTATTCGGCGGTGTCGGACACCGAGTAGCGCATGTAGTTCAGGCCGCCCTGATACATCAGGTCGACAATGAGCTTGAGCTCGTGCATGCATTCGAAGTACGCCATCTCGGGACGGTAGCCCGCCTCGACCAGTGTTTCGAAGCCCGCCTTCACCAGCGCAGACACGCCGCCGCAGAGTACCGCCTGCTCGCCGAACAGATCGGTCTCGGTCTCCTCGGCGAATGATGTCTCGAGCACGCCCGCGCGGGTACAGCCGATCGCGCACGCGTACGCCAGTGCATCGGCACGCGCGTGACCACTGGCGTCGCAGTGCACCGCGATGAGGCCCGGCGTGCCGCCGCCAGCAACGAATACTTCGCGAACACGATGTCCCGGCGACTTGGGCGCGATCAACGCGACATCGACGCCGTCGGGCGCATCGATCAGTTCGTAGTGCACGTTGAACCCGTGCGCAAAGAGTAACGTCTTGCCCGCCGTGAGCGAGGGAGCGATCGATGCCTCGTAGATCGCCCGCTGCTCCGTATCCGGTGCGAGAATCATGATCATATCGGCCTCGGCCGCAGCCTCGGCGACGTCCAACACGCGCAGTCCGGCGGCGAGGGCGGCTTCGCGACTGCGTGAGTCCGGCCGCAGTCCTACCCGCACGTCACACCCGCTGTCCTGCAGGTTGAGCGCGTGTGCGTGGCCTTGGCTGCCATACCCGATGATGGCGATCCGCCGGCCCGTGAGGCGCGACATGTCGGCGTCGCGATCGTAGAGCACGGGCGCGGCGGGGAGGTGGATCGTGGACATCAGGCGGCCTCCTCATGTGGGGCACCGTCCGCCTGGTCGCGGAAGTTGCGTGGAGTTTCGATGACGGTGGGTGTACGGCCGCGCATCATGGCCAGTCGGCCCGTGCGCATGAGTTCTGCAATCCCTGAGGGACGCAGCGTGCCGATGAACGCTTCGACGCGCTCGGGCGTATCGGTGATTTCGATGATGATTTCCCGGTCGGTGAGTTCGAGGATGCGCGCACCGGCTCGGAGGGCGTCGTCGGCGAGTGTGGCGATACGGCCGGGCGGTGCGATCATCTTGATCATCGCTGTCTCCCGCTGAATCGCCGACGAATTCGTCACGTCCGTCACGCCGATCACTTCGACCAGTCGATCGAGTTGTTGCACGACCTGCGTCGCATCGTTCGCATCGACGACGAGCGTCATGCGGCTGATCCCCGGCACTTCACTGCGGCCGACGGCGAGCGATACGATGTTGAAGCCGCGTCGACGTAGCAGCGTGACGGTGCGGTGCAAGACACCCGGACGGTCGTGCAGGAGAGCGATGAGCGTGTGCTGAGACATGGGTGAGTACGGAGTAGGGAGTACGGAGTCGGGAGACTGACGGAGTCGTGAGACGGAGTCGCGAGACGGAGTCGTGAGACGGTGAGATCAGGTGGTGAGCATGTCGTGGATGGCGCGTCCGGCGGGTACGATGGGGAAGACGTTGGCTTCGCGTTCGACGCGGAAATCGATCACGACGCATGCGTTGTGTGTCCACGCCGACTCGATGGCGCTGGCGGCGTCGCGTGCGTGATTGACGGCGATGCCGGTGAGTCCGTGCGCGGCGGCGAGCAGGGAGAAGTCGGGACTCGACAACGGTGTACCGCTATACCGACGGCCTTCGAACAGCTCCTGCCATTGCCGCACCATGCCGAGGTAGCCGTTGTTGATCACGGCGATTTTCACGTTGGTGAGGCCTTCCTGCGCGATAGTGGCGAGCTCGCTGGCGGTCATCTGGAATCCGCCGTCGCCGACGATCACCCAGATCGTGCGCTCTGGGTCCGCGATGGCGGCGCCGAGCGCTGCGGGCACCGAGAAGCCCATCGTGCCCGCGCCGCCACTCGTGATGTGCGTGCGCGGACGCGTCCAGTCGATCAACTGTGCGGCCCACATCTGATGCTGGCCGACGTCCGTCACCACGCGCCAATCGCTCCGACCGGCGAATGCGGCATTGAACGATTCAAACACATCGTTCGGCGTCAACGACGCGGTCCGCTTCGCGCGTGCGTATCCCTGTCGCGGCTGGAACTCTTCGCGCAGCTGGGCAATCTCGCTGCGCCACGTGACATGTTGTTCGGGTGCGTGCGGCATGCGCGACGTGAGCGCCATCAACGCCGCCTTCGCGTCTGCGACAATGCCAAGCGTCGTCGGCACCAGCTTGCCGATCTCCGTGGGATCGATGTCGATGTGGATGATCGTCGCGTGCGGCGCAAACGTCGACGCCTTTCCCGTGACACGATCGTCGAAGCGGCTGCCGACATTGAGCAGCACGTCGCAGCGCTGAATCGCGCGATTGACGTGCACCCAGCCGTGCATCCCCGGCATGCCGAGGGCGAGCGGGTGATCATGCGGCATCGCGCCCAGACCATGCAATGTGGTCACGACCGGAATGCCGGTCTGCTCGGCGAAGTCGCGCAAGTCGCTGCTCGCGCCGGCCTGCATGACGCCGTTGCCAGCGAGAATCAACGGACGCTCTGCCTGTGCGAGCAAGCGCACCGCCGACGCTAGGTCGTCGCCGCGCACCGCCATCTCCGACCGCGACGTCGGGCGATAGCCCGGCAGGTCCATCTCCACGTCCCATCGTGGACTGCTCTGTGCTGTTTGCACGTCCTTCGTGATGTCGATCAGCACCGGCCCCGGCCGCCCCGTGCGCGCGATGTGAAACGCTTCGCGAAAGACGCGGGGCAGGTCCTCAACCGATGTCACGAGAAAATTGTGCTTCGTGATCGGGACCGTGATGCCGGTGATGTCGACTTCCTGGAACGCATCGGTGCCAAGCAAATAGCTCGGCACTTGTCCAGTGATCGCGACCAATGGCGTGCCGTCCATCCACGCATCGGCGATCGGCGTCACGAGATTCGTCGCGCCAGGCCCACTTGTCCCGATGCACACGCCGACCTCACCGCTGACGCGCGCATAGCCTTCGGCGGCGTGTCCCGCGCCTTGCTCATGACGGCAGAGCACGTGGCGCAACTGCGCGCGGTATTCCCACATCGCGTGGTAGAACGGCATGATGCAGCCGCCCGGGATACCGAAGAGCACCTTGACATTTTCACGAATCAACGCCTCACACA
This sequence comes from Gemmatimonadaceae bacterium, assembly GCA_031366985.1. Classification (GTDB taxonomy): domain Bacteria; phylum Gemmatimonadota; class Gemmatimonadetes; order Gemmatimonadales; family Gemmatimonadaceae; genus Gemmatimonas. The sequence continues at coordinate 35,480 of JANLPE010000022.1, forward strand.
TGATCTGCGCACCGGTGCGCGTCGACGGCGATTCAGCGCGGTCGGCGGCATGGGGCGTTCGTCGTGTTGTGGCGGTGCTGGTCTCGTCGCGCATTGAGGGCTTGGCAAAAGAAAGAGGCCCCCTCCGTCAGGAGAGGGCCTTCAGCATTTCGCCAAGGTTGCCGCTCCCGGTGAGTTCGGGAGGGGCGGCGGTTCGCGTCAGATCATCGCGATGGTGCGGCCTTGCTCCCGGATAAGTACGACAAGAATCGTCGTAACAAGTAGCGTTACGACGACCGGAATAAGGCTAATAAGTCGCGAAGACTTTTCGAACGACGTCTGCATCAGTGCGAGCGCGTGTGTCGGATGAGGCGAAAAAAAGTGGGGCAGACCGAATGCTTCATGGTCAAGACGAACTGCTGGCACGACCGTCACAGTGCTGGCAACCATCGCCGCCGTTTTTCAAGCATCGGCATAAACATGCGTTTCCGCAACCCCCCCTGGATGCACCACTGCGCCGTAGCGTGCGGAGCCGACCGTCTGCGCGTATCGCCAGATCGCACCGGACTGATAGTCGTGTTTCCGAGGGGACCACAACGCTTTTCGCAGGGCGAGTTCGTCGTCGCTGAGCTTCACCGTAATCGATTCCGAATCGGCATCAATTTCGATGATGTCGCCATCCTGGATCAAGGCGATCGGCCCGCCGACGGCGGCTTCCGGACTCAGGTGCCCGGCGCATAACCCGCGCGTGGCACCCGAAAAACGTCCGTCGGTGATCAGCGCGACGACCTCGCCCATCCCTTGGCCGTAGATGGCCGACGTCGTCGACAACATCTCTCGCATGCCGGGTCCGCCCCTCGGCCCTTCATAGCGAATGACGATGACATCACCCGCGGCGTACTGCTTGTCCATGACCGCCTTGAACGCGAGTTCTTCGGAATCGAAGACGCGCGCCGGGCCGCTGAACTTTCGGTGCACGAGACCGGCGACTTTCACGACCGCGCCGTCGGGTGCCAGGTTGCCCTTGAGGCCCACGAGTCCGCCCGTCGGCGAAATTGCCTGTGAGACGGGCATCACGACCTTCTGATTCTGCGGGATCTCGACGTTGGCGAGATCTTCGCCGAGTGTCTTGCCGGTGACAGTGAGGCACTCGCCGTGCAGAAATCCGCCGTCAAGCAGAATCTTCAGAATGACGGAGACGCCGCCGATGTCCCACACATCTTTCGCGAGATACCTGCCACCCGGCTTGAGATCGGCGATCAGCGGCGTGCGCTTAAACACCTCGGCGACATCGAACAGATCAAACGAAATGCCGATCTCGTTCGCGAGTGCCGGCAAGTGCAACGCGGCGTTGGTCGAACCACCCGTGGCCGCGACGACCGCGGCGGCATTCTCGAGCGCTTTCCGCGTGACGATCTGACGCGGCCGCGGCCCGTCGGTAATCAGTCGCATGACGGCAATGCCCGCGGCTTCCGCGAAGGCATCACGCGCTTCGACCGATGCCGGCGGGCTCGCAGAACCTGGCAGTGCAAGGCCGATGGCCTCGGAGACATACGCCATGCTGTTCGCCGTGTACTGACCACCGCACGAGCCCGCGCTTGGGCACGCGACTTTCTCGAGTGCGGTGAGTTCGGCGAGCGTCGTCGTGCCAGCGGCGTACGAACCGACGGCTTCGAAGACATCGAGCACCGTGACATCGCGACCCTGATAACGACCCGGAACGATGCTGCCACCGTACAGAAATACGGAGGGCACGTCGAGTCGTAGCATCGCCATCATCATGCCGGGCAGTGATTTGTCGCAGCCCGCGAGTCCCACGAGACCGTCGTAGCAATGACCCCGCACGGTGAGCTCGATGGAATCGGCGATGATCTCCCGACTGACCAGCGACGCCTTCATCCCCGCGTGACCCATCGCGATGCCATCGGTGACCGTGATGGTCGTGAATTCCCGCGGCGTACCGCCCGCCGAGATCACGCCCCTTTTGGCGACTTCGGCTTGACGTCGGAGCGAGATGTTGCACGGTGCCGCCTCGTTCCAGCTGGAGACGACACCGATCAAGGGCTTCGCGATGTCCTCGGCCGTGAGGCCCATCGCGTAGTAAAAGGATCGATGGGGCGCGCGTTCCGGGCCGACGGTGGAATGACGCGAGGGAAGCGAAGATTTGTCCATAGTTCGAGCATACAGCAGTCGCTCGCGCTTCGGGAGTAGTTCAACGCTGGCAACCTGCAACCATTGGTTCCGTGAGTTCCCGACAGCAGCCGCGGACGCGTCCGATGCGACGCGCTACTTCTTTACCTTGGTCGTCACCTTGATCACGCCGTTCGCGGCGCGCGGGTCGGAGTATGCGGCCTGCGCGGCCGCGCCCTTCATGACCTCGACGCTTTCGATTCGATCCGGCGACAGTGTGTCGAGCTCCTTCGAATCCGATATCGTACCATCGATGATCAGCAGGCCGTCGAATTTGCGCCCAATCGTCGATGCACCCCGGGTCGTGTCGGCCGTGATAGACAGCGAGCGCGCGCGGATCTTCATTCCGCCATGGGCCGCCAGCTCGGCCGCCTGCTTCTGACTGAGTGTCAACGCGACGTCGCCGTCGGCGCCTGCAGCGCGATTCGTTCGGATCGACACGACACCCGAATCGCCGGCGCCGCGACGCACAGTGATCGTGGCGATCTGCTCCGCCAATATTTTCTTCGCCACCTCAGCACTCGCAGGCTTGCCATCCACGATGTACACCGATTTGCCATCGTCGGCGAGCGCGACGAGGCCGGCCTGCTTCTGCGCGCCGGCCACGTCCATTGTTGCAATCTCCGCCGACGTCGGCAGCTTCGATTCACACGCAGCCATCAGCGCTGCCGCAGCCAACAAACCACCAACCATCCGACGGGATGACGCAAAACGTGACGGGCGGGACGTCATAGCAACCAACCTCCGTTCGAGATACGAACCATTGCAGGAGAATGCCGGCATCGAGTATGCAGGCATCGCGGACGGGACATCAGCGCGATGTACGGACAGATCGATCAACAGCGAACCATATGCCTCGGTCGCGACACCATGACCGAGTACCCGACGATCACAATCGACTTCGATGGCGAGGCGCAAACGACTCAGGGCAAACCAGAGCGCGGGATTCCACGGCATCAGTGCGACGGCCGCGCAGGCCAGCACGAGCAACCACGGGTCGCGGGCATTGACATGCTCGCGTTCATGCGCGACCACGAGTCGTTGTTCCTCGATCGGTCGAGACAGCAACCATGACGGCAGAATGATTTCGGAAGGCGCGAGTCCGATCACGGCCGGACCCGCCGATGGAGCAATGCGCGCGCGGATGTCGTCGATACGTTGCACGGGCCACCGCCGCATCAGGCGACGAATGCGCGCATAACTGGCGATGAAAATGCCGAGGGTGACCGTCGTGCCGATCAACCAGAGCGACGCGATGGCGACGTGCCAAGGCATGGGCAGGCGCGAAACGCGTGTCTGCGCGAATTGCAGTGCGGTCTCGATCGGAATCATTACGACATCCGCGGCGCGAGTCAGTCGGACCGTGACGGACGGAGACCGCGGCAACGAAGGCGTCGTCGCTGACGTGGTTGTTGCTGTCGGCATCGGGATGCGGGTCGGCGCGCTGACCCGACGAGCCGGAGCGGCGAAACTCAGCACGACGGTCGCGACTATGGCGCCGAACCAGACGAATCGCACAGAGTGATTGGCCGCCCGCTGTGCATCGTGCGCCGCCAGGGCGGCGAAGCTGACAACGCCTCCGATCACGAGGGAAAAGAGCATCCAGTTGGATACGGACGAGACATCGAAGTGCGTGGTGATCACGGGGTACCTCGGTCGTCGGATGCCTTCAGGCGCGCGGCGAGCAGCGTACGCATGCGTTCGAGCTCGGCTCGGCTCAGATCCTCGTTGTTCACCAGCTGAGCGAAGAGCCGTTCCGCCGAACCCTGGAAGATCGCGTCCTTGATGCGAGCGATCGCGCTGCCGCCGGCCGCCTCGGCACCGACGGAAGGGAAGTATCGATAGGCGCGTCCTTCGGGCTCGTGGCGGACGTAACCCTTGTCCTCCAGGGTCTGGAGCGCCGATAGGACAGAGGTGTACGCGAGCGGCTCGTCGAGATCGTCCTTGACCTGCGTGACGGTCGCCGATCCGAGCTTCCAGAGGACGCTCATGACCGCGAGTTCTCGGGGCGGGAAATGCAGATCGGCCATGAGGAGATCGGGGAAAGTTGGAGCCTGCTACTGAACTTTCCGTAGTATGAAATGCTCGGTCGGATTTGTCAACTGCTTTTCCAGTAGATAGGGATTTCGGACTGAATCCGCCGGATTCACCCACGGCTGGTAACACGAACCAATTGGTTCCCGTCTCCAACCGCTACCGCGCCTCGAAGCCCTCACACATTGCAGATTTCGTAGGCTTGCTTGAGCGAGGTGAGTGGATCTCGGATGGGCTCGAATTCGTGCGCGAGAAACCCCCCGAATTCCAGCCCCGCGATCGTCTGCGCGACGAGTCGGTAATTCAATTCTTGCGTCTCATCGATTTCATTGCGACCCGGCACCCCGCCGGTATGAAAATGCGCGATGTAGGGTGCGTGAGTCTTGATGTTTCGTACGACGTCGCCTTCCATGATCTGCATATGGTAGATGTCGAAGAGCAGGCGTACACGAGCCGATCCAACGCCTTTGATCACCTCGGCGCCCCACGCGCTATGGTCGCACTGGTAATCGTGGTGATCGATCTTGCTGTTCAGCAACTCGAGACAGAGCGTGACACCATGCCGCTCGGCGATCGGCGCGAGACGCTTGAGTCCCGTGATGCAATTCGCGAGGCCCTCGCCGTCCGACATGCCGCCGCGATTGCCGCTGAAGCAGACGATACGTTCGACGCCCGCGGCGGCGGCCTTCGGGATCATCGCGCTTCCGTCCGCGACGAGCTTGTCGTGCAGATCCGCGCGATTGAAGCCCTTTGGAATCGTCCCGAATCCGTTGGCCATCGAGCAGACCATGCCGTGCTTCGCCGGCACGCGCCAATCGATCTCGTCGAGGAGATCGATGCCCTTGAGACCGATCTTCGATGCCGCGACGCAGAGATCATCGAGCGGAATCGTGCCGTAGCACCAGCGAGACGCGGCCTGTTTCAATCGACCCGCCCGCGCGGATTCCACCACACGTATTGCCGCATCTGCACTCGCACTCGAGGGCAACGCGCCACCGATGAGCGCCGCTCCCGCGACCGTGCTCATGGTACGCAATGCATCACGACGACCAACGTTCGGCGACTGATCACGCACACGAGCCTCGGGGGTTACTGCAGTTGGATGTAGATCGGTGTGGGCCACAGCCTGAGAATCGACTCGCGCGTCGTGGACGGATTGTCGTTGCGCGGCTTCGTGAACTGCTTCCATCCCGCGAACTGCACGGGTTCCTTCTTGATGTAGCTGTAGAACGAATCGCGCTTGAGCCACGGTGCGCCGAAGCCGTCCATGTGCATGACGATCTGCACCTTCGGATCGAGGCGGATGTTCGAGGCATTCGTCACGCCCTTTCGGGTGAAGCGATGCACGACGAGAATCTTCGGCGGCAGTTTGTACTTGTCGACCATTTCCGCGAGGAATCGGGTCGCATAGTTGATATCGCTCGCATCGTACGAGCCAATCTTCTTACCTGGTCGCGACCCGTCCTTCATCGAGAACTCTGGGTCGATGCCCAGATGCACTTCGGGACGCTTCAGGAAGCGCTCTAGCCAGGGCAACTCCGCTTGCAGCGTGCTCTGCCCGACCTGCACATCGACGAACATGATGGCGTTCTTGCGCTTCGCCCATCCGTACACTTTCTCGATGACGGTGCTGTCCATGCGCAGGCGATATTTGCCGTCTCTGCCTGGCGCGCCCTGCGCTACGATCGCAATCAGATGCAGCGCCGGCTGCACCGGATGCGACGGGTCGAGCCGGTTCCACTCGGCGACTTCACGATCAAGGCGTTGCAGCATGTCGTCGGTTTCGAATTCGCCGAGAATGCCCATGCGCTTCGAAAGTGGATTGCCGTAGAAGGCAATGATGCGCTTAGCTGGCAGGATCGAGCCGGGCAGTGGGGCAGCCATCTTCGGCGGCCAGAGCGAATCGAGATCGCTGCCCATGTTGCGATACGCCATGTGCTTCTCACCCGACGACGGGCCGAGGAGTCCGCCGACGTTTTTCTTCTTCGTCGTATCCGACAGCGACGTGGCGGTCGACTTCTTCTTTGCTGACGCGGACTTCGGTGTCGTCGCCTTGCTGCCAGCTTTTGCTTTTGCGGGCGCGGCAGGCTTGGCCGACGTGTCTACGGTTTGCCGTGCGGCACGCGCAGGCGCGGGCGACAACGCGGTCGAGAGTGCGGTCAAGACAAGCGCGGCGCAGGTCGCGACGACGCGACGGCCGAATCGGAACGGGATCAGAATCATGCCAAGTGATGGGTATGGTACCACTGGTGAACAGCGTCACGAAGGGCGCGGCGCATACGTAAAGATCGCCTCTTGCGGTCAGGCATTGCAGCGGTCAGACGTACTCACTTTTGAACCGCCCCTGGCGTTCGTCGCGCGCGGACCGGACTGCCGGGAATCTCACGATCGATAGCGAGCCCGAGCGAACCGGTCGCCTCGGCCCGAACGACGAACCACCTCGGGTCGGCCGAGACATCGAGAATGCGACCCGTCTGCACGCGTCCGGAGAGGTGGACCCCGTCGGCTAACTGTCGGTTGATCGCCGACTCGACCTTCCCGCGCGTCTCATCGAGAAGCGGCGCGAGCGGAATCCGGGCCCGTTGGCGCAGCTCCGCCACAAGGTCGCCCTTCTTGAGCCACGCCAGCCCCGACACGAGTGCGTTGGCGGTGGCCACGTCGAAATCGAGATCGGGTACGGACAGCGTGCGCGTCAGCGTATCGATTTGCGGGGTGCCGACGAAGTACGCTTGTCCGGTCACGGAGCCATCCACGCCAAGGGCGAGCGCGACCCGACCGTCACCGAGCGGATAAACGCGAACCGATCGAATCGCGATGCGTCGTCCGTATCGGCTGACATGTCGTCCGACCAGCGCCGCCGACAGGGCCGCGCTGGCATCGTTGTAGCCTAGGAAACCTTCTAGCAGCAGGTGCGCGCTGTCGCCGACGACGCGCGTGGCGGGCGTCAGCGGCGGTAGTGTGATCGTGATTTGTGGGGGCCTCGGGCCAGTCACCATCACCGGACGCGCCAACAGCCGGATATCCGCGACGACTGCGGTGTCCACGAGTCGCAGGCCACCCAGTCGCACCGCCTCGGGGCCGATGACGAACCAGAGGCTGTCGCGAATGCGAAAGCTTTGGTTCAACTGGTTGTAGTAGCCTTCGACCGGCGTCCGCACGTCGAACCGCCCGATCTGTCGATCCAGCGGCGGCAGTCGTTGTGCGACTTCCGGAGTGATCGCCTCAATCACGCGATTGGTCACGTCGATGTTGAACATCGTCACGCGACACTGGTCGCGCGGTGTATTCGTCAGTGCGGTCAGTGAGCGGACGCGCGTCCGCGTGACGATCTTCCAGTTGGGCGACAGTTCGACATCCGATGCGATGACGACCCGAAGACGAGGAGGCGCTTCCGACGTGCCGCACGCCGCACTGACGGCCCCGCTGAGTGGCGGTTTGTACCAACCTCGCCCCTGATAGGAAATCGCCGTCGTGAGCGTGACGCGCTTGCCGTCGAAGGTGACCGCGAATGGCGTGCGGGTGGCGTAATAGGCCACCGATTGCCGGGGACTGTCCTTGCTTGTGATTCGTTGGTTGATGTCGCCGAATCGTCGCGGTACCGCACGCTCGAGCGCGGCGAGGGCAGGGGCGATTGCGTAACTGATCGGGGCGTCGACCACCGACGCTTCGAGTGGGATGAGCGCGGCGTGCACGTGCGTCGCGCGTTGGTCACCGCCGCTCGCCTGCGGCGCGATCGGCGAAATTTCCCTGGTCCCGCACGCCGTCAGCAGGATGAGTGCGACCCCCCATTTCCTCATGTCAAACGATATGACGATGTGCGCGAAGACACCATGGTCCCTAGGGGCAAACGAGTAGGGAGTACGGCGTCGGGAGTCGCGAGAAACTGCCGTGTCGGGAGATCTCGATACTCGGCAGGTTCTCGCGATTCCCTGCTGAATTCTCGTTACTGCGGCCGCGGCGCCGCATACTGCATTCGGGCAAGAATCGTAGCGGCCCGCCTGCTCGCGATTGCACCAGTCGGCGACCATCGTTTTGGGCTCGGCAGAATCGCCGCCAGTCGGGCCGCCTCATCGCGCGACAGCGCGAATGCGCTCTTGTTGAAATACAGGCGCGACGCGGCCTCGGCACCGTTCACGCCCGTGCCCCACTCGGCGAGGTTGAGATAGAGATCGAGGATACGATCCTTCGAGAGGATCAGCTCGAGCCAGAGCGTGATGTAGACCTCGAGCCCCTTGCGAATAAATGAGCGGCCGTTCCAGAGAAACAGATTCTTAGCCACCTGCTGCGTCAGCGTCGAGGCGCCGCGCAGCTTGCCACCTTTCTTCTTCCGCTCGAGCGCGTGGTTGATCTCGACGAGGTCGATGCCGTGATGCAGGTAAAAGCGATCGTCCTCGGAGGCGAGGACGGCTCGACGCAGGTTTGGTGAAAACGCCGACCGTGAGACCGGTGTGTGTTTGGGCCAGATCGGCGCCGTTCCAGTAAACATTCTCCCAACCGTCTGCTGCGCCATGATCGACGTCATCGGCGGATCGGCGACGGTGAAGAGCAGGATGCACGGGACCGGCGCGAGCATCAACACAATGCCGCCGAGTGCCACGCGTCGCAGCGTACGGCGCCAGCCAGACTTCGCTTTGGCCGCGCTCACCGGAATGCGCTCAACGCGCCGCGCTCACGGTTCCCGCAAATGCGGCGGGGTATCTGGTGGCTGCCGGCGCCAGCGCCGATGCTGCCAGAAATACTGCGCCGGATAGCGGCGCACATAGCGCTCGAGCAGCTCGGTGTACGAGAGGACGATCGCGTCGATGTCCGCTTCGCGATCACCAGTGGGGTGCACCGGTACGGGTTCGATCAGCACCGCATACTTGCCACTCGGCTCGCGCACGATCGCGACGAACAGCACCGGCACGGCAAAGCGCAATGCGAAGACCGCCGGGCCGCGTGGCGTTTTGGCTGGGCGACCAAAAAATGGCACGAATGTGCTCGCGAGCCCCAGCGCATCGTGATCACTCACGAAGGCAACGCAGCGATTGTCACGCAGTGAGCGCGGCGTGCGACGCACGGCGTCTTTGTCATGAATGACTTCCATGCCGATCTTGCGGCGCGTTCGGCCGACGTAGGCCTCGAAGATCGGATTGGCCATGCCGCGCGCGACCACGTCGATGGGGACGCCGCGCGCCGCGAAATACGCGCCGCCGAATTCCCAGTTGCCAAGATGTCCGGTCACCAGGATCACGCCCTGTCCTTTGGCCAGTCCCGCTTCGACGTGCTCCCAGCCTTCGACGCGGTCGACGCGGTCGAGAATATCCTTCGCCGTCGCACCAGGCAGTACGGCCGTCTCGATGGACGTTCGACCGAGGCTTTCGTACGAACGCGCGGACATTGTTTCGACGTCGGCGGTACTCAGCTCGGGGAATGCGGCGGCGATTTGTCGTTCGACGACGCCTCGGCGGATCCCGATGGGCTTGTAGATGAAACGACCGGCTCGTCCACCAACCCAACTCGCGCCGCGCCAGCCCAGCAACCGCAAAAATCCGACGGCCAGTCGGGTCGCTGCGTATTCCAGTCGATGCGAGAGCGTTGGCACACGCGGCGTTTCTTGCGCGGCACGTGGTGCCTGAACCGGTCCGGTGTTCGGCACGTCATTCGTGGTCATGAGAGGGGAAAGATAACGCGAGACGGCGCCTGACGCTGGTTGTCACGGTTCGCGACGCAGGGTGCGCCCGACCTCCCGTCGCGCTCTATGTTTAGGCATGGCCGAGCCGCCGCAACCGAACCGAGGGTGGGACCCGCAGCGATTGGCCCAGTTGGGGCTGGTCGTCAACGCTCTGCTCACGGTCGTCAAGCTCGTCGCCGGCATTGTTGGGAATGCGTACGCGCTGGTGGCTGATGCCATTGAGAGCGCGACCGACATGATCGGGTCGCTGGTTGTCTGGAGCGGCCTTCGGATTGCGAGTCGTGAAGCGGACAACCGGTATCCTTTCGGTTATGGGCGCGCCGAGCCGATCGCCGCGGCGACGGTCGGCGCCATCATGTTCGGTGCGGCGACCGCGATTGCGATAGAAGCGATCAGGGAAATCCGCACGCCACATCACGCGCCCGCCCCATTCACGCTGGCCGTGTTGGCGGTAGTCATTGTCGTGAAGGAAGTGCTCGCGAAGCGTGTGATGAAGGCCAGTGAGCAATCTGGCAGCATCGTTGTGCGTGCGGATGCATGGCATCACCGCGCCGATGCCATCACGTCGGGGGCGGCCTTCATCGGAATTTCTGTGGCGCTGATTGGTGGGCCCGGGTGGGAACCGGCGGATGACTGGGCGGCACTCGTGGCTGCTGGTATCATCTGTATCAACGGGAGCCTCTTGATGCGGACGGCGGCGCGTGACCTCATGGATCGCGCACCCGATGCGCCGCTGCTCGACGCGGTTGGGGCCGCGGCGCTGGCGACGCCCGGTGTGCTCGCCATTGAAAAGTTGAAGATCCGCAAGAGTGGCACGAACCACTACGTGGATATTCACGTGCAGGCGGAACCCTCGCTGTCGTTGCAGGATGCACACATCTTATCGGGATGCGTCAAAGGGGCGATTCGGCAGGCCGTACCGACGACCGTTGGCGTGCTGATTCACATGGAACCGTACGAACGAGCGGAGGGGTGATGAGCAGCGGAACAGCGCAGTTTCACACGTTGGATCGCCCGGCCTGCGATGCATTGCTGGCCGCGCAGCATGTTGGACGTCTCGCGTTTTCGTTTCGCGACCGCGTCGACATCGAGCCGGTCCACTACGTCTATGACGACGGGCACATTTACGGTCGCACACAGGTCGGCACGAAAGTCGATGTCCTCGCGCATCACCCGTGGGTCGCCTTCGAAGTCGATGAAGTCGAGGCGCTGTTTCACTGGCGCAGTGTTGTGGTCCATGGGCGCATCACTTTTCCCGATCCCGATGGCGCGCCGACTGAACGCGAACAGTACGAGCGCGGTGTGGAGGTCTTCCGGAGGCTCGTGCCGGATGCATTCACGACGGCCGATCCAACGCCGGCCCGTGATCTCGTCTTCGTGATTGTCGTGCAGGACGTCGCGGGGCGTTCCGCCGAACCGTCGCACTCGACTGGACATCGCGCATGAGCAAACATGTTGCATTGCCGGACGACCTAGAGGATCTGCGACTGACACCAGTGGCGGACGACGACAACATCAAGCTGGGGAGCAAGGCGGCGCGCGTGGACAACCTGCCGCCGCGCGAGCTGCTGGAACAGGCGACGCAGTTGTTGCTCGAGCGACTTACCGTGCTGCAGGACGTCTTCCACGCGGACGGGCAGCATGCGCTATTGCTGGTCCTGCAGGGACGCGATGCGTCGGGTAAAGACGGCGTGATCAGGACGGTCTACGGCGCCTTCAATCCGGTCGGCGTGAAGGTCGAGTCGTTTGGTCCGCCGACCTCCGTAGAGCTCAAGCATGACTTCCTCTGGCGCGTGCACAACGTGGTGCCGGCACGTGGGATGATCGGCGTGTTCAATCGGTCGCATTACGAAGACGTGCTAGTGGTACGCGTGCGCGAACTGGCCCCGGAATCGGTCTGGCGTCCGCGCTACAAGCAGATCAACGCGTTCGAACGTATGCTTGCCGACAACAAGGTCATCATCCGCAAGTGCATGCTGCATGTCTCGCGCGATGAACAGCACGAGCGCCTGCAGGAGCGGCTTAACGATCCGAAAAAAAACTGGAAATTCCGCGCCGGCGATCTCGAGGATCGCGCGCGCTGGGACGCCTACACATCGGCGTACTCGGAAGCGTTGTCCAAGTGCAGCACTCCGTGGGCGCCGTGGTACGTCGTGCCGTCGGACAACAACCACGTACGGAATTTCCTGATCGCGCGCATGCTGGTCGAGACGCTCGAATCCGTCAACGCGACCTATCCGGCGATGGATCCGGCGGTGCGCGCGGCGGCCGCCGGGTTCAAGTGATGATAGGGGGTAGTGGGGCGGGCGCGGGCTGTTTAGGTTAACCGTTCTGTCCGAGTCGCGGGGGATTGCGGCATCAGGACGGGACGTAGCGCAGCCCGGTAGCGCACCTGAATGGGGTTCAGGGGGTCGCGGGTTCAAATCCCGCCGTCCCGATCATGTTGCAGTTAGGTAAAGTATTAAGGGCAAAGGTTTAGCGACACTACAGGGTGTCAGCTAAGCCTTTTGTTTTTTCTACCGGAAGCATTTCCGGAAGCGTTTGGCGCGGTCGCTTCCTGATCCGGCACCGAGAATGCGCGCTGGTATTGGCCGTCTTGTGCAAAAATTTGATACGCTCGCCGCTGCCGCTCCCTCGGGTCTTTGATGCGCAGCGGATCGACTGTGAAGCCAAGATCGCTTGTACCGGCATCATCGACAGAAATGTCCCCGCCCAACGCTTCTATCCGGGGCCGATACGGCGGTTCGCCCGGCAGCGGAGCGTATACAAACGCCGAACCATGCACCATACGAATTTGTTCGTTCAGCGATCTCGCGAGTGAGGCTGCGGCCGTCTTCGCAATGCGACGAAGAACCGAGAGTGTCCCGAGTTCAGTTGAAATTCGGGTGAGTGCCTCGAAGGCGCCGTTTACGCGGCGGCGGTGTGCACGGTGAGTGTGCGTTGCAGGGCGGCCTGGAGCAAGGGCAGGAACTGGACGCCCTTCACGCGGCGAAACCGCTGCTCGAACTGCAAGAGCGTCGCTGCGCACCAGCGTTGCTTCTGATCACTGGTCCGCCAGCGCCCGACCCGGCGGGTCTTCGCGTCGACCCGCGCCATCACACTCTCGATCAGGTTCGTGGTCTTGACGCTGGTGCCAAGTTCGACGAACACATCCAGCCGATGGAGGGTGAGCGTTTCCTCCAGCCCCTCCTCCAAACTGCGTGCCGCCGATTCGTTGAGTTTGGCGAGGTCCTTCAAGAGCGCCTGCAGCGCGCGCTTCGCGTCGGCGTAACGCGGGTGCGCGAACGCTGCCTGCAGCTTGCGCCGCCAGAGGACCTGCTGCGGCTTCGTCAGATAGCGCAACACGTTCTCCCGTTGGTGCCACTGGCAACGCTGCCCCGGCACGTCGTCGCCGAACACGTCGCGCACGGCGGCGCGGAGCCCCTTCGCGCCGTCCAGCACCACCAGCAGTCCGTGCGGGGTGTGGAAGCCCCGCTCCACGAGCTCGCGGAGGAACGTGGCGCACACCCGCTTGTTCTCCGTCGCGGTCTGCACCATCCCCAGCACCCGCTTCTCGCCCGCCGTGGTGAGACCCCAAGGGCGAGCACCATCTGATCGTCCGCGAAGGCCTTGCCGTCCAGCAGCAGCACTTGCCCGTGGGCATCATCATGGCGGCGCTCGTGCAGCGTCTGCAACGCGCGCGCACTGGCACGAATGCAGCGGCGCGACACACTCGATTTGGCGAGGCCGAACGCTTCAGGACCGGCTTCCGCGGCGGCTTCGTACTCCCCACACGAGAGGCCGCCCAGCACGCGACAAAAGTGGCCCATGTCGCGGGCGCGGGGCGTTTGCCGCGTTGCGTAGGTCGCCAACGCCAGCACTTCTTGCGGCAACGCGCCCTCGACGGCCTTGCGGCCCAGCGGGATCAACGCCTGGATCATCGACAGCGCCACGGTGCCATCGTCCAACGGTGCGATGGTTTGGGGATAGGCGGGTGGCTGGTGCGCGCTCGCAGTCTTTCGTACTCTTGGCATGGGTGGTGTCTTTGTATGGGAGTGCGAATCCTGGCCGGGATCAACACTTCAGTATGGAGGCACCACCCGAATTTCAACTAGCCTTGGGACAGACTCGGCGAGCAAACGAGGTTGTCATAGGCGAGGTACTTGCAGCCGATACGTCGAGTCAACCCCTTAGCAGTTCGTGTCGATGACACCGTCGGGCTCGACCGACAAGGCGGCGAGCCAGTTCAGCGCCACGATCTTGGTGTCCGGCGCGGACCAGGTGGTCACGGTCTGCTGGTCCAAATTGGTATTTGCGTAGCCGAATACTGAAGCCGCTGGATGCAGGTACGGATCACTGATCGGAACGTCCGCCGTTGGCCGAGGCTGCTACGCCAGAAGCGGCCCCGTGTCCGCCGGCGTCGTTGGAACCTTCGTAAGCGCCGCTGTGGGCCGTTCGCTTGTTTCGCACGCTACCGTGAGTGCGAGTAGTGGACACGCAATTGGGACTCGACGCATTGTTGCTCGGCGCCGTTGTGGATTCGGATACTTCTGTTGTCACCGCTAGTTCATCGTTCGTCGCGGGATTGCTTCCCAGCGGGGCGCTTGCGATTCGCTGGGAAGCGATGCGCACTGCAGCGCGTCGCCGCCGAA
>JANLPE010000029.1:0-270909 GCA_031366985.1 Gemmatimonadaceae bacterium
CAATCCCTCTTTTTAAACTTACCCGTCCCGCATAAAACTCGGCCCCCAACATTTGTTTAAATACGGGGGGGGCCCTCCATTCCGGGCGCCCCCCGCTCCGTGTCTCTCTACTCAGCTTGTTCTCCCTACTCAGTACTCCCGACTCAGTACTCAGCAGCTTACGCACTTGTGGCTGTTCTTCGCGCCAAGCTTCTCGAGCAGTGCGATCGTCTCCGGGATTGGGCTCACACGCTGCACCGGTCCATTCGCCATGTCGACGGTGGTACGGCCATTGCGGGCCACGGCCTTCACGTCAGCGCCCTTGCTGACGAGATAGAGAATCATCTCGTTGTCACCGCGCGCGGCGGCATGATGCAACGGGGTGTAGCCGTTGTTGTCACGGGCGTTGACGTCCATGTGCAATTCCTCGACGAGATACTTCATCGCCGGCATCCACCCGTCGGGCGCGTGGCGATGCGAGTTGCCCGCGAAGCCGTTGCCGTAACCGACGCCGGCGGCGCTGTGGATCGGCAACACGCCCGTGCCCGGCGGAACCGCCTTGGCCGCAGAATCGGTCGCCGGATCGAGTGGTACGGCCGGTACCTGCGCGCCGCCGAAGAAGTTCGCGAAACCGTTGTCTGGCCCACCGGCCGGGGCGCCACCAGCGCCGCCAGCACCACTGCGCCCACCGCCGCCACCACGACCCGCTCGCACGGGGATCGTGGACGGCACATTCACGTCAGCGCCCGACTTCTGGAGCAGGCGCATCGCTTCAACGTCGACGGCGTATGCAGCACGCCAGAACGGCGTGGAGCCGTCGAGATACTCCAGGCCGCAGTTCGCGTTGCCGCAATTGTTGTAACCGAAGAACCAGAGATTCTTCTTGAGTCGCACGTTCACATCGGCGCCGGCATTGAGCAGCGCGGTCATCAGTTCGATGTGGCTGGTCTTCTGGACCTGAATGGACTGCGGCTGTGGGAAGCGTGACCGCGGCGCCCACTGCGTATTCAGCACACCGTACAACGGCGTCGCGCCCGCAGTGCTCATCAGCTTGACGTCAGCGCCGCGCTTGACAAGCGCCATCGCGAGATCAAAGTGACCGTTTAAGGTGGCCAACAACAGCGGTGTCGTGCTGTCGCTCGACATGCGCGCGTTGATGTCCGCGCCGCCATCAAGCAGCGCCAACGCGGCCGCCGTGTTGCCTTGACGAACGGCGTGGTGCAGCGCTGTGCTGCCACCCATCGACCCGACGGTTCCTTCGAAGCCCGCAACCTGTCCGTTCGTGGTGTCGGCGACCTCCAGCGGCCCGTTCGCCTTCGTGCCCTTGGTCAGTTCTGCCCGTCCGACGGCGATCGCCTGCTGTATTTGTACCGTCGTGAGCGAACTGGTCGGCGGTGTGGTATTCGCGGTGATCTTGTACATCGGGCCCGTCGGTGCCGGTGCCGCGGCCGCTGCCGCACGCGCGGTCGCCGCTGCGGCCGCGTTCGGAGCGCCGGCAATACGCGCTTCGCGTGCCGCCTTCGCCGCCTCCACTGCAGCCGACTCGAGCGAATCCTTCACCTTCTGCGGCAGCATCGAGTACAATGCCTCGTTGCGCTTCTTTGTCGCCGCTTGCTCGGCCGACGCGGCCGCCGACAGATCGACGGTGCTCGTCACCAGCGACGGATCCGCCTTGGCCTTGAGTAGCACGGTGATCGCTGACGCGCGATTGGCTGCCGCCGCGAACATCAGTGGTGTCTGACCCCATTCGGTCTCGCGGGCGTTCAGGTCCGCATTGTGCTTAATCAACTCGGCTACGGCCTCTACATTGCCCGCCGCCGCAGCGAGGTGCAGGGCCGTCGCGCCGCCGCTGGTGCGCGCATTCGCATCGGCGCCGGCGTTCAGCAATGCACGCACGACGCTGGCGCGTCCAAAACGTGCCGCGACGTGCAGTGGTGTGTTATCGCCGAGACGAGTCTTTGCCGTCACCTTCGCCCCTGCCTTGAGCAACACCGTCGTCATGGCCGAGTCGCCTCTGTCCGCCGCCCAGTGTAGCGCCGTCATGCCGTCGCCGGACGTGTAGTTCGCGTCCGCCTTCATGGCGAGCGATGACTTGACCATCGCGAGATCGCCGTGCTCGGCGGCTTCGACCAACAGGGCGGCCGCGTTGGCACGGGTCGAACTGACGCTCGCCGTGGTGGTTCGCGCGTGATCACCACCGTTCGGACGCGCGGCGTTCTGCGCATTGATCTGCGCATTCGTCTGCGCGGCGATCGCACCAAACGGTGCAATCGCCAGCGCCGCGGTCAGGAGTCCCAGACGTTTCATGTGCAGTCTCCTCAGGCGTTCAGCGCGAACGGCGACACGCTGTCACCGAAGCTGCGCGTGTCCACGCCGTACTTGTGCAGCAGCGACAGGAATACGTCAGCCATCGGCGTTCCGTCCGGGGCCTTCAGGTGCGAATTACCGGCCGCCATGCTCCTCTCACCGCTCAGCAAAATGAGCGGGCACCGACGGTGCGCGTGGATGTTCGGGTCCGACATTGGCGAACCGTAGACGATCATCGTCTTGTCGAGCAGGTTGCTGTCGCCTTCCATGGTGCTCTTGAGTTTGTCCAGGAAGTACGGCAGCATCGAGACGTGATACTTGTTGATCAGGTTGAACTCGAGAATCGCCGCTTCACGACCACCGTGGTGCGATGCGGGATGGAAGCCCTTGTTCGAGCCGCTCTCGGCGAACGTACGGCTCGATGCGTCGCGACCCGTCTTGAACGAGAACACGCGCGTCATGTCCGCCTGAAATGCGAGGACTTGAATGTCGAACATCAGCTTCATGTGCTCTTCGAACGAATCCGGCACGCCGACTGGCGCTTCCGGCATCGCACGCTCTTCGCCGCTGCGGTTCTTCGCTTCGACCTTTTGAATGCGACGCTCGAGTTCGCGGATGTTCTCGAGGTACTGATCGACACGCTTTTTGTCCGTGGCCCCGAGGTCCTTCTTGAGCGAGCCCATCTCGCCGACGATCCAGTCGAGAATGCTGCCGTTATCGCGACGACGCGACATGCGGTCGGCGTTCGTCGCACCCGCGCCGAACAACAGTTCGAACGCGGCACGCGGGTTGCGAATCATCGGCAACGGCTCGGACGGTGACGCCCAGCTGATCGTGTCGGTGTAGGCGCACGCGTAGTTGTACGTGCAGCCGCCAGCCTGGTCGAGGTTCTCAATGCAGAGCTGCATCGACGGAATCGGCGTATCCTGGCCGATCTTCCGCGCCACGATCTGATCGAAGGAGGTGCCGCAGAACAGATCCGATCCCTGCGTCTGCTTCGGATGCGACTGCGTCAGGAACGTCGCTGTCGATCGGAAGTGATCGCCGCCGATTTCCGGCGCTTCGAACGCCTCGGCCATGCGCACGTCGGTGTTGCTGATGATGGTCAGATATTTCCGCCACGACTCGAGCGGGGACAACGCACTGTCACCGCCGAGCGTGAAGTCGTGTCCGACGCCCGCCGGCGCCCAGAGATGCTTACTGGCGCCCCACGTGTTGCTGCCGGCCGCGCCATGCACCGACTCGATACACACCAGTCGCGTCTTGTCCGTCGGTGCAAGTTTTTCGCCGAAGCGACTGAACACGCGTCCCGCGGGTTCCATCGCATCGAGGTACGGCAGGGCAATCGTGGCGCTCAGGCCGCGCAGAAACGTCCGGCGATGCAGATGCTTCTGGGTCAGAAACGTCATCGGAGAGTTCTCGGAGCAAGTGGTGAAGCGATCGTGATACAACGCGGAGGACACATCAACATCTCCCTACGGTGTTGCTCTCCTTACTGCCGACTCCCTACTCCTGTCTCTAACGCCGCGACGGCCTCGATGCGCGCGGTGCGAAACGCCTTGCTGTTCACCACCCCAAGGACGAATGACGAGAACTTGTAGTTCTTGGTCGCGGCGTCCTTCACGATGATGCGGATCGTCGTCTGGTCGAACGGTTCGACGCGGCGACCAAGCGCGTACGCCATCAGGTTCTCGGTGAACGTCCGCACCAGTGGAATCGGACGCGCCAGCAACGCCTTCGCGAGCTGATCCGGCGTCGAGACGGGAGTGCCGTCGTACAACTGGCCGCGCGTGTCCAGCGCTGTGCCGTTCTCACGGAAGCGTTGGCGTCCGGTCACGTCGAAGTTGTCGAGCGCGAGCCCGATCGGATCCATGAACGAATGGCAGGAGTTGCACGTCGGGTTCGCGCGGTGCATCTCCATGCGCTGACGCGTCGTCAACGGCTTGCCATCGGACGCGCCAGCCGTCTGCTCGAGGTCCGGAATATTGGGCGGCGGCGGTGGCGGCGGCGTACCAAGCAGCACTTCCATCACCCACTTGCCGCGCAGCACCGGCGACGTCCGGTTGCCGAGCGAGGTCTGCACCAGCACGCTGCCCTGTCCGAATAGTCCGCGACGCGCGTCATCTGGATAATTCACGCGCCGGAAGTCATTGCCGGCGACGTCGGGAATGCCGTAGTGCGCCGCGAGTCGTTCGTTGACGTACGTCCAATCGGCCGTGTACAGCTCGAAGATGCTGGCGTCCCGCCGCACGATGTCCTGGAAGAATAGTTCGGTTTCCTTCTGCATGGCGCCGGCCAGCTTCGCATCGAAGTCTGGGAAGAGGAATGCGTCGGGATGCACCTTCTCAAGATCCTGCAAGCGCAGCCACTGCGCGGCGAAACGCTTCGACATCGCTTCCGATCGCGGATCGGCGAGCATCCGCCTCACTTCGGCGTTGTACGTCGCCGGCACCGATAGCTGCTGATGACGCGCCAGCGAGAGCAGGCGATCATCGGGCATCGTGCCCCACAGGAAGAACGACAGGCGCGATGCGAGTTCGAAATCGCCGACGCGCACATCCGTTCCCGGCAACGCGGACGCGGGTGTCTTCTCGAAACGAAAGACGAACTTCGGACTCGCCAACATGGCCTGCATCGCCAGACGAACGCCGTCTTCAAAACCACCATCGGGCTGTGCGATTGCCCGGTCGTAAAACTGCATCAGACTGGCGACATCCTTCGCGCTCACGGACTGGCGATACGCCTTGTTCGCCAGGCGGGACACGATCTGTCCCGCACACGCACGCTGCGCCGCCTGGCTGGTCGGGCGGCAGGTCAAGATCGCCCGACGGCTCGGCGTTTCGGAGACACCGGTCACGCGGTATGGACCAGTCACCATGAGGTCGGCGACGAAAGGTGGTTCGGTCGTCCCGGCGGAGGCGTTGCCGCCCGAGGCCCGCGACCAGTTGTGTGGTTTGATCAGATCTTCGTACGGACCGTCGGAACGGCGCACGAAGGCCACCGAGATCTTGTGCTGTCCGGCCTTCACCTTGATCGGCTCTAGGCGCAGATAGTCGAATCCGCGCGGCGCGTCAGCGGTGCTGCCGTTCTGCGAGAGGCCGCGCTCGTATGGCAACAAGGCCACCTGAGCGCCGTCGATCGACAGCACGACGTCTTCCAACTTCGTGCCAGTACCGCCGCCGATATTGATGCGAAACTCATACTCGGCGTCGGCGGGGAACGTGTGCAACGACACGAGGCCACCCCGCGTGCCATACGGCGTGCCGTCGAGATGATCCCACGGATGCTGCGAATCGAACGGCGAGGAGCGATACGTCGACTGCGCGAGCGGCGCGTGCCGGTCGCCGAGCGCCATTCGACTCACCGCGGCGGCAGCGTTCAGGTACGCTTCGAGCAGCGTCGGCGACATCGCCTGAACGTCGGAGATGTTGTCGAAGTTCGCGCTCTTCGTGTCGAGCGGGAGATAGTCACCCGCGTTGACCTGCACGTTGAGCAGATCGCGCACGACGTGCTCGTACTCGGGACGATTCAAGCGACCGAAGGTGCGCATGCCTGGATTCGCCGGACCGGCCGCATCAACGATCCCCTCCAACACTTCGACGAGCGCTACCAACGTATCACCCTTCGGGCGACGCGAATTCGGTGGCGGCATCATCTGCGCGCGCAACTTACGGATCATCTTCTCGCTAACTTCGACATGCGAGGCCGCGGAGTCGACGTTGAATCCCGCGAGAATGAGGTTGCCTTTCTTCTGGGTCGGGCTGTGGCAGGATCCACAGTAGGACTTCACGACCGCCGTGAGTTCCTTGGTCGCGATGCCACGCGCGCCCGTGGGCGCGGCGCGCTTGGTGATCGTGGAGACAAGATGCGACGACGCGTCGGCATGACTTGGCACATCGGTCGGACGCGCGGACGGTGTCGACGCGATCGCGAGGGCGGATGTGAACGCGATCGTGCTGACAACGCCAGACAACACCAGAAAACCCTTCATGCCGTGCACTCCGTGAGAGAGCTCGAGCTGCGTTGCGAATAACAGGGGCGTGTCGCGTGGTGCCGACGGGGGAGAGATCGGTCCACAATCTCTATACGCTTAAGCGGTCAAAAGCGTGGCGATCTGTTGAATTATGGGACGAAATAGGGCTGCAGCAAGTGCGGATCTCCATAAGTTGCAAAGCCCTGAATCGGGACGATCCGTGGTCCAATAGCCGCGGGCCGTACGCGATGTGTGCCGCACGCGATTCCGGTATCAAACCAGCAGACGGCGAGGAATTTCGAACGGCCCCGTCAATTCGTGTGCGTTTCGACGATACGGACCGGTATGGGCCCGGCGTCGCTCTGCCGAAAGCCCGACATGCCAGCCGTCAGCAGGAAACAGGTCGCGCCGCTGCCGCTGAGCATGCCGATGGCAGGCATGCCGGCCGCGCGCATCTCCTCGGCGACCTGCCGTACCAAGGGCAGGACGGCCGCGACCCCTTCGTGCATCGAGGGAACGACCGCTTCGAAGTCGTTCGCGGCGAGCCGAGCGATCGAGGTCCAGTCGTCGAAAGCCTGCGGTTCGTAGCACCGCGCCGGTGCAGTCACTTCGTGCGACGCGGCCCGTCGGGCCGCCAGCGCGCCGTACGCGGCACCCGTGTTGACCCCGTCCGCGAGGATGAACAATCGCACCGTCGCTTCCGCGAGGGGCCGCAGGGCCAGCAGTCGATCGCCCCGGCCCCACGCCCACGCGCGCGAGTGTCCCGCCACGAAAAAGGGCACGTCCGCACCGAGCTGGCCCGCCAGCTCGATCAGTCTCGGCAATCCCAGCGGGCTTGGGGAGAGGGACTCCATTGTTCGAAGCACCGCGGCCGCGTCGGTACTTCCCCCGCCCAACCCACCGCCTACGGGGATGCGCTTCTCGATATCGATATGCCACCCGGTGTCCCATCCGGTCTCACGTGCGTACAGCTCGGCCGCCCGCCACGCGAGGTTCTGCTCGGGCGCTCCGAGTCCGCCCGCCGGCATCGTTGGCCCAACGCATTCGAGCGACCTCCCGTCGCGTTCTACATTCACGCTCACGATGTCGTGCAGCGCGAGACGCTGGAACAGCGTCTCGATGCTGTGATAGCCGCTCGACTCACGCGCGAGAATGCGCAGGAAAAGATTGAGCTTCGCGTGAGCGGGTTCGACGGCGGAGGTGATGTGCATGGGGGTGACTCGTTTGGTTACGCAGCGACAGCAAGCGCGATATCAGACAACAACGTTATCGGAAAAACAATATCGGATATCTGATATCGTTTATCCGATCTCGTGGTGCATCAGACATCGCCTTCCGACTCTCGTGTCCGGCTTCACTGGCCCTGCGTTCCCGCCGTCGCGGTTTTCCCCGCCGCCACCGCCGCCGCACTCAATCCCATGCGTGCGAAATACCCCGCCCCCATGACCGTGATCGGCACAAACGTTAACGCGTGATATCCGAGCGCCCAGCTTAGCGCGAGATCCTTGGGTACTCCGTACACCCCGAGCCCCAACGTGGCCGCCGCCTCGAAGACCCCGACAAATCCCGGCGAGCTTGGAAATGCAACGCTGATCGCAATGACCCCCTGCAGGAAAAGCGCCGCAGCGAATGGCACGTCGATACCGACCGCGCGAAACCCGAGGTACATGCCGAGTGCGTTGACGAGCCAATGCGCGGCCGCCCACGCGAGCACCGCCAGAAAACGGCGCGAGTCCTTGAGCACCGCGAGGCCGCCGACTCCGTGTTCGACGAATCCCACGATCTGCGACTCGAAGCGAGGGAGCACGCGACGGCTGACACTCGCGACGGCGGCGAGCACACGCGCGGGCTGCAACACCACCGCGTAGCAGACGAGCATGAGCGCGGCGACAACGGCGATGCCGCCGCTCGCCAACTGCGGAATCGTTTGACCGAAAAACCGGACGCCGGGAGGAAACGCCGGGTCGAGCATCGCGCCGAACATCAACGCAAAGACCACGATTGCGTCGAAGATGCGATCAACCGCGAGCGAACCGAGCGACGTCGAAATCGGCACGGCCGGCACTTCTCGCGTGAGCGCGAGCGCGCGTCCGAACTCACCGGCCCGGAGCGGAAAGACGTTGTTCATCATCACGCCGATCGCCGTACTGCGCCACAACGGTCCGAACGCAATGACGCCCGCCACTGGCTCGAGAATCGTCCGCCAGCGACGCGCGCGCAGCGGGAAGACGCACGTCGCCACGACGGTGCACAGGCCAAACATCGCCAAGTTCGAATCGCGGATCACCGTCCACACGTCATGCAATGCCACGCCACGCAACGTCCACCACAACAACACGGCGCTGAACGCGATCCCCAGCGCGCTCTTCCAGTCGAGCTTCACGATCGTATCACGTCGTGACCGCCAGATCGAGCAAGTCGCTCAACTCTTCGAAGAGCGCGTGCGCCGATGGCTCGGCGAGTGAACCGCGATTCCAATGCAACTTGAGTTCGTCGCGCACCTGACGCGCCCGAGCCACCGCGGACCGACCGCGGAAGAGCAGGGACTCGATCGGAACGATCTGTGGTGGCTCGACGGCCGGCGCGCCTGCCCACGTGATGCTGGCGTCCTTGACACGCTGTGCAAGCTCCTGATCCGTCACTTCGCGATCCATCAGGAGCTGCGCGAACCCTTGTACCGCCGCGCGTTCGCTCGAGATAGCGAGGGGCGCGCGCGCCATCTTGGTGGCGAGGGTCGCGATGCTCGCCGCGCCATAGCTTTCGGCCACATCGCTCAAGCCGAGCAATCCGCGTCGCAGTCCGTCGGACAGCGCCAACTGCGACGGCCCCGGCGCACTGGTGACCAGCGCCTGCGCCTCACGCGCAACACCGTCGGCGGCCGCCGCGATATCATTGCGGAAGCGCTGCGCGAGGGTGATTGGAGGCTCCGGATTGCGCTGCAGAATCGCCGGCAAACCGTCTTCCGGGAAGAATCGCGAAATCGGGATCACCTGACCGGCCGGAGACGCCGGCGGCGCGGACGTCGCTAGGTAGCCGGCCGCCACCGCCGCGAGGGCCACAGACTGTGTGCGGCTTCGGCGCTGCTCCACATCGCCCCACGCCTGCGCGCGCGCCACCAGCGCGCGTAACTCGACCAGTGCACCGCGCACCGCGAAATGCAGACGCTGATCCCAGCGCAGTTCACCGTCGCGCAGACCGGTCGCGATGCGCTCAATCGTCGACGCGAGATCCGGCAGCCCTTCGAGCCGGGTCATCGTCGCGCTGCCGCGCAGCGCGCGGGCGTGCGTCAAAAACGTCGCCGCGTCAGGCGTCGCCGAGTCGTCACTTGCCAGCAGTTGGTCGAGGCGATCGAGATACTCGCCCGCTTCCCGCTGAAAGAATTCAATCAGTGCTTGTGGTGCGCTCATCGACTCCTCAACCACGGTGTGTTAACGGTAGTGCCACACGAACATACCACTCTCGGACATGCCTCAACGGACATGCCGCGCCCGATGCATCGCGACCCGAATCTCCCGAATTGCCTCCCCGAGCCCCACGAAAATCGCCCGACTGACCAACGCGTGACCGATGTTCAACTCTTCGATCTCCGGGATCGCCGCCACGGGCCCAACGTTCGCCGTCGAGAGTCCGTGTCCCGCGTGAACCCGCATGCCGAGAGAAATCGCCAGCGCAGCGCAGTCGGCGAGTGCCTGGATCGTACGGGGGTCGTTCGGCGCGTGCGCGTACGGCCCCGTATGCAGTTCGATCGCGTCGGCGCCAAGATCGGCCGAGCGCCGGACGGCCTCCGGGTTGGCGTCGATGAACAGACTGCTCTTGACCCCGACACGTTTCAGTCGCGCGAGCGCCGATGTCAGTCCGGCAGTTCCACGGCTGACGTCCAGTCCGCCTTCGGTCGTAACTTCCTCCCGGCGCTCAGGGACCAAGGTCACGGCAAACGGCCTGAGGTGCTCGGCCAGGTCGAGCATCTCCGCTGTGGCGGCGCATTCGAAGTTCAGTGCCGTCGTGATAGTTGCGGCCAGCCGCAGAACGTCGTCGTCCTGTATGTGACGCCGGTCCTCGCGCAAATGTGCAGTGATCCCGTCCGCACCCGCTAGCTCGCAGAGCACGGCCGCGGTCACGGGGTCAGGGTCGGGACTCCGACGAGCCTGCCGCACCGTGGCCACGTGGTCGATGTTCACGTAGAGCCGTTGGTGAGGCAGAGATCCCGGTTGAGGCGCTGAGTTCACGGACGACATGAGCGAAGACGCAGGGGTTACACTTCTCGCAGGCAACGGACTGCTGCGCTTGCTGAAGCAACTGCGATAGCATCGGCGACAGCAAGTACGATAACGTGCATGGAGGCACTCGTGGTACGTAAGACACTGCAAACGACCATTTTCGCGACCATGATGATCTCATCCACGGCGTGCGCGAAGAAGGTGGTTGAAACTACCATTTCGCCGGCGCCGGGATCCGCCACGTCGGCCCAGCTGGCCAAGCCGCTGGACGGGCAAGTGGGTGCCGCCAACGGTCGCGCCGCCGTCGAGGCCTTCCTACTCGCGGTCAAAACGCAGGATTTGCGGGGCATGTCTGCCGTCTGGGGCAACGACAAGGGTCCGATGGCCGACCGCATCAAGCGGGACGAGCTGGAAAAGCGACTCATCGTGATTCAATGCCTGCTCACGCACGACAAATGGCAGTTCGCCGAGGAGCGCGCACGGCTCGTGACCGGCGGCCGGCAGCAGTACATCGTCGCCCTGCAGCAGCATACGATTCGAGGGCAGACCACGTTCACGGCGGTCGAAGGCCCGGGCGGGCGGTGGTTCGTCGAGGATATTAAGCTCGACGTGCTGAAGGACTTCTGCCGCTAGCCGATGGCCGCCGGATGGAACTCGGGACTGGACAACCGGACTAGTATTCGGACAGCTCGACGAGAACCCCGCCCGTCGCACTGGGATGCAGGAAGGCGATCCGCTTGCCTTCGGCGCCCAGACGTGGCGTCTCGTCGATAAGCCGGAGTCCGGCCGCCCGGCAGCGCGCGAGCGTGCCGTCCAGGTCGTCGACGGCGAAGCAGACGTGATGAATGCCGGGGCCGCGCTTGGCCACAAACTTCCCGATCGGCGAGTCCTCGGACTTGGCTTCGAGCAGTTCAACCAGCGATTCTCCAGCAGCGATGCCCGCGATGGCGGCGCCGTCGGCGTCGTCGAGCGGGACCTCGGGCATCCCGAGGATATCACGGAAGAAGGGTAGCAATTCGTCCATGGCGCGCACCGCGATGCCGATATGGGCGATGCGTGTGCCACGGTTGCCGCTGTTGCGTATGGGATCGGTCATGTCGTAGGGGCGTGAGTCGAGCCCGAATTCTAATCCTGACGAACGGCGCGAACGAGTCTGACGGCTCTCGCGCCACGGAGCACACGATGGCTAACGCGATAGAAGTGAAGGACGACACGTTTGCGGCCGAGATCGAAAATCATCCGGGTCTCGCCGTTGTCGATTTTTGGGCGACATGGTGCGCGCCCTGCCGCATGATCGCGCCGATGGTCGAGCAGCTTGCCACGGACTACGCGGGGCAGGCGAAGGTCGCCAAGCTCGACGTCGACAACAATCAGAAGACGGCGGCGAAGTTCAACGTCCGCTCGATCCCGACCATTCTATTCTTCAAGGACGGCAAGCTGGTCGATCAGGTGGTCGGCGCGGTCCCGCGGCCGGCCCTTGAGGCGAAGTTCAAGGAGCACGTCTGAGTCACGAGAGCGACGCGCCCGGTCCGCCCAGCGATCTTTCGGTCGAACTGGGGGATCGGGCCGCGACGCTCCTCCCTAATGCGGCGGCGCCCGGCGCGCTGCATGTCGTCAGTACGCCGATTGGACATCTGGGCGATATATCGATACGCGCACTCGCCGTCCTGAAAGGCGTTGCGGCGATCTGCTGTGAGGACACCCGGCACGCCCGCATCCTGCTGCAGCGCTACGGTATTAACACGCCGACGCTCGCGTTGCACGAACACAATGAGTCGCAGGCGACGCCGAGGCTCATCGAGCGGCTCAAAGCCGGCGAGGCGCTCGCGCTGATCTCCGATGCGGGGACGCCGCTCGTTTCTGACCCGGGAACCCGCCTCGTCATGGCCGCCGTCGACGTCGGGTTGCGAGTCATCCCGATCCCCGGTGCGTCGGCGACCCTCGCCGCGCTGGTTGGGTCGGGCATCGTGCCGCACCCCTGTACGATCTTGGGTTTTCTGCCGAGGAAGGGCGGCGAGCGTCGGGACATGATCGCCCTCGCGGTGCGGCAGCCGCATGCGGTGGTCCTGTTCGAGAGCCCCAACCGGCTCGTCGAAACGCTGCGTGAACTCGCGGAGGCCGCGACCGGTCCGCGGCACGTTGCGGTCGCGCGCGAATTGACCAAGCACTACGAGGAGTTCCGCCGCGGAACGCTCGGCGAGGTTGCCGCGTACTACGAGGAGACGCCGCCGCGCGGAGAGATTGTATTCGTGCTCGCCGGCGCGCCCGTCGTCGTCGTCAGCGAGGACGGGCTGCGAGAGGTCGCCAACGCATTGCGTGCGGATGGTGTCCGACCTCGTGAGATCGTGCAGCGGCTGATGGACGAACATGGTGCCAGCCGCAACCTCGCCTACCGCCTCGCCCACGATACCTGATGCCGTCTTCTTCGCAGCGATTCCGTGTGATTCTGAGTGGCGCTGCGCTGACGATTGGGACACTCGCGGCGTCGCCGTTTCACGCCGAGGCGCTTCGCACGTCGACCGACGCGACGATCCGCGGTCCCGGCCGACTCGCCATCGCACGCCTGCAGTACGAAGGCGGTGGCGACTGGTACGCGAACCCATCGAGCATCCCGAATCTGCTGTTGGCGATCACCGAGCGTACGGCGATGCCGGTCGAGCGTCTCGAGGCCAAAGTACGTCTCACGGACTCGGCGCTCTTCGACTATCCGTTCCTGCACGTCACTGGGCACGGCGAAATCAAGTTCAGCGACGCCGAAATCACGCGACTGCGCGAGTATCTCAGGCGCGGTGGGTTTCTGCACGTGGACGATAACTACGGGTTGGACGAAAGCTTTCGTCGCGAGATCAAGCGCGTGTTTCCGGACCGCCCCTTGGTCGACGTCCCGTATGCGCATCCGATCTATCATCTACTGTACGATTTCCCGAAGGGACCGCCGAAGATTCACGAGCACGACGGAAAGCCGGCGCAGGGTTTCGGGATCTTCATCGGCAACCGACTTGCCGTCTACTACACATTCTCCGCTGACCTCGGCAACGGATGGGAAGACGTGGGGACGTATCCAGCGGATCCACCGGCCGTGCATGAGCAGGCGCTGCGCATGGGCGTGAACCTGTTCACCTACGCGACGACAAGCCGGGTGACGCCATGACGGCACCAGCGTTGTCGCGCGGATCGACCGGCCCGTCGACTCGGAGCGCGCTGACCGCGCGTCTCAGCACTGAACGCGCCGCACTCACCACGCGCGTTCAATTCGCACTCGCGTGGTGTGTCATGGCGCCGCTCGTCCTGAGCGCCGCGGCCCTCGCCGCAACACTCGGCGACGGACGCTGGATGACGTGGCCTCGACTCGCGCCGTTGCTCTGGATCCCGATTGGTGCCGCGATGGCACTGCCGCTGGTGCGCGTCGTGATGGCGCGCTTTCCGCAGCTGCGTTCGGTCTCGTTGCTGGCCGGAACGATCGAAGTGGAGCAGTCGCTTCGGGCCGGATCGTTGCGCGGCGCCCTTGAAGTCGGTGAGCAGGGCGCACTCGGGATGCGCGCCGCGCAGGACGTGGCGAGTCGGTTGTCGCCTCAGGCACTGACGCCGCAACTCGCGGCACGATTGCGAGCGACCCAGCTCTGGAGCGGTGGTATTGCGCTGCTCAGTGTCGTCAGTCTGTTGGCCGCCGGCCGAGTGTTTCCGGATGGTCTCAGTGCCGTACTGCATCCGATCCGCGCGTTTCAAGGAACGCTGTTGCCGTCACTTGGCTTCGACAAGCTTCCGCCCAGCGTGCCGCGCGGCATGCCGCTTGTTGTGCACGTGCGCGCGGAAGGGCGCCACACGATCACGGTATCGCAGCGCGCCTCGGGTGAAGCGTGGCGTGATACCACGTTGTCCGTAAGCGCCGAGAACGGCGTCGCGCAGCTGGCGCTCGGTCCCGTACGCGCGCCGGTGACGCTGCGCGTTGGTGATGGTCGCGCACCGACCGTCGAGGCCACTGTCGCAGTCGACGAACGCGGATGGATCGGCGATGTGGCGCTGTTTGCTGAGTATCCGGCGTACCTCGGTCGTACCAACGAAACGCTCGAAGCCGTATCGCCGGTTCGCGTGCCACGCGGCACCCGCGTGCGCGTGACCGCGATGCTGCGCGGCGGAGTCGTTGACGCGCGCATCACCGATGGCGCGGTCACGGTGTCGATGCTGGCTTCGCGCGAGACCAAGACGGCTGACGCGGCGTCTGCGGCTGCCGCCGAAGGCATCGCGGCGAGCGGGCATCTGCTGCTCGATCATGATGGCACATGGCTGTGGCAGGCCGCTGCGGCAGCTGGCGCGAATGGCGCGACCCTCGCGCCGGAGCTTCCCGACTCGCTCGCGTTCGTCGTCGTGCCGGACAAGGCGCCGGAAATCATGATCGCCGCTCCGGTGACAGACACGGCCATCGGCACCGCCGGCGTGGTCCCGGTGATCGTGCGGGCCGGCGATGATCACGGCGTCGGCAATGTCGTCGTGACGGTCTGGCGCGAAGCAGCGCGGCAGAGTCCGGGCAGGAGCGCATTGGGCCGTCGTGACGTGCTGAACGGCGATACGGAGAAGCGTGACCGGTTCGATCTTGGCAATCCGTCGGCACCGTTCTTCGAAGGTGGCGTCAACATTCCGCTCGATGGCCGCGCGCTCGAGGCGGGCGATCGATTGCACGTGGTGGCAATTGCCACCGACGATTCGCCGTGGCGTCAACAGACATCGAGTCGCGAAGTAATCCTGCGCGTTCCCACGCTCAGCGAACAGCGCTCGATGGCGCGCAACCTCGCCGACTCGCTCGTGCAGCGTGCGCAGCAGATGGCGGCGCAGGAAAAGCAAATGCAACAGGCGACGGCGAATGCGTCACGCAGTCGCGAGATGGCCGGCAGCAGCAAAGGCGAAGAAAAGTCAGGCGCGGCGAAAGCCGAGGCCAATAAAGCGACCATGAGCTTTCAGGCCGCCGAAAAGGCGCGGCAGATGGCGCGTGATCAGCAGCAGATGGGCGCGAAGATCGACTCGCTGCGCAACAGCGCGAAGGAGTTGGAGAATCGTCTCAAGAGTGCGGGCGCCCTCGACTCGGCGCTCTCGAATCGCATGCGCGACCTCCAGAAGATGCTGCGCGAAGCGATGACGCCGGAGATGCAGAAGCAACTCGAGCAGCTGACCAAAAGCACGGATCGTTTGAGCGGCACTGAGGCGCAGCAGAGTATGGAACAGCTCGCGCAGCAACAGCAGCAGTTGCGCAATCAGCTCGAGAAGAGCGCCGAGATGCTCAAGCGTGCCGCGCTCGAGGGCGCCATGTCGACGCTGCGCGACGAAGCGAAGGATCTGGCCGGCGCGCAGAAGCAGCTGGCCAGCACGCTGCAGGGCGACAAGAGCGATCGCGCCGCACAGCAGCAAACACCGGAAGATTCCAAACAACTTGCTGAGCGGTCACGCGCGTTGCAGGACGAAGTGAACAAGCTGGCGAAGCGGCTCGAAGAGGCCGGTGCGAAACCCGGCGCATCGAAGACGCGCGCCGCACAGCCGATGGTCGACGAAGCGGCGGCCGCGATGGATCGCGCCGCGAAAGCAGCACTCAAGCAGGCGCAGAAAGACGCGCAACAGGATCCGTCGAAACCAAGCGGCGGCGAGAAGTCGAAGCAGACCGCATCGAACGACATGGATCCGACGACAGGCGAACAGATGAAGGGCGCCGACGAGAAGCTGGCGGCTGGCGCGGCGAAGCAGCCCGGTGAGGGTGGAGAACAGAAAGCGGGCGCCGAGGCCAAGGGACAGCAACAGGGTGGTGGGCAGCAGTCCGGCGGTCAGAAGCAGGGCGCTCAGGGCGAGCAGCAGGCCGGTCAACAAGGACAGGCGGGGCAGCAGGGGGGGCGCGGCGGTCAGCAGGGCAAGCAGAACGCCGGCAACGACGCGCAGCAGGCCGCCAACGCCATGGACAAGGCCGCGCAGCAACTCTCGGCCGCACGCGAGTCGCAGGTCGATGCGTGGAAGGGCGAGCTCTCGGATCAATTGGATCAGTCGATCAACGAAACGATGCAACTCGCGCGTCAACAGGCGGAACTCGAGAAGAAGGCGCGCCAGAGCGGAAACGCGCAGTCGATGCAAGGCGAACAGGGCGCGCTTCAACAGGGAGTACAGCAGGCCGCCGAACGCCTCGAGAAGGCCGGTCGGTCATCATCGTTGTTGTCGCAGCGTTCGCAGAAAGCGATGGCCGATGCGCAGCGTCGTGTGCAGCAGGCGACGCAGCAGACGGGGCAGGCGGGGCAGCCCGGCGGAAACGAGCAGGCGCAAAACGCGATGAAGGATGCGAGCGAAGCGCTCAATCAGGCGCTCAGCTCACTCGTGCGTGATCGCGAGAAGGTCAACAACGCGCAATCGGCGTCGGGCTTTCAGGAAATGATGGAGCAACTCAAGCAACTCGCGCAGAAGCAGGGATCGCTGAACGGTCAGATGCAAGGGCTCAACATGTTGCCCGGTGGCGCGCAGGGCGACGCCGCGAAACAGCAAGCGCGCGTCCTCGCGCGTCAGCAGCGCGACGTCGCCAAGACACTCGCCGATGTCTCGGACGCAGATCAGACTGGCCGCACGGACGCGCTGGCGAAAGAGGCGCAGACGCTGGCATCGCAGATCGAACGTAACGGCATCGACCCGAGCGTCGCCGCACGGCAGCAGCAGTTGTACCGGCGGCTGCTCGATGCCGGTCGTTTTCTCGAGCAAGATGAGAAGGACGATCAGGGACCGCGCGAAGCGAAGGCCGGATCCAGTGCCGGTGCGAAGAGCAACGTCGATGGATCGCAGTCGGGGAAGGCCGGCAGCAAATTTGCGCCTCCGACGTGGAACGACTTGCGCGGGCTGGGTCCCGACGAGCGTCGGCTGGTGATCGAGTACTTCCGTCGACTCAATGGCTCGAGTCCGTAAGGCGCGCGATTGGTCTCGCGTCGCGAGACGCATGACGTCGTTCGTCATCACTGTTGCCGCACTGCTGAGCGCGCTGGTGTCGCCTTCAGCGGCGCAAAGTGGTGCGCGTCCGCAGCCCAAGCCAGACACCACCGACGCGTTGCAGCGCGCCCTGACGGCTGAAGACAAAGGGGACTCCCGTCGCGCCGCGACGGCGTATCGCGAAGCGTTGCAACGCGCGATGCTGGAGGCCAATCCGGATGGCGACAAGCTCTCACTCGCCTTGCTCGGCTTGGAACGTACATGGGCCGACATTGGCGTGCGTGATTCGATTCTGCCGATCATCGCGCGCGTGCTGGCGATACGCCCGACCGATCCGCTCGCGCGTGCCATGCAACTGCGCACGATGATCGGACTCGGCAAGGAGGAAGAAACGCGGCAGGCGTTTCTCGCGTGGCGACGCGCGGCGGGCAATGACGGAGCGCCCTTCCGGGAGTACGCACGAGTGCTCATGGCCGGCGGTCGCGCACAGGCGGCGGATTCGATTCTTGCCGAAGCTGGGCGACTGCTTGGTTCGAGCGGGGCGGTGTCCGGTGAAGTGGCGCAGCTGCACGTCGCGATGAGTCGCTGGAACAGCGCCGCTGTTTCGTTTCGCGAAGCGCTGGTCGATCAGCCCTACCTCGAGCTGGCCGCGCAATATGCGTTGACGCGTGCGCCGATCGCGGCGCGCGACTCAATTCGCACGGTACTTTCGGCGCCGCCCGTGTCGTTGGCGCCGCGTCGCCTGCTCGCGTCGATGGAACTCTTCTGGGGGGAGCCGCGTCGCGCTTGGGTCGCGCTCTCCTCAGTGCGGGCGGACGACTCCACGTCGGCGGCCTGGCGCGAGTTCGCTGAGCGCGCCGAATTTGCGCAGGCCTGGCAGGTCGCTCGGGATGTCTGGCTCGCCGTGCTCGACAAACGTGGCGATCTCGAAGCTCAGTCACGTGCCGCGCAGGCCGCGCTCAAGGCCGGCGACGCCGTCGGCTCGTTGGAGATCGCGCGTCGTGAGCCTCGCGAGGTCGTGACGACGCCCAACACGAAGCCCGTCGACGCGACGAGGCGCGTACGTGTATTGCTGCCGATCGAGATCGCGGCACTCGGCGAACTGGGTCGCCCGCAAGAGGCCCAGAAACGCATGGAAGAAAACGCCTCGAAGCTCGACGCCACCGCGCGCGCCGCGATGGCGCCGACGCTGGTGGGGGCATGGCTGCGCTCAGGCGCTGTCGAGAAAGCACGTGAAGCCGTGAAGGGCAGTGACTTGATGGACGACGATGAGACGATGGGCTGGTTGGCGCTCTACGACGGCGATCTCGTAACGGCACGTAAGCGACTCGTGCGCGCCGAGACGCGACGCCCGGAGTTGGTCGACGCACTGGGACTGCTGGCCCGCGCGCGACTGGATCGGTCGGTCGGGCTTGGGCAAGCGTTTCTGTTGCTCGCCAAGCGCGACACGCTGGCGGCGGCGGCGCGATTCGCCGCGTTGGCAGACTCCACGGGGGATGCCGCTCCGGCACTTCTGCTGATCGCCTCCCGGCTCGAGAACGCGCGAGACTCGAAGCCCGGTGCGGCCAATCTGCGAGCCTTCGCGCTATGGGACCGGATCGTGAAGCGCTACGCCAAAAGCCCCGAAGCACCCGAAGCGTTGCTCAACTCGGCCCGGCAGTTGGCGATCAATGGCGACAAGGCGGCTGCGGCGACTCGATACGAATCGCTGCTCATCGATTATCCTGAGAGTGCGCTGGTGCCACAGGGGCGACGCGAGCTGGAAAAGTTGAAGGGAGGTGGTCTGTGAACGTGATCCTGCACGCGAACGTCATGCGTCGGATGATGCGACGAGTGATCATGGGCGCACTACTGCTGACGCAGGCGCCGGTGCTGGCGCGCGCGCAGAATCTGCTGGTTCCCATGGACGATGCCCAGCGCAATCACCTGAAGGCGTACGGGGTCGCGTTTCTCGCGCTCAAGACGGGGCAGAAGGCCGAGTGGTTGCTGAACTATCGCGGCGGCTCGTTCCTGCTGCCTGACGCGCCCGATCTGCGCCGACGTGCGGCACTCGAAGGGGTGAGCGTCGAAGCGATCACCGATGCCACCGTCGCGAGCGTGCGCGCCGAAATCGCGGGCGGCAACATGGATGCCGTCGTGCTGGAGCGCGCGCCCAAGATCGCCATCTACCGGCCGGCGAATCAGCCACCGTGGGACGATGCGGTGACCCTCGCCTTGCAGTACGCCGGCATCGAGTTCACGTCGGTCTGGGACGATGACGTGATCAAGGGCGATCTGTCCAAGTACGACTGGGTTCATCTGCACCACGAAGACTTCACCGGACAGTTCAACAAATTGTATCTCGCCTATCGCGACGCGCCGTGGTTCGTCGCGCAGCGCGAGCGGGACATGCTGATGGCGCGCAAGTTCAACTTCGACAATGTCCCGGCGCTCAAGAAAGCCGTCGCGGAAGGGATTCGCGCCTTCGTCGATCGCGGCGGGTTTTTGTTTGCGATGTGCGGTGCGACGGAATCGCTCGATCTTGGCATTGCCGCATTCAATGTTGATATCGCCGGACCATTTTCCGACGGTACGCCGCCAGCACCGGATGCCGATGCAAAACTTGCGTGGACCCGTGCGCTCGCGTTCACGGGCGCGCACATCGAACCCTCGCCGTACATCAACGCACTGAGCGACATCGACGGGCACCAGGTCAATGTGCCGGCGCGCCGCCAGCCGCTGGGCACGTTCACACTTTTTGATTTCTCGGCGAAGCTCGATCCTGTCGCAACGATGCTCGTGCAGGATCATCGTACGGTCGTCTCTGATTTCTACGGCGTGACGACGAGCTTCAACAAGGCCGTGCTGAAACCGGGCGTGACGGTGCTGGCCGCTGAAGAGGGCGCGCCATGGGTCAAGTACATTCACGGTGACTACGGCAAGGGGTCGTGGACATTTTACGGTGGGCACGATCCGGAAGACGCGCAGCACGCGATCGGCAGCGCGTGGACGGACCTGTCGTTGCATCCAAACTCGCCGGGCTATCGCTTGATTCTGAATAACGTGTTGTTCCCCGCCGCGAAGAAAAAGCCGCGCAAGACGTGACTGAAATCGGCGAGGCGCGGCTCTCCCGTGCAGCCTCGGCCGCCGTGCGCACTGCGATCCGGCTGGCGGGTGGCAACGAAGTCTGCTTCGTCTGCGCGGTCGATGACGTCGGCATGATCACCACGGCGCGCGTTGTGGCGCGAGGCGACGTGCGTAGTGTGCTCGCAATGCCTGGCGTGGCCGAGCGCGGAGAGATGCTGCTGCACAACCATCCGTCGGGCGGACTCGAGCCGAGTGACGCGGACATGGATGTGGCCGCGCGCGCACACATGAACGGCGTCGGATTCGCCATCACGAACAATGACGCGACCCGCGTGTATGTCGTGACGGAAGTCCCGAGTACGGCGGCGCAAGTGGCGGTGGATGTCGATGCGGTTGACGTCACGCTCGGCCCGTACGGCGCGATTGCGCAGGCGATGAACGCCGTGCATGGCGTGCGCAGCTATGAAGATCGTCCCGCGCAACGCGCCATGGCCGCCGAAGTCACGCGGACGTTCAACGAAGGCGGCGTCGCGCTGCTCGAAGCGGGCACCGGCATCGGTAAATCGCTGGGGTACCTCGTGCCAGCACTGCGGTGGGCGGCGGCCAATGGTGAACGCACGATCGTGTCGACCAACACGATCACGTTGCAGGAGCAGTTGGTCACTAAGGATCTGCCCTTTCTGCAAAAGGCGCTGAGTGATCAGCCGGTGCGTTTTGCGTTGCTCAAGGGGTGGCGCAATTATCTCTGCTTGCAGCGACTGGAACAGGCGCAAGGCGCGGGCGCGGCGTTGTTCGAAGACAACATCGCTGGTGATGTGGCGATGATCTCGGAGTGGGCGAAGAAAACGATCGATGGGTCCTTGTCGGATTTGCCGACGACTCCGCGCAGTGAAGTGTGGGATGAAGTCGCGGCCGAGCCCGATCTGTGTGGGCGACTCAAGTGTTCGTTCTACGACAAATGTTTTCTGTTCAAGGCGCGCAAGGAAGCCGCGATGGCCGATGTGGTCGTCGTCAACCATCATCTGCTGCTCTCCGATGTCGCCGTGCGGCGCGTCTCGCAGAACTGGGACGACTCGGCGGTGCTGCCGGCGTACAAGCGTTTGATCATCGACGAAGGTCATCACCTCGAGGATGCGGCCGCCTCCCACCTCGGCGCGTCCGTCACACGTCGCGCATTGGCACGCCTGTTCGGCCGCCTCGAACGGCGCGGGAAGGGACTGCTACCGGCGCTCGAGGCTCGTCTGCGTGGATGGAACGATCTGCACAGCACGGCGAGCCTCGATCTCGTGCAGGAACGCCTCGTGCCGAGCGCGGCGACGGCGCGCGATCGCACGCAGTTGCTGTTCGAGTTGTTGACGGTGATGATGGCGGAAGAGAATGTGAATGTCTTTCGCCTGACCGACGCCTTCGCGCAGCATCCGGCGTGGAAGGGTGGCGTCGACCACACGCTCGACGAATTGCTCAAGGAGATCGCCGCGTTGGCCGACGGGCTGCGTCTCATTCGGGAGCGACTGGAAAGCGACGAAAAGAAGAGCGAGGAACTCGCGCCGCTGCTCGGCGAGGTGCGCGGTGTGTCGCGGCGCCTCGCCAATGCCGGCGACGCGCTGGCGCGTGCGCTGCGCACGCCGCCGGATGGCGAACCGGTCGTACGCTGGATCGAGTTGACGGGCAAGCCAGGGCCCGAGCGCAACATCGCGTTGCATTGCGTGCCACTGAACCTTGCGCCGGTGTTGCGCGATGATCTGTTCGGCCGCGTCGAGTCCGCGGTCATCACCAGCGCGACGCTCGCGACCGAGGATGGGTTCGATTTTCTCGAGCGACGACTCGGCATCGACACGCTCGATATGCCGCACACGTCCGCCATGTACCCGTCGCCGTTCGATTATCCGAATCAGGCGCTGCTCGTATTGCCGACGGACCTGCCAGCCCCGAACGAAGATCCGCGGGCGCATTTGACCGCCGTTGGTGAGCAGTTGCGCGACCTGATCGTCGCCAGCGACGGCGGGCTGTTCGCACTTTTCACGAGCCACCGTGACGTGCGCGAGATGGCGGAGCGACTGCGTGATGTGGGCTACGACGCACGTTGGCCGTTGCTGGTGCACGGTGAGGAGCCACGAGACGTGCTGCTGCAACGATTCCGCGATAGCGGCCGCGCCGTGCTCTTAGGGACGGCAACGTTCTGGGAAGGCGTCGATGTCCCCGGCGACGCACTGCGTGGACTGCTGATCGCGAAGTTGCCCTTTCGTGTGCCGAGCGAACCCATGGTCGCCGCGCAGTGCGAAGCGATCGAGTCACGCGGTGGGAACTCGTTTGCCGAGTTTATGCTGCCGCACGCGTCGCTGCGACTGAAACAAGGTTTCGGCCGCTTGATTCGTACCGCCACGGATCGCGGCGTAGTAGTGCTCAGCGATCCTCGCGTGTTAACCAAGCGATACGGCCGGGAACTGCTCGACGGCTTGCCGCCGGCGCGACGAATTTCCGGCCCCTGGTCGCAATGCCGTGCTGCCGTGCGCAACTTCTACGCACCATAAGTCTCCCCACTCGCCGTTTCTCTGTACTCACTACTCTCTACCCCCTACTCATATGCAGCTGGTTTTCGTCGGTCGCAATTACGTCGAGCACGCCCGTGAGATGGGCAACGAGGTGCCGAAGCAGCCGATGCTCTTCCTCAAGCCGCCGTCGTCGATCATTCGCGACGGCGAGTCGATCGTGTTGCATGCCATCTCATCGCACATCGAGCAGGAAGGCGAGATCGGACTCGTACTGGGCGGTCGGCTGCACAAGGCCAATGAAAGCGAGGCGATGGCGGTACTGTCGCACGTCGTCGCGATCAACGACGTCAGCGCCCGCGACCTGCAAAAGAGCGATGGCCAGTGGGCGCGCGCGAAGGGGATGGACACGTTCTGTCCAATCGGAGAACCCGCGCCGGTCCCGGCTGACTTGTCGACCATCTCACTCGTGACAACGATCAACGGCGTCGAATGCCAGCGGGCGAAGTCGACGGACATGGTGTTTTCCATCCCCACCGTGCTGGCGTACATTTCGCAGTTCATCACCCTCGAAGCCGGCGATATCGTGGCCACCGGCACGCCGGCCGGCACAAAAAAGTTGGCGCCGGGTGATGTGGTCACGGTCGAATTGTTCGGAGCAACGGGATTGCTGAGCCGCGTGTCGAATCCCGTCGTCGCCGGCACCTGAGTCTCTCCAAGGGGTAACATCCGCCGCGATCATGACCAAGCCGCCTCCCTCTCCGAACGAGCCGCTCACGCGCTCGGCCAGCCCCTCCAAGGGCGGGCCGACGGCGTCGTCTGGTCAACGGCTGAGGTCGCGCGGATCACTCACCGCGCGGACCAAATTCGGCGGATCGGCCAAACCGAAAAAATCGCCACAGGCGATGGCGGCATCGGTCCTGATCCACTTTGTGGTCGCGGTCATCATGCTGCAGCTGCTGACATTCGGCCACGGAATCTCCTCGTTTCTGGATTTTGGAAAGTTCAGAAGCCAGAAAGAGGAACGGGTCACGTTTATCAACACCGAGCCGAAGAAGCCCGCTCCGGCTCCGATCACCAAACCGGTCGCCAACCGGGCGACGCGTCAGGTCGCGAACCCGAACCAGAACGCGATCTCGACGTCGCCGGTCGAGGCGCCGAGCGGCAATCCGGCGCCGCTTTCACGCGCGGACACTGGCAGTGGCGGGCGGACCACTGGTACGGGGAACGGCGTCGGAGCGATCGATCCGAACCTTCGTGGCGTGAAGCCAGACTTTGGAGATCCTCGCGTCTGGCAGGGGCCGGTCGGTAACGGTGTCGCGCCGGGTCGAAACGGAGCCGACCGACTCGATAGCATCATGGGTTACGCGATCACGTCGGCGCGGGACTCGCTGGACTCACTCGCGCGGGCGCAGGGGAAATACGACCGCAAGCCGGGCGACTGGACCAAGACGGACAAGGACGGCAATAAGTGGGGCTGGGATGGCACTGGCATCCGCTTGGGGAAAGTCGTCATCCCGAATGCCTTGCTTGGGCTGTTGCCACTGAATGCGCAGCGGGGCATGTCAGGCAACTTCACGGAGATGGATCGCGAGAAGCGGCTCGCGCAGTCACGTTCGGACATTCAACGCATGTCCGAACGTGCGTTGGGGGACAAGGAATTCCGCATGCTTGCCAACGAGCTTCGCGATCGACGCGAACGTGAACGCCGGGATCGGCTGAAGGCGCCGAGTGCGACCGTGGCGCCGTCTCCTGCGTCTACACCGCCGAATCGGAACTGAGGTACGCGACTGCGGCATCAAGCCGCGCGAGCGACCGCGTTCGGCCCACGTACTGCAGTACCTCGAAGATCCCCGGGCTGACCGTCAGACCAACGAGCGCAACGCGCAGCGGCTGAAAGATCTTGCCGCCGGAGATGCCGAGTTCTTCGGCGAGTTTGCGCAGCGCTTCTTCCATCGCCGTGGGCTCCCACCCGATCAGTGCGCCCAGCCGTTCGCGCGTGGCCGAGAGAATTTCAGCGGCGGCTATCGCATCACGCCACTGCTTACCAACCGCTTCCGGATCGTACTCGACGAGATCCTGAAAATAGGACGCGGCCTGACGGACAATGTCGTCAGTAGTGCGTGACCGCACGCGAAGCAGGTCGAGCAGGCCATGGTACCACTCACGACGCGCGTCGAGTGCGTCGGCGGTGATGTAGCCGGCCTTGACGAGCAGTGGCGCGACAATGGGCGCCAGTTTGTCGAGGCTGATCATCGCGAGATGCTGCCCGTTCATCCATTCGAGTTTCTTCGTGTCGAAGATGGCGGCTTTTTTCTGCAGCCCGCGGGTGTCGAAGCGTTCGACTAACTGCTCGAGCGTCATGACTTCCGTGTCGTCTCCGGTCGACCAGCCGAGCAGCGCGAGGAAGTTGAGCATCGCGCTCGGCAGCAATCCTAAGTGTTGGTAATCGCCAACGGCGGTGGCGCCATGGCGCTTCGACAGCTTCTTGCCATCGGCGCCCAGGATCATCGGCACGTGCGCGAACTGCGGCACGGTCGCGCCCAACGCGCGATAGAGCAGAATCTGTTTCGGGGTGTTGGAGATGTGATCGTCACCGCGCATGACGAGCGTGATGCGCATGTCGATGTCGTCGGACACGACCGCGAGATTGTATACGGGCGTTCCGTCGGAGCGAAGAATGACGAAGTCTTCGATGTCCTTATTCGGGAACGCGATGCGCTCGTGCACGAGGTCCGGCCATTCGGTGACGCCTTCGGGCACCCTGAACCGAATGGCGTAGGGCTCGCCGGCGTCGAGTTTGGCCTGCGTCTCGGCCTCGCGCAGTAGGGCCATCGAGCGATCGAACCTGTATGTGTCACCGCGGGCGTCCGCTTCGGCGCGCAGTCGATCGATCTCGGCGTGCGGAGTGAAATCGCGATACGCCGAGCCGTTCTCGAGCAGCGTGTGCGCGTCGGCGTAGTGCCGCGCGACATTGGCGCCTTGGAAGACGACTTCTTCGTCCCACTCGAGGCCCAGCCACTCGAGGCCTTCGAAGATGGCGCGCGTGCTTTCGTCGGTGCTGCGCGCCCGATCGGTATCTTCGACGCGCAGCAGACACACACCGTTGTACTTGCGGGCATACAACCAGTTGAACAGCGCGGTGCGGGCACCACCTACGTGCAGAAAGCCCGTGGGCGACGGTGCGAAGCGCACGCGCGGACGAACACCATCAGACGTCATATGAAAACCGGACCCTGGGGTCTCGAAGCCGAACGAAGAATGCGTGAGTTGCAGAAACAACAACGCGGGCCCGCTGACGGTGCAGCGAACCCGCGAAGCGGAGAGGGCGGGATTCGAACCCGCGATAGAGGTTGACCCCCTATGCCGGTTTAGCAAACCGGTGCCTTCAGCCTCTCGGCCACCCCTCCTTGGCAGGTCGCAAATTCCGCGCTCCACCAGACTGCGTAATGTGGCCGAGGGAGGGGTGTGGGTCAACCACTGGCCAGAATCATCGTGAGTACTTGCACCGAAGAGCTATTGTGCCGATTGATTGGGCGTCGGCACATTCTCTGGTACACGACGCGAGGCGGCTGCGGCGCGGACGCGCGACGCCTGCCGACGTCCATATGCCCGACTGAGGAATACCATGCCCGCCAAACGCGTACGATCCACCAAGACGTCAGCCCCGTCGCTGACGCGGACCTCGACGATGGCCGCCGCACTGGTGCCGAAGGGCGCGCGTACGCCGTTCCCTACACGCGTCGATTTGCCGGCGAACACGCGTGCCGCCATCGGGATGATTCTCAACGAACGGCTCGCCGACATGCTCGATCTCGAGCGACAGGCCAAGCAGGCCCACTGGAATGTGAAGGGGCCGCGATTCATGCTTCTCCACGAATTATTTGACACCGTTGCCGGCCTTGCGGTCGGGTGGGCCGATGATCTCGCCGAGCGCGCCGTGCAGCTTGGCTGTGTCGCCGAAGGCACCGTTCAGGTGGTCGCAGGTCGCAGCGAGCTGCCGAGGTGTCCACTGAACGTCGCGAACGCCGACGAATGGGTGCATGTCGTCGCCGAAGCCCTCGCGTTCTGCACCAATGCCGCCCGCGCAGATATTGCTGAAGCGGATGCGGCCGATGACGCCATCACGGCGGATCTGCTCACGCGCATCACGGGTGAGGCTGATAAGCAGCTGTGGTTCGTCGAGTCGCACCTGCAGGCGTAAACGAACGGCACCGCAGTTACGGCGTCTTCGCTTTGAGCACCGAATCACGCCGCGCCTTGAACTCCGTGCCGGGCTTCCACGTCGGCCATTCCGCGCCGGTCGCCACGCGATAGCCGACCTCGAACAGTGGGCGATCGTCTTCGACGGCGCCGCGCAGATCCCAGTCCGGCTTCACTTCATCGCTTGGCTTGTGGTAATCCTTGCTCGCGTACTCGTCGCGCTTCGTTCTCCCGTACGTCGAGTCCTTGCCGATGTATTGCGTGCCGGCGTCGAGGTAGAGCGCGGGGACACCCTTCTTGGCGAACTCGAAGTGATCTGATCGAAAGTAGAAGCCTTTTGACGGATCGGGGTCCGGCGCGAGCGTGCGACCCGCCGGCTTGATCACATCGGCGAGAATGTCTTCAAGCGTCGAATTGCCGTAGCCGACGACCACGAGATCCTTCGTTCTGCCCCACTGATTGAAGCCGTCCATGTTGATGTTCGCCAGCACATGATCGAGCGGCACCAGGGGGTTCTCCGCGAAGTACTTCGCGCCGATCAATCCTTTCTCCTCGCCGGTGAGTGCGATGAACATCAGTGAGCGCGGCGGCTTCGTGCCAAGGGCTGTATAGGCCTTGGCGATTTCGAGTAACGAGGCGCAGCCTGATGCATTATCCAGTGCGCCATTGAAAATCTGGTCGCCCTTGATGGTCGTGTCGCGACCCAGATGATCCCAGTGCGCCGTGTAAATCACATACTCGTTCTTGCGCGATGGATCACGGCCTTCGAGCAGTGCGACGACATTGCGGGACTTGGCCGTCCGCGTCTCGTTGCGCACATGAAATTTTGCCGACGCGCCAAGGACCACCGGTTTGAAGTCCTTCCGCCTGCGTGCGGGTGTTCGAAGCCTCCGGTTGCGCGATATCGAAATTCTCCCGCCCCCAGCTGCCACTGACAACTTCGTAGGGATAGCCCGCAGGGCCTGTCTCGTGAATGATGATCGCACCGGCTGCGCCTTTGGCTGACGCGATCTCGTACTTGTAGGTCCATCGACCGTAGTACGTCATCGCATTGCCTTTGAACATCGAGCTGTCGCGCGTCGTCGAATCCTTGGGGTCGGGCACTGCGGGATCGTTGATCAACATCACGACGACCTTGCCCTTCACGTCGATGCCTTTGTAGTCGTCCCAGCCGTACTCAGGGGCGTCGACGCCGTAGCCGACAAAGATCATCTCGGCGTTGACATCGATAACCGGCTTGTCGTGCCGAGACACCGCGACGTAGTCGCTGGGAAATGACAGGGCGATGGTTCGGTTGCCGATGTTGAACGACGCCTCGGGGTGCGCGGTGAAGCCAAGAAGCGTGGCGTTCTGCACGAACGAGCCGTCCGGGTTCCCGGAGGAGAGCCCAAGTTGCTTGAACTGTCCGACGAGATACGCGACCGCTTTGTCCTCGCCTGGCGTGGCGGGGCCTCGCCCTTCGAGTGAGTCGTCGCTGAGCGCCTTCGTGTGGCGCATGAGCCCTTCGGCGCTCATGGCCGCGAGGGCGGGGGCAATCGCCGTGCTCCCGGCCGCGTCGTTCGATGCCGGCGCTCTGTCACCAGCGCAGGCCGCGGAGACTACGAGGAGCGCTAACGTGGCGCTGGATGCGAGCGAACAGCGCATGGGTGATGAGCGCGAGTGGGGGGAGTGAACCGCGTGAGTGAGCGACGGCAGGGAGTCGGCCGGCGCGCGGATTCGCTACCAGTCGAGCCGGATGATCTTGCCATTGCCGCCAGCGATCCATGCTGTGCGACCGCGCGCGGCGACACCGGCGTACACCTGGTCATTCAGCGTCGTCCACGTGCGCGCCGCGTCGACCGTAAAAAACGCGCCGCCGAATCCGACAGCGACCGCCACATCGGCGCCGGCACCTGGCACCCATGCGATGCCTGACAGTGCACCGGGCAGAGGCGGACGCGTGCGCATCGTCCAGTGACGACCGCCATCCTCGGTGACGCCGACCACCGCCGCCGAGGTATCGCCACGCAGCTTGTCGATATTCGCCGCGGTCGCGATGCCGCGTGAAGCATCCTTGAACGCGAGTGCGGTCAGACCAGCGACGCGTCCGCGTACGAAGGGCGTATTCTCAACTGTCCACGACTTGCCCGCATCGCGACTGCGAAAGAGTCGCGCACCGGGTGCGCCGGTGGCAATGAACGCCGTCTTCGCGTCAGCGGCGACCACACACAGTCCGCTGGAGGCGAAGCCGCCTTCGCCCGGCAATGGTGCCGGCACGGCGCGTTGCGCGAGCAGTCCCCATGTGCTACCGCCGTCTTCCGTGCGCAGGATCAGCGTGCGATTACCGGACGCATCGCTGTACGCGAGACCGGTCTGGCGGTCGAGAAACGTCAGGCAGTCGTAGAACGCGGCGGTGTCCGGATTCATGAACTGCATCGTCCACGTCGTGCCGCCGTTGTTCGTGCGGTAGATACGCGACGCCTTGCCGTTCCCGGCCGCGAGAATCCAAGCCGTGTCGGCGTTGAGTGCGTGCACATCACGAAACTCGATCGAATCGCCAGCCGGTGTCGGACGCAACACCCAATTGGCGCCGCCGTCGGTCGTGCGCAGCACGACCCCGCCATGTCCAGAGGCCCACACGACGTTGTTGTTGACCGCATGCACGGCCTGAATCAACTGCGTTGTGTGGCTTTGCTGCTCAGTGACACGAGGCGTCTGGGCGTGCAGGCGCGTGGCCGCAAGCAGCACCGTAAGCGCCGTGGCGCGGAATGGACGAGCGGGCATCGGAGGCAACGAGAGGGGCGAGGCATTCAATGGATGGATACAGAAAACATACGCCAAACGCCCCCGCGCGGATTTTCCGGGCGAGGGCGTTGCGTGCAACACGGCGTAGGTGAGATTCGAACTCACGGAACCCTTTCAGGTTCGGCGGTTTTCAAGACCGCTGCCTTAAACCACTCGGCCACCACGCCAATGATGGGAAAACTATTAGTC
Organism: Gemmatimonadaceae bacterium; assembly: GCA_031366985.1. GTDB lineage: Bacteria > Gemmatimonadota > Gemmatimonadetes > Gemmatimonadales > Gemmatimonadaceae > Gemmatimonas. Next base: position 30,150 of record JANLPE010000029.1, read on the forward strand.
TTGCGCTAAAAGCCAAGCTAGTAGCGAGATAGGGTGATTTTGAGCCGGTCCGGTCGCCGACAATCAAGAATATTCTGGCTTGCGGTGGCCGGTCCGCTGGGACACCTGTGGGACAGAACCTGGGACAGACCCCCGCATGCCAATCGAGGCGCAGATCGGCGGCGACTTCCTGCACGGACGCTCCGCGACACGGCTTTCCGACGTACCAGGCGAATCGCTTCGTGTAATGGGGATTCGCGCTCAACCCGTCGAGGCGCTCCTGCTTCACGCCGCCTCATGGGCGACACGCGACGCGTCGCAGGTTGAAGGCGAGATAGTTGCACAGGTTACCGCACGGCAGATCGCTTGCGCGACGCGGTCACCGATCATACCACGTGCGAGACGGCGTGCCACACGCCCCGCAGATCGTTTGCTTGCCCGTCGAGTCAGCGTCACGACCCGGGCGTTCGGATCGCCATCGACCGTGGTGATCGTGCGGCGCGGCGTGAAGCCGGGCACTCGGTAGGCGTCGCGAAGCTGCTCCGAAATCACACGTGGAGAATCCATTCGCGAACTTCAGGCCGGAACCGCCGCACCGCAATCACCCGTTTCTCCTCTCAGCACACCGCGATCCGCCCCTCGAAATTGGCTGATTTTACCCACATATTTCCCCGAAGAGCCAAAGTATTAGGGCTTCGGTGGTCCGAACAACTGTTTCGCTGCCGTTCCCGTATCGCCACCGGGCGTGATCTGCGGCTGTGCACGATCGAAGCCGAAGACGCTCTCGCGCTTCATCGACTTCGCAATACCGCGCGCCTGCTGGAAGATCGAATCGGACTCCGGCAGTCGGCCAACCTGCGCGAGGGCCTCGGCGAGCGTGACCCCGCTGATCACGTATAGATCCGGGATGCCGACGGACGCATCGTCGACCCACCCGTTTCGCTTGGCAAGCGACTTCGTGGCGGTGAATACCTCCGACCAGAGCGCCTTGGAACGATTGACGTCAACCATCCCCTCCCCGGGAATGTTGACGGTGTCTTTGCCTGCCGTCACCTGATGATCGAGCAACTTCTTCGCCATGCCTTGCGTCAACATGTACTTCTCGAGGCCGAGTTCGTACGGATAGCCACCAGCGGTACGGCTGAAGTACATGGAGCGACCCGGGAAGGCATCGCGAATCATGAAGTACACCAGCTGATCGGCGGCCATAAGTTGCGGCAGTCGTGGCGTGGCAACGATGCCTTTTGCCTGAAACGCCGAATTCGCCGGCGTCTGAATCGCCAGCGGCAAGCCGTCGGCCTCTGCAAACGTCATCTTGATTGGCGAGCCGGTCGGCTTGGACCACGTGCCGCTCTTGTAGATCGCCGGACCCGCGGCCGCGTCGTAGTCGTACACCGGACGGCGAATGATCTGACGGCGATACCAGTCCGTGTTCAGCAGCGACGTGTTCGCGATGACGACATCCTTTCGGATGCCCTCGACTTCCTGCGCATACCAGAGCGGGAACGTGTCGTTGTCGCCGACGGTGATCAGAATGCCGTACGGCTCGACGCTGTTCAGCAGATCACGCGCGAAGTCGGTCGTGTCGGTCTGATTGGCGCGTGACGCCTGCTGCCAGTTGCCGAAGAGCGGAATGAACGCGATCGCGAGCAGTGGCGACGCGAGCGCGAAGCTGCGCGCACGCGGCTCGAGCACGTTGTCGCGGCCGCGTCGCACCTCATCAGCGCCGAACAGACTCGCGGCCGTCTCCCACACGTACATCAGGCCCAGCGCGGCCCACACGCTCAGCGCGGAGAAGCTCCACAGATAGAAATAGTCCCGATCACGGACTTCGCGCGGCACGGTTTCCGCGAGCTCCGGCGCCTGCGAGTGACCGTACTTGAAGTTGAGATAGACGATGAGAAACAGCGTCATCGTGGCCACGAGCGGGCCGAAGAAGAGAAAACTTCGTCGGTCCTTCTGGTAGTGCATCCAGCCGCCAATGATGCTCAGGATAAAGAAGAACACGGCGAGCGCGTTCTGCAGTCCGGGATGCTCGTTGTAGGCATCACGCAGCCACTGCCACTTGTAATACAACCACCACATGCCGAGCTGCGCGCCCAACGGTGCCTGCCGCTCGCTCAGTTCTGGCTTGCCGTACTGTCCGCGGTTGAAGTTGTACATGAATCGCTCGTACGTCAGCGACGAGAACGTGCAGGAGAACTCGAGTTTCGTCGCGCAGCCCGTGGGCTCGCCTTCATTGATCGCGGGGAAATGCGCGGCACGAATCGGTTGCGTCGCAAACGGCGTCATACCGAACACGAGCGCGGCGCCGCATGCCACCAGCAACTTCCAACGGAGCGCGGTCTGCGGCTTGCGCAACAGCACGGCCAATCCGACCGCCGGTGCGGCAAGCATGCCGGCCATGTGGTTCGCGTAGCCCAAGCCAAGCACATACGCGACGAGGACAAGCAGACGGTCCGCCACCGGACCGTCCGGATCGTCGCACCACCGCACCACCAGCCAGCAAATGATGGCGAGGCCAAGCAGCGAAACGGTATACACCTTTTCATTGACGACCGACTGATTCCACACGGTGAACGACGTGGCGCCGATCAACACGGCCAGTGAGCCCGCCGCGATACGCTGCCAGCGACGGGGAAACCAGCCGACCGTAACGCGTTCGGTGATCAGAAACCAAAACGACGCCGAAATCGCGCTCGACACGGCGGCGAGCACATTGATCTTCATCGCGACCGAGCCCGGGATCGGCAGGATCGCGAAGACGCGGCCGATCAGCACGAAGAACGGATTGCCCGGCGGGTGCGGAATGCCCAGCACGAACGCGGCGGCGATGTACTCGCTGGTGTCCCACATGGACGTCGTTGGTGCGAGCGTCAGCAGGTATAGGACAAAGACCGCAAGACCGGCGATCGCCGCGGCGAGATAGGACGGGCGGAAATCGAGTTCGGAGAAGCCGGCGGATGCGCGGGAGTTCACGCGCGGTGGAGCGCCCGCGGCAGCGGTAGCAACGGTCATGAGGTCAGCAGAGAGAAGTCAGGGGCGCCAAGGCAGGGCCGGATGGCCCGGGCCTCCGGCACAAGCCGTATAAGTTCGCCGCGGGGGGGGCGGGGGACAACTGCGGCGGGGACGACGATCGCAGAACAACCACGACATCGGACAAACGATGTCGGATATCGGATATCGTTTAACTGACATCGTGCCGGTCCGACATCGTCGTGGCAGTGTTCAGTGGCGAAACAGCCGCGCCCCCGTCAACACCATCGCCATCCCGTGCTCATCCGCCGCCGCGATCACCTCGGCGTCCCGCACCGACCCGCCCGGCTGCACGATCGCGGTGACCCCGGCGGCCGCGGCCTGATCGATCCCGTCGCGGAACGGGAAGAATGCGTCGGAACCGAGTGCTGATCCCTGCGTCGCGTGCCCGAGTGATGTCGCTTTGTGAACCGCGAGGAATGAGGCGTCCACCCGCGACATCTGGCCCGCGCCGATCCCGATCGTCGCTCCGTCGCGCACGAGCACGATCGCATTGGACTTGACGCTCGCCACCGCACGCCAGGCGAAGGCGAGATCGCGCGTCTCCTCGCGCGTCGGCTGCCGCTTGGTGACTGCGGTCCACGCGGACGGGACCTCGGGTACCGGCGCACGGTCCTGCACGAGCAGGCCACCGCGGACACGCTTGTAGTCCATACCATTCGCCGGCCAAACCGCGCGCCCCGCGAGCACGCGCAGATTCTTCTTCCGCACGAGAATCTCGACTGCCGCATCGGCGAATGACGGCGCCACGATGCACTCGACGAACAGGCTGGAGATCGCTTCGGCAGCAGCCACGTCGACCGGGATGCTGAACGCGATCACGGAACCGAACGCCGACACCGGATCACAGGCGAGTGCCTTCCGGTACGCGTCGAGCGCATCCGCGCCGGTCGCAAGGCCGCACGGCGTCGTGTGCTTGATGATGGCGCAGGCAGGCTGATCTCCGAACGGTTCGATGGCCAGCATCGCGCCTTCGAGGTCCAGCAGGTTGTTGAACGAGAGTTCTTTACCGCCGACCTGCTTCAGTGCGCCCAGTCCCGCGCCGGGCGTCTCGACGTAGAACGCGGCGCGTTGCTGCGGATTCTCGCCATATCGGAGCGACTGCTGCTTCTCGAACGCGAGCGGATAGCGGTCAGGAAACGGCTCACCGCGCCGCGCCGAGAACCATTGCGCGATCGCCGCGTCATAGCTGCTCGTATGCGCATACACCTTTTCGGCCAGCAACCGACGCAGGGCTGGATCATCGCCGCCGGCAGCGACGACGTCGAGCACCTTGCCGTAGTCCGCGGGATCCACCAGAACCCAGACCGACGCGAAGTTTTTCGCGGCCGAGCGCAACATCGACGGACCGCCAATGTCGATGTTTTCAATGACTTCATCCGGATGCACGCCGACCTTCGCGGCCGTCTCACGAAACGGATACAGGTTGACGACCACCAGATCGATCGTGCCGATGTTGTGCTCGGCGATCGCCTGCATATGCTCGGGCAAGTCCCGGCGCGCTAACAGACCGCCGTGCACCACGGGATGCAGCGTCTTGACGCGTCCATCGAGCATCTCCGGGAAGCCGGTGATGTCGCTGACATCGAGCACCGTGAGTCCACTGTCCCGCAGCACGCGCGACGTCCCGCCGGTCGAAACGAGTTCGAAGCCATGCGCGGCGAGTTGTGTCGCAAACGGCACGAGGCCGGACTTATCGGAAACGGAGAGAAGCGCGCGTGGCATGGATGAGACAGGAGTAGGGAGTACGGAGTCGGGAGACCACGGCTGAGACTACGAGATGGTGGAAAAGCCGGGCAGGGGGACTTCGCCGTATACGCGGCCGTTCTCGCCGAGGGAGACCAGACCGGCGGCGACGGCGGCGACCGTGCGTGGCAATAGCTGATGCTCAGCGTGCAGGACGCGTGCCGCTAACGCGGCCGGCGTGTCATCCGCGAAGACGCGGACGGGCCATTGCGCGATGATCGCGCCACGATCGTAGGCGTCATCCACGAAGTGCACCGTGACGCCGGAGAGCTTGGCACCGAGTGCGATCACGGCTTCGTGCACGCGCATGCCGTACATGCCTTCGCCACCAAAGGCTGGCAGCAACGCGGGGTGCACGTTGATCAGCCGGCCGTGGAATGCGCGTACTACGTGCGTCGGTACGAGTTTGAGATAGCCCGCGAGCACCAGCAGGTCCGCGCGAGCTGCGGTGAGCTGCGTGAGCAGCGCGTCGCCGTCACGATGATCAGTGACGACGCACGCCTCGACGCCGGCTGCGCGCGCGCGATCCAAGGCGCCGGCATCCGCGCGGTTCGATCCGACCCACACGATGGATCCGGCGTCATTGCCGTGGCTTACAAAGTAGTCGAGCAACGATTGCAGGTTCGATCCGCCGCCGGATGCGAGCACGGCGATGCGTGCGGGCGTCGTATGTGATGGTGGCGTCATGCGCGGCCCGCGCGTGCGCGCGCAATCCATGCCATCCCAATGGCAATCGCGTCGTCGATCGACTCGGCTACGCGGACGCCGGGGCGATCGTGATCGCGGGCCTGCTGAATGTCGTGCATATGCGTCTCTTCCCCAGGGACCAGGATGCCGAGTCCTCCCGTCGTGATGGCAGGCTGCACGTCGCGCCATCGATCGCCGACGTACACGGAGGCGGGCAGCGCGAGGTTCAGCGCGTCCGCCGCATCGCGATGCATGCCGATACCGGGCTTTCGACAGGCGCACGGTCCGTCGCGATCGGGCCAGTGCGGGCAGTAGAAAGTCGCGTCGACATGCGCGCCTTCAGCGGCGAGTAGGTCATCCAGTCGCTCGCGCACCGCGTCGTACTGCGCGAGCGTAATCTGACCGCGTCCGATTCCCGACTGATTGGTCACGATCACGACGGGAATTCCAGCGTCATTGGCGCGGAGGATCGCGGCCGCCGCCCCTGGCAGCAGGGCGACCTGCGCAGGCTCGGACGGATAGTGCGCGTCGGCGATGATCGTGCCGTCGCGGTCAAGAAAGAGAGCAGGGCGTGCCATCAGATCAGGGCGGCGGTTTGCGCGGCGCCGCCGCAGTGCTGTCCTTCTTCTCCTGCACGCGAGGCGTCGTGAACTGTCGCGCGGGCGACTTGACCGTCCCTGACAGACTCCGGACGTTGCCCGCCTGAATGCGATACGCCTTGCCAGGTTTGAGCGGCTGCTCGAGCGTCAGATACAAGTCCGCTGACACCGACGGCCGTTTCATCTTTGGTGGCGGCGTGGTGTCGCGAACGGGGAATGGTCGCCCGCCGCGCAGCGCGACCAACCGACGGGCTTCGCGGGCGAGTCGATCGACCGCCGCGGCGCTATCCAGCCGACGGGAACGCGCGAGCGAGTCCAAACGCAGCCGTGTCGTCGTCGTGGTGTCGGCCTTGTTCTTGGCCGCGATTGAGTCTTCTCGCGCCTTGCTCTTGAGCGAGTCGGCGCGCAGTCGGTCTGCGGCTGTTTGCACGAGCGTGACACCGGTCGTCGCTGAATCGGCGTCAAGCACGCGAAACGATGACGTCAGGAGCAGCTGTCCCGGCGCGAGCGGCTTGTCGAAGGTCAGCTTGATCACGCGAAAGCTGTCGGCAGGCGCTACCAACACGTCGGAAATCCGCAACCCGACCGTATCGTGCGGGAACGCATACAACTCGACGTCGGCGCGCCCCGTGAGCGCGATGCGCACTGTATCGAACGGCTCGGTCGGATCGAGCACGCGGTTCTTGTTGCGATCGATGATCGCGCGCACGACGTACTCGCCCGGCGGCACGTGCGGCAGATCGAAGCGGCCCACCGAATCCGAGAGCACCTGATACGTCGTACTGTCCTTCGCAATCGCCTGAATCAACGTCTTGTCTCCGCCGCGGCCGATAATCCAATCGAACGCGACGCCAATCACATGCGTCGTCGGAATCGCACCGCCGGTGCTGAACACCACGCTGATCGAACTGTCAATACTGTTGTTACGGAGATCCTGAATGCCGGGGCTGATCTGCACCGAGTACGCGATGTTCGGCATCCATCCGCCTTTCGGACGGATCGTGATCCGATCGCGATGCCAGTCGACGATCGTCTGCTTGACGCGCGGGCTGATGAACACGAGCTGCCCGAGATCCGCGCCGCCCTTAGGCGTTTCGCTGATGACTTCATCGAACTTGATCTCGATCTCTTTCGCTTTCGAGCCTACCGTCATGGTCATCGGCGTGACGCGCACGACGATCGGTGGCGAAACGTCGGGCGGGCCACCGGGGGGCATTCCCGCGTTGGCGCACGCCTCGCCGATCAGGGCGCTGGCGAGCGCGATGCCCAGCAGCACCACGCCGCGCGCGACTCGATCCCTCAGGCGAAGCGTCATGCGGCCAACTGCTTGAGCTTCTCGTGAAGCAGCGCGAGGCGAGCCTGCCACTCTGCGGCTTTAGTCCGCTCCGCCGCAACGATCTCCGGCTTAGCCTTCTCAATGAACTTCTCGTTGGACAGGCGGCCAAGCAGCGCGTTCAACGGATTCTCGAGTTGCGCGATCTCCGCCAGCAGACGCGCACGCTCCTTGTCGAGATCGATCATGCCGGCCAATGGCATGTGCACCGTCACGAGCTGACTCACCACGCTGGCCGATGCTTCAGTCGGCGCATCACCGCTCACGGTGACGGTCGCGCGTGCGAGCGAACCGATCACTGACGCCTGCGAGACGAAATGTCCAGCGGGCACGCCGGTCGGACTCACGACCGCGGCGACGAATGCGCCGGGCGACACGTTGTACTCGGCACGGATCTGCCGGATGCCCTGCACGGACTGCCGTGTCGCTTCGAACAACGCCAGACTGGTGCGCTCAGCAGCTGAAATCGCTGACGCATCACGCGCCACTGGCCACGTCGCCTGCGCGAGAAACTGACCGCTCGCGGTCTGCGGCAAGTGTTGCCAGAGCGCCTCGGTGATGAACGGAATGATCGGCTGCAGCAATCGCAGCGCGCCGTCGAATGCATGCGCCAGTACAGCGCGCGCAACTTCGCGATCGACGCCGCTGTCGGCCGCGAGACGAGGCTTGATCGACTCGAGGTACCAGTCGGCCAACTCGTTCCAGACAAAACGCCGCGCCGATTCTGCATACTCGGACAACCGCAGTCCGCGACCACGTTCCGCATCGGTCCACGTTTGACCGTTTGCCGGACGGGCAGGGCCGAGTGCTGCTTCGCACTCGGCGATCGCGATATCGAGACGTTCAAGAATCCATGCGTCGCCGGCCGCCAATGCGCCGGCCGAAAGTCCGGACAACGGCTGCACCGGATCGCTGCCCACGCGCGAGAGCAGGAAGCGCCCGATGTTCCAGAGCTTCGTGCAGAAGTTGCGTCCTGGTGCGAACGATTTATCGAGGTCGTTCGGGTCGAGCATCACGTCGACGCCAAGCCCCAGTCCGGCAACCATCGTCCAGCGCAATGAATCGGCGCCATACAGACGCACCACGTCGAGCGGATCGATGCCGTTTCCAAGCGACTTGGACATCTTGCGGTGCTGCATGTCGCGCACCGTTCCGTGCAGATACACGGTGTGGAAGGGCGACTTGCCCATGAACCAGCAGCCGGACATCACCATGCGCGAGACCCAGAAGAACAGGATCTCAGGTGCCGTGACGAGTACATCGCCGGGATAGAACGCCGTGAGGTCGGCCGAGGCTTCATTCGGCCAGCCGAGCGTCGACATTGGCCACAGCCACGACGAGAACCATGTGTCGAGCACGTCCTCGTCCTGACGCACGGCGCCGCCACACGTCGGGCACACCGTGATATCCACGCGCGACACGATCGGCGCGCTACTGCATGCTTCGCAGTACCATACAGGAACGCGATGTCCCCACCAGATTTGTCGCGAAATGTTCCAGTCGCGAATGCCTTCCAGCCAGTTCACGTACACGGCTTCCCATCGGTCCGGCAAAATGCGCAGCTCTCCGCTGCGTAGCACATCAAGCGCTTTCGCGGCTAACGGCTGCATGCGAACGAACCACTGATCGGACAGGCGCGGCTCGACGATCGTATCACAGCGATAGCAGTGCCGCACGCTGTGCGCATGCGGCTCGATCTTCACGAGGGCACCCACCGCCTCAAGCATCTTCACGATGTTCGCGCGGGCGGCGAAACGGTCCACGCCCACGAGCTCCGCCGGCACGCGACCTGCCGCACCGTCGCCCTCGCGCATGAAGCCTTCCGCATCGATCACGACCGGCATCGCGAGGTTGTGCCGCTTGGCCACATCGAAGTCGTTCGCATCGTGCGCGGGCGTGATCTTTACCGCACCCGACCCGAATGCTGGATCGGAGTAGCTGTCCGCCACGACGGGAATACGGACGCCGTTGATCGGCAGGATGAGTTCCTTCCCGATCATCGCGGTGTAGCGCTCGTCGTCCGGATTCACGGCCACGGCGACGTCGCCAAGCATCGTCTCGGGACGTGTCGTCGCGACCACGACGCTTTGCGACGGATCGTCCGCCAGCAGGTAGCGGAGGTGATAGAGCTTGCCAGCCGTTTCCGTGAACTCCGCCTCTTCGTCCGAGAGCGACGTGCCGCAGCGCGGGCACCAGTGAATCACCCGATGACCTTTGTACACGAGACCGTCTTCGTGCAAACGCACGAATGCCTCGCGCACCGCGACCGAGAGCTCGGGCGAGAACGTATACGCCGTGCGCGTCCAGTCCGCGCTCGAGCCGATCGCCTTGAGCTGCGTGAGAATTTCGCCGCCGGTCTGCGTGACGAATGCTTTCACGCGCTCGACAAATGGTTCGCGCCCGAGATCGAAGCGCGTATGTCCCTCGGCCGCGAGCTGCTTCTCGACCACATTCTGGGTCGCGATGCCGGCGTGATCCGTCCCGGGCACCCACAGCGCCTCGTCGCCAGCCATACGGCGCCAGCGGATCAGCACGTCTTGCACGGTGTTGTTGAGACCGTGACCCACATGCAAAACGGCCGTCACATTCGGCGGCGGCATGACGATCACGAACGGTTCATGCGTTGCGGCACGCGCCGGATCCGCGACAAACACGCCGTGTTCGGTCCAGCGCGGATACCACTCGGCTTCAGTTGTGGCGGCGTCGTACTGCGGTGGCAGCGGATTCAGATCGGGCGAAGTCATCCGGGGAAGTTAGCGATCCGCTGGAGCCTGACCAACGCGCGGCGACTCCGGTCCGCGGGCCGCTTCGCGGACCGCGAGCGAATTGAGCACGTCCGCGACATCCGGAACGCCTCGGGCAAGGGTCAAAGCATTCTTGAGTTCGGCCATGCTGTAGACCCATCCGGTCAGTTCGATCACGCCATCGCCGATGGCGCCGATATCGATCGCGCTGCCTTGGAGCGACGGATCATTCCGAAACACCTCGAGTACGCGCGCTTCGAGTTCCGCTTCGGGGGGTGGGGGCTGGCGCGGCGACTCCGCCTCGAGGCGATCCTGTCGTCGCCGGCGTTTAGCGTTCCGGCCTCGCGCCTCGAGGCCGTCGACGCCTCCTGAGCGCCCGGCAAGGACGGCGCCGAGCGCGAGTCCCGTTACTGCGCCGAGCGCCAGCAGCAGCAGCATCTTGCTCTGGAGCGGTCGGCGATCTCGGAAACGTAGTCTGGCCATAGACTTCCCTCAGGTTGAACCCGTGCGCATAGGTGGCGCCTGTATACCCGCAACGATAACTTGCCCGGTCACGCGCGCTAGTTCTCGGTGTGGATCTTTGCCCCCCTCACGACCGCTTCACATGATCGACGGACCGCTCGACGCTGCCAATCTGATTGTCCTGACGCTTCCCGATGGTTCCACGCGCGAAGTCCCCGCAGGAACGCTTGGCCGGGATGTGGTCTCGACGATCGGGGCACGCCTGCTCCAGGCGTCCGTCGCCGTCGCGGTGAATGGAGTGGTCGTCGATCTGATGACGCCGCTGCGTGAGTCGGGCGCATTCGTGGTCATTACGGAGAAGGACCCGCGCGCGCTGAACGTGCTGCGTCATTCTGGCGCACACATATTGGCGACGGCCGTGCGGCGCCTGCGCCCGGACGCCAAGATCGGGTTCGGTCCGGCCATCGACGAGGGTTTCTACTACGACTTCGACGTCGAGAAGCCGTTTACGCTCGAGGATCTGGCGGCGTTTGAAGCGGAGATGAAGAAGGTCATCGCCGAGAAGTTTCCGTTTGTGCGTGCCGAAGTCACGTTGGACGCGGCGCGTCTGACCTTCGTTGATGATCCGCTCAAGTTGGAGCGACTCGATGACTTCACGGACCCGGCCGAAGTCATCTCGACGTACACCGACGGCCCGTTCATCGACCTGTGCCGTGGCCCGCACGTGCCCGACACGTCGTGGCTCAAGCACTTCAAGCTGCTCTCGATCGCCGGCGCATATTGGCGCGGCGACGTGAAGCGGCAGATGTTGCAGCGCATTTACGCGACCGCGTTCTTCAAGAAAGATGAACTGGACGCGCACCTGCATCGTCTCGACGAGGCGAAGAAACGCGACCATCGCGTCTTGGGCAAGGCGCTTGATCTGTTTCAACTGTTCCCGGTCGCGCCGGGGGCCGTGTTCTGGACGCCGAAGGGCACCATGCTGTACAATACGCTCGAAGGATTCGTGCGTGAACGGCAGCAGGAAGCGTTCAAGGAAATCAAGACGCCGCTACTGTACAACAAGGCGCTGTGGGAGCAGTCGGGGCACTGGGGCAAATACCGCGAGAACATGTTCCTCGTGCTTGATAACGAGACGGGTGGGCACGACATGTCGCTCAAACCGATGAACTGCCCCTCCCATCATCTGTACTTCGCGTCGCACAAGCATTCGTATCGCGATCTGCCGATGCGCTATGTCACCTTCGACGTGCTGCATCGCAACGAGCTGTCTGGTGCGCTCTCCGGCCTGACGCGTGTGCGTCAGTTTGCACAGGACGATTGCCACGTCTATCTGCGCGAAGATCAAATCGCCGACGAGGTGAAGTTCCTGATGGACTTTATCCTCGCGTACTATGACACGTTCGGGCTCACGGCCTCGCTCAAGTTTGCGACGCGCCCGGAGCAGCGGATCGGCAGCGATGAATTGTGGGATCGTGCCGAAGCCGCGTTGCGCGCCGCGCTTGAAGCGACCGGTCGTCCCTATGAGCTCAAGGACGGCGACGGCGCCTTCTACGGCCCGAAGATCGATTTCGATGTGACGGACAGCATCGGCCGTGCGTGGCAGCTTGGCACGATTCAGCTGGACTACAACGCGCCGGAACGCTTCGACCTGACCTACACGGGCGACGACAACACGGCCCACCGTCCGGTCGTCATTCATCGCGCGGTGTCGGGATCGTTCGAACGGTTCATCGCCATTCTGATCGAGCATTTCGCCGGCGCGTTCCCAGTCTGGCTGGCGCCGGAGCAGGTCCGCGTGATTCCAATCGCGATCGACTACAACGAGCACTCCGCCGCGGTGGTGGAGCGCCTCAAGGCCCTCGGCGTGCGTGCGACGCTCGACGCGCGAAACGAAACGCTGAACTACCGCATTCGCGAAGGCGAGATCGGCAAGGTCCCGTACATGTGCGTGATCGGTCGGCGCGAGGCCGACGAGAACACCGTGGCGCTGCGGACGCGCGGCGCCGGGAAAAAGCAGGAGATCCTCGCAGTCGACGCGTTCATCGAGCGCCTCCTCGGTGAGATTCGGACGCGGGCGCTGGTTCCAGCGGCTCCCGCTGCCGCCCCCGCATCGGAACCGGAGAACGTCGCGTGACGCCAGAAGCGCTGTTGGATCTCTTCGTGCTGGCCCCAGTCGGCCTCGTCGAGGTCGATGAAGAGGGTCGGGTTGAAGTCGCCAACCTCGCGGCGCGTAATCTGCTGACGCCGTTCACGCGAGGCGGCACGCTCGAAGATCTGTTCGCCGCGCTGGGATCCGTGGCACCCGATCTCGCGGCGCGAGTGCGCAGCTACGAACCGCCGCGCGGGGTGATCGTCGAATCGATGGAATTGTTGGCGCCCGGCGAATCGCGCGGCGTGCATCTGGCGCTCGTGAAGGTCGCGCCGGGACGCATCGTGGCGGTGGCGACGGACGCCAGTGGACTGGCCAATGCGCGCGGCCTGGTCGCTCGGCTGGAGCAGCGGCAGCATGCGATCGAAGGCGCCGTCAGGGACTACGCGATCTATACGGTCAACGCGGAAGGCGTCGTCGATTCATGGTCGGAAGCGGCCGAGCGAATCCATCATGTGAGTGCGGGCGACGCGGTCGGGAAGTCGACCACACAGTTCTTTCCCGACGATGGCGCCGAGGCGCACATCAACGAGACGCTCGCGCAGGCGGCAAAGACCGGTTGGTGCGAAGATGAAGGCTATCGTCAGCGAGGGGATGGTTCGACATTCTGGGCATCGACGGTCGTCACGGCACTGCGCGGCACCGATGGTGAAGCGGTCGGTTTTTCGGTCGTCACACGCGACCTGACAGAACGCCGGCAGTACGAGGAGGCGATGCGCGGCGACGCATCGAGCACGACCGACTACCTCACCGGCGCGTCCACGCACCGGGCGTTCTTCGACGTGGCCATGTCGGAAGTCGCGCGCGCGCGGCGCTACGGGCAGCCCCTGTCCGTACTGCTGGTCTCGCCGGACCACTTTCGTGACATCAAGGACGCACAGGGCGAGGCGTTCGCGGACGACTGGCTTCGTGCGATCGCGGGAGTTTGCCGGCAGGAGTCGCGCACGACGGACGTGGTGGGCCGCGTTGGCGGTGAGGAGTTCGCGGTGCTGTTGCCGAGCACGGAACTCTCCGGCGGTCTCGTCCTCGGGGAGCGCATTCGCGAACGCATGCAGCGTCATGTGTTCCCCGGGGAAACGTCGGGGATCCGCAGCACGCTGTCGGTGGGCGTGGCCGAAGTCACCGACGGGATCAAGACGGTCGATCTGCTGCTTGGCGCGTCCGCGACGGCGGTCTCTCGCGCGCGGCAGGCCGGCATGAACCTCGTGGTCGGTTTCGACGAGTAGGTCGGCGACACGACCGCGGCCCCACGCCCGTCAGCGTAATCGATTATTTTCCAGAGGTTCCCTCGGGAGCCGCCCGGCCTCTGGCCGTGCGCACCGGTGCTCGAGTTTGAGTGCCCACCACCCGCGCCATGTCTGACTTAACTCGCCAGCCTGTCATCGTCGGTGCCGCGCGCACCCCGATCGGTCGGTATCTCGGGGGCTTGAGCCCCCTGTCGGCGCCCGAATTGGGCGCGATCGCTATCCGTGCCGCCTTGCAACGAAGCGGTGTCTCGCCTGACCAAGTGAACGAAGTCATCATGGGGCACGTGCTCCAAGGCGGCACCGGACAAGCACCGGGACGTCAAGCGATGCTCAAAGCCGGTGTGCCATCCTCCGTCTCGGCGGTGACGATCAACAAAGTGTGCGGCTCGGGTCTCAAGGCCGTCATGCTCGCCGCGCAGGCGATCAAGGCCGGCGACGCGCAGGTGATCGTCGCCGGTGGGCAGGAGTCGATGTCCAACGCGCCGCACTACGTCTACGGGATGCGCAGCGGCGTGAAAATCGGCGATCAGACCATGGTCGATGGCATGATCAAGGACGGGCTCTGGTGCGGCACATGCGACGTACACATGGGCGTGCATGCCGAGTACACCGCGACCACAGCGCACGTCACGCGTGAGCAGCAGGACGAGTTCTCTGCGAACTCGCACCGCAAGGCCGTAGCGGCACAGCAGGCGGGCAAGTTCACCACCGAAATCGTCCCCGTCGGAATCGCCGGTCGCAAAGGTCCGACGATTGTCAGCATCGACGAAGGTCCGCGCGCGGATACGACGGTCGAATCGCTGGCGAAGCTGCGACCGGCATTCCCCAGCGCTGGCACTGAGAGCAGCATGTTGACGGTCACTGCCGGCAATGCCTCGTCGCTGAACGATGGCGCGGCGGCGGTGGTCGTCACGTCGGAAGCCTTCGCGCGCGAACACGATCTGACGATTCTCGCGCGCATCACCGGGTACGCGACGGGTGCCGGCGATCCACGTGATCTGTTCTTCGCGCCGATTACGGCCGTGAAGAACCTGCTGGCCAAGACCGGCACGACGATCGCCGACTATGACTTGATCGAAGCGAATGAAGCGTTTGCGTCGCAGTCGCTGGCCGACGCTGCGGGCCTCGGGTGGGATGCCTCGCGCGTCAACGTCAACGGCGGCGCGATCGCGCTCGGCCATCCGATCGGTGCCAGTGGCGCACGCGTCTTGGTGACGCTCTTGCACGCGTTGGTCGATCGCCATGCCACACGTGGCATCGCGACGTTGTGTCTGGGCGGCGGCGACGCCGTCGCGCTGTCGGTGGAACGCGTCGGCTGACGCCGGCGTGCCTCATGCGAAAGTCGCGATGAGCGTTCCCGATCCTGCGCGCGTGTCCGTCGTCGATCCCGATCGATGGCGGTCCCGTGCTGACGGCCCGCGTTTTCTGTACGCGGCACCGGGACGCTTGCGCGCGCCGTGGCGTCTGATCGCCTTCGCCGTGGCGCTGTTTATCATGCGGCCCATCGTCGAATCCGTGCTCTCACCGGTGTTCGGCGGCATCTCGCGAGTCGTCGGTGAACCGGTGGCCGCGTTCGAGTGGATCATGCTGATCGCCACGCTTGGCGCGATCGCGTTTGTCTTGCGCACGATCGACGAAGCGCCGTGGCATGATGTCGCGCTCGATGCCGCGTCGTGGCGCATCGGCGTGACGCTGCGCGGCGCGTTACTCGGTGCATCGGCGATTGCCGCGACGATCGGCGTGCTCTGGGCTAGTGGCGCACTGCATTGGGTGCCGTATTCAGTGGCCGGCGACAGCGCGATGTCCAGCGCTCAACACGGTGTCGCCGCCTGGCGCGCAACCGCACTGCGACTCGCCGTCATGCTCGCGCCGGCCGCGCTCTGGGAAGAGTTGATCTTTCGCGGTTATCTCTGGACGGTCGCGGAAAGCGCGGGTGGCGTCCGGATCGCGCGGTGGTCGACCGCCGTCGCCTTTGGGTTTATCCATATCACAAACCCTGGGGCGGGCGTGATGACGACGGTGCTGGTGATCGTCGCCGGTTGGTGCCTTGGCGCCATTCGTGAGCGCACGGGCAGTCTGATGTCCGCGTGGGGAGCACACTTCGCGTGGAATTGGGTCATGGCCGCCCTCGTGCATGTGCCGGTCAGCGGACTCGCGACGGAGACGCCGGGATATCGCGCGGTCGTCAGCGGACCATCGTGGTGGACCGGCGGCGCGTGGGGACCGGAAGGCGGCGCCGCGGCGCTGCTTGTGATGGGTGGCGCGCTGCTCTGGCTCGCGCCGCCGACAGGATGGAGACCATTTCGTACAGGGAGCATGGCACGATGACAGATCCAGTAGTGCAACACGTCGCGGTGGTCGGTGCCGGCCAGATGGGCAACGGCATCACGCACGTCTTCGCGACGAGTGGACACACTGTGACGATGATCGACGTCAGTGCCGACGCGTTGCAGCGCGGCGCCGACACGATTGCGAAGAACCTCGACCGTCAGGTGAAGAAGGGCGGGCTCAGCACGGAGGATGCGCAGGCCGCACTGTCGCGCATCACGACGTCGACGTCGCTCGATGCGGTGGCGCATGCGCAGCTCGTCGTGGAAGCGGCGACCGAGCGCACGGATCTCAAGTATCGGATCTTCGAAGATCTCGACCGACTCGCACCGGCGGGCGCAATTCTCGCGTCGAACACCAGCTCCATCTCCATCACGGAGATCGCCGCGCGCACGAAGCGACCCGAGCTGGTCATTGGGATGCACTTCATGAATCCCGTGCCACTGATGCAACTGATCGAAGTGATCCGGGGCCTCGCCACGAGCGATGCGACGACGCAGCGGGTCATGGCACTGTCGAAAGCACTGGGCAAGACGCCCGTCGAAGTCAACGATTTTCCTGGCTTCGTCGCGAATCGCATCCTCATGCCGATGATCAACGAAGCGATCTTCTGCGTCATGGAAGGCGTCGGCACGCCCGACGCGATAGACACCGTCATGAAGTTGGGCATGCATCATCCGATGGGGCCGCTCACGCTGGCCGATTTCATCGGTCTTGATACCTGCCTCGCCATTCTTGACGTACTGCACAACGGCCTCGGTGATCCGAAGTATCGGCCGTGCCCGTTGCTGCGGAAGTACGTCGCCGCCGGCTGGCTCGGCAAGAAGTCCGGTCGCGGCTTTTACCAGTACTGAGTAACGCATGGGACTTCTGGCACTGAACGACACGCAGCGCGAGATCCAACAGCTCGCGCGATCCTACGCCCAACGCGAGTTGGTGCCGTTGGCGGGCGCGCGAGATCGTGAGGCACGCTTCGATCACAGCATGGTACAGCAGATGGCCGCGTTGGGATTCTTCGGCATGCTGACGCCGGAGCAGTACGACGGCCTCGGTCTCGACGGGCAGAGCTACTTGCTGGCACTCGAAGAGATCGCCGTCGCGGACGCATCAGCCGCGGTGTTGCTCAGCGTGCACAACTCGTTGCCGACGGGTATGATCCTCGACGTCGGTAGCGAGGCGCAGCGGCAGGAGTTTCTGCCGCGCATGGCACGCGGTGAAGCCCTCGGCGCGTTCGCCCTTTCTGAACCGGAAGCGGGCTCCGACGCTGCGTCGCTGCGCTGCCAGGCGGTGCGCGATGGCGATGACTGGCTCCTCACCGGCACGAAAGCATGGGTGTCACACGGCAGTGAGGCCGGTGTGATCCTGTGCATGGCACGCACCGATTCGTCCGACGCCCGTCGCGGCAGCAAAGGGATTTCGACATTCATCCTGACGCCGGATCTGCCAGGACTTCACGTCGGCAAGAAAGAAGACAAGATGGGGCTCCGTGCGTCGCCGACCGTGCAGTTGAATCTTGACAACTGTCGCGTGCCGGCCTCGCGCCTGCTCGGCGAGGAAGGCCGCGGTTTTATGTATGCGCTGGGTTCGCTCGACAACGGACGTCTCGGCATTGCCGCCCAAGGACTCGGCATTGCGCGTGCGGCGCTCGAAGCGTCTGTCCGATACGCTACGGAGCGCAAGCAGTTCGGACAGTCGATCAGTGATTTCCAGGCTATCCAATTCAAGATCGCCGATATGGCGACCCGCATCACCGCCGCCCGAACGCTGTTGCACACGGCGGCGGCGGCAAAGGAGCGCGGTGAGAACATCACCCGCTTCAGCTCCATGGCGAAACTGTTCGCCACTGAAACTGCCATGTGGGTCACGACGCAGGCCATCCAGATTTTCGGCGGTTATGGCTACGTGACCGACTACCCCGTCGAACGCTTCTTCCGCGACGCGAAGGTGACTGAGATCTACGAAGGGACTTCGGAGATTCAGCGCATCGTGATCTCGCGAGAAACCCTGGCCGCGAGCGCGGCTGCCGACGGGATACTCCCCGACTGACCACATATTCTATGCGCTATTTCGAAACGATCGCCGAGATGGGTCACGAGCAAGTGGTGTTCTGTCATGATAAGGCCTCTGGCTACCGCGGCGTGATTGCGATTCACGACACGACCCTCGGTCCTGCGCTTGGAGGCTGTCGGTTCTGGAACTACGCCACTGACGATGACGCCGTGACCGACGCCCTGCGCCTTTCACGAGGCATGACCTACAAAAATGCCGTGGCGGGACTGAACCTTGGTGGTGGCAAGTCGGTCATCATCGGTGACAACAAGACGACCAGTCGCGAAATGCTCTTCCGCGCGCACGGTCGCTTTGTCGACTCGCTGGGCGGGCGTTACGTGACGGCGGAAGACGTCGGCACGACGGTCGAGGACATGGACTTCGTGCACATGGAGACCAAGTTCGTGACCGGCATCGGCTCCAAGTCCGGTGATCCGTCATCGGTCACGGCGCACGGTGTCTTCCGGGCGATCGAGGCGTCGGCCTGCGAAAAGTGGGGCAGCGACTCGCTCGAGGGCCGCACGGTGGCCATTCAGGGGCTCGGCCACGTCGGGCACCATCTGGCCAACGCGCTGCACGCGGCCGGCGCGAAACTGATCGTGACGGACATCGACGCGGGTCGGATTCAGCGGGTGGTCGAGGCGACTGGCGCGACGGCCGTAGCGCTGAGTGAGATCTATGGTGTGAAGGCGGATATCTTCACCCCGTGCGCCCTTGGCGGCATCCTGAATGACGAGACCATCCCGCAACTGCACGTCGAGATCGTCGCTGGCGCCGCCAACAACCAGCTGCTCGAAGACCGTCACGGCGACGCACTGGAGGCGCGCGGGATCCTGTACGCGCCCGATTACGTTGCCAATGCGGGTGGTGTCATCAATGTCTACAGCGAACTGACTGGCTGGAGTCGCGAGCGCTCGCTGCGGAAGGCGGACGAGATCTACGCGACCGTGCGCAGCGTGTTCCGGTTGGCCAAAGACATGAAGATTCCGACATACAAAGCGGCCGACCGTGTCGCCGAACAGCGTATCCATGCGGTGCGGGGCATGATCAGGACGTGGCCGCAGTTTCCCAATCGCGAGGGTTAATCATGGTCGATGTAGCACATCCGGGAGAGCGAATTCCGATCGCCTCGGATCATGCAGGATTCGAACTTAAGGAGCGCCTGCGTGTAGCGCTCGCCGACATGGGCTTCGTCGTCGACGACATTGGCACGCACAGCACCGCGAGTACCGACTACGCCGACTATGCGCATCCACTGGCGCAGGAAGTGTCGAACGGCGAGGTGATGCGCGGCGTCCTGCTCTGCGGCACGGGGCTCGGCATGTCGTATGTCGCCAACCGGTATCCCGGCGTGCGCGCAGCGGTCGCGTGGACACCAGAGATCGCGTCGTTGGCGCGCAAGCACAACGATGCGAACGTGCTGGTGCTGCCCGCGCGTTTCGTGTCCGACGAAGACGCCATCGCTATTCTGCGCACGTGGCTCGACACGGCCTTTGAAGGCGGACGCCACGAGAAACGCGTAGAGAAGATCGAACGTGACCTAGAAACTTTGGAGCCCGGCGCATGAGTGTGAACGAGATCGTCCACGGCGGTACGAGTGCCGACTGGCATCATTGGGATCGACTACCGCCGGGGGCGTCGCTCGCGGCGACCGATCCGGTCATCGCGCACTTGCTGGACGAGGAGATCAATCGTCAGAGCGATGGGCTCGAACTGATTGCGAGTGAGAACTTCGTGTCGCCGGCCGTGATGGAGGCGATGGGTTCCCCGTTGACCAACAAGTACGCCGAAGGGTTGCCGGGGAAACGCTATTACGGCGGCTGCGACGTCGTCGACCAGATCGAACAGCTGGCGATCGATCGCGTCAAGCAACTGTTCGGTGCCGAGCACGCCAACGTGCAAGCGCACAGCGGGGCGTCTGCCAATGCCGCGGTCTTTTTGGCCTTTCTCAAGCCGGGCGACACGTTCCTCGGCATGGATCTGTCGCAGGGCGGTCACCTGACGCACGGGTCGCCGGTCAACTTTTCCGGTCTGTTGTACAAGGCCGTGTCGTACGGGCTCACGCCCGATGGCCTGATCGACTACGACGCCATGCGCGCGGCGGCACGGACGCATAGGCCGAAGATGATCATCGCAGGCTACAGCGCCTACTCGCGGCACATCGACTGGCAGGCGTTTGCGGATGTGGCCAAAGAGGTCGGCGCACTGTTTCTGGTCGACATGGCGCATTTCGCCGGACTGGCGGCCACGGGTGTCTATCCGTCACCGGTGCCCTTTGCGGACGTCGTCACGAGTACGACACACAAGACACTGCGCGGTCCACGCGGTGGCATCATTCTGTGCAGAGCCGAGCACGCGAAGGCGGTCGACAAAGCCGTGTTCCCGGGCATGCAGGGCGGACCGCTCGAGCATGTGATCGCGGCCAAAGCGGTTGCCTTTCACGAAGCGCTGCAACCGTCGTTCACTGCGTACTGCACGCAAGTGGTGCGGAATGCGCAGATGCTCGCCGCCGATCTGATCGATCGCGGATATCAGATCGTTTCAGGCGGTACCGACAATCACCTGATGTTGGTCGATCTGCGCAGCAAGGGGTTGACGGGCAAGGTTGCGGAGAAGGTGCTGGATCTTGCCGGTATCACGGTGAACAAGAACACGGTGCCGAACGAAACACAGTCGCCCTTCGTGACGAGCGGCATTCGCATCGGGACACCCGCCGTCACCACACGCGGCATGGGCACCGACGCGATGACGCAGATTGCCGCACTGATCGATCGTGCGTTGATGGCGCCCGACGATGCATCGCTGCTGGCTTCAATCAGCGCGGATGTCAAGATGCTAGCCGATAAATTCCCGCTCTATAGGAAGGTCTGAACGAGAATTTAGTATAGGGTATTGAGTACCGAGAAACGGCTAAGTAGTGCGATCTCACTACTTAGCCGTTTCTTGCTACTCGTTCTACTCGGTACTGCGTTGACTCACCTATTGTGAACCCGTTTCCTTGGCTGCATCATTTACCCGTCGGCGCACGTTGCACGCGTGCGACTCCGCTCGTCTCCTGTGACGACGCATTTTCCCATCACACGTTGCACTGAGGACGAGGTAGTGGCCGAGCTGGCGTTCCGCGAAGGCATCATGGATCAGATCCGACTGCGCGAGCAGCGGTTCGACGAGCGTGCGTACCTGTTTGTCCTTGCGGCTCTCGAGCACAGTCAGGCGCGACTGATCGAACGGCGTCATATCACGGGACCTGAGCTGGCCAATTCCTGCCGCGAGCTCGCGCTGCAGCGCTTCGGGGTGACGGCGCGACTGGTGCTCGAGCACTGGGGTGTCACGTGCACGAGCGACATCGGTGACATCGTGTTCACTCTGGTGGACATGGGCCTGCTCGTCAGTCAGCCCAACGACTCGCGCGACGATTTCTATGGCGTGTTCGACTTCGCGCACGCATTCGAGCACGAGTACCCGTGGAGTGCGGCGAACGTCTGACGCGCCGCGGGAACTCGCGCCAGGCGACTATCCGCTTCGCGTGACCACGGCCGATGAATCGGCCGTCCGAGATCACTCGGCCATCAATGCCGGGATCGATTCGTTTGAACTCATGCTGCGGGCCGGGGCGCAGTCCGCCGCCCTGATCCTGCGCGATTACGCCGACCGGCTTTCGCACGGCGTGGCCGTGTTTGCCGGAGTGGGCAATAATGGCGGCGACGCGTACATCGTCGCGGCGCAGCTGGCCCGTGCTGGCGTGCGCGTGGCGGTGATCGCCGCTGCGACGCCGCGCACGGACGATGCGCGCCGCGCCGACGCGATCGCGCATCGCGGCGCGGCGCGAGGTGCCGGCGACCGACTCACGTTTGGCGCCGAGTCAGGCGCGGAGATGCTCATCGTCGATGGGCTGCTCGGGACAGGACACCGTGGTGAGTTGCGCGATGCAATCGTCGCCTGCGCCAGCCGCATGAACGATGCGCGGTTGCGCGGTGCGACGGTCGTTGCGCTCGATCTCCCGTCGGGCATGGACGCGAGTACGGGTCAGTGCGCGGCCGGCGTCGTCTCGGCCGATACCACGCTGACGTACGGCACGTTCAAGCGCGGACTGCTGCTCTCACGCGCAGTGGCGGGTCGCGTGCTTCTGCTCGATATCGGTCTTGGCGCGCACGCGCATCGCGCGGATGATGCGTGGCATGCAGCCGACGCGCAGTCGCTCGCGGACGCGCTGCCCACGATCCCATGGGACGCACACAAAGGTCGTCGCGGACATCTCGCGCTGATCGGCGGCGCGACCGGCATGGCGGGCGCGATCGTGTTGGCAACGCGCGCGGCACTCGCCTCTGGGATCGGCCTCGCACGCGCCTGGGTCGAGGCGCCCGGCGTGCCGTCGCTGCAGCAGAGTGTTCCGCAAGCGATCGCGCGCGGATGGGACTCGTCGACGCAATCGACCGGCGACGCGCCATGGGGGCATGCACTCGCCATTGGACCAGGTCTCGGCCGCTCCGATGCGTCGCGAACGGTTATGCGGGCTGCGCTCGATCGGCATCCTGGCGTCGCGGTCGTCCTCGACGCCGATGCGTTGACGTTGCTGGCCTCGTCGTCAACGCCCGGCACGAGCTCCATCGAGCAGACCGCAGAGACGCTGCACGCGTGGCTGGGAAGCGGTCGCGCGACCGTGTGCACGCCGCACCCCGGTGAATTCGCGCGCCTGACCGGCGTCTCGCTCAGCGACGACTGGGAGGCGCGCGTGCGACTGCTGCGAGAGTTCGCGCGTGCGAGTGGCGCGACGATCGTCCTCAAAGGGACGCCGACGCTGATCGCGCCAAGTGACGGCGCGCCGCCGATTGCGATGCCGCGCGGGTCCGCGGTGTTGGCCACGGGCGGCAGCGGTGACATCCTGACGGGGATTATCGGCACGCTGTTGGCGCAGGGTGTGCCACCGCGCGCTGCGGCGGTGTTGGGAACGACGGCGCACGGGGTGGCGGCTGAGCACGTCGCGCGCGCTGCCGGGGGCGTACGTGGCCTGACGCTGGATGACCTGCTGGCGGCGCTGCCGGGTGCGTGGCGCGAACTGGCCGCACCGGCGACGTTTCCTCCCGGGGTGCTCGCCGAATTGCCGGCGCCTCAGGGCGCCGCTCGTCGGGCGGTGAGGCCCGCGATCGGTGCCGCTGCACTGTAAGCATCAATACGCATCGGGAAGCCTCGCGTGATTCCTCGTGTGTTTCGTCGGCATCATCGAGGTGCCGCGTCGTTGGTGGGCCACCTCCACGATGCCCTCGCGTGCGTATGCATCCCCGTGTGCATCCCCGTGTGCATATGCGTGTGCGCCAGCGTCGCGCTGAGCGCGTGCGCCGCCGTCGGCAACGCCGGAGTTGGTAGCGAGCACGCATCCTTCGGACGTCGTGATGAGGTGCGCGTCGTGGGGAGCTTCTCCGATGTGCGTGCGATTGCGGTCTCACGCAGGTATGTGTACAGCGCGACGAACAGCGGCATCGGGATCTATGATCGATTATTCAGCCGCTGGATGCCGCCGCTCTCGCGCGACAACGGATTGAACGACCAACAGATCACGATCATGACCGGCGATCCCATCGAAGATGCCGTTTGGTTGGGCGTGCCCGGTGGCGTGGTGGTCTATCGGCCGCAGACCGAACAGCTGCAGCGCACGATGCTGACCGGCGTGCCTGACTACATCACGTTCGATCGCGCGCTGGGTGGTGATGCCTACGTGCGGGCCGGCGGACAGTGGACGCGCGTGTCACGTTCAGGCATCGCGACGCCGGTCGCCGGACCACCGGTCGCGGACAAGCGATTCCCGATGTCGACGCTGACCGACGTCTATACGCGGTTCCCCGGGTTGCGATCGGGATCGCCGCTGCTCTTTCGCACGCAGCAGAGTGATCGCGTGTTGCGCAATTACCCCGTGCTGAGTGGCGCGATATCACCCGACGCCCCCAGCGAAGTCTGGCTGGGGACGAGCGGGGACGGCATGTACAAGGTGGACGGCACGGTGCAGCAGGCGACGCCGCTGCGTTTTGGCTTGCTGGAGCGCGGCGTCGGTGCCGTCGCGCTCGCCGCCGACGGGGTGTGGAGCGCCGGACTCGGTCTGTCGATGGTGCGCGGGGGGCTGTCTTTCGCAAGCAACGATCTGCAGCGATGGCGGTGGATTGACGGCACGATCGCAGTGCCGATGGTCGGGATGCATGCGACCAGCATGAGCCTGCGCGGTTCACGCGCGTGGATCGGCACCGATCGCGGTGTGGTTCGCGCGCAACTCGATGGCAACGAGTCGATGGTCGCTTGGACGTCGCTCGACGGATTGCCGGACGATCGTGTGTACGCGGTCGCCGCGCGCGCGGACGGCGCATGGGTCGCAACGGCGCGCGGTTTGGTGTTCATCAGCGATACCAGCGACCAGCGCAATGTTCGTACGCGCGGCATCGGATTCCGGGTCATCGAGAACATGCCCGTGTACGCGTTGCAGCCGATCGGCGATACGCTCTGGATCGGCACGGCCGTTGGGCTCGTCGCGCTGCCGGGCGGCGGCACGTTATCGGCACCGATCGGCCGCGACCCGGCGCTGCGCCGTCGGATCACGGCGCTCGCGTGGAGCGATACGGTGCTCCTCGCGGCCACAGACGACGGCGTCCTGCGTCTCGCGCCCCACGGCGGCGTCGAACCGGAACGCATGCTGGCGCTCGATGTCGCGCAGGTGGGACAGGTGACGCGACTGGCGATCGATGATCGCACCATCATCATGGCTGGCACGGAGGGCGTGGTCGTGTTGCGTCGCGCCGGCGGTGTGCGCGTGCTGCGCGCGCCGACGGACATTCCCGGACCCGTGCTCGATGTCGTCATGAGTCGCGACTTCATCTGGTTCGCCACACCGGACGGACTGGTCCGCGTTCGACGCGCGAGTGATGGAGGTTTGCCGTGAGCCAGCGAGACGATCGTCCGCATCAGGCGATGGGACCCGGTGCCGAGTTCGACACGATCCGCCTGCTCATGGCGCGGTGGGGTGATCTCGCGGTCGACATCGGCGACGACGCCGCCGTGCTCGCGCCCGTCGGCGATCGGCGCATCGTCGTCAGCACCGACGCGTGCATCGAGGGTGCACACTTCCGACGGCGTTGGCTTTCACCATTCGAAATTGGTGTTCGCGCGGCCGCCGCGGCGATCAGCGACATCGCGGCCATGGGCGCGCGCGCGGACGCGATCCTGCTCGCGCTCGTCGTGCCCGACGACTGGTGCGGTGCGCTCGTCGACATCGCAGACGGCATCGCACACGTCGTTCGCGCCAGCAGCGCGCGGATCGTCGGAGGCAATCTGAGTCGCGGCGACGTACTCGGTATCACCACCACCGTGATCGGGTCGACCACTCGTCCGATCTCGCGGCGCGGCGCGCGTCCGGGTGACGTGTTGGTGGTCACCGGTACGCTGGGTGGCCCTGGAAGCGCCGTGGCCGCGTGGGAGGCCGGCCAGAGCCCCGAGTCCTGGGCACGAGGGCGTTTCGCGTCTCCAGTGCCACGTTTGGCCGAAGGCGCGGCATTGGCCGACGCGGGGGCGCACGCGATGCTCGATCTCTCCGATGGTCTCGTGGCCGATGCGCGCCATCTGGCGGCGGCGAGCGGTGTACGCCTGATCATCGATGCGGCGCGCATTCCGGTCGGCGACGGTATCGGTCGGGACGCGGCACTGCGGAGCGGTGAGGAGTACGAGTTGTTGGCCGCGCTGGCACCGGACGCGGCCGCAAGCCTGCTGCGCTCGTGGCGCGAGCGCTTTCGCGTACCGCTGACCATGATCGGCCGCGTCGGGGAAGCGGACCCGTCGGGAACCGTAGTCGTTAATGGGCTGACGGATGGCGCGGCAATCGAGAATTCAGGGACAGCACGCGTTGAATTCATCTCGGGGCACGATCACTTTTCGCAGTGATGCGCACTGCGTTCACCACGATCTCGCTGGTCCTCGGTACCTTCGTGTTCGGCAGCCTCGCGCTGCTCGGACAGTTGTTCGGCCTGCCACAGCGACCGGGCAGTATCTACGAGATGGCGCCGGTGTGGTGGGGACGGTGGTTGTTGCGGGCCGCGGGCGTGAAGGTGATTCGCCGCGGTACCGACGACATGGCACCCGGTGTCCCGCGCGTCTTTATCGCCAATCACGTCAGCTGGTTCGACATTCCGGCAGCGCTTGACGTGCTCCCGCACTACGGCTTTGTCGCCAAGCGCGAACTCGAGCGAATTCCGCTGTTCGGGGCGGCCGCCCGTGCTGCGGGCGTGATTTACCTCGATCGCGACAATCGCAAGGCGGCGTTCAGCGCGTATGAGGACGCGGCCAAACGGATTCGTTTGGGCGAGTCGGTCCTCGTGTATGCGGAAGGCACCCGGGGGGATCGCTATGCGTTGCGGCCGTTCAAAAAAGGGCCGTTCGTGCTCGCCATCGGTTCAGGCGCTCCAATCGTGCCGGTCGTCATTCACGGCACGATTGCCGTGAATGCGCGCGGCGAGTTTCGCACGTCGCCCGGCATCGTGCATGTGCATACGCTCGAGCCGATTCCGACGGCCGGACTGACCTACGACGATCGCGATGCGCTCGCCGAGCAGGTGCGGCATCGGATGGCCGAGTGTCTGCACACGGTCTATGGCGTCGAGCCCGCGCTTGAGGGCCGAGCGCGCGCGGTCGAGGTGATCGCGGCGCCGGGGGTATTGGTGGGATAGCAGGGGTGGTAGTTGTGTGGCACTGCAGGCTGAAGTGCGATCTCAGATCACCCACGACATCGGATAGAGGTGCCGCTCCGTATCGAGCAGTCGCCGAACTGTCTGCAGCAGTTCGGCCGTCGAGAATGGCTTCGCGAGAAACGGGAGTTGGTACTGCGAAACATCGCGTACCAGTTCGTCGTCGTCAGGATAACCACTGATAAATAGCACCTTGACCATCGGATATCGCACGGAAATTTCGCGCGAGAGCTCGGCGCCGGACATGCCCGGCATCACGACATCGGTAATGACGAGATCATATCGGCGCACCGTACTCGCGAGTGCATCGAGTCCCGCCCGTCCGTGTTCGGCCCACGCCACGTCGTAGCCGGCACGCTCGAGCATCCGCGTGGTCGCCGTGGCGACGGCGGCATCGTCTTCCACCAGTAGAATACGTTCGACGCCGGAGGCAAGCGGCGGGGGCGCCGCGCTCGCGTCAGCTCGGCTTGCCACGAGAGACGGTGCGGCGTCGGCCGTCGCGTCAAGCACCAGTGGTAAGTACACGTGGAACGTGGTGCCATGTCCCTCGGTGCTGTCCACGTGAATGGCGCCGCCCGACTGCTGCAGGATGCCATACGCGAGCGCGAGGCCGAGGCCGGTACCGCGTCCGCGATCTTTCGTGGTGAAAAACGGCTCGAACATGCGTTCGCGCGTTTCCGGAGAGATGCCGGTTCCGGTGTCGGAGGCACTGATGCGGATGTAGCGACCAGCCACCAGCGACGGCGCACGCGGATCACGGTCGGTGAGATCGAACGCGCTGGTGGTTAGATGGAAGCGGCCGCCACGGGGCATCGCATCGCGCGCATTGGCGGCCAGATTCATCAGCACCTGCTCGATCTGTCCGCGGTCGGCGCGCATGACGCCCACCGGTGGCTCGAGCGAAAGCGTGAGCGTGATGGCTTCGCCGAGTAAGCGCGCGACTATGCGTTCGATGCCGGTGATGACATCGTTCGGATCGAGCAGCTGCGGCGTCATGGCCTGCTGGCGGCTGAAAATGAGGATCTGTCGCGTGAGTTCGGCGGCGCGCTGCGCGGATTCGAGCACGCCCTCCACGTCGCACCGCACCGGCGACGCGTCAGGAAGATCGGCCAGCGCCATCTCGCTGTGCACGATGATCGCCGAGAGGTAGTTGTTGAAGTCGTGCGCGACGCCACCGGCGAACGAGCCGAGCGCCTCGAGCTTCTGTGCATGTCGTAGCTGTTCCTGCGATGCAGCGAGCGCGCTGTTCCGCTCGACGATAGCGTCGGCCATCGTGTTGAAGGTGCGCGCCAGCGTGCCGACTTCGTCGTTGCTGTCGATGGCCGAGCGACGCGCCATGTCGCCGGTGGAGATTGCCCGCGCATCACGCGTGAGCGACTCGATCGGCGAGACGAAGCGTGCGACGGTCCAGTATCCCAGCATCACCACCGTGAAACTGAGGAGCAGCCCGAGCAGCACATCCTGTGTGAACTGCGTCCGCGACGGGCCGAACACGTACTCGGCTGGTATCCCCACGTACACCCTCCACGGCATCCGCGCGACCGTCTGCGCGCCGAACAGACGCTCGACGCTGTCGATGGAGCTGAGCACGAGGGTGCCCCATGGCAGCAGGACGCGGTTGAAGGGTCGTCGTGGCTCTTGCGGAAACACTTTACCAATCCAGCTGTCGGCGTCGCGCGAGCGAAGCACGATGCGATCGGCGGAATCGATCACTGAGAGGATCGATCCTGGCGGCAGCGCGCGCGCCACCCGCATGGCTTCCAACGAATCAAGGAGCACGCCGGCGCCAACCATTGCGCGCACCCGCCCCGAGCTCGGATCGATGATTGGCGAAATGAACGGCAGGAACCAAGGACTCCCCGCATACAGCGTCGTGCGGACCGGCAGTCCGACGGTGAACTGCTTCGTACGCAGAGCGTCCTGGAAGTATGCCCGCGACCAGAGTTCGACAGCCGCTCGACCGATCTCGGGCAGCTTGGCGGCGCCGATGCTGCGCCCGAGCGAATCGACCACGAAGATGTTGGAATAACGCACCGGGGTCTCGCGATAGAGCGTCTGCAACAGTACATCATTGCGCTCCGGCGTCGCATTCGGATCGAGCAGCCCACGCAGGCTGTTCAGCAGCGTCTGAGCGTCGACGATCGTGGCATCGAGTGTGCGCGCCACAATGGTGGCGGTCTCCTGCGCCTGCGCCGCGATACGACGCTCTTCGGCCGCGCGCCGCTCGCGGGCTCGCAGAAACGCCAGCGCGGTAATCACGGCGGCCACCAGAATGGCGGTGATCTGTAGCCGGCGGCGAATGCTGAGTGACGTGAACGACGGTTGGCCGACTGGTGGGGGGGGCACGATGCGAATTTACTGAACGGACAAGGCCGCCACAATCGTGCGGCGCCCACCAGGACTCGCCGACGCCGAAGCGGTTGGACCGGAGTGTCCCGGCGCTTGTCAAACGCCATCGGCTCGGCAGGTCCTAAGGCGCACGGGCCGTTTCATGACCTGCACCATCAACTCGTGAGGGAACTACGCGATAATGACGCTCCGAATGACGTGATCTTTCGATCACATCCCGGCCGGGATCGTCCCTGCCGTACTTGGAATGGGTACCTCGAGTGAAGGACTGATCTCGCATGTAACACCATCCACGCTATCGGGACGCTATTGCGTCGAGCCGGGGTTATTGGCGGGATCGTCGTGGTGGTAGTTTTCTCAACTGCAGGATGAACCACGATGTCGGATATCGTAGTGGTCTGATATCGTTTTGCCTGACCAAACCCTCTCTTTCTCATAGAGCTCCCATGTCCACCATCATCTCCGTAACCGCCCGCGAGATCCTCGATTCGCGCGGCAATCCCACCGTCGAAGTTGACGTGATTCTTGAGTCCGGCAGCGCGGGCCGTGCGTCGGTGCCGAGCGGCGCCAGCACGGGCGAGCGCGAGGCGGTCGAACTGCGTGACGGAGATCCGGCGCGCTACGGCGGCAAGGGTGTGCTGCGTGCGGTGAACAACGTGAACACGGAAATTGCCGAAGCGCTGGCAGACATGGACGCCACGGATCAAATCGCGATCGATCGCGCGATGATCGATCTCGACGGGACCGAGAACAAGGGACGTCTTGGCGCGAACGCGTTGCTCGGTGTGTCGATGGCGACCGCACGCGCGGCCGCCGTCGAAGTTGGACTGCCGCTCTATCGCTACCTCGGCGGACCGATGGCGCGCACGTTGCCCGTGCCGATGATGAACATCATCAACGGTGGCGCGCACGCGACGAACACGGTCGACTTTCAGGAGTTCATGATCGTCCCCGTCGGCGCCGAGTCCTTCAGCGAAGGATTGCGCATGGGGACGCAGGTGTTCCACGCGCTCAAGAAGGTGCTGGTCGCGCGCAAGCTCAGTACTGGCGTCGGCGACGAAGGCGGCTTCGCGCCGAACCTCGGCACCGATGAAGATGCGCTCAAGATCATCGTTGAAGCGATCGAAGCCGCCGGCTTCAAGCCGGGGCAGGATATCGCGCTCGCGCTCGACGTGGCGGCGAGTGAGCTGTTCAAGAACGGTCAGTATCATTTCCCCAAGAGCGGCGCGACGTCGCGTAGCCCGCAGGAGATGGCGGCGTTGTACGAAGGCTGGCTGAACGAGTATCCGATCGTCTCGATCGAAGACGGCATGGCCGAAAACGACTGGGATGGTTGGAAGCACCTGACCGAGCTGGTTGGCGATCGGTGTCAGTTGGTCGGCGACGATCTGTTCTGCACGAACAGTGCGATTCTCGCCAAGGGCATTGAGCAGGATATCGCGAACGCGATTCTCGTGAAGGTCAATCAGATCGGCACGCTGACCGAAACGCTCGAAGCGATGGAACTCGCGCGCGCGGCGGGCTACAACTGCATCATGTCGCATCGCTCAGGCGAAACCGAAGACACGTTCATTGCCGATCTCGCGGTGGCGACGCAGGCGGGACAGATCAAGACCGGCGCGCCGTCGCGCAGCGATCGCGTGGCGAAGTACAACCAACTGCTGCGAATCGAAGAGCAGCTGGAGGACTACGCCGAGTATCCGGGCGGCGCGCTCTTCGGACTCTGACCATGATGGCGACTTCGGCGAAAAACAAACCTGGACGAGTCCTGCTCCGCCGCCTCGCATGGGGCGGTGGAGCCGTGGCCGTGCTGGTCTTTGCGATCGAAGGCGGCGAGTACGGTACGCGCGATCTGTGGTCGCAGCAGGGCCGTCGCGCTAAGCTCGAGAGCGACGTGGCGAAGCTCCAGAGCGAGGTGGATTCACTGACGCTCGAGCTCAAGGCACTGCGCACTGATGACGTGCGGCTCGAACACATGGCGCGCGAGAAGTACGGCATGGTGCGCGGCGACAAGGAACTGCTGTACTTCGTCGGGAACGGCCCGCATGCGTCGTCGGACAGCGCGCGTGCGGCGACCGACTCGACGCGCACGAAATCCAAGTAAGCGGAGGGGTTGAGGGGTTGACTGTGACGGTGCTGACGCTAAGTTATCGGAACTGCCGCGGGGTGGAGCAGCCTGGTAGCTCGTCGGGCTCATAACCCGAAGGTCGCGGGTTCAAATCCCGCCCCCGCCATAGTGAAGTTTGGGTGAAGTCTGAAGGAGTACTCGCATCGGCCGGTCCTGCTAGGGCCGGCCGTTTGCGTCCCGGCCCAACGCCGGAAAGCTGGGCAGTACCGACGTGGGGCAGGGTAGCTCAGCTGGTTAGAGCGCACGACTCATAATCGTGAGGTCGAGAGTTCGAGTCTCTCTCCTGCTATTTTGTTGAATGATGACAGACGAAACTGGCCGAGACCGCATCCGCCGACTGCAGCGCGAATGGGCCGAGGCACGCGGCCTTGCCGTGGATGCCAAGGACAATCTGGCGGATTACCGCCAAAACCTTCGGACAGCGCTCTCGAAGCGCGCCGTAGACGCATTCCGCATCAGCGCGACCGCGGAGCTGGTCGACAGTGCGAATGGCGGCCCGGCGAAGATGCGCGCGCTGTATTCGTCGTCAGCGCTGGCCGCGAACCTATTCGACTACTGGTCGTCGCGAGACGCGGGACCATTACTGCGTGCGCTTCACATCGACGGCACGCCCACGTCGCTGGAGTTCGAGGCCCCGCTGCGCACCGGCTACGCCACACCGCCGCAGCTTGACGTGCTGATTCGACTAAGCGGCGGCGGCCTCGTTGGCATCGAGTCCAAGTTCACCGACTGGATGACGAAGAAGTCAAAGCAGGCTGAGAAGTTGAGCCCGTACTTTCAGGTGGATGGCTCGTCGTCCTATTGGTCGCGTGCCGGACTCGCGGCGTCGCACAAACTCGCCAAGTCGATTCTCGACACGCCCGACAGGTTTGAAGTGCTCGACGTGCCGCAGCTACTCAAGCATGCGCTCGGACTTCACAAGGCTGCTGGTCAGAAACCGTGGCGCCTAGTGTATGTGTACTATGCAGGATCGGGCGCTATCGCGACGTCGCACGATGACGAACTCGCGCGATACACGGCGGCGGTTGGCACTGAAGTGCACTTCTCTTCGATGACATATCAAGCGCTCGTTGCGTCGCTCGTGAATGCGCCGAGCGATGTCGATGCTGAGTACGTCGCTTACTTGCGCGAGCGCTACTTCGCGGGCGACGCGTAAAAGCGATCGAGGAACAGGTAACGCGAACGCGCTTCAGGTTCCGCGCGTGAGTCCACATCCAGTCGCATGTGCATCGCGCGTCCGTCGGCGTCTCGAATGCCTGCTGGCCGCGACGGAACGCCGACGCCATTCGGAGTGCCCGTCTTCACGAAGTTGGCGAAGTAGGTCTGCATCGTCGCCGACACGCGATCGTCGTCGGGCGTCCACGCGAAATAGCGATTCGTGGCCAGGTTGCCCATGGCATACTCGATCGCGGCAGAGTGCACGGCACCGCGCGGCGGCGTGGATTTGCCGAGGATCGCCTCGCCCAGCGACGTGAGTGGCGGACGCGGACGGGCGTAGAGATAGCGGTAGACCGGTTTACCGCTCGTGCGGCCGTGCATCTCGAGCCACTTCCACGTGCCGAACGCGATGAAACGATCGCTCGCGAAGTCCGTCGCCGACTGTAGTGCCTCGTCCGCTGTTCGTGATGGATACACCGTGGCCGCGTCGGCGGCACGCGCGCTTGACGACCGGAGGCGTAGGTCGCCGTCGGAGCCTCTTCAAAGAACCACCCGTCAACATTCGGGCCGAATCTCGGAACTCCGGCTCGCGCGGAAGCGGCCAGCAACTCCATCGCTGACATTCCCCGTAGTGCC
The DNA here is from genome assembly GCA_031366985.1 of Gemmatimonadaceae bacterium. Taxonomy (GTDB): domain Bacteria; phylum Gemmatimonadota; class Gemmatimonadetes; order Gemmatimonadales; family Gemmatimonadaceae; genus Gemmatimonas. The sequence continues at coordinate 63,500 of JANLPE010000029.1, forward strand.
TTGAGCGATTCGGCACCGATGCTAGTCGCAAACCTGACGCCGTTCGCCTCTGTTTCAGATCGCGTCGACGTGGTGAGCGTTGTCTCGGACAGTATCGATCCGCTCTCGCCAATTGCCCAAGCGATCAACGTCCTCGACAACGGCGATGCCATCAGAGCGCTCACCGAGAACGAGCCAGCCGATTCGCCGGCGATGGTCACCCGATGTGGATCACCGCCGAACGCGGCGATGTTCGTGCGCACCCACGGCAACGATGCCGCTTGATCCATGAACGCGTAGTTCCCGGAGGCGTGACGTGGCGACTGCTGGCTGAGCGCCGGATGCGAGAAGAAGCCGAAGATGCCCAATCGGTAGCTCACCGTCACGACGACGATGCCACCACGAGCCATGCTCGCGCCGTCGTAGAAGTACACCCTTCGCTCATCGCTTCGTTGCGGAAGACCATATCGGCGAATGCCCGCGTCTGCATGCACTGCGCGGCGAATCGGTCGGCGGCGCGTAGGCCGGACCATTTGCGCATCGACGGGGGCGGCTGCCAGCGGAGCTCGCGTACCGGAGGTGCGGCAAAGGGAATGCCGAGGAACAGGCGCACGTTGCCGGACTCCATCGTGCCGACGAGCGTGCCGTTCGCGACCTGAACGCGGGGTGATGTGACGACCGCCGCACTCCCTTGGGCGACGGCGTGACCAGCGCTGACCGCAGCGCCCAGCGTGAAGATGACCACACGTTTCGCGAGCAGTCGCATTTGGCACCCTGCGAAAGCACGTCGTGAACGATGCGGGAATACGCCGCCGAGCTGACTTCCGCGGCGGTACTCCTCTGGCGACCCGGCGTTTTCCGCGCAGCTTACCCGGATGCCACGCCGCGAACGTAACACGGTCCTGCACAGCTGGACAGTTCAGGACCACTGGAACGCACCGACCGTAATCGGCGGTGCGGGCGCGCGATTCTTCACCGACGACGGGCGCTCGCTGCTCGACTTCAGCAGCCAGTCGGAATGCTGCAATCTGGGGCATCAGCATCCGGCGGTCGTCGCCGCGATCAAGGCACAGGCCGATCAGCTGTGTTACATCGCCAACGCCTGGGGCGCGGAACCCCGCGCGCAGCTGGCCGAGTTGCTTCTCGAAAAGAGCGGCTTCGAAGACGGGCGAGTCTTCTTCACGCTCGGCGGCGCCGATGCCAACGAGCATGCCGTCAAGTTTGCGCGACAGGCGACCGGCAGAACGCGCGGCGTTATCATCGCGCGGGATCGATCGTATCATGGCGCCAGCTACGCGACGATGGCACTCTCCGGCGATGCGCGCACGCACGCGCAGGTCGATCGGGCGGAACACCATGTCGTACACGCGCTGCCGCCGTACGCCTATCGCTGCCCGTTCGGCACCACGAGCGACGACGAATGCGGGCGCCGCGCCGCCGAGCAGGTGGGCGAACTTATTGCGCAACACAACGCCGCACGTGAGGGCGGGAATGTCGCGGCCGTACTGATGGAACCCAACGCCGGCACTAACGGCATCGTCGCGCCCGACAGCTACTGGCCCGCACTTCGCGACATCACCCGGCGGCATGACGTGCTCCTCATCGCCGACGAAGTCATGAGCGGATTCGGTCGCTGCGGTGAATGGTTCGCGTGGCAGCGGCATGGCGAGTCCGGACGACCCGACATGATGACGCTCGCCAAGGGGCTCACTGGTGCGCATCTGCCACTCGGCGCCGTCGTGCTCTCACGCGAGGTCGCCGCGCGACTGGAGCACGAGATGCTGTATACGGGACTCACATACTGTGGTCATCCGTTGTCGTGCGCCGCCGGCGTCGCGGCGGTTCGCGCATACGCCGATGAGGGACTGATCGAACGTTCGCGGCGATTGGGTGCCGATATGCTCTCGTCGGTGAAGGCGATGCAGGCGCGGCACGCGGTGATCGGTGATGTGCGCGGCGGGCACGGCCTGTTCGCCGTGGTTGAGCTGGTGGCCGATCGCGCCTCACGTACCCCGCTCGCGCCGTGGCCCGACGCGCCACCGGGACTCGCCGCCCTCATTCGCGATGGCTTGGCCCAAGGCGTATCGTTTGCAACACGCGGAAACCTTCTGCTGCTAGCGCCGCCGCTCGTGATCGAGGAAAGTGATCTCGCCGACGCGTTGAACCTGCTCGACCGTCTGCTGAGCATCCACTTCGCCGCCTGAAGCCGTCTCGCTACTTCAGTCTCAGTCTCCCGACTCCCTACTTGGAACTGCAGTAAACAGCTATGCGGAATGCACATCTCAAGACTCAACTGCCCGGCCCCAAAGCGCTGGCCATGATCGCACGCGACGCCGCCGTCGTATCGCCATCGTATCCGCGCGACTATCCGTTCGTGATGTCGCATGGCAAGGGCGCCGAAGTATGGGACGTTGATGGCAACCGGTTCCTTGATTTCGCCGCGGGCATCGCGGTCTGCTCGACGGGGCACTCGCATCCGGACGTCGTTCAGGCGATCACCAAAGCCGCGCAGGGATTCCTGCACATTTCGAGCGACTACTGGCACGAACGGCAGATCCGGCTGGGTGAGCGCATTCGCGATCTCAAACCCATGGGCGATGAACCCGTGATGAGTTTCATGTGTCAGAGCGGCACGGAGGCCGTCGAGGGCGCACTCAAACTCGCGCGCTATGTGACGGGTCGTCCGCGCTTCATCGGGTTTCTCGGCGGCTTTCATGGCCGTACGATGGGTTCGCTGTCGTTCACGTCCAGCAAGTACACGCAGCAGGCGGGATTCTTTCCGACGATGCCGGGCGTGACGCATGTGCCGTATCCCAACAACTACCGACCACTCTTCGCCGGTGATGATCAGGGACAGGCGGTGCTGCATTACATCGAGGACGTCCTGTTCGCGCACAACGTGCCGCCCACGGAAGTCGCCGGTATTCTGGTCGAGCCGATTCAGGGCGAAGGTGGCTACGTCGTGCCGCCGAACGGATTTCTCGAGGGGCTGCGCGCACTCTGCGACCGGCACGGCATCATGCTCATTTTCGATGAAGTGCAATCGGGGATCGGTCGCACGGGTAAGATGTTTGCGGCGCATCACACGGGTGTCGTGCCGGACATCATGACACTCGCGAAGGGCGTTGGCAGCGGCATGCCGATCGGCCTGGTTGTCGCGAAGAAGAAGTGGATGGAGCAGTGGAAGCGTGGTGCGCACGGCAACACGTACGGCGGGAATCCCCTCTGTTGCGCGGCGGCGCTCGCGACACTTGATCTGGTCGAACGTGAGTACATGGCCAACGCTGCCGACGTCGGCGACTACTTCCTGCAGCGACTGCGCGAGTGGCAGTGGCGCTGTCCGCAGATCGGGGAAGTACGCGGATACGGACTGATGATTGGCATGGAACTCGTGATAGGCGCCGATGACAAGACGCCGGCTCGTACGCTGTGCGATGACGTGGTCACGCGTGCCTATCACAATGGACTGATCCTGTTGTCGTGCGGGGTGAGCACGGTGCGTTTCATGCCGCCGCTGATGATCACGCGCGCCGATGTTGACGAAGCGATGACGATGCTCGACGCAAGCATGACGGAAGCGCTGGACCAGGCGGTCGCGACGTGATCGGTCGGAAGAAATTCGGCTTCTGGCTGGCCACGGCGCTCGTGGTCGGCAACATCATCGGCTCGGCGATCTTCATGTTGCCGGCCGGACTTGCGCCGTACGGCTGGAATGCGGTTTCGGCGTGGATCATCACGTTCGCTGGAGCGTTGTGCCTGGCGTGGGTGTTCGCCGAGATGGCGAGACACCTGCCAACCGCAGGTGGCAATTATGGGTTCATGCGGCTTGGCGTCGGTGAGGTATGGGCCTTTGTCGGCGCGTGGGGCTATTTAGTGTCGGTATGGGCGGCGAACGCCGGCATCACCATCGCCGGGATCAGCTACCTGACCCGGCTCGTGCCAAAGCTCGCAGTCGCGCCTGGTGGTTCGACGATTTCCGCGCTAGCCGCCATTCTGCTGCTGACCTGGGTCAACTTGCGCGGGCTGCAGTCGGCGGGTGCGGTGCAGCTGCTGTCGTCGATTGTGAAGCTATTGCCGTTTGTGGCCGTGATCGGACTCACAATCTGGCGGCTGTTTCATGGCGGGTGGGCACTGCTGCCACCCATTCATGAGGGTTCATTCACATTCGTCGGCGCGAGCGGCGCGGTCGGCCTGACGTTATATGCGATGCTGGGGCTCGAAAGCGCGGCGACTCCCGCTGATGTCGTCGAGAATCCGCAGCGCAATGTGCCGCTCGCAACGATGGCTGGCACGGGATTGAGCGCCATCGTCAGCATCATCGCGACGTGCGCGGTTGCCCTCATGTTGCCTGCTGACGTCGTTGCCAATTCCAAGGCACCGGTGTCAGACTTCATCGCCGTGTCGTGGGGGGATATCGCCGGTGGTTTCGTGGCCATATGCGCCGTGGTCAGTTGCTTCGGCTGCTTGAACGGCTGGTTGCTGATCGGCGGAGAGCTGCCGGCGTCGATGGCAGACGCCGGCACGTTGCCGCCATGGTTCGGCAAACGAAACGCCGCCGGTGCGCCAACCAATTCCGTGCTGCTCGGCGCGGTTATCACGTCGCTGCTCACGCTCATGGCGTACACGAAGAGTGGCGCCGGCGCGTACAACTTTGCGATTCTCATTGCGACTGCGACGAACCTGGTGATGTACATCCTCTGCGCACTGGCCGTCGTGCGCTTCATGCGCGACGGGCGCGTGCCACGAACGGTCGCGCTCACGATCTGCACCGTCGGCGCGCTCGCGTTCACGGCGTGGGCGATGTACGGCTCCGGCATTGAGTCGCTGGCGTGGGGCAGTGTACTGATCGTAGCCGGATGGCCGGTGTATCTGGTGGCGCGGCGCATGGCGCTTCGGGCGAGTGTGGCGGTCCGATGAGCACGCGCGACCCGCGTTACGATATCCTCTTCGAGCCCGTGAAAATCGGGCCGGTCACGGCGCGGAATCGCTTCTTCCAAGTACCGCACTGCAACGGCATGGGGCATCAGATGCCGGCTGCACATGCCGCGATGCGCGAAGCAAAGGCCGAAGGCGGATGGGCGGTCGTCTCGACCGAAGAGTGCGAGATCCATCCCAGTGGCGACGTCACGCCATATGTCGAGGCCCGACTCTGGGACGACGCCGACATTCCGGCACTCGCGCTCATGTGCGAGCGCGTGCATGCACACGGCGCACTCGCGGCGGTCGAACTCACGCACAACGGGCCGACGTCCTCCAACCTGTATTCGCGCGAAGTTGCGCTCGCGCCGTCGCATCAGCCGCTCAAGTACGGTTATCCGCACCAGGCGCGCGCGATGACGAAGCACGACATTCGTGAATACCGGCGTTGGCATCGCGAGGCGGCGATTCGCGGACGCACCGCCGGCTTCGATCTGATCTACGTGTATGCGGGGCACGACCTGAGTCTCGCGATGCACTTCCTGCAGCGTCGGCGCAATCATCGCACCGACGAATACGGCGGCTCGCTCGAGAATCGCGTGCGCCTGTTCCGCGAAATCATCGAAGATACGAAAGACGCCGTCGGTGATACCTGCGGTGTCGTGGTGCGCTTCGCGGTCGAGGAGCTGTTGGGCGACGACGGTGTCACCGTAAACGAAGCACGCGAAGTCGTGCACATGCTGGCCGAACTCCCCGACCTGTGGGATGTGAATGTCGCCGCATGGTACAACGACTCGATGACCTCGCGCTTCGCGAAGGAGGGCGCGCAGGAGCCATTCACGCACTGGGTCAAGCAGTACACCACGAAACCCGTCGTCGGCGTGGGGCGCTTCACGTCGCCCGACACGATGGTCGATCAGATCCGACGCGGCGTGATGGACATGATCGGTGCCGCTCGACCGAGCATCGCCGATCCGTTCCTGCCGCGCAAAATTGAAGAAGGCCGCCTCGACGACATCCGCGAGTGCATCGGCTGCAACATCTGCGTGACCGGCGACATGACCATGACGCCGATTCGCTGCACGCAGAATCCGAGCATGGGTGAGGAATGGCGCAAAGGCTGGCATCCGGAACGCATCGCGCCGAAGCAATCGTCGGCGCGCATTCTTGTCGTTGGCGCCGGGCCGGCCGGACTGGAAGCCGCGCGTGCACTCGGACAGCGCGGTTATGATGTGCATCTCTCCGAGTCCAGTCGCGAGTTGGGTGGTCGCGTGCTGTCGGAAGCACGGTTGCCTGGGCTCGCCGAATGGATGCGCGTGCGCGACTGGCGCGTCACGCAGATCGACAAGTTGCCCACCGTGACGGTCTATCGCGAATCGCCTGTCTCGGCGCAGGACGTGCTCGACTTCGGCGCCGAACACGTGGTGCTGGCCACCGGTTGCACGTGGCGACGTGATGGCTATGGCCGCTCCAATGGTTCCGCCATTCGTGGCTTCGGCGATGACATTGTCACGCCGGACGATCTCATGGCCGGCCGCGTGCCGACGGGGCATGTCGTGATCTTCGACGATGACGCGTTCTATCTGGGCAGCGTACTCGCCGAAGTGATCGTGCAGGCCGGCGGCACCGTGACGATCGTGACGCCGGAAGACACCGTCGCGTCATGGAGCACGAACACGCTGGACTTCCGTCACATCCAGAAGAAGCTCTACGCCCTTGGAGTGCAGCAGGTGACGACGCACAATCTCGTCGAAGCATCGAGTGGCGGCGTGCGTGTGCAACATCACTGGTCGGGCGTGGTGCTGGACATTGCGTGCGACGCGGTCGTCAGCATGACGGCGCGCGTTCCCAATGACCTGCTGCATCACGAGTTGTTGGCGCGCGAGACCGAATGGGCCGCCGCCGGCGTGAGGAGCGTGCAGTGCATCGGCGATGCGTTGGCCCCAGGACTCATCGTGCACGCCGTGTACGCCGGTCATCGCTACGCACAGACGATCGACGCCGGACCGGAACAGGACGTGCCGTTCCGGCGCCATCTGCCTGTCGCGCAGCCGTAAGCCTCGTGGTTTCAGTTGGTCGGTGGCTTCAGTCGTCGACTCGGCACGCTGTAGAAGAAGCTGGTGAACTGCATCTCCTCCCACGTCTGATCGCCCCAGCGCACGTCCTTCGTGGGGTCCGGGTTGCTCTTGTTGGTTGCGGAGTTGTCGTACCATGCCACCGCCTTGATCTTTGCGTTGGCCGGAACCTCGAGTGGCGTGGCAAAGAAATAGTTCGTCTGCCAGTTGAAGTCGTACCGCGGCACGTCGAGGATCACCTCCGACGTGCCGTCGGGCTTCTCCATCGTGTACTTCCAGCGCGTACCGCGGAGGTGCGTGTGCGGCAGCAGCGCCCAAATACGAATCGGTTCCGTCGGCTCGAGCTCCGACGGCACTGCGACGTCTTTGGCACCGGCCGGGAGCACGAACGAACCATTGACGAACGTTCCCATGCGGATCTCCTCGTCGGGCGGGGCGCTGGCAAACTTGAAGCCGATACTCGTGCGGTCATGCATCTCATGGCCACGCGCTGTGTAGTGCACCTGAAACGTGAGGATGGTGCCCGCGCGAATGCGCAGCGCGGTGCCGGGCACGAACTCGGTCACGTTACCCCCAGGCACGGTGCCGCCGATGGCGCCACCGAGCTGGCGCGGAGGCGGGTGCAACGTGTCCAGCCGCGCCGGCTGCTCCGGCAATGCGTACTGCGGTTTCCGCACGAACAGGGGCCGCTGAGGCACGGCGTTGGTTGGCGCGGCGCCGGTCGACACGACGGCGTTTGTGGGTGCCGGAGCCGACGTCGTCGGAGCCGACGGCGCCCGCGCGTACACGATCACGTGATGCACGACCTCGCGGGCACCCGGTTTCACCTCGAACGACTGCACCCACTTGTCTTCGGTGAAGTTGGTTGGCACCTCGAAATACTGATACTCAACCGTGCCTGCCGCCGGCACCGTGAACTCGTCGTTCATAGTCAGTATGACGTCCGGCTTCCCCATCGCCCAGCTCGTCGGGTACACCGGTGCCGGCGGAAGCGCCTTCTCGTCGCCCTTCTTCGCGCCGGCGTCGATCCAGCGCAGGATCGTCTGTTTCTCCAGCTCCGACAGTCGGCGGTCGTTTCGGAACGTCCCGTGCGGCCCTTCAGCGTGCCAAGGCGGCATGAAGCCTGTCTTCACGGCGTCCTTCATCTCGTTCACATTCGCCTTCGCGCTGTCGTACTCCAAAAGCGTGAACGGGCCAAGCCCGCCGGGGCGATGACAGGTCGTGCAGTTCCTGTATAAGATCGGCGCCACATCCTTTGTGAACACGGGCGCCGAATCCTGCGCCACCAGCGGCTCGCGGTGGCGCAATCCCGTCATGCCGAGCAGCGTGGCGACCGCGATGCTCGCAAGATGAACGAGGCGTGACCGTCCCGACCTCGAACGGCGTGCGCGACAATCTGGTGCGGCGGGCAGCGACATAGTGGCGTCTCTCCGACTGTCGAAAATGGAATTTCCCGCGATGGCCAAGCCGACAAGAAAATAGGGGAACGGCAAAATTAACGCTACGACGAAAATCCGATCCAGCGGCCGGCCATCGCAACCGTGAACCACAAACTGATCGACGCCGCGGCCACGACACGCGAACGCCACCCAGTGGTGAGCGACTCATTTGACGCCACCGGCTGACGGACGAGAAACGTGAACGCGATTGCGACGGGCAGCGTCGACACTTTCACCCAGAACGCCTGGTTGTGATAACACTTCACCGCTTCGGAGATGAAGAGCAGAAAACCGGTGGTCAGCATCAGCAGGATGCTGCCCACGATCCACCGGTGGGCACCGCGCGCAAGTGATGCAATCGGCTGATCGCGGAGCGCGACACCAAGCATGCGCAGATCGACCACCAGCATGAGCCCGCCCAGCGCCGACAGTCCCAACAGGTGCACCGCTTCGATCACCGGAAACATCCACACGGACGTTCGCACGAGTTGACCGAGCGCCGACATCTCCATGGTCTCGAACCAGGGGAGCAGGTTCATGAGTGCGCCCCATCGACGCGAAGGGGATGCGTCATGGCGCGCCTGCCGGAACGTCGGGGCAGCCCGCCGCCCAGTTCACGAACGCCGACTGCGGTTGCAGGTCGCACTGGAACCAGTTGTACGCGATGAGGCGTCCACTCACGATGACGCCAGCCCACGCGACGAGCGACACCGTCGCGGCGACGCGCGCCGCGCGCGGCAGATGCACGGCCTCGCCCCAACGCGTCGCATCGCGATGCGTCCGTGAGTGAAATACAAACACATTCACACCCGCGATTGCGAGCAGCAGCAGCTTCACACGGAAGAAGATGCTGTAGTAGTACGTGAGCGGCGTCGCGTAGAACAGCATCACACCGGTCACCACCATGATCGCGAAACCGAATCGCGTCCACGGGAGCAGGCGCAGCGTCAGCGCGGTGACGGGGACGCGCGCGAACGCCAGACCAAGCAGCCGCAGGTCGAGTATTGCCGCCGTGCCGGCAAAGATGGTAAGCGTCAGCACGTGCACCGATTCTGTGAACGGCCACACGTACTGCGATTCGTGCAGGGCGATACTCCACGGCGTCTGGCCCAACCAGTCAAGCCACGCAACAAGCGGCATCTATTTCGGGATTCCCGGCGCCTCATACTTCGGGACCATGTACTTCGTGTGACAGTTGACGCAGGCGTCGTATACTTCGGCGCCGACGTCGAACACGCGGGTCTTGTCGTGCGCGATCGCCGCGTCGCGCGCGCGTGTCCCCGCCGTGATCAGCGTGCGCGAGAACCCCATCCAGTCTGCGGCGTTCTTGGCCGGTCTTTCCATCATCAGGAGATTGCCGGCCTCGGCAATCATGGTGCCGTGATTTCGCAACAGGATCCACGCCGTATCGGTTTTCGGCGCAAACTCAGTCGTTCCTTTGCGGTCGGTGGTCGAGCCGACGGCATTCCAATAGGCATCGGCCGCTGGCTCCAACACTTCGTTCATCAACTCTTTGACGCTGACGATGGGATGATAGGAAGCGGCAGCGACGGCGGCGGCTGGCGGCCCCGACGCCGCAGGTGGTGGAGGCGGCCGATCGCACGCAACCAGAAGGCCTGCGAGACACGCGGCAATCGTCGGACGCACGCCGATCCACATCCTACAATCCCGTGGGTGGCTTCTTCACCGACGACTCAGTGGGATCACGCCCGTCCCGTGGCGCGCCGGTACCGGACGAGCCAAGGAAAAATTTCTGCCCGTCGGCGAACGTGACATCACGACCGTTGGCGCGCTTGAGCGAGTGATCCTTCGTTTGGTAGCCGTCGACAATCAACTCCGTACCGAACTTGAGGGATTCGCGCTTGAGACCACGCCGCAGCAACGTGTTCGGCGTACCGCCTTCGACCATCCACACTTCGGGTTTGCCCTCTTTCCCCTTGATCTCGATGTGAATCCACGCGTGCGGATTCACCCATTCAAGCTTGACGACTTTTCCCTGCAGCCGGATCGGCGCATTCGGGTCGAACTCGGCGCCGAACGCGTGATGGGCCCAGAGCGGCGCCGTCGCGGTCATCAGCAGGCCGGCGGCGAGGATCGCTATTCGTGCGATGCGCATGGGATCACTCCTGGGGATTGGGCTTCTTCGCGGCCGCCTCGCGTTCCATCGCGCGCGCTCCGCTCAACACGTTCGACAAGGCATAGTTGCCTTCGTGACACGCATATTCGTAAATCTGTTCATCCATCGCGATCATGGACAGCTCACCGGTCCACGGCGCCGTAAAGTTGAGCGGGTCGTGCACCGTGAAGCGATAGAAGATCACATTGGGGCCGGTGCGCACGAAACGCTCGACGACGCGAAGACTGTCCGACTTGCCCCACGCGCCGCCCAGCGACACGAACTGCGTCATCTGCTGCAGAGGATGAAAACCCGTGGTCTCGACGACCAGCGTATCGCCGTCCCAGCGGCCCCACGAATCGCCCATCCACGTTCGCACGCTTGGATCTCGCGGCACCCGCTTGCCCATCTTGATGATCCGCACGTCGTGCACCATCTCCGTCATGATCATGACGTGATCCTTCGTCTGCACGATCGTGTAGTTGTTGTTGTAAAATCCGTTGGGCAGCATCGGCGGACCGGCGTTCGAACCGAACGACATGATACACCGCTCGGCCAGCGGACGGTTTTCCGGATTGTCGTACTCGCCGATCAGTCGACTCGCCGCTTGGCGTTCCTGCGCCCACGCCCGGGCCGCTGCGGTGAGTGCTGGCAGGCGTCCGTTCGCCGGCTCGACGATGACTGAGCTGCGCAACTCCCCGTTGACGTAGGCCACGTGATCACCGGCGTCGATCCAGACGTAGTTGTAACCGCCGACATTACCTGCGGCGCCGGTCGAACCGTCGCCGCCTTTCGGTGGAGCGGGGCGATTCGGATCACTGGCTTTGGAGAGGTTTTCGACAGTATCGGACCGTATTTTCTCAAGCTGCCGCGCCTGTTCCTTCGTCAGCGCCCGCTGGAAGCCCGTCGGCCGTTGCAGCGGCGTCAAACTGCCGTTACTCCAATTCCCCTGCATGTCGGGGCGCCCATCCGGAGTGCGGGGCATAACCCACTTCTTGGCCGAGGCGGCGGGGGCTGTTGCGGCCGCTTGTTGGGCAGACGACGTCAACGGCGCGAGCAGGATAGCGGCGCCAACCAGCGACGCGATTGAGAACGTGCGGGACCGGTGCATATGGACCGTCACGGTTTGATGGGGGTTTTCCGGAACTGACCGTACATCAGCTCTTCGACGAATTCGACGCACTTGAACTGCCCGAGTGCCGCATCCGGTTCGATGTGTCGATAGAGCGGCAGGCGAATCGTCCACGGACGTGTAAATGTCTGCGGATCCTCCATCGTGGCTTCGTACAGGATGTGATCCGGTCCCTGCATCGTATAGCGTTCGACGACCTTCATCGCCTCGCTGTGGTGATTGCCGGCGCGATCGAACCACGTGTCCCCGTTCATGCCCGTCACCGTCACCTCGAATGTATCACCAACCCATTTGCCAACGGACTGACCCATCCAGCTGTCGGTCTCGGCAGGGCCGGGACTCTTCAGATACACATTGCGAGTGGCTCCGGCATACTCGTAAGCGATGAAGAACGCCTTGTTGCTTTGGAAGATCTGAAACGGAAAGGGCATGTACGTCGCGCGAGGCACGCCTGGCAGATAGCACTTGATCTCGGGATCGCGCATCAGCCAGTTCGCTTGATGGTCTTTCTTCTTCGCAAGCGCGTCAGCTGTGTACGGAATTCTTCCACCGACAACGATGCCTCGACCCGACGGCACGCTGCCGACCGCACCGAACGCGATCACGTCCTTCGCGGGGACCGGCACGATCGGCCCTGGCCTCCACGCCAACGCGCCGCGCGCCGCGTGTGGCTCAATGTCAAAGTGATCGTTGCCGAGCGCCTGCCAGACACCGTTCATGTCGGGCTTGCCGTTGGGAAGCCGCGGAACGGCCGCGCGCTGTGCCGGGCTCACACTCGGCGCGACCATCATGGCCACCGACATCGCAGCCTGAACGAGTGTACGCGACCAGTTCCAGCGTCCGTGCATAGCCTTGACTCCGTCACAGGTAGTCATCGTTTCGCACGAAACGCGGCAGACTGACGGGCCACGATGTCGAGCAGATTTCCCATCACGAGATTGACGTCGATCAGGTGCAGTCCCCACTGCGCTTGCGCTGGTGTTCCGGCGCCAATGTCTCCGGGAATATCATCGGCGCGCGGATCGGTCGCGTCCGCATGCACCGTGACATCCAGTCGAGATCCGCGGACATCGCTCACACATTCCGCGGTCAGCAGTCCAGGGACACTCACGTACGGGGTTTCGAGCGGCGTGGGCGAATCGACCCACCGATGCGTCGAGGGCGCGCCGGTGATGAGCTTACCGGCCGACACGAAGTACGCGTGCAAGGGCGCGCTGCCGCCGGCCAATGCGGCCGGATTCACGCAGGCGGACTCCATACCGTCCCCGGGCACTCGACCGAATAGACTCGTCGCCGACGGTGGGAGCGTGCTGCGGAACGAGGCGAAGCTGATCAGACAACCGAACTGCGTGACCCGTCGGCAGAGCGGCATAGACTGAAACGTGCCGCCCACATCCTTGCCCTTCGGAATAGCGATGCTGGTGCCCATCAGCAGCGCGGACACAACCAGTTTCTGCGCCGGCTTGCCGTCGATTTCGCGGCGAATCAGTTCGGTCAGAATCATCGCGCCCTGCGAGTGACCGATCAGCACCACGCCGCGCCCTTTGTTGTCGTGCGACAGATAGTACGCCCACGCGGCGGCAACGTCGTCGTATCCCATCCCCGACGAGAGTGATCCCTCGACACCCGGCGAGGCCATCATCCTCTGCAGTCCGCGTATCGTGACCTGTCGGTACATCGGCGCAAAGGGACGACAGGTAGACGCAAACCGCGCGAACTGTTGATGCACGACATTGCGCTCCGCATCGTTCGCCAGCAGATCGCTGTGCTCCGAGGTATCTCGGGAGACCGTCGGATACACGTAGAAACAGTCGATGGGCGGATTCTTCGCCGCCGACCACTTTTCGATAGTGCGCGTGCCGTCGCCCTGTAGCAACGTCGTGGTCAGGTCGATCGCGCATTCGTCGTGACGCCCCGGACGACAGAGCCATGACTCGGCGTTGGCATATGGAACCGTATCAGCCGACAGCAGCGCGACAGAGGCCAGCAGGACGAACATTCGTTTTCCTGTGTTCGAGAGGGAACTGCGGTTACTGCGGCTTCACGGACGCGACGTCGCCCTTGGTCGCGCGTTTCTTGAAGCGCCACCCCTGCGGCGTTTTTACCAGTTCATCCGTGTATGCCGCAGACGCCGCGATCGATGCCGGCTTCGTCGCGAAGTCGACCAGCACGAGGTACACCTGTCCACTCGCGCCATCAGGCGTCGGAAGGATCATGAGGTTGGTGTTCCAGTGACGCACGTGCGACCCGAGACCCGCATGAAACGTCTCGGCGAATTTCACGATCGCATCATGACCGACGTTCGCATTAAAGACGCCGTCCGGCGTGAACGTGGAAGCGTACCCCTCGGCGTCACCGGCGTCGATAGTCCAATTGTACTTCGCGTATAGCTGCTGAATTTCGACGAAATCCTGGGCCGTCAGTTCTTTGACTTTCTTGCCTTGTGCCGCGGCGGGCGACGCTGTCGCGATCAACGCGACGGCTGATACGACTAGCAGATGGCGGAACGTGCGCATGCAATGATCTCGCTATTTCTTGAGGGCGAAGAGGAACACGGTCGGTGCTCCTGGATTCTCATCAGTCCAGTATGGAGACGGACTGCCGGAGACCACGGCGATATACTGCGTGCCGCCGATCGAATAGGTGGCGACCCCACCACCGATGGAACCGCCGGTATTGAAGCGGTACGCTTCTTTGCCCGTCGCGGCATCGAACACGACGAAGTCTCCCGTCAATTCGCCGGTCATCACGAGGCCGCCTGCCGTCGTAGTAACGGCGCCGACCATGGGCCGCGACGACTTGTACTTCCACTTGACCGCGCCCGTGGTCGCGTCGACGGCAGTCAGCCAGCCTTTCCACCCGGCGGGTGGTTTGTCGAACGCGAAGTCGCCACCCATGTAGTTCTTTCCGGGTACGTGGCGCGGCTCGTCGTCCGCTTTGTACGTGCCGCACCAGTCGACGGCCGGCGTGTACAGCATATTGGTGAGCGGATTGTACGCCGGTCCACTCCACTCGACGCCGCCGAGCACACCGGGACACGCACGCGTGCCTTTGTTGGTCACTGGTGCATCAACATTTTCGCGCGTGGTGACGGCCGTCTCGAAGACCACCTGATGCGTCGTGCGGTCGAGCACGCGCAGCATGCCATCCTTGCCGGCCGTCGCCATGAGTGGCCGTGTCTTGCCCCCTACTGTCAGATCGAAGAGCGGCCCCGCCTGCGTGACGTCCCAGTCGTGCGTGTCATGCGGCACGAGCTGGCGATACCACGCGACCTTGCCCGTGCGCACGTCGAGCGCGACGACACTGTTCGTGTACAGGTTGTCGCCTTCCCGTACAGCGCCAGCGAAGTCCGGTGACGGGTTCGTCGTCGCCGCGTACACTAGGCCGGCGTTTGCATCGAGCGTCATCGCCGTCCACACCGAGCCGCCGCCGACGGCAACCCCCGGCGGAACTTTCCACGTCTCCGAGCCAGGTTGACCCTTCGCCGGAATGCTGCGGAAGCGCCATACGGAGTCACCGGTCGCGAGCTTGAAGCCGCCGATCCATCCGCCGACGTTGTTCTCTGAGCCCGCCGGGCCGATGATGATCAAGTCATCGTAAATAAGCGGCGGCATGGTAATCGTTTCGCCCAGCTCCGGTTTGGCAATCTGCTTCACCCATTTCTCGGCGCCCGTCGCAATGTCGAGTGCGACCAGATACCCGTCCGACGTGCCGCGTACCACGAGTCCATCCTTCACCGCCACGCCGCGATTCTGCGGCCACACGTCGGCACCACGGCGTTTCCACGTATGCCGCCACTTCGGTTTGCATGTGCGCGCATCGATCGCGGCCGTGACCTTCATCGTGGTCACGATCATCACACCGTCAACGATGATCGGGTTCGTTTGAAAGGTGCTGACATCGCCAACCTGAAATGCGCACACCGGCGCGAGTCTGCTCGCATTGGCCGGCGTGATCTGTTTGACATTGACGTATCGCGCACCGCTGTAGTCGTGCGTCGCGTACAACCAGTTGGCGGTGTCTGCTTTCGCAGCGAGCAGCTGCGCCTGTGTGGGGCCAAGTCTCGGGGCCGAGCCTTGCGCGTGCAGCGAGGGGGCGACGAGCAGACCAGCGGCGAGCAATGTGCGTAACCGGGGACGCGATCCGAACGTGGACAGCAGGGATACTCGCAACATCAAGGCACCTCGTGGTGAACAGACCGTGAACTTGGAGAGTTGCTCGTCGTGCCAAACCGAATGGTTTTCATGATGGTGTCGCCGGGCACGAGTTCCCGTTCGCCCGGACGGAATCCGTTCTGTTGCAGGATGTACGCGACGACGTCGGCGTACTGTTCGCGCGTCAGGCTGCCGGCCGCGTCCTTCGGCATCGTCTTGCGCACGATGTAGAAGAAGTCATCGAGCGTCAGGTCTGGTCGGCCCCAACTCGCGATGAACGGCGGACCGGTCAGCGGCGTCGAGGTTGTGCCTTCGAGCTTGGTGCCGTGGCAGTCGGCGCACTGCGCGTCGTACAACTGATGGCCGCGCTCGGCCTGTTCCTTCGTGTAGATGCCGTCGACGAGAAACGGCACCGCCGCGACGAGGGCGACGAATGCGATGAATGGCAGTCCCGCGAGCATCGCGATTTTCGCATTACCGACGCTGTGGCGGAAAATCATGGTATAACGTGCGGCCCCTCCGGGCCGAGCGCCAGCACGAGAGCGACGGGGCCAGACGCAACACGGCCCCGCAGATGTTGTGCATCGACGGGACCGTGAGTTTCCTACAGCCTCAAAAACGGCGAAGCCTAGTCTCCGAAGACTGTTGCCGACTTCTCGGCCTGCTGGCTTCCGTACGCGACCGACGACGGCGGGGCATCAGCGCCAAAGCGTGTCGCAATCGCATAGCCCCCGAAGGCCAGAAAACAAAATGCTATGGCAGAGATGGCGCGATGAATGGTCTTCATGGTGTTCGCGTCGTGCTCGTTATCGCAGAGTTCGTTCCACATTTATGAAAACGGGTGAGGTTACGATCGAAAAGGGAGCGGACCTGTCAAATATCGACTGTTGCTCGCCGCAACTGAAGTCCACAGCCCGCTCCGAATGACCTCGTCGATCGCGTCACGTGCCCCGACGCGTCTCGAGGGCTTTTGATGAGCGGCACCATGCTGTGGGGGTGTGGCATCTGTGACGCCGGCGGGATGGTCACGACGGGCATGCCGACGTGCACCCCAATCTTGGTGACCGGATCCATATTGCCCCGATAGTTCGCCACCGCTCCGTGCGCGAACCCGCCGGTTCCGGCTGCCGCTTTCGTGATGAAGTCGATGGCCATCCCTCCAGCCTTCGCCCCGATCGCCGTTGCCAGTAGTTGCATTGCACCGCTGCCGAGGCCACCGGCCGCGTTGCCGTGTTCCGATACGCGCGAAGGCGAAGATTCCCCTTGCTCAGCGTATCCGAGACGGTCCATCGGCCGAGCAAACTTGCGACTCTTACATTTTTGTACACGTCATTGGCCATCTTCGCCAAATCGACCAGATGCGACATGGTGCGCTCCCCTGTTTTTGGGATATTGTACCGGTACCATCGGGAGGCCCAATCGTTCGTGAACTCGACGGCACAACTTACGTGGGCCTCGCGACAGCGGGCAACCGAACGTGTGCGGCGCGCCGCGTGCTGGAGCTCGTCGTTCCGAAACGGGAAGGTCAGCGAGCGTTCTTTCTCAAACCCTGAGGTTCCTGTGGTGACAATGCTCGCGCGCTTTCGCCGCCGACTGGTTGTGATTGGTATCGGCGTTGCCCTTTCGCACACGGCTCGCGCGCAAACCGCGCCGCCAATCCGTGTCCACGAGATCGACAGCCTCGTGCTGGCGGCCATGAAGTCCACCGGCATGGTGGGGCTGAATGTCGGCGTCATGCAGAACGGCAAGATCGTCCTCGCGAAGGGCTACGGCTTCGCGTCGCTCGAATCGAAGACGCCTGTTACGCCGACCACGATGTTCCCGATCGGTTCCGTCACGAAACAGTTCACCTGTTCGGCGGCGATGCTACTCTCGCAGGATCAGAAGCTGTCGATGCGCGATCCCGTATCGAAGTATTTCCCGTCACTGACGCGCGCGAAAGAGATCACCTTGCTCGACCTTGGGCAGCATGTTGCCGGTTATCGCGACTACTACCCGCTCGACTACGTCGATCGTGAAATGCAGCGCGATGTGACGGCGGCGGACATCATGCAGGAGTACGCGACGCGTCCGTTGGACTTTGATCCCGGTACGCGCTGGAGTTACAGCAACACCAACTTCACGATTCTCGGTGCCGTGGCAGAGAAGGTGAGCGGGAAATCGCTCGGTCAGCTGATGCAGCAGCGCATCTTCGGTCCGGTCGGCATGGCACACACGAGCTTTGATCCGCCGACGAACGGGGCCTCGAAGGCCACCGGGTACGCGAGTTGGACGCTCAACGATCCGCAGCCCGCGCAACCGGAAGGGAAGGGATGGACCGGCGCGGCGGGGGCGATCTGGAGCACGCCGTCCGATCTCCTCGCGTGGGATCTGGCGCTGGTAAGCGGCAAGGTTTTGAATCCTGCGGCCTACAAGATGCTGACCACGCCCAGACACCTTAAGGACGGACGGTCGACGGGATACGGCTGCGGCGAAGACGTCAACGAGCAGGGGCCGGCGATTGTGCTCAGTCACGGCGGCGCCGTCAGCGGCAACGTCACCCAGAACACGGTGATTCCGGCCTCGCGCTCGGCCGTGGTACTGCTCGCGAACAAAGAGATCGGGTTGGGCGCGCTGACGAATGCGATTGTCACGCGCCTCTTACCGGTCGCGGACGTTCCGAAAATCGCCGGGCTGCCCGCCATCGACGCGATAACCGCATACCTCACGCAACTCGCGGTCGGTCACGTCGATCGGTCATCGCTAAGCGACGACTTCAACGCGTATCTCACACCGGCGCGAGAGAAGGCCGCCGCCGAGTCACTGACCAAGTTGGGACCGATCACGGAGCTGCGCGTCGTGCGCACCGTCGAGCGGGGCGGCATGGAGGTCGCGATCCTGCGCATGAACGTAGGAAACATCTCGGTAGGCGGCACGATGTACCGCACACCGAATGGGAAAATCGAACAAGTGCTGATCGAGCGTCAGTAACAAAGTCTCCCTACTCGGCCGTTTCTCCCGACTCCATACTCCATACTCCCTACTTCATCCGCCCATACTTCTTCATCGCCTCGAGCATGCGATCGACTGGCATCGCGTAAATCCGCAGATCATTCGCACCAGTCGTCGTCTCGGCGGCCAGCAGCGCATTCGTAATCGCGGCTTCGGTCGCCTGCGCCGTTGCCGCGAATAGCGGTGAAATACGGTCGTTGGTCAGCATACGGAGATTCGCTGTGCTGGTCGATGACCACGACTTCGGATTGGCGGTCGAGAAAGCGACGAATATGTCACCCGAGCCGTTGTCACCGAATCCGCCTTGGCGACCAACGCCAAGTGACACGCGCGTCGCGATGCGCTTGAGCTGATGCGGGAGGAGCGGAGCATCGGTCGCCACCACGACGATGATCGACCCTTGGTCGACATCGTCGTGGTCGTCTGGACGCGCCGCGCTGTCGCACGTGCGAAGTGTAGAGCCCGACGGCAGCGGGTCGTTGTTCGCAATGCATGATGCGAGATCGGAGATCTCTTCGCCGACCGGGACACCCGCAATGCGAAGGTTTCGACGCGCGCCGAAGTTGCACTGCACGAGCACGCCGACGGTGTATCCGCCCTCCGCGGTCGAGAGTGTGCGCGACGCCGTGCCGATGCCGCCCTTGAATCCGAGGCAGCGCATGCCGGTACCACCGCCAACGACGCCTTCCGTCACCGCGCCACCTGTCGCGCCGTCCAGCGCCGACAGGACGTGCTCGGGCTTCACGTGAAAGCCGTTGATGTCGTTCAGACCGCCGTCGTAGGTCTCGGCGACCACCGGCAGCCACCACGGTTGCAGCACGTTCTTGCGCGAGACTTCCCATTTGATGATCGCATCGCGCACGACGCCGACACTGTGCGTGTTGGTGATTGCGATCGGTCCCTCGAGATACCCGCTCTCCTGCACCCACGTCGTGCCGGTCATCTCACCGTTGCCGTTCAACGTGAACCATGCGGCGAATACCGGATCCGCGTTGTCCTTGCCTCGCGGGTGCACGACCGTCACTCCGGTGCGCACGGGACCTTGTCCGACCACGAGTTTGCCGGTGCCGGAGATCAACGTCGTGTGCCCGACTTCGACACCCGCCACATCGGTGATGGCATCGAGGCGTCCCGGCGTTCCGCCAATGGGCAGCTTGAGATCGTTCTCGCGCGGTTTGCTCTGCGCCATTGCGTGCGATGATGCGGCCAGTGACGCGATGGTGAGCAGCGTGACTGTGCCGTGCAGTGTCGGGCGACGCATGACGATGCGGGACTGGAGGATCTACGGATGCGGCAGTCTGCCGAGGCTCGTGACAAGTCCGATATAATATGCGGGGCGCTGCGAGTTCGAGAAGACAGGCCGGATGATACCGGCATCGAGCGCCAATTCAGGCCGGAGCACAAAGGTGGGCCCGGTCAGCACGGCGACCAGTGGCGCGGCGCCAGCGGCGCCACCGGTCCCTGGGTACCCGTAGAGCTCGAGCGCCCACCCGAAATCGCCGCGTATCGGGATGCCGGCGGCGACCGTCCACATGGTCGAGGTCTTGGCGACGAGAGAACCATCGCCGCTGTGCCACGTGGTGCCGAGGTTGAGATCGACGCCGACCGGACCGAATGTTCGACTGTTGATGAGCAGCAAACTGATGTCCGTGGTCCCGCTGCCGCGCGCGCCGCCGGAATTGAACTTGACCGTCGGCAGAATCGCGACGTCCTGAATGATCGGGTGATCCTCGAAGACGCGCCACTTGATGCCAATGGACGCGTCGCCCGCGCCAAAGGGCGTCGATGGATCGGTCGAGGCGGGCAGGCCGAAAGCCACTTGGAGATGCGACGAGACGCCGACCTTGATCAGCGTGGGAATGCTGGTGGCGAAGTGCGTTCCCGCGATCTGATCGCGTTCGATCCCCGTCTCGATTTCCAGATAACCGGGGGCGACGGTGCCGGCGTGTGTGGCGACGCTGGGCCGTTCCGGTTGCACCGCGCGCGGGTGGAAGCCGCCACCCGCCCCCGCCGACGCCGGAGCCGGTGTCGGCGATGTTCGGTCGGCGGCGGCGTTTGGCGCCGCCACCTCAGCGTTTGGCGTCGCCAGGCGCTCGAGCAGCACGCGGTCACTCGTATGATGCTCGCCCACATATCCGAACACGGTGAGCCGTCGAATCGTAACCACCCCATCGCGCATGGTCTCGATCGCAAAGCGACTGCACGACGACGCATCACGCCCCGGCCGTCGAACGAAACACACGAAACGAAGGGCGGTGCCGAGGCTGTCGGGTCGGCGCGTTTCCGTCCATCGACCGTAGTGCCGGCGCGTCTCGTGTCGTAAACCAGTCGCGTCACGCACGATGGCCAGCAGCTGGTCGTCACCATCTGCGGTCAACACCCAGACCATTGAGTCCGACGGGGTCGACTTCCGCACGTCGACCCATTCGCCAGCGATTGACGTCGACATCGGAAAAGACGAAGACCCGTCAGGAACACGAAGCAGCCCCCGCGCCGTGCACGCCCCGATCGCGCAGGCAGCGGTGAAGCCCGCGATCAGGCGTGCCGTTGCTGAAACGCGGACGGTGTGCGCGCGACGCGTCACGAGAGCAGCCGCGCGATCGTGTCCGAATGCAGATGCCATTCGAGCAGCCCCGCGAGCCCCATGACGACCGCGATGGTCAGCGGAATCAGCGCCGTTGCGAACAACCAGCGTTTCTGCGTGAGCGAGGTGATCGCGAGCAGCGAGATGGCGATTGCCGCCAGCGCGTCGGAAAGATCGAATTGATCGTCGCGATAGTTGAGCGCGTCGTAGCTCGCCTGATCGCGCTCAGCCAGCTTCTTCACGGACTCCTTTTTGGTCGCCTCGTTGATGGCGATGGAATCATAGCGCGCGGCCGCGATGAGCAGCGCCTTGGCCCCGCCGGGCAATGCGACGGATTGTGCGCGCAACTGATCTGCCGTCGCGCGCGCCACTTCCTCGCGCACGTTCTTGGCCTGATAGTAGCTCCAGTGATCGATGCGATCGGCCTGCGCCTGTTGCATGGCTTGCACTATGTTGTCGTCCTTGACCTTGCATACGCCCATGAACGTGGCCAACAGCGCGACGCTAATCGCGACGAGAGTGTTGAGCCGGCTGCGCGCCTCGTGCTCGGCGGACCGATCGGGAACGAGCTCGAGAGGGTCGGTATCCATATTAGCTGCTACGTAGAATGGTCGATGAGGTTCCCATGGCGTACATTCAGCCGCACGCCACACGAAGCGTAGTGCATGACGACCCCCCCATGGGAGCACATAATGAAGATCGGCATGATCGGCCTTGGACGAATGGGCGCCAACATGGTGCGCCGCCTGCTGCGTCACGACCACCACTGCGTCGTGTTCGACCACGCCGCGCCTGCCGTGACGGCGATGGCCTCAGAAGGCGCTCAGGGCGCGTCGAGCCTTGCCGACATGGTGGCCGCGCTCGAGTCGCCGCGTGTGTTCTGGCTCATGGTGCCGGCGGGCGTCGTTGACAGCACGATCGCCGATCTCGCGCCGCGGCTCGCTGCCGGCGACATCATCATCGACGGCGGCAACTCGTACTATGTCGATGATCTACGTCGGGCGAACGAGTTGCGCGGGCGCGGCGTGCACTATCTCGATGTCGGCACGAGTGGCGGCGTCTTCGGCCTCGAGCGCGGCTATTGCCAGATGATTGGTGGCGAGACCGAGATCGTGGCACACTGTGAGCCGATCTTCGCAGCGCTCGCGCCGCCGCAAGAGTCGGTGGTGCCAACGCCGGGGCGCGCGACGCCGCCTGCGACGACGGCGGATCGCGGCTACCTGCATTGTGGCCCGTCGGGCGCTGGACACTTTGTGAAGATGGTGCACAACGGCATCGAGTACGGCATGATGGCGTCGTTTGCTGAAGGGCTCAACATTCTGAACCGTGCGAACGTCGGGAAGACGTCGCAGACGCATGACGCAGAGACGACCCCGCTGCGCAACCCAGAGCACTATCAGTACGACTTTGATATTGGTGAGATCACGGAGCTCTGGCGTCGCGGCAGTGTGGTCTCATCGTGGTTGCTCGATCTCACCGCGCAGTCGCTGGCGGCGGACCCGCATCTTGATGGATTCGCCGGACGCGTGTCCGACTCCGGCGAAGGACGGTGGACGCTCAAGGCGGCGATCGACGAAGCGGTGCCCGCGCCGGTGCTCTCGACCGCGGTGTATCAGCGGTTCTCGTCGCGCGGGGAGTCCGACTACGCCGACAAGATGCTGTCAGCGATGCGCGCTGCATTCGGTGGACACAAGGAGAAAGCATGACGCATCCGCGTTCCGAAGCGCTGGTCTTCTACGGCGCGACGGGTGACCTCGCGTTCAAGAAGATCTTCCCCGCGCTGCAGCGCATGACGAAGGCTGGCATGCTCGACGTGCCCGTCATTGGGATGGCGCGCGGCGGGTGGTCGCTCGAGCAGCTGAAGGCGCGCGCACTGGAGAGCGTGAACACGTATGGTGGTGGCGCGGATCCGGTCGCGTTTCCGCGACTGATGGAACGGTTGCAGTACGTGGAGGGCGAGTACACGTCGCCGGAGACATTCGATCGACTGCAGGTGGCGCTCAATGGTGCGGCGTACCCGTTGCACTACATGGCGATTCCGCAGACGCTGTTCGAGGCGGTGATCAATCAGCTCGGTCGTACGAAGGGGACTAGCAACGCGCGTCTTGTGCTCGAAAAACCGTTCGGGACGGACCTCGAGAGTGCGCGTCGTCTGAACGGGATCCTGCACGAACACTTTGACGAGCAATCGGTCTTTCGTATCGATCACTATCTGGGCAAAGAAGCGGTGCAGAACCTCGTGTTCTTCCGCTTTGCCAATACGTTCCTCGAGCCGATTTGGAATCGGCGGTACGTGGAGAGCGTGCAGATCACGATGGCGGAGCCGTTCGGCATCAAGGGTCGCGGTGCCTTCTACGACGCGACCGGCGCCATTCGCGACGTGGTGCAGAACCATTTGCTGCAGGTGCTTTCGAACGTCGCCATGGAACCACCGCCGTTTAGCCACGATACCGAGACCCTGCGCGACGAAAAAGTGAAGGTGCTGAAAGCGATCGCCCCGCTCAACCGATCGAAGGTGGTGCGTGGTCAGTTCCGCGGGTATCTCGACGAACCTGGCGTCGCGGTTGGCTCACGCACGGAGACATTCGCGGCGCTCGAGCTCGAGATCGACTCGTGGCGTTGGCACGGGGTGCCCTTCTATATCCGGTGTGGCAAGAACCTCCCGGTCTCCCGGACTGAGGTGGTTGTGAAGCTGCATCGACCACCACCAATTACCGGCGTCCCGCTCGTCTCCAATCATGTGCGATTCCGTCTGAGTCCCGAGTTCCAGATCGGACTCGGCGCCACGGTTCGAGAGCGCGACATCGCCGGCGGCCATCCGCTCGAACTCCTCGCGAGTCACGATCACGAGGGCGTTGAAGCGGATCCATACGAAGAACTGCTCGGTGACGCCATGTGCGGCGAGACCTTCCGTTTTGCCCGGCAGGACTACGTCGAAGAAGCGTGGCGCATCGTGGACCCGGTGGTGCGCGATCCTGACCAACCGATAGTCTACGAACCACTCACGTGGGGTCCCGCCGCGGCCGAATCACTGATTCCCGGTGGCTGGTTGGATGTCGCCGAGTCGCACTGATGCGCGACGAACGGTTGCTCGATGCGGAGTTGGTCGCGCAACGCGCCGCGGCGGAAATTGCCACCGTGGCGTGGACCTCCGTGCGCGCGCGCGGCCGTTTCTGTTTTGCCGTGAGTGGCGGCGCAACGCCGTGGCGCATGTTGCGCATCCTCGCGACCGTGCCATTGCCGTGGGCGCACTCGTACCTGTTTCAAGTCGATGAACGCGTCGCTCCGGACGGCGACGACAGGCGCAACGCCACGCATATCACCGAGACGTTGTTGAACCACGCTGCCGAACCACTTGGTGGCGTCTACTTCATGCCGGTCGGCAGCCTCTCGCCCGACGGTGCGGCCCAGCAGTACGCGGCCACATTGCATGACATCTGCGGCGACATGCCAACGCTCGATCTGGTGCATCTCGGCCTCGGCGAAGACGGGCACACCGCATCGCTGGTGCCGGGTGATCCCGTCCTCGACGTCGTTGATCGGAACGTCGCCGCTACGTCGATGTACGCGGGTACACGTCGTGTGACGCTGACGTACCCGATGATCAATCGTGCACGCGAGTTACTTTGGGTGGTCACCGGCCCCAGCAAGCGAGACGCGCTCGCACGACTGCGTGCCGCCGATCCCGCAACGCCAGCAGGACGCGTGCAACAGGCACGCGCCCTGCTCCTCACGGACGACGCGACAGTCTGAAGAATCCTCGCCGCGTTTACGCGCTGTTATGGCGTCGGTGGGATACGACCCGGCGTCGGCGGTGCACCGATCTTGTCGAGTTCCAGCTCGAGTGCCGGAATCTCCAACGAGAGGATCGGTTTCAGCTTCGCGTATTCGGCTGCAAAATCGATCGACGCAATCTCGTACTGCTCGCGATTCGTCGTTGTCGGCGGGTTCAGCATGCCACCGGGAGTTGCGTTGCCTGCATGCTCCTGAATGGAGACCGGCACCTGCTCACCGCGCGCCGAATTCACGTTGTCTCCTCGGAGTGCGCGCAGCGACAGTATGAGGCGACGGTTCACATCGCGTGCCTTGTCAGCCAATGACTTCGGCGCGCTGGGCATCTGGTCAAGTACTTTGATGATCGCGTCCATCTTTGACTTCGCCGCGTTACCGGCTTCGACGGCAGACGCGATCTGCCGACCGAGCTTCTGCGCCTGCGCGCGGAAGCTCAGATTCGCTTCGCGATCGGCCCGCGTCGTTGTGGCGGCGGGATCATGCAGCACGGTGAAGGACACGGGCACGCCGAGCGTCGTGTAGGCGCCGTTCTCGCGGCGCACCAGCGTCACGGTGTACGTGCCGGGCAGCACTGGATTGCTGCCCGCTCCCCCGCCGAATCCTCCACCGCCGCCGCGGCCAACCGTCGCAACGGCACCACCATCACCGGGCGCATCTGGCGAACCCCGCAGGTCCCACATCGCGCGATGCATGCCACGTGATCCCGGGAGTGTCAGCACCCGCCACACCTTGCCCGATGCGTCGGCGATGGACGCGCCCAACACCACCGGCTCTTCTTCCGCTTCGGCGATGAAGTCTTCTGGCGTCGGGTACACGATCGGCTTGCCCGCGCGTTCGGCCGCGCGTTGTGCCTCGAGGCGTTTATCCTTGCGCGACGTGAAGACTGGGTCCTTGAGCGAGTACGTGATTGCGGCACCGTAGTCCGGGTTCGCGGCTGCATAGAGACCATCACCCTGCGAACCGGTCCCGGCACCGCCAAAGATGCCGCGACGTGCGAACGAAACGGCGTCTTTCATGGGGTACAGCGTCGCCGCGGCCGCGAGCGATTCCGTGCTCATCTCGCGCAGTCGCGCGTAGTCGTCGATCACATAGATGCCGCGACCGAAGGTCGCGAGCACGAGATCGTCATTCTGGCGCTGGATCGCCATGTCGCGCACCTGAATCGTTGGCAGCCCGGGGATCTTCCGCCAATGTGCGCCGCCATCCTTGCTCACGAAGGCGCCGAACTCGGTGCCGGCGAACAGCAGTGTGGGATCGACGTGATCCTCGGCGATCGTGTACACCGTGCCACGCTTCGGCAGATCGCCGGCAATGGACACCCACGATCGGCCCGCATCGGAGCTCTTCAGCAGGTACGGTGCGAAATCGCCGTTCTGGTGATTGTTCATCGCGGCGAACACCGTCTTCGCGTCGTGCGTCGACGTGATCAATCGCTGCACGTACGCGTTACTCGGCACGCCCGGTAGCGAGTCGGCCTTCCGCCAATGCGCGCCGCCGTCCTCGGTGACCTGCACAAGTCCGTCGTCGGTGCCGACGTACAGGAGGCCGTCGGTCTTCTGCGATTCCGCAATCGTGCTGATGTTGCTGTAGAACGCGGTCGACTGGTTCTTCGCGATCGCGTCCGGGCCCCACACCTTGCCCATGACCGGCAGGGCATTGCGATCGAGATGACGCGTCAGGTCGCCACTGATCGGCTTCCACGAGTTGCCGCGATCATCGCTGCGGTAGAGACGCTGCGATGCGGTATAAATGCGCGTATGCGAATGCGGCGAGATGATGATCGGTGTATCCCAGTTCCACCGACTCGGCGCTTCACCGCGCGACTCGTTCGGCACAATGCTGATCGCTTCGCCGGTCTTCACCTCGAGACGCACCATGCCGCCACCCTGACTCTCAGCGTACACGGTATTCGGGTCGGTCGGGTCGATGCGCGACACGAAGCCGTCGCCACCGTTGGTGATGAACCAGTCGGTGTTCAGGATCCCGGTGCTACTACGCACGGCCGCCGGCCCGCACAGCGACGAGTTGTCCTGTGTGCCGCCGCACACCATGTAGAACGGCGCATTGTTGCTGACGTCGATGTCGTAAAATTGTGCGATCGGCAAATTCGCGTAGAAGATCCAGCTCTTGCCGGCGTCCCACGTCTGATACAAGCCGCCATCGTTGCCGTTGATGAGGTGATCCGCGTGCCGCGGATCGACCCAGATGTAGTGGTTGTCGACATGCTTACCGCGCTCGCCCAAGGCGCGCCATGTTGCACCGCCATCATCAGACACCTGATTCTGCACGTCGACGGCGTACAGACGCTGCGCATTGAATGGGTCGGCGAAGAGCGTCCCGTAGTACATCGGTTGCGCGGTGTACGGCGAACGCTTCTCCCACGAGAGGCCATTGTCGCTCGAGCGATAGATCCCGGCGTCGGTCGCTGATGCCTCGACCGTCGCGTACACGATGTCCGGATTCTTCGGCGACATGGCGAGGCCGATGCGACCCAGGGCGCCCGACGGAATGCCCGTCGTGATCTTCTTCCACGACTTGCCGGCGTCGGTAGAGCGATACATCGCGCTCTCGGGTCCGCCGTTGATCAGGGTATAGAAGTGACGACGGCGCTGCCACGTCGCGGCAATCAACACATCGGGATTACGCGGGTCCATCACGACATCGGTGACGCCAGTGCGGTCACTCACGGTGATCAAGGACGTCCACGTTTTGCCGCCATCGGAGGTCTTGAACAACCCCCGTTCGCCACCGTCGGCCCAGAGCGGTCCCTGCGCTGCGACATACACGACGTCGCTGTTGCGTGGATCGACCAGAATGCGCGCGATGTGCTCCGACTTCTCGAGTCCCATGCGCTTCCACGATTTACCGGCGTCGTCGGAGCGATACACACCGTCGCCATACGCGACGCTGCGCTGCGAATTGTTCTCGCCGGTGCCGACCCAGATCGTACTCGGATTGCGCGGGTCGAGGGTGACGGTGCCGATCGAATACGATGGCTGTTTGTCGAAGATTGGCGTGAATGACGCACCACCATTCTCCGTCTTGAACACGCCGCCCGACGCGACGCCGATGTACATCACCGCTGGATTCTCCGGATGCACCGCGATGCTCGAGATGCGACCGCCGGTCACCGCCGGTCCGATCAGGCGCGGCTTGAGCAGGGCCGTCAGCGCGCCGCTGATCCCGCGATTCGCGGTCGTGTCCGCGCCGTCGGCGCGCGTCGTATCGCGCGTCGTGGTGTCGGGGCGAGACGTCGTGATCGCGCCGGACTTCGCCGGCGGCTGTGCCGAACCGGTGATCGCCGTGAGCGCAATGAGTGCCACGGTCGCAGTGAGGCACGCGGTGGTAGACTGAATTCGCAACTGAATTTGCATCGGGAGAGAACTCCTGGAGGGCAGGCGCAGACGCACGGACCATGACAAGGATCGCCGTCCCTGTCGCGTCCCGCCAGCGTCTCGTCGGACGGCGCCCTGTTCGAGTGCTCGATACGCGCCGCCGCGAGAATGATTCGATGCGCCGTCGCGGTCAGAAATGCAGGGGGCTCGCCTGATCCCACGCGCGTGACATCCCCGTCGTCTCTGGCGCGGTCAGCAGTTGACCGCGCGCGAGATGCGGGTAGATGTCCGCGTAGCTGCGAACTTCTATCGGACTGACACGCTTCATGATGAACCACGGCTTGAGCTCCTGCGCCTCACGCAGTCCGGCCGAACCAAGCACCTCGAAGAAACTCCTGACCGTTTCGCGGTGATAGCGCGCGACACGCTGCGTTTTGTCGCCTACGTGGAGCCCATTCACGAGATGGGGGTCCTGCGTCGCGACGCCCGTCGGACACTGATTCGTGTTGCAGCGCAACGCCTGAATGCAACCGATGGCGAACATCATGGCGCGGGCGGAGTTACACATGTCGGCGCCGAGCGCCACTTTGGTGGCAATCGAAAAGCCGCTGCTGACTTTGCCCGAGGCGATGACGCGAATACGGTCGCGCAGTTCCGCCGCGACGAGCGCATTGTGCACGAATGAAAGCCCCTCGTTCAGCGGCGTGCCGACGGAGTCCGAGAACTCCAACGGCGCCGCACCCGTACCGCCTTCGCCGCCGTCGACGGTAATGAAGTCCGGCGCGATGCCGGTCTGCAGCATCGCTTTGATGAGCCCTAAGAACTCGTGACGCTTGCCGACGCACAGCTTGAAGCCGATCGGCTTCCCGCCGGAGGCGTCGCGCAGCCGCTTGATGAAGTGGACCATCTCGAGCGGGGTCGTGAACGCCGAATGCGCCGGCGGTGACACCACATCCTTTCCCGGTTCGACACCCCGAATCTCGATGATTTCCGGCGTCAGTTTGGATGCGGGAAGAATGCCGCCGTGTCCGGGCTTCGCACCCTGCGACAGCTTGATCTCAATCATCTTCACGTTAGACAACGTGGCGCGCTTCGTGAATTCGTCCTCGCTGAATCGCCCCTGCTTGTCGCGGGCACCGAAGTAGCCGGTGCCGATCTGCCAGATGATGTCGCCGCCCGGTGCGAGATGGTGCGGACTCAATCCGCCCTCGCCCGTGTTGTGTGCGAAGCCACCAAGTTTCGCGCCGCCATTGAGCGCGAGGATGGCGTTCTTGCTGAGCGAGCCGTAGCTCATGGCCGATACGTTCAGCACCGACGCGCTGTACGGCTGCGTGCAGTCCGGACCGCCGACGCGCACACGCGCGGCCGTTTCGTCGGGATGCACCGGCGCGAGCGAGTGATTGATCCACTCGTACCCCGTTCCATAGACGTCTTTCTGTGTGCCGAAGGGCAGGGTGTCCGTGTCCCCCTTGGCGCGCTGATAGACGAGCGACCGCTCATGCCGGCTGAACGGCTTGCCGTCGCTGTTCGACTCGATGAAGTATTGGTTGATCTCGGGGCGGATCATCTCCAACAGGTAGCGCGCATGTCCGACGAGCGGAAAGTTGCGCTTGATCGCCTGCTTGGTTTGGAGCATGTCGGCCGTGCCGCGGGCGATGGCCGGCAGCAGGAGTAGCAATGCCCAGAGAATGGGCGGCCAGTCCCGCGCCACAAGAGCGACGGCCAGGAGCGCGAGGGCCGACGCGATCAGAAAGTAGATGCGCATAGTGTGACAGTATCGGCCACGAACCTGCGATCCGTTAGTACGGCATGACCGTCCGACTATCGCCGATCGACGCGCAGATACGCGCACATCGCATCCGTTAGCTCGTCGACGAGTCCATCATCATCGAGCGGCGTCTCGTCGCTTCGGCTGTCGTTGAAGACCACGACGGACTGCACGCTGGATTCGGTCATGATCACGGCCATGCGGATGGCCTGCGGCGGATCACGATGGTGCCACTGCGCACGCCGAGTCGAGAGGAGCGTCGTGAGGCGATCGAGCGCGGGCAGCTTCAACTGCTCGACAAATGGTTTGAACTCCGGGGTGGGGCGACCACGTACATAGAGCAGGAGCGCCTTCAGCAGTCTGCGGTTCTTCCGATAATGCAGGACGCGCGACTGCACCCAGCCGCGAATCACTTCGTCAGCCTGTCGACCATCCCACATGGCGTCCGAAAAGGCACGCTCGAAAGTGACGCGACCGCGCTTGACGAAGCGCTCGTACCAGACCAGCAACAGGGCATCCTTGTCGGGGAACCGTCCGTAAAAGGTGCCCACGGCGACGCCGGCCCGATCGCAGATCTCGGCGACCGTCGCCGACGCGATACCGACGTCCGCGAAGACGTGCTCCGCCGCCACGAGCAGGGCTTCCTGTGTTTCTCGACTGCGCGCCTGCTGCGGCGGCGTCGGGGTCAGTAACCGTGCCATCTGTATCCTTGGGGAGGGTCGAGATCCGAATGCGTGTTCGGATTCAACTTGTGGTCCGGCATGCAAGCTCGTCAAGAGAAATTCTTGCCGGACCGCGACCTCAGGCGACGCGACGTACAATCGCGACGTCACACCCCCGCTCTCGTCCACGGTGACTCGCGATGATAGATGCGGAACGCGCTGACAACGCCCGCCGAACGGCTCGCGGCTTGTCTACCGCAGCGTATGGTCGACTCGCCGAAGATGGGCGTCAAAGCCGACCAAACGGGGACCCTGACTCAGATCAGCGGAAATCCCGCAAACGCCGCTGGGGACGAGAGAGCAGCCTCGGCGGCGTGGATGACGGCGGCTGGCAAGGGCGAGCCGCCGCCGCGACGCGCGGCCTCGACCACCATCGTCAGCGCGCGCGCTTGCGCGGCGTAGTGGGCGAGCAACGCCCCCCCTGCTCCCGGCGTTGATACAATGTCATGGGCCAGTACGTCCAGCTGTTCGTGCAATTCCGCTGGGCCGTTCGAGGCCATCGCATGCCGGTCGTTCATGCCGGCATCCATATCGTCCGGCTCGCCGAACAGTCCGCCAAACGACGACGGCGACAACGCTTCCTGCACCCGCTTGTTGGTGGCGGCAATAGCCGCGAGGCGCCGACGTGCAGCGCGCGATGACTCGAATCCCACCAGTGCTTCTCCGGAAAATCGTCCAACAGACCTTGACAGAATCCAGTCTGTTACATAAATGCGACAGTGATGGAGCGTTGCTGCGGATGCGCCTATAAGCGCATGCCGTAGCTTCTCTTGCGGCACCGGCGCTGAGCGCCGGTGTAGTTCCGGTCCACCCCTCCACCGGAGGCGGCGGTATGCAGGTGCTTAGCCCGGCGGCCGAGCGTGATCTCGCGGCGCGTGAATTGGCGACTCTGGCCAGATCCACGCTCGACGAGCATTGGGCTGTCGCCGCAGTCCCCGCTGAACGTCGCGCCTTGTTGCTCGAACGAGCCGAGGCGGCCTCGCTCGTCTCCGGTGATGGACTCGGAGAGCCAATCGCCGACGGACTTGCGCTGCTCGGTACGGCCTACGAGTTGGCGGCACTGAGCCATCTCGAGGCCGCCCTGCACCCGGTCGCGAACCCGGCTCGTGACCTGGCACAGGCGGTCTTGGCACTTGGCGCCGCTCGGACCTTTCGATGTAGCGCGGCGCTCCGGCCGCCCCTTGATGATGGCGAGTCGGCCGTGAAGTGGTCGCTTCGCCTCGGCGCCTTGGCCCTCGTCTCCCGACAAACAGACGGCTACGTCCGTTGGTGGGAGGTCCGCACCGGGGTGGCCAGTGCGGTCCGTGCGGCCTCGCAGCGCCTCGATCAGGAACCGTGGGAGCCATACGCTCGAGGAACCCTCTGGATGGCGTGGCTGGGCCTTCTGGGCGCGCCAGTGGCGGTTCTGCCCGAACACGCGGCCGACGAGCTGCCAGTCATCTCGACGACGCGGACCCGACTGGCCGCCTTTCGGGAGCGTCGTGCCGATCACGAGGTCCCGGGAGAGTCCCAAGTCCTGAACGCGACTGCCCTTCGTGCCCGTATGACGGAATTCGCCATCCGCCATCTGGCGGACGCGACCGAACTCCTCACGGTGGCCGTCCTGAGACGGACGCTCCCTGATGTGTCGGCCGAGTTCAAGCTGCATCTGAGCGCGGCACGCTCCGCCTTGGCTGGCGATCACGGGCAGGATCTCCTCCTGGCGTGGTTACAGGTAGCCGGCGTTACGCTGGCCGGCGGCGTGACCGCGCAGCTCGAACTTCCAGGATTCTAGTCCGGCTCTTCGCCGATGTCCCCGTGCGCCACACGCGGTAAAAACGGCGCCCGGTCGAGCCGATCGGAAACGCAACCTTGCCGCCACCGATCGGCGTGATGTCCGCCATCAGCGCCGCGATCGCCACGCGCTCTTCAAGCGTGCTCTCGACAACGACTGGGGCGACGTCGATGCGGTACCACGCCCCCTCTGCTGCGCTGTCAGCGGCCGCGGCATGCACGAAGTACTCGTCGTTGCTCCCCCAAAAGGCGCGCAGCTCCGCTTTCCCCAAAGTCGCAGCCAGTGGCAGCGATGTGAGAGGGGCTGGTTCAACTGCCCCGATGGGAGCTGCACAGGCGACGACTTGCATGGTCGATTCCACGGCGAGAAAAGAACGTGACAGAGCGCAGACTTCGTTTGTCGGCGGGGGGTGATGTTATGACGATCTTCACGCCTCCGCAATACGAGGGTATAGCCCTAAGTTGTTGACAGTACTGTTGATACGTGTTCGTAACGGTGTGGATAAGTTGGTAAGTGCTGATCCGGTAGAGGCGTCCGGTTTCGAGAAATGTGGATAAACATAGGCAGCCACGGCTTGTGTTTTGGATATCGACGTGGCAACCTTTCCACACTGGTCATAATCACAAAAATGGTGTTTGCTGGCTTGCTAACACTATGGATTGATCGGTCTGTCCGTGCCAAGGCCGGTACCATCATCGCTCCAGAAGGCTGGGGTCGGCACCCTGCACAAATGGAGATTCGCTATGGCGACTCGCCCGTGAATCCGCCATTCTGGGAAATACTGTTCGCACCCTCAGGAGATTTCACATCGTGTCTGTCGAACCTAGGATCGGATTGCTGGTCGGGCGGGAGTGGTCATTCCCACCGGCGTTCCTCGAAGCGGTCGCCAAGCGGCAATCGGGTGTTGCCGCCGACTACATCAAGCTCGACGCGACGCGCATGGCGCAGCCCGTCCCGTATACCCTCATCATCGACCGCATTTCGCATGAGGTCGGCTTCTATCGCACGTACCTCAAACACGCGACGCGGATGGGCGTTACGGTCGTCAACAATCCCTTCATGTGGTCGGCGGACGACAAATTCTTTGACGCGACGGTGGCGATTCAGAATGGCGTCGCGCATCCGAAGACCATGGTGCTCCCGAACAAGGACTACATCGCCGGGATTTCGCACTCGGAATCGCTCCGCAACCTGTCGTATCCGCTGGACTGGCGCGGCGTGGCGGAGCACATTGGGTTCCCGTGCGTCCTCAAGGACGCCCATGGCGGCGGCTGGCGCGATGTGTACGTCTGCCATTCGATGGAGGAACTGCTTCACCACTACAACAGCAGCGGACTGTTGACGATGGTGGTCCAAGAGTTCATCAAGTGGGATCAGTACGTGCGGTGTATGGTCCTTGGACGCGAGCACGTGCTCCCGATGCCGTACGATCCGCGTGAGCGGAAATACATCCCGGATCCGGGCTACCTGTCCCAATCGGTCGAGGACAAGTGCGTGGACGGGGCGCTGACGCTCTGCAAGGCGCTGGGCTATGACATGAACACGGTCGAATTCGCGGTGAAGGATGGCGTCCCCTATGCCATCGACTTCATGAATCCGGCACCCGACATGGATATCTACTCGTTGACGCCGAAGTACTTCGAGTGGGTCGTCGAGCACATGGCGGATCTCGCGATCAAGCTCGCCACCGCCCCACGCATCGCATCGCCCGGCGGTCCGCCGATCGGCGATGCGGCCGCGGCCTACTGACAGAGCGGCCCGCATGCTCGCGAGCGCCATCGCGCGCTAT
Organism: Gemmatimonadaceae bacterium; assembly: GCA_031366985.1. Taxonomy (GTDB): domain Bacteria; phylum Gemmatimonadota; class Gemmatimonadetes; order Gemmatimonadales; family Gemmatimonadaceae; genus Gemmatimonas. Next base: position 98,067 of record JANLPE010000029.1, read on the forward strand.
CACGACGCCCTGGCCAAGGGCGATACGGCTGCGTCGTCGGCCGAGGTGCTCGACCGATTACTGCGCAGTGAGGATCTGTTCTTCGGCGATCGCCCGTTGTGTGGCGTGCTGCGTCCGCGCCTGCTGACGACGGACGAGTACCGGCACATCGCGCGTGCCTGTGCGCTCGTCGGCTCGGCGTTTGAAGCCGTTCGGCGGGCGGCCATGCAGGACGATCTGCTTCGTGCGCAGTTCGGGCTGACGTCGTGGGAAGAACAGCTCATTCACGCCGATCCCGGTTTTCCGATCGCCAGCCCAACCTCTCGCCTAGATGCGTTTTTTGCGTCGGGCGAAGACGGGCTCAAATTCACCGAGTACAACGCGGAAACGCCCGCCGGTGCGGCCTACAATGACGCACTCTCGCGCGTCATGATGGCGATGCCGGTGATGCACGAGTTCTCGCGCACGCATGCGGTGCTGCCGATTCCGGCGGCGCCGTCGGTCATTCATGCGCTGCTCGACGCCTACCACAGTTTTCGTGGCGTCCGTGAACGGCCGGTCATCTGTATTCTCGACTGGGCCGAAGTACCAACGCAGAGCGAGTTCGTGCTCTTCCAGCGCGAGTTCACGGCGCTGGGGATCGACGCCTTCATCGGTGACCCCCGTGAGGCCGAATATTCGGGCGGCCGACTGCGGGTCGGCGGCCGCGTGGTCGATTTGATCTACAAGCGTGTCCTGATTGACGAACTGGTCACGCGCGAGGGGCTCGATTCACCGGTCGTGCGCGCAGTGCGGGATCGTGCGGTGTGCATGGTGAATCCGTTTCGCTGCAAGATGCTGCACAAAAAGGCGTCGCTCGCGGTCGTCAGCGACGAGCGGCAGGGACACCTGCTGACATCGGCCCAGCGCGTCGCCATCGCGGCCCACGTGCCGTGGACGCGACTCGTCGAGGAGCGCTCGACGACGCACGGCAATGACGAGGTGGATCTGGTAAAGTTCATCGCGGAGCGGAAGGATTCGATGGTGCTCAAGCCAAACGACGAGTACGGCGGCAAGGGGATCGTCCTCGGCTGGACCGTCGATGACGCCATCTGGCAGGCCGCGATTCACACGGCGCTGAGCGAGCCGTTTATCGTTCAGGAGCGCGTGGTGATTCCGAGCGAGCCGTGGCCATCGTTCGCCGATGGTGCGCTCCAGATCGGGGACCGCATGCTCGATACCGCACCATTTCTGGTCGACGGATCGGTGATGACCGGCTGCCTGACACGCATCGCAACGGATCCGTTGCTGAACGTGACCGCTGGAGGGGGGTCGAACGTGCCAACTTTTCTAGTCGAGGAGCGGTGATGCCAGCGTACAAGCGCCCAGTGATCGGGCTGACGACCCAGACGCTGCACTCGATCGACGGCATTCCGCCGGCCTTGCCGGCCTCGTGGGTGATGAATCAGCGCTATTTCCTCGCCGCGACGATGGTCGGTGCGGTCCCCTGGATGATTCCGTTGCTCGATGACGATCTCGGCACATTGCGCGAGATCTACGAACGGCTAGACGGCATCCTGATTCCGGGCGGCGTCGATATCAATCCGGCCGAATACGGTGAGACGGTGCGTCCGGAGTGCGGGAACCTCGATCCGGCGCGCGATCGAGTGGAACTCCAGCTGACGCGCTGGGCGATGGACGATGGCAAGCCAGTGCTTGGTCTGTGCCGCGGGTTGCAGGTCATCAACGTGGCGACGGGAGGTTCGCTCTGGCAGGATCTGGCCGCGCAAGGCACGTCCTTCCAGAAGCACGACTATTTCCCGACGGCCGGTTTTGAGCGCGATCATCTGGCGCACGACGTCGAAGTGGTCGCGAGCACGAAGCTCAAACGGTATCTCGAGTCGTCGCGCGTGCCCGTAAACAGCATGCATCATCAAGGCATCAAACAGCTGGGGAACGGTCTCGTGGCGTCGGCCATCGCTCCCGATGGACTCATCGAAGCGGTGGAAGGCGCTGACGATGCGTTCCTGATCGGCGTGCAGTGGCATCCCGAGGTGTTCGAGATGGCTGACCCGCACGTGCGCCATCTCTTCGGCGGTTTCATCACGGCCTCGTGTGACTGGCGTGATGCACACGCCGGCGCGCGATAACCGCGTCCACACCAAGCACTCAGCTCGTCTCACTCAGCGTACGAGGACGGAATGCGGGCGCCCAGCCTGACGGTCGGCATCGAAGAGGAATATCAGATTATCGATCCGGTGACGCGTGATCTCACGCCCGGGTTTGACGCGTTGGTCACCAGCGACAGCGCGATCCTCGCGGATGTCAAGGCGGAGTTGCACCAGTGTCAGGTGGAGATCGGTACGAAGGTCTGCCACTCCATCGCCGAGTTGCGAACGGAATTGACCATGCTGCGCGGACTGGTCATCAAGGCCGCCGCGCAGCATGGACTGACCATCGCATCGGCCGGGACGCATCCGTTTTCGAACTGGATGAATCAGGAGATGACGCCCAAGGAGCGGTACCTAGGGGTGAAGGCCGAATTGCAGGATCTCGCGCACCGCTTGCTGATCTTCGGCACGCACGTGCATGTCGGCATCGAGGATCATGAGTTCCGCATCGATTGCCTGAATGCCGCGCGCTACGTGCTCCCGCACATTCTGTGTCTGTCAACCAGTTCACCGTTCTGGTTCGGCCGCAACACTGGTCTGCATTCGTACCGCAGCATCGTATTCAAGAATTTCCCGCGCACCGGCGTGCCGCGCATTCTGCAGGGCTGGAATGACTACGCGGATCTCGTCGACACGCTGGTGAAGACGCGAAGCATTCCGGACGGTTCGAAAATCTGGTGGGACGTGCGACCACACCACACTTACCCGACGCTCGAGTTCCGTATCTGCGATGTGAATACGCGGGTCGACGAAGCGATCTGCGTCGCCGCGATCCTGCAGGCAGTGGTCGCGAAGATGTGGAAGTTGCGCCGGGACAATCTGACGTTCCGTGTCTACGCACAGGATCTCATTGAAGAGAACAAGTGGCGCGCGGTGCGCTGGGGATTAAGCGGCAAATTGATCGACTTCGGCAAAAAACAGGAAATGCCGGCTCCGGTGCTGATCCGGGAACTCATCGAGTGGTTCCTCGATGACGTGCTCGACGAACTGGGCACGCGCAAGGAAGTCGAGTATGCGTTCAAGATTCTCGAAGAAGGCTCGAGCGCGCAGCGCCAGCTGGCGATCTACGCACAGACCGGCGACTTGCGCGCCGTGGTGGATCAGCTGATCCGCGAGACGGCGGAAGGCGTGTGCGAGCCGACGCTGGGCCCGCCGCTCGACTCGATATCGCGTGTCAATGCCAGCCAGTCGGCGACGCCGGGCGGCATGAACGCCATTCCGTCGGGGCCGCAGCGCGGACAGTCGGTTCCGTAATTGCCGTGACATACTCGTCGTAACGTTTTTGCCACTCGGAGCCGAGTACATGTCGCAGCGCGTCGTAGTGATCACCGGGGCAAGCGGCGGCATTGGCGCGGCGTTGGCCGAGCAGCTGGCCTCACGTGGGGATGCGGTGGTGTTAGTGGCCCGACGGGCCGACGCGCTCTCGACGGTCGCTTCGCGGTGCGGCGAGCACGTGCTCGCGATCACGGCGGATGTCACCTCGCGCGAGGCGGTGCGTGGTGTCGTCTCGCAGACTCTGGCCCGCTTCGGACAGATCGACGTGTGGGTGAACAACGTCGGGCAGGGTATCTCACGCATGCCGACGGAGTTGACCAATGACGACATCGACGAGATGATGCTGATCAATGTGAAGTCGGCGTTGTACGGCATGCAGGAGACGTTGACGCACTTCCGCCATCGCAGCACGGGACAGGTCATCAACGTGTCATCGATGCTTGGACGAATACCGTTCGCCGTCCAGCGCGCAGCGTACTGCGGATCCAAGCACTTCCTGAATTCGCTCACGGCGAACTTCCGAACGGAAGTGCAGCAGACTCATCCCGATATTCAGATCACGCTGGTGTCGCCGGGCGTGGTACGTACCGAGTTCGGTCTCAACGCGCGTCATGGCGAAGTCGACTCGCGAGTCCTTCCGGACTCGCAGAGCGCCGACGAAATCTCGGCAGTCATTGTCGGCGCCATCGAATCGCGCGCGCCTGATGTCTACACGCGCATTGGCGCGAGCGGGCGCGTGGCCGCGTTTTATTCCACGATCGGCGAGGATCCGGCGAGCTAGTCGTCGGCCTTGTCGGCCGCGCGCCGGACGGCAACGTGAGCGTGCGCCTTCTCCGCCTCGTTGCGCGCACACGACGGTCGCGCTGGCGATCGTGGCCTCGTACGCCATGGCGTTGCGCGCGCAACTCGTGCGCGACACGGTTGTCATGCCCGATGGTGCGTCACCGGCCGCAGGCGTGATCATCGTGTTGGACAATCGCATTTCGCAGTGTACCGTGGCAGCAGTTGGCCGAGGCCGGTTATGTCGTCGACACCGACGACGGTACCGTTTTTCACGCGCCCGATGCTGACGTGCTGTTGTCGGACTCGTTCGCGTCGCTGCATGGCGTTCACGTGGAACCGCCCGGTGCTGAACATGCCGGCGAGATCGGTGTCGGCGTCCGGCCGGCACGCGAACGACGTAGTGTCAGTGAGCTCGAGGGCATATTCGAATGCCGCCGTTGAGCACCACGGCGCCAACAACATCACGTGGTCGCGGCGTGCGCGTCTCTTCCTCGACGCTTGATCTCAGCGCGGTACGCATGGTCGGCGGTGACGTGTCGACCGTGCATCGCGGCGACAGCACGCTGTTTCGGTCGCCGGGCGCGACACTGGCCGTGTCGCTCTCGACGCTTGATGCCGTCGTGTCGCGCGCCAACGCACGAGTCACGCTGCAAGGCACGGACTACGCGGCGGTCATTAGCGCTGACGGGCGCGGACGTCTGACACCGATTCTGGCTGGCCACTACTGTCTGTTCGCGCAGACGCCGCTGATGGACTCGCTCGGCATCGCGGCCGATCCCGTCGACGTGACCGTGCGTACGAACGAAACGCGTACGGTGACCGTTGCATTTCCGTCGGCGCAGAGCCTCTGGCAGCGGGTCTGCGGCGAATCCACGGCGTCCGACAATGGCGCGCATCTTCGCGGCGTGATCGTGGACTCAGTCGGCCTGCCGGTCGAGAACATACCGCTGCGCGTGACGTGGCAGCAGCACGTGTCGATCGAACGTGATCGATTGATCTGGACGGATCAGTCGGTGACGACCACCAGCGACCGTCCGGGCAACTGGCAGCTGTGCGGCGTTCCGCGCGACGTCGGGTTGATGGTACGCGTGGAATTTGCCGCTGGAAGCGGGCGCACCGCCGTCCGCGTGGCCGGGGGGTGCTGTTCGCTTCGGCACGTGTGGTGGTGCGCCCACTGCCAGTCGCGGAGGCGGCGCGCCTGTCATCCGTGACGATGACGATGACGATGACGATGACGATGACGATGACGGTCACGGATACGGCAGGGAAGCCACTGCGTGATGCGCTGATCGCTGTGGCAGACGGCGGGAAGTCGCCACTGCGGTTCCGAACGGATTCCGTCGGCCAAGTGATTGTGACGTCCATTCCGCCGGGCAGCATCAACCAAGAGATTCGCAAAGTCGGCTTCGCCTCCGGCACACTGAGTGCCGATGTTGATCGCAGTGAGAACTCGATTCCGATCGTACTGCCGCGCGCCAGACCGCCGCCGCTGGCGGAACTGCGCGTGATCGGGGATCGCGTGGTGGTGGCCCGCCACGCCGCGTTCGACGAACGTCAGCGCCGCGGCGACGCGAATGCGATCGTCACGCGCGAGGAGATCGAGAAACGCAGTCCCGCGTGCCCGTGGCACCTGCTGACACGACGGCCGACGATCACCGTCCGCGACAGCCTCGGCTTCATCTACGCGAAGTCGTCGCGCACGTCCTCGATCCTCTGCTGGCCGCGCGTCGCCATCGATGGCAAGATCATCGCTAAATCGGCTCCCGAGATGCGCCCAAACCTCGCGTTTCCGCCGCCGCCAAGTGAGCGCTACGGCATCGCAGTGTTCGCCGGCAGCGCGCGATTGCCTCTCGATATGGGCGGCGCAGGGCAGCAGCGCACCTGCGGGCTGATTTCGATCACGACGCGCTGCGCACCAACGCGCTACTCGCGCTCGATCATGGCGGCATCGCCGAGTGCTCCGATACGGAGCAGCGCGAGGGCGATGATCTCCGGAAAGTCATGCATGGCGATGACATCGTTGCCGATCGTCACGTGCACAGACGGTCCATCTCCGTCAACGACGCCTTCGAACGAAGACGTCGCGCCGGTGCGGCGGTGGTGGAGCGTGGCCCGCCATCGATGAGACCCGTGTGTCGCCGGCGTCACGAGGATGTCGTAGGTGCCCAAGCGCGTGCAGGGTAGCGATGCGTGCGCCAGCGCGATGGCGCCGGCCGCCACATTGATCGTCGGATGGCGGACGGGCATCACGGCGCGCAGGAGTACGTCGTGCGCTGATTGGCTACCCGGCACGGCAGCGCGCGCCACCTGCAACTCGGCCTGGAACTCCTCGACGACGGAGGCGGGGTGTTGCGACAATTCGATCGTGCGCAGCGCGTAACGCAGCACCTGACGAATTTCGATGCGATCGACCTCGTCGAAGAACCAGGCGCACGACGTAAACGTGCGCAATGACGCGCGCTGCATCTCGAGCAGTTCGCGCGCCCGTTGCACGCCGGACACGTCAACGTCGTCGCGTACCGAATCATGGACGAAGCTGGTAAGCACGGCGCCGTCCATCGCGACCACCGCGCCATACCCGTCGCGCACGGTCCACGGATCCTGCTTGAACAGTGTGCGCCCTTCGCGCGCGAACAACTGGGCGTTCTGCCGAGCCAGTCCCTCGAGCGCGACGCGGAGCGGCCCGCGCCACTGCTGCGCGGCGGGCCGTTCCTGGTCGATGCGGCAGCCGCAGTTAGCGCGCCAGCGCTCGACACCGTGGGCGCAGCTCCACGATGACGGCGATACCAAACGTGCCTCGCGTGTCGGCGGAAAGTTCGCCACCATCGTCGCGGCGTTCGTCATCGTCGCATCGTCACGCTGTGCGATTATCGCCATGGCTTTCGCCAACGTGCGTTCGCCGCTGCGATGATGATGCCCGAACGTCTCGCCGTCCGTCGCCAGGGTGGTGCAGCGCGGCTGTCCGTCGTTAATCGTCGGCACCAGACGCCTGGCCAAGGCATTCGCATCGCGCAGCAGCCCACCGAACGCGACTTCGCCTGCGAGTTCGCCGTCATAGGGCAGAATCGTCAGCGAACGACCGGCGGCGCCACGCCACCGCACCGGAAGACCGTGCGTTTCGGCGCCCGCGTGTACCTGATACGGCGCGAGGATCGTGAACCGCACGCCCTCTTGCGCGAGGAGATCGAGCGTGTCTTCGTCTGCCGCGCACTCCGGCAGCCACATGCCTTCCGGGGTACGGCCGAAGCGGCGCTGAAAATCCGCGATGCCCCAACGGACTTCCGTCCGTCGGTCGCGCGGCGACGCGAGCGGCAGAATGACATGATGATAGGGCTGCGCGATCGCGTTGCCGTGTCCCCAGCGTCGTACACTCGCGGCATCGCCGTCCGTCATGGCGCGCAGGGTCTGCGGGGCCTCGGTGTCGAGCCACTCGCACAGCGTGGCGCCGACATCGAAGTTGCACCAGCCGTACAGATTGATCAGGCGAGAGAGTCCCGACCGTGCGTCGGGATCGTTCGGCGCAGCATGCGAATCGCGCCGCCGTACTGCGGTTTCGGCGAGACGTGCGTAACACTCGCGATCGATGCGGGCGTTCCAGTCGTGATCGGGAGCCGCGGATACTTCGGTCTCGACCAGTTCAAGCCAGGGATCTTCGCGCGGTGGCTGATAGCAGTGCGCGTGGACAACAACGTGGTGCATCAATCAGTCCGGTCAGTGAAGCGGAAATCCAGCGGGTGCGCGAACCGTGTGTGCGCCGTGGCGTCATCGGGCGGACGCACGTTCGATGGCTCGGCGATAGACCTCGGCGTACTTTTCGGCAGCGCGCTCCCAGCCGAACTCCCGATGCATCGCGTCACGCATGCGCGGTTCCCAGGCGTCGCGATCGGCGAAGCGCGCGAGCGCGCGGGAGATGGCCACATCCATCGCGCCTGCCGTGTACGCGTCGAACAGGAAACCGGTCGCGTCATCCTCGACGGTATCCGTGATGCCACCAACGCGACGGCCGACCACGAGCGCCCCGTAGCGCTGTGCGCGCATCTGCGTGAGACCGCACGGCTCGTACTCCGACGGCATCAGGAAGAGGTCCGCGCCGGCCATGAGGCGATGTTCGAGGCGATCGGTGAAGTCGAGTTGCACGCCGACATTGCGCGGGCGCAGCGCCGCCAGGTTGAGCAGGGCGCTCTCGTACCGGCGTTCACCCTTGCCGAGAAACACAAACTGCGCGTCCAGATTCCAGATGAGATACGAATTCAGGACGAGGTCGAGGCCCTTCTGCTTTACCATCCGTCCCGTCAATCCGAACAGCGGGGTGCGACGACGCTGGGGCAGGCCGAACGAACGTTGCAGCGCAGCCTTGCATTTCGCCTTGTTGGTCGTGGGATCGTCGGCCGGGTAGTTGGCCGTCAGTTGATCATCAGTTGACGGATCCCAGACGCGTTGATCGATCCCGTTGAGAATGCCGCCGAACCGGTCGCCGAGCCACTGGAAGACTTCGTGCAGACCAAATCCGCCACCCGGTGTGCGCAACTCCGTCGCGTGATTCGGACTGACCGTCACCACCATATCGGCGAACGTGAGTCCGCCTTTGAGCAAGTTGATGCGGTCATACCACTCGAGATGGCGGTAGTTGTAGACCTCGGGTGGAATACCGCAGTCGTTCAATTGCGACGACGGGAAGTGTCCCTGATATCCGGCGTTGTGCACCGACAGCACGGTCGGTGTGGTGCGGTAGCGTTGGCGCAGGCCGTCGTAGGTGCGCATGTACATCAGCGCGAGCGACGTGTGCCAGTCATGTGCGTGAATGAGCACCGGCCCCGCGATCAGTCGCGGAATCGCGTCGAGTACGGCCCGTGAGAAGAGGGCGAAGCGACGCGCATTGTCGGCATAGTCGCGACCGCCTTCGCCGTACAATCCGGCCCGATTGAAGTACTCTGGGATGTCGACGAACACGACCTTCGGACCGGCCGGCGGATGGACTTCGCGGAAGAATCGCACGTCTTCGCCGCGAAATCCCAGCTCGATAACGAGCGGGCGTCCGAGCGGCGCGAGATCTGGCGCCACCTCGCGCACGGTACGATAGAGGGGCACGAACACCACCACCGTCGCGCCACCGTGCACCTGATGGTTCGCCAGTCCCATCACCGCTTCGGCCAGACCGCCGCTGCGCGCGAACGGACTGTATTCCGAAGTCAGATGTACGATCGTCGGCTGATCATCCGCGGACGGCATCACGACCGGTGTGCCGAAGCCTGGGGTTGGCATGGACGGAGCAGTCATGGTTGCGGCAGCCGGGGCGTGTCGACGGTCAAGCGGTTGGCGGATCGTCCGGAAGTCCGTCGCCGAGGATACTTGGAGCGTAATAGCCCCGGGCGTATTGCTCTACCATCCGTCTCGCGGTGAATTGCTGACCCGCGACCCGCATGGCGTGCTTCATCGTCAACAGCCACCGGCGGGGCAGGTCATGCGCGTCGCGCTCGTAGAAGCGCGGCACAACTTCCTGTTCGAGCAACGTATACAACCGATCGGCGGTGCTGTTGCCGTCGTCCGAGTCAACGGAGGCGGGAATCGCCCATCCATTATTGCCTTCGTACCCCTCTTCCCACCACCCGTCGATCGTCGAGAGCTGTGGCACACCATTGAGGGCCGCCTTCATACCGCTGGTTCCCGATGCTTCCATCGGAATTCGTGGCAGGTTCATCCACAGATCGACGCCCTGCACGAGCAGGTGCGCGAGGTGCATGCCGTAATCTTCGACGAACGCCACGCGACCTTCGAAGACGGGATCGCGCGTGAACTGATACACGTTCTGCAGGATCTGTTTGCCCGGTGTGTCGGCCGGATGCGCCTTGCCAGCGAAGACGATCTGCACGGGGCGCGTCGTGTTCGTGACCAGCTTGCGCAGCCGTTCAACGTCGCGGAAAATGAGATCCGCCCGCTTGTAGGTGGCAAAGCGACGCGCGAAACCGATCGTCAGGCAATGCGGATCGAGCAGCGTGCCGGCGCCGACGAGCTGCACCGTCTCCATCGTGCGTTGAGCGAACGCGCGACGTGCCTCTTCGCGTACGAGGCGCATGAGGACGTGCTTCTGGCGGAGGTGCGTCCCCCATAATTGCTCATCGTCAAGCTGCAGCACCTGCTCCCAAAGGGCCGGATCATTGGCGTGCCCCCACTGGGGTCCGAGGTGCTTGTCAAGCAACTGCATGATCGGGCTGGCCATCCAGGTCGCGAGGTGCACGCCATTGGTGACATGTCCGACGGGAATCGTTTCTGCGTCGCGTCCGGGCCACAGCGACATACACAACTCACGCGACACGATCCCGTGGCGACGTGCGACGGCATTGACGCGACGCGACAACCGAATCGACGCCGCCGTCATGTGGAACACGCCATGACCCGCTTCCGGGTGGTAACCAATGCGCAGAAACGCCTCCGCATCGATGCCCATCTCGTTCCACATGCCCTCCGCGTCGCCACCGGCGCACGCGCGAACGTCGCCGACCGCGAATTGGTCGTGGCCGGCGGGGACCGGCGTGTGCGTCGTGAAGACACTGCAACTACGCACCGCTTTGACGGCCTCCGTATACGTCTGGCCGGCGGTGATCTTCTCGCGCACGCGCTCGACCATCATGAACGCCGCGTGTCCTTCGTTCGCATGCCACGCCGCGGGCTCGATACCGAGGGCCCGGAGTGCGCGTACGCCACCCACGCCCAGCAGCCACTCCTGCCGCAGACGCATGGCCGGGCCGCCGGAGTACAGCTTGGAGAGCAACTCACGATCTGACGGATGATTCTCCTCGAGATCCGAGTCGAGCAGATACACCGGGACACGTCCGACCAGCAGGCGCCAGACGCGAATATGCACATCACGTCCAAAGGTCTTCACCGTGACGAGATGCTTCGCGCCATCTGGGCCGGGAATCGGCACCAGCGGCACTCCGTCAAACGACACGTCGTCGTCCGAGTCTTCCTGCCACCCATCGGTACGAATACGCTGATCGAAATACCCGTGACGATACAAGATGCCGACGGCAACGACGGGCACGCCAAGATCGGAAGCCGTCTTCAGGTGATCGCCGGCGAGCACACCGAGTCCGCCCGAGTAGATCGGCACCGAATTGTGAATGCCGAATTCGGCGCAGAAGTACGCGACCGGTTTTCCGCGCAGTTCGGGAAATGTCCGGGCATACCACGTATGCTCATCCGACTTCTCAGCGGTCAGCCACGTCATCAGGCGGTCGTAGCGCGCACAGAACCCCGCGTCGGTCGCCAGATGGTGCAGGCGGTCGGGCGCGACCTGCTGGAGCAGCACGATCGGATTGTGGCGCAGCCGATTCCACAGGGCGTCGTCGACTTCACGGAATAGCGCGCGCGCTTCGCGATTCCAGCTCCAGGCCAAATTGTTCGCGATGTTCGCCAGCCCCGCGATCCGCGCCGGCAGCGTCGGGAAAACGCCGCCGAGGAGTGTGGCGGGCAACGCAGGGAAGGAGGGCGCCGGTGGCGCGATGACAGGAGCCGTCATGTTTTACTGAACAGGGAACGTGGCGCCATGAAGTGGCACCACCGGGGAATCAACAGAAAGGTACGCAACCACCAACGGGTGTGGACAGGCAGATGCGGTCGAACTAACCTGCGAGGCACGACTACTGCTCCTGACGGTCATGCCCCTGAAAAGGGCACCATGGAATCTCCGGTCCTACATGCCTGCACGTTCGCCTGCTATCGAGATCTTCAAGTTCGGTGGCGCCTCACTCGCCGATGCCGCCTCCGTCCGTCATGCCCTCGACATCATCATGGCGCCGCGCAAGACGCGATTGGTGGCCGTCGTATCTGCATTGGCCGGTGTCACCGACGCCTTGCTGGCACTGGCCGCGACCGCACAGCGTGGCGATGTCGGTGCGCTCGACGCCGAGGTTGCAATGCTGCACAAACGCCACCGCGATATCGCCTCGTCAATCGTAAAAGGTGTACGTGAACGGCGCGCGTTACTGCAATCGGTTGCGGGCGATTTTGCGGAATTGCGCACGCTTTTGCAGGGCGTCTCCAGTCTTCGTGAGCTGACGCCGCGAACGCGGGATTTCATCGTGGCGCGCGGCGAGCAGATGTCGGCACGACTGGTCGCTGGAGGGCTGCAATCGCGCGGCGTCGGTGCCGCCTATGTCGATGCGGCGGAGCTGATCTACACGGATGGTGTCTTTGGCGGGGCATTCCCCGATCTGGCGGCCACGGACCGCACGGTTCGCAATCGGTTACGCGCGATGTTGCGCCGCAAGCATGTGCCGGTGGTCCCCGGCTTCGTTGGACGCGCGCCGGACGGTGCGCTGGTCACCTTGGGGCGCGGCGGTAGCGACCTGACGGCCACGGTGCTGGGTCGTGCCTTGCGCGCGCAGCGCATCACGCTTTGGAAGGATGTCCCTGGGCTGATGACGACTGATCCGCGCCTTGTGCCAACGGCGCGCGTCGTGCCGCAGTTGAACGTGCGTGAGGCGGCGGAACTCGCGTACTACGGCGCGAAGGTGCTGCATCCTCGCGCCCTGATTCCGTTGGCCCGGGTCCGCGTGCCGGTGTTCGTCCGGCCCTTCGGTGATCCGATGGCCGCGGGCACGGAGATTTCGACACGACGCACGTTGCGCCGGTATCCAGTGAAGGCGCTCTCGGTCATACGGCAGCAAGCCTTGGTCACGGTGACCGGTAACGGCATGCTCGGCGTCCCCGGCATTGCCGCGCGGACGTTCGCGGCATTGCAGCAGGCCGGCGTTTCGGTGGCGTTGATTTCGCAGGCGTCGTCCGAGCACTCGATCTGTTTGTGTGTCCCTGCGGAACGTGCCGTCGATGCGCGCATCGCGCTCGAGCTGACGTTCGCGTTGGAATTGTCGCGTCGTGAACTCGAGGGCGTCGAAGTGCAGACGGGCATGGCCATGCTGGCGGTCGTCGGACTCGGCATGGCCGGTTCTCCCGGCATCGCGTCGCGACTCTTTCGCGCGCTCTCGACGGCCAACGTCAATATCGTCGCGATTGCGCAGGGATCGTCTGAACTCAACATCTCCGTCGTCATCGCGGAGCGCCATGCGGAGTCGGCGGCGCGCGCGGTTCATGCGGCATTTCAGCTGGACAAGATTGGCGGCGGTGGTCTCGGCAGCGACGATCGCATCGACATCGTGTTGCTCGGCGTCGGACAGATCGGGCGCGAATTTGTGCGCATGCTGCCCAAGGTGCGCGGGCGCGGTGCCGCACGCGTGAAGCCGACCATCGTCGCGCTGATCGACCGCAGCGGGTTCGTCTTCGATCCGCAGGGCATTACGGCGCGCCGACTGGCCTCGTTCGCCGATGCGAAAGAAGCCGGTGAGTCGTTAGCGTCCTACGATGGCGCCGTCGCTGCGACGGCACCGGACGCGGTGGCGTGGATCGCCAAGCATGCGCTCGCCCGTCCCGTGCTGATCGACCTCACCGCCGACGAAACGATGCCGGCGATTCGCGAAGCGTTATCGGCCGGCATGGACATCGTACTGGCGAACAAGCGTCCGTTGTCGGCGCCGCTAGCCGAGGTCAGCGCGCTGCACGCACTCGCGACGCGACAGAACAAGCGTATCCTGCACGAGACGACCGTCGGTGCGGGCTTGCCCGTGATGGACTCGTATGCCAAGCTGGTCGAGACTGGTGACACGGTGCTGCGCATCGAAGGTTGCACCTCGGGGACGCTCGGTTTTCTGCTGACGGAGATCGGGAAAGGCCGCCCCTTCAGCGCATCGTTACGGGATGCGATGACGCGTGGATTTACCGAACCGGATCCGCGCGATGATCTGTCGGGCCTGGATGTTGCGCGCAAGGCACTCATCCTTGCCCGCATGATGGGATATCGCGGCGAAATCCGCGACGTCTCGATCGAATCGTTGGTGCCGCTCGCGATGCAGAAGTTGCCGCGTGACCGCTTCCTCGCGCGCCTCGAAGAACTGGATGCGTCGTGGGTTGAACGACAGGCCACGGCGACGCGACAGGGACGCGTGTTGCGCTACGTCCTCGAGGTGACGGCGAAGCGCGTCATCGTGGGCTTGCGCGCCGTGCCTTTGGCACATCCATTGGCAGGACTGCGCGGCACCGACAACCAGATTGTGTTCACAACGCGTCGTTATCGCGAACATCCGCTGGTGATCACCGGACCAGGCGCGGGTCCGTCCGTGACGGCGGCCGGCGTGTTAAATGATTTGCTCCAACTGGCGTCTTCGTAGTGTTTGCTGAAGTTCCTCTGACGAGTTCGTTCATGTCCGATCTGTTTCTTTCCGTAGGACACGCCAGTCTCCAACGTTGCGCCGCCTGCGGTGAGACGCTGCGCGAACTCGATGCGTCGCCAGCATGCCCTGCGTGCGGCGGATTGCTCGAGATCGTGCATGCCCCGCCAGTCGACAGCACTGGCGCCGCGCTCACCGGTGCGGCCCTGCGCAGCAGCTTCGCACCGCATTGCTGTGCGAAACTGTTGGGTTCACCGTCTGGCGTCTGGCGTTTTCAGTCGATGGTGATGCCGAACGCCGGTGACGCGATCGTCAGTCATCCCGAAGGGAACACGCCGTTGCTGACGCGCGCCGCCATCGACCGATTTGCCGGCGTCGACGGCCTCCGCATCAAGCACGAAGGACACAATCCGACGGGATCGTTCAAAGATCGCGGAATGACGGCTGGCGTGACACAGGCCATGCGCCTCGGTGCGACGGCGGTGGCTTGCGCGTCGACGGGGAACACGTCGGCCGCGCTGGCGTCGTATGCGGCGCAGGCCGGACTGCCTGGACTGGTCTTTGTGCCTGCCGGAAAGATCGCGCTGGGCAAGTTGGCGCAGACGCTCGGCTACGGGGCGCGCACGTTGATGGTGCGCGGGGATTTCGATGCATGCCTGCGACTGGTGCAGGATGCATCGCGCGAGCTGGGGATCTATCTGCTCAACTCGATCAATCCGTGGCGTGTCGAAGGACAAAAGACGATCGTGCTCGAGTTGCTGCAGCAGATGGGCTGGGAGGTGCCAGATTTCCTGGTGCTGCCGGCCGGCAATCTCGGTAACACGGCCGCATTCGGGAAAGCGTTGCGCGAGGCGCGTGCGTTGGGGCTGATCGATCGTGTTCCGCGTTTGGTCGCGGTGCAGGCGGCTGGTGCGGCGCCGTTCGCGAAGAGTTTCGACGAAGACTTCGCGACGCGCTACACCGTGTCGGCGGACACGATCGCGACCGCCATTCGCATCGGGGATCCAGCGTCGTGGAATCGCGCGGTACGCTCGATTCGTGAAACGAATGGGCTCGTGCTGTCGTGTACGGACGACGAGATCATCGCGGCGAAGGTCGCTATCGACGCGTCTGGCGTCGGTTGTGAGCCGGCGAGTGCAGCGAGCGTGGCTGGCGTCCGGAAGCTCGTGGCGAGCGGCGTGATCAAGCGAGACGATCGCGTCGTGGCCGTGCTGACCGGCCATATGTTGAAGGATCCGGGAATGCTGGTGGATCTGCATCAGCGCGAGGACTTCGCGCCAGCGAATCGTCCGATCGAAATCGATGCCGACGTGCGCGCCGTCGAACGCATCATCAGCAGTGATCGTCAACGAAGAGGCATGTCATAGTGGCGCCGTCACCGCGTCGGACATTGATCACGGGCGCGTCGCGTCCGTTGGGTGTCGAACTCGTGCGCCAGAGTCTGCGTCGAGGAGACAAGGTGTACGCCGCCGCACGGAATCCGGCGCGCGTGCCGGTGCTGGCCGATCTGCGCGCCGAGTATCCCGGGCTGGAACTCATCGCGCTCGATCCGGCCGATGCGGCGTCAGTCGCTGATGCAATCCCCGTGCTCGAAGCGCTGACGACCGCCATCGATTTGCTCGTCATTGCACCCGCCGAGGCGGGGGCGCATGACCGCGTCAGCGATGCGGCGCGTGATGAGCAGTTGTCGACCATGTCCGGCACCGGCCTGGTGGAGCATTATCGTCGCCATGCCGTTGCACCCGTGCTGCTGGTGCGCACGTTGCTGCCAATGCTGGCGGTTGCTGACAACACGCGCGTGCTGGTGGTGACCTCGTGGCTCGGGTCACTCGAAGGCAAGACGGAGGGCGGCGACTACGCGACGTGTGCGAGCGCCGCCGGCTTGCACATGCTCACACGAACGCTCGCGTACGACTTGGCCGACCAGCGTATCGTGGTGTGTCTGGGCAACCCCGGGAATTATGCGACGGCGCCCGACGGTCCGGACTTCCAGATTCCGATCGACGACGCGGCGAACGGGTTGCTGACCGTGATGGATCGACTGCCGCGCGATCGGAGCGGTGCGTTTCTCGACTGGACGGGGAGCGAGCGTCCCTGGTAGTGCTAGGTTAGCCGCAGCGATTTGCCGCATAGGTTCGCCGACGCGGCTAATCGCGCCGGTTGTTACGGCGCGTCTCGCGTTCAACTTCGTCCTTCTTGCGTAGCTCGGCGAGCCAAACCTGCTCGAGCGAATCGGCTTTGAGCTTCTGCTCGGGATTGAGCTGACCGCGGGCTCGATCGCGGAAGCTGTCTTGAATGTCGGTGAGCTTGTCCGCGAGCACGCGGACCGTATCACCGGGTCCGCCCCGACGACCGCGGCCCTCGGCGCCATCGCCTCCGCGTTCTCCCTCGCCGCCACGGCCGCCCATGCCGCCGCCCATGCCACCGCCCATGCCACCGCGGCTGGGCATGCCTGACGAAAGCCTTTCGAGCTCCTTGAACATCGGCCGCTGCGCGTCCTCCATGTCCTTCTGGTAGCGCTTGAGCGTATCGCGCTGCGGATCAGAGAGCGCGAGTGGTTTCTTCCGATCGAGGAGAAATTTCAGTGGATCGTTCTGCTCGAGGTTTTCCTTCACCAACTCGGCGGGCGACTTCACTCGACTGCCGCCCATCCCACCGCCGCCCGTCCCTCCACGCCCGCGGCCTCCACCCATCCCACCGCCGCCTATTCCACCCTGTGCCATCAATGGCGACGTGATCAAGAGGCCGACGATGGCCGCGACCAGTGCGCCGGTTGCGGTCGACGGCGCGCGATGCACGAATCGCGCGATTGTACGGAAGGTTCCGGTGACCATCCGGATGCGGTGGGACGAAAGCATACGCTTCACGAGGTGCAAAGTGGACGGGCGAAGCCTGTGGGATCGATGCAAGGGGACGATCTTACTCCTGATGAAATATCCGTTGGGACGGCACCTGCCTAGACTCGGAGTGGTGATGTCGCTCGGCGGAGCCGCCTGCGCCACGAACACCCCGGTCATCGACCACCCCACGCCGGTGTTGCCGCCGCCCACGGCATCGGGCCCGCTGGTCGGAGCGGCGGCAGGAGCGCCACGCGGTGCGCTGGCCGTGATTCCGGTGAAGGTGACGTACGTGCTCCGCACCCTGCGGCCGTCGCTCGACTCGTTGTTCCCGCCGCGCGATTCGATCAGTCATCCCCAATGCGCGGCCGTTGGCGGACTGTTGTGCCACCAGTATGTGTATCGCCGAGACTCGCTGGTGATGAAGTCGGTGGGGGATCAGCTCTCGATCACGACGCTGTTGTCCTATCGCGCACAGATGGGCGTGATGGGCAGCACCGCGTTGGCAAGCTGTGGGTACCCGCCTGAACAGTCGCGACGTGCAACGCTCTCGATGACCACATCGCTCTACTGGCGTCGTGACTGGCGTATCGGTGCACGCGATAGCAGGCTGCAGGCGTCGTTGCTGGATCAATGTCTCGTCACGGTGGTCGGCATGAACGGCACGCGTGCGCTCAAAGACATTATCGACCGACAGTTGGCGGCGTTCGCAGTGCAGGCGGACACCACGATCCCTCGCGTAGCGGACTTCAGGCCGCTTGCCGATTCGTTGTGGCGTAGCTTCCTCGAGCCAACGCCGCTCGACACGCTGGGTACGCTCTGGCTGATGCTCGAACCTGAAGCCGTGCGCGTGACGCCGTTCATCGGTACGGGTCCGAGCGTGACGACGTCGATCGTATTGTACGCGTGGCCACACGTCGTAAGCGGCAGCAAGCCAGCGATGCGCTTGCGCCCGCTGCCGTCGCTCGCGATGAGTGACGCGCCAACACAATTCACGGTGCCGGTGAGTGTCGAATTACCATTTGTGGATGTGGCGCGACGCGCGACCGCCATCATGGCCGCGGAGCCATCGCGCGTGCACGTTGATAGCATGCATATCGGGGCGCGCGGCGATACGGTGACGCTGGATCTCGATGTCTCGGGGAGCATGCGTGGACGCCTCAGCATGGTCTCACGATTGCGCTGGGATCCAACCGCGCGAGAACTCCGGCTCGATGGTTTCGATTGGACGCTCGAGACCACTGGTCTCATGTCGCGCATGAAAGCGACGTTGGGTGCGCCGCTCGTGGCGCGCGCGGTTCGTCGGGCCACGATGGGCGGACGCGTACCACTCGGTGCGCAGCTGGACTCCGTGCGGGCCGAACTAATGCACAAGCTCAATGGTCCGATCGGCCCTGGGGTTGTCATGGGTAGCAGTGTGAGCGACCTGCAGATTCTTGGCGTGACCACGACGGCAACGTCGTTCGTCGTGTCGGCGCGACTCACGGGGACCAGCGGGGTATGGTTTCAACGGTAGCTGTCGCGCGTCATCACGATTTCACCGCGAGCGTTTAATGCGCGTTTTACGGTATGTGTTCTTCGGCATGGTGCTCGTCAGCTCACGGCTCACCGCGCAGACGGGTGCGCCAGATCCGCCGACGACAAAGCTGATGTCGCGGCTATCGGCGTTGTCAGCAGACTCGATGGAAGGGCGACGCGCCGGCACGCCGGGCTCACAGCGTGCGCGCCGGTGGATCATCGGCGAACTGACGGCGATGGGAGCCAAACCCATCGGTGCATCGTTCGAGCAGGCGGTCACGCTTCCGGCGCGTGCAGGCAGTGATACGCGTGGCGCGAACATCGTGGCCCGCATTCCGGGAACGCGCAGTTCGGGTCCGGTCATCGTCATCACGGCGCATTACGATCATCTCGGCGTGCGCAACGGGCAGATCTACAACGGTGCCGACGACGACGCCTCGGGGTGCGTGGCGCTGCTGACGATCGCCGAACGATTGCTCAAGGAGCCACCGCAACATGACGTCGTGCTGGTCTTCTTCGACAATGAAGAAGGGGGCATGCACGGGTCAAAGACGTTCGTCGGGTCTGGGCTCGTGCCGCTCGATGGTATTGGCCTCGAGGTGAGTCTCGACATGATCGCGCGTCAGGACGGCAAGGCGTTGTGGGTCTCCGGGCTGTCGCACTATCCGATGCTCAAGCCGCTAGCCGACGCCGCTGCGAGGGCATCGAGCATTCCGATTCGCTTCGGTCACGACACGAAGGATCTCAAACCGGGCGACGACTGGACGAACTCGTCCGATCACGCGGCGTTCCACGCGAAAGGGATTCCGTTTCTGTATCTCGGCGTCGAAGACCACGCCGATTATCACCAGCCCGGTGACGACGCGGACAAGGTCGATCCGACGTTCTACCGTGGCACCGTCGACTTCGCGTTTGCGGTGGTACGCGAGGCGGACAAACGAGTCGACGGGTTACCGAAGCGCGTTCGGTGAACGAGTAGCAAACATCGCCTTTCGTTCAGCGGTGTAATGCCACCACGCATGCGGCGGCGAGCCTTCCATGAAGCGCACGGCTGCGATGAAGACGTCGGCGACGCAGGGGTCCTGACGCGCGCCGGTCAGCAGGGAGAGTCGATCGTACAGGGCATACGGATCCTGACCGGCCAGCTGGTGCGGCGATGCGAAACCGAGCTTCACGAAATCTTCGGCCATTTTCACACCGATGTTCGGGATGTCAGTGAAGACACGCACCGTCTTCGCCGACGCTGCCTTCTTCGCGCGCGTGCTCACTCGATGTTCGGAGTCGTCGGCGCGGCGAACCCCACCACCATGCCCGACGGCTCACGCACGTAGAGTTCCGTCATGCCGTAGAACGTGTCGTGGCGTGGTTTGACGACTGGCGCGCCGTCCACCGCGCGTTCGATCTCGACGATGTCGTCGACGTGCATGAAGAGGACCGTCGCGTCGCCCGCGAGTTCGCGGGCCTTCTCGTCGCGCACCGATTCTGGAGTATCGGCCAACACGCTCGCGCGTGTCTGAAACATCAGTTCGACGGTGCCGTTGGTGACGCTTGCAAAGATCAGCGAGCCGTCGTCGGCGGGGACTTCGTTCTCGACCCTAAAGCCGAACCGGTCACGCCAGAAGGCGACGCTGGGTTCGACGGCATCGACGATGCGAATCGCGGTGCAGGAGGTAATCGAAGGCATCGGAAGCACACCTCATTTTCAGGGAAGAGTTGGCGAATATATCCCGAAGATGAGCAGAGTGCCAGACACAACGAAGGGCCGCCGCGGTGTGTGCGCGACGGCCCTTCTGATCCTGCAACCTCGCCGGCTCGAGACGATGCCCGAACCGGAACCCGAGTTACCGGGCGGCGATCAGGAGATCGTTTGCCCAGGCCGAGCCGGCGTAGGTACTGTGACTAGACAAATCATCACCTCCGTGAAAAAAGTGTGGGACATCGGGCGTTTACCGAGAGGTCCTGCGGGTCCGACAGCTGCAACCGCAACCGCACGTACCTAGTGCGACCAACGAATCGCGGCGCTCCTCCGCGAGTGCCGTCATGCTAGGGCGCGTTCGCTGAGCACGCAAGACTTCGACGGCGCAGAAGTCATTCCGATGCGTGTAGATTGTCCGGTTTTGTGATGCGGCTGCTGCCACCGATTTGCCGTCGAACGGTGGATGACTGAAATTACCGGTGCGAGCGACGCAACCCGTCGATCTCCTTCTATACCCACCGTAGAGACAACGCGATGACCCTCCGAGTGCCCCGGCTTTCGAGCCGCCGAGCGTGGCGCACTGCCACCGCCGCCCTGATGTTTCCGGCACTGCTGCTGCCACCTATGGCGATGGCCCAACGTGGCGGTGGACGCGGTGGTGGTGCCGACGCGCCGCAGGATGCCGCGCCGACGGCCCCGCTTCCGAAGGGACCGCGCGCGATGATGCTGGCTGACTGGTATCGCGTCGTGAACGTCAGCACGCCGGCGACGTCGCCCGACGGAAAGCGCGTCGCGATGACGGTCACGCGCGCGGTCGATGGCGAGAACCGTCGTCACAACGAGATCTGGGTGGCGAGCACGATGGGCGGTGAGCCGCAGCGGTGGACCTCGCCAGCGACGGAGAGTTCAAATCCGCGCTGGTCGACGGACGGCAAGTATCTGTTTTTCACATCGCCGCGCACCGGTGGTCGCGGCAATACGTGGGCGATTCGTCTTGATGAGCCCGCGGGCGAAGCGATCCAAGTCGACGGATATCCCGATGGCTCGATGCCGTCGAGCCACGCGTTTACCGTCTTCGGTGGACCGGCGACGCAGACGCCCGTGCCGCGCAATGGCACCGATCCGTTCGCGCGCATGCAGGTCATGGCGAAGCCGACGTTCGACGCGATCACGCGTCCGACCGAGCCCGCGCGATTCGATGGACGCCACATCACCGACATGTCGTATAAGGTGAACGGTGCGGGCTTCGTGCCTGGCCGCGCGACGGCGCGCCTGTGGCGCCCGCAGCAGCTATGGCGTCAGGCGATGGGCGACACCGCGCGCAAGATGATCACCAGCACCAACTACTCGCATCGTTCATCGACCGTCTCACCCGACGGCAAGTGGATCGCCTTCGTTGCTGACGCGAAGTTGCGCCCGGATTCCGTCGTCGATATCGAGCGGGACTCACTCGCGAAGTTGCCGTACAACAAGGTGCGCGATGAGGCCGAACGTAACGACGCCGACATCTATGTCGTCAGCGTGGACGGCGGCGCGCCGCGCAAGGTCGCGGAATGGATGGGCGCGGAGTCGGATCTGGCATGGTCGGCGGACAGCCGGCAATTGGCGTTCATCGGGCGCCCCGCGCGTACGCAGTCGTCACGCGTTTTCACGATCGACGTCGCCGGTGGTGCGCCGAAAAATCTGCTTGGCACATGGCAGTACGAGCCGG
This sequence comes from Gemmatimonadaceae bacterium, assembly GCA_031366985.1. Taxonomy (GTDB): domain Bacteria; phylum Gemmatimonadota; class Gemmatimonadetes; order Gemmatimonadales; family Gemmatimonadaceae; genus Gemmatimonas. The sequence goes on from JANLPE010000029.1 coordinate 120,239, forward strand.
CGAATATCGAATGGCGGTCGAACGGCCGCCTAATGTTCAGCGCCGACATCGGCGGACGTTCGGCGATCCTCGAGGCGGACGTGAGCGGCAAAGTCGCGCCCAAGGAAATTGTGAATGGTCGTCGGCAAATTCGCGGTATGTCGTTCGATGATGCCGACAAGACGATCGCGTTCGTCGGCACGTCCATGACGAAGCCGAGCGAGCTGTTTGTCGCGAATGCCGACGGCAGCGGCGAACGCCAGCTGACGCACTTCAACGACGAGGTGAACAAAGATGTCGTGTGGAGCGACGCTGAACGCTTCACCTACAAGAGCGTCGGCAACACAGAAATTGAAGGGTGGCTGATGAAACCGTACGGATACGAGCCGGGCAAGAAGTATCCGATGGTGATCTACATCCACGGCGGACCGCACTCGGCGTACGGTGAAGGCTGGTTCGATGAGTTCCAGAACCTCGCTGCGCAGGGGATGTTCGTGCTGTTCACGAATCCGCGCGGGTCGAGCGGCTATGGCGCGCCCTTCACGTACAGCACGCGCGGACGCTGGGGCATGGAGGACTATCAGGACCTAATGAAGGCGGTCGACATCGTGTCCGTGCGCCCGGACGTCGACAGCACCAAGATGGGCGCGACCGGTGGCTCGTACGGCGGCTTCATGACGACGTGGTTGGCGACCAAGACGACGCGATTCAAGGCGATCGAAACGGATCGCACGATCACGGAGTGGACATACTGGTACGGCGCGAGTGACGCGCAGGGACTGACCGAATTCGAGTTCTATGGCAAGCCGTGGGACAACCAGAAGCTGTACGACACGCTCTCGCCGATCCGCTATGTGAATAAGGTGAAGACACCGATGCTGATGGTACAGAGCGAGGAAGACTTTCGCACGCCGATGGGGAACGCCGAGATGTGGTTCATGGCGCTCAAGAAGCAGGGGGTGCCGGTGGAGATGGTGCGGTACCCGCGCTCGAATCACGACCTGAGCCGCACCGGTGAGCCGTGGCTGCTGGTCGACCGGCTGGGGCGGATCCGGCAGTGGTTCGCGTTCTGGTTACAGGGGGAGAAGCCGAAGGATCCGGCGACGGCGCGGGCTGCGGGGGGCGGGCCGTAATGGGCGCTCCTTCCGGTCGCGTTTTGAACGGACTTGCCGAGGGGCCAACGAAAACCTAATTTCGCGCGTTCATGAAATATTCATGGTTTACACGTGCCGACCCCTTTGCTAGAACGATGACCGGATCGTCCATGCCTCGTCGATGTGCCCCGCGCGTCTCACGCGTTCTAGCCTCCGTGGCCGTGGCTGTCAGCGCGATGGCCTCCTCGGCTGCGGCGCAGGCGACTCCCCCCAAGCCCGCGACGACCATTCCGCAGGTCGAAGTCGTCGCGACGCGGGTGCCGAAGGCGCCGCACGACGTGCCGGCGTCGATCGAAGTGATTTCAGGGTCGTCGCTGCGTGATCGCGGGGTGCGATCGCTGCGCGACGCGCTGTCGATGGCGTCGGGTGTGTCGGTGGCACCTGGTGGCGACGCGGGCCCGGCGAGCGCGGTACCGGAGATATGGGGGCTGCGGGAGTTCGACGCGTTCCTGCTCGTCGTCGACGACATCCCGTGGGGCGGGGCACTGAACCCTGCGGTCGCGTCACTGAGCTTGCGCGACGTCGAACGCATCGAGATCCTGCGCGGATCGGCGCCGGTGACTTACGGTGCGACGTCGTTCGTCGGCGTCATCCACGTGGTCCACAAGGCGGCGGCCGCGACGGCCAAGTATCTCGAAGCGCGCGGTGGGAATTTCGGCAGCGGCGGTCTGTCGGCGGATGTCGTGATCCCGACCGGCGACGACTGGAAGACGCGTGGCAGCGCCGATTTCGACAAGCAAGGATTTCAGGACGGCCGTACGTCGTACACGCGTGGACACGCGCTCGTGCGCACGGCGAAGATCAACGACAAGGGCAAGACGTGGCTCTCGGCGGATCTGAACATCCTGCAGCAGGATCCGGCGACGCCGCATGTGCGCCAGGGCTCGGCGCTCTCGACCGCGACGCCACTCGACGCGAACTACAATCCCGCTGGCGCCTACCTCAATGAAAACCGACTGGCCGTGTTCGGCGGCGTCGAGCGCTCAGTGCTGGACGGCGTGACGTGGGGGACGACGGCATCGTTCGCGTTCTCGTCGCAGCGCATGTTCCGGGGATTCCTGACGGACGTCTCGAACACGACGAACAATGCGTCGGGCTACAAGGAGAACATCGATATTCATGATCTCTATGCCGACTCACACCTGATCTTCCCGTCCAGGTCCAACGTCACGTTCATGACGGGCGTCGACATGCTGCTGGCGGGCGGCGAAGCAAAAGGCGCGACGTTCGCGTACACCGTTCCACTGAGCGGCATTTCCGGGCCGATCGTGCGCGAACCGACGTTGCTCGACAAGGAAGCGGGCAACGATCGACTCTTCGTTGGCGGCTATGCGTCGGCGGAATGGCGGCCGACGTCACGCGTCAGCCTCACCGGCGGTCTGCGTCTGAACGTCACCAACGAAAGTCGGGGTGAAGGCGCAAGTGTCTCGCACACGAGACCGAGCGGCAGCTTGGGCGCGCTCTTCGGTTTATGGGAAAAGGGTGACGATCATTTGCGCGTCTTCGGGAATTATCGCAACACCTTCAAGCCGGCGGCGTTCGACTTCAGCCTCGCCGAGAACGAGGGCGTGCTGGATCCGGAAACGTCGACCAGCTACGAGGGTGGCGTCAAGTTGCGAACCATGGAAGGGCGTGTGGATGTGGAAGTCAGCGCGTTCGACATGGACTTCAAGAATCTGGTGACCTCGACGGTGGTGAATAGCTTGCCCGCGCTGATCAACTCGGGCTCGACGCGATTCAAGGGCGTGGAACTCGCCACGGATCTTCGGTTGCCGCACTTCCTCACGGCGCGTGCCACGTACAGCATGCACGACGGCAGGTTCGTCGACTTCGTGCAGGCGTTCGGCGGGGTACCGACGCAACTTGGCGGCAAGCGGTTCGAAATGTCGGCGAACACATTGGCGTCGGCCGGCCTGACGTTTTCGCCTGAGATCGGGTTCATCGCGCACGCGAGCGTCAACTACTCCGGCGATCGATACCTGAACAAGCGCAATACCGCGCTCGCGCCCGCGTTCTCGACAATCGATGCCGGTGCGGGTTACCGCATGTCGACGATGGAATTCCGCGTCGACGGTCGCAATCTTGGCAACCGTCGTGATGCCGTCTCGGAGAGCGAGTTCGGTGATGCGCAGTACTATCGCATGACCGCGCGCACGATTCAGGCGGGCGTGGTCGTGAAGTACTGAACGGCGGCGATGCTACGCTCTCGGCAGGCGCACGCGAAGCTCGGTCCGCCCCGACCGCGATTCTGCGATCTCGAGCGTCCCGCCGTGTAGCGTCGCGATGCGTCGACCGATCGCCAAGCCCAGACCAGCGCCACTCGTCGAGCTGTTCTCCGAGCGGGACCGTGCGGTGTCGAGCCGCACAAAGCGCTCGAACACGCGATCGTGCTCTTCCCGCGGAATGCCCTGGCCGGCGTCGATGACACTGATCGTGTACGACTGTGCGTCGACAGCCATCTGGACATCGACCGCGTCACCACGCGGCGAGTACTTGATGGCGTTGTCGAGGAGATTGAGCAGCAACCGCCCCAGCAGATCCGCGTCGCCAACGAACGGGGCTTCGACGATTTCGTGCAGCAACACCTCGACGCCACGCTCACTCGCCACGGAATGCACGGCGCGCGTTGCGTGGTGCACGATCTCCTCGAGGTAGAGCGGCTCGGCGCGCACGGCGAGATGCCCCGAATCCGCCCGCGACAGCAGGAACAGATCGTCGACGATGCGCGTCAGCCGACGCGATGCGTCGCCGATGACCGCCACCGACGTGCGATACTCTTCCTCGCTGCGATGTGCGCGCGAAAGCGTGATGTCCGCTTCGGTTCGCACGACGGCCGTGGGCGTCCGCAGTTCGTGCGACGCATCTGTGATGAACCGCCGTTGGCGATCGAAGGACAGTTCCAGTCGCTCAAGCAGGCCGTTCACGACGCCTGCCAGTCCCATCAGCTCATCGCCACCAGATACGGGCAGCCGTTCGTGCATATTCGTCTCGCCGATTGCCGCGGCTTGCGTCGCCATCGCGGCCACCGGCGCCAAGCTGCGCCGTGCCAGCGCGTAGCCGCCAAACGCCGCCGTCGCGAGCATGAGCGGGATGGCAATCAGGAATACTTCGCGTATGCGTTGCAACACCTCGACGTTGTCGCGCAACGAATACGCCCCGGCGACGCTGTATTGCTTGCCGTCCGCTTCGAATGGACGAGACATCACGCGAAACGCGCCGCCATCGGTTGTCGTGGTGACGGCGACCGGCGCGGTCAGGGCGTGCTGGCGCAAGGCTACCAACAGCTGACGCTCGACCTCTGCCGATGGGCGTCGTTCCTCCAGCGCCAGCGCAACGTTCTGCGCGAGCTCGCTCATCGCCACCACGCTGCCGTCGCGAGCGAGGATCGCGATGTGCAGTTCGCGGAAGCGCACTTCATCAACCGTACGCTGCATCGCCTCACTCCCTCGCCATGCGGCTCGGCGTTCGGCAAACAGTTCCCGCGAAAACGCGGTCAATGCGTCGCCAATGAAGATGTCGGTACGCCGCTCGAGCGTCCGCGCGACGATCAGATAGCACGCCACCGCGAATATTATCAAGGGTAGCGCGAGCAGCACGGTGTACCAGAGCGTCAGTCGCGACCGCAGCGACGACGGCCACGGTACTCTCACAGGCGGATCACGGCTGCATCAGTCAGTGCGCGCGACGCGACGCGACGTCGTTCGCTTGCCACCGTCAGGCGCTTCGAGAATGAAGCCCGATCCGCGCACCGTCGTGAAGAGCGCGTCGGCTTCGCCTTCGTCAATCTTGCGACGCAGGCGACTCGCATACACGTCGATAATGTTGGAGAACGTATTCCTGCTGTCCTCCCAGACATGCGCCATGAGGTCGGCGCGACTAACCACCTGTCCGGCATGACGCGCGAGATAAACGAGGAACGCAAACTCTCTCGCCGTCAGCGCAATCGCACGCTCACCACGATGTGCGCTGTGACGGCGCGTGTCGATGACGAGATCGCCCACCGTCAGTTGCGCCGGTACCATGTCCCCGTGACGCCGGGTGAGCGCGCGCAGGCGCGCCAAAAGTTCGCCGAAATCGAACGGTTTGGTGAGGTAGTCATCGGCGCCCTCATCGAGCCCGGCGATGCGCTGCTCGACACTGTCCAACGCCGTCAGCATCAGGATCGGCACCGCATCACCACGCGCCCGAATAGCTCGACACACCATCAGTCCGCTCATCTCCGGCATCAAAATGTCGAGTATGATCGCGTCGAACGACTGCGACGCCGCGAGGGTGAGGGCCTGCGTTCCAGTACTGGCCAGTTCGACGGAGTACGACGCCTCATGCAGGCCGCGCACCACCGAGGTGCTGAGCTGCGGGTCGTCCTCGGCGAACAGCAGACGCGTCACGGGCGGAGCACCAACACACTCTCCGTGCGACGCTTGACGGCGTTCGGGGAGTAGGGCAGGGGCACGTACTCCCCACGCGCCCACAGCGGAAAGAGATCGCGGTAGTGCGGACTGCGCGGATCGCCGCTTTGTCCCGGTGTATTCGTCGTAATGGCCTTGTCCCAGTCCGCGACGTCGATCACGACGCGCATGCTGGCGCCGGCGGTCTGATTGTCCGTGTTCCCGGTCGCATTCAGCGTATTCGCATAGCCGCCACGCGGCAGCGGTCCGCTGGACAACACACCGCGCAGCGAATCCGACACGGCCCCGTCGAGCGGATGCGCAATACGTGCGTAATGAAATTTGGCGTCCCCGTAGCGCCAGGACTTCATGTCGGAGCCAAATCGCTTCACCAGGTCCGCCACGGCCTCGTTCAACGCGCGAAAGAGCACGAAGTCACGAGCCTCAAGTGGCTTGTCGCCGAGTAGCGAGTCGGGATGCGTGAGCAAATCAATCACGCGAGTCAGCGGAATGGTGCGCACGGCATCGCGTGCTTCGAGCGGTACGACTAGGCTGGCCGTGTGCGACGTCAGACGGCGCTCCCACGCCGCATACAGCGCCGCGCCGATCGAATTTGCCGACAGCATGCCGTTCCACGCGAGCAGCGTATCACGGGCCGACCGTCCACGTTCGTTGCTGAACTCGATGCGACGCAGCAACGGGACGAGCGAACGGGCCGCAACCGGCGATTCGTCGTGCTGCAGACGCGCCATCGTGCGCACGTCAGCATTCCGGAGTGTGTCGAGCACCTCGGTCAGTCGGCGCAGTCGGAAAGGTTCGGCCCAACTGCGGGCGACGGCATCGAGATGGTTGTAACCATCCGGCACGTTATAGGCGTTCGCGGTGCCGAAGACGCCGCTGCTGGGCTGCGCGAGATGTGGGAGGTCGCGAATCGGAAGCAGTCCTTTCCATTCGTATCGCCCGTCACCGGGCACCGGCACGAGCCCATCCCAATTCTTGCGAATCGGTGCCACGCCGGCGCTTTGCCAACCGATGGCCCCTGACGTGTCGCCCCATACCCAGTTAAGTGCCGGCATGCGCGCGTATGACAGCGCGTCGCGGAACTGCGACCAGTTGGTGGACTGATCGATGCGCAGACTCGCGAGATACGGCGCGCCGCCGACCTCAAGCCACGCGGCGCGCAGCGCCACGGCGAGATGCTTGGTGCTGTCTTCATACAGCACGGGCCCATGCCGCGTGAAACGCAACGTGACAATCGCCGGCTTCGCGCCCTTCACAAGAATCGTATCGACGATCTCGCGCATCTTCTCGTGACCGCGGCGATAGCGGTACGAGCGCGCGTCCTTCGCATCAGTTTCATAGACATACAGATCCTCGGCGTCGATGCCGAAGATCGTCAGTCCCCACGCGCCGGCGCGATTGTGTCCGATCGCGACGCCGGGAATCGCCGGTTCGCCGCCGCCGATGACGTCCCAGCCGGGGGCGGTCAGATGCACGAGGTAGCGTAACGAGGGCGTTGTGATCGTCCGGTGTGGATCGTTGGCGACGATCGGCTTGCCGCTCTTCGTCCGTGTGCCGTTGACGACCCAGTTGTTGCTTTCCCAACGATCCGGTGCCCTGCCGTTCGCACTCGAATTCGCACTCGCACCGGAGTGGCTCGACGTATCAGGTGACGCGGGGCCGGCGCGTCGCACACTCGCACTCACCTCGTCCGCGCGAAACGATGGGGCATTCTTGTACCCGTCGTACGCCGCCATCACGGTGGCTTCCTTCGACGCGTCGAGCAGCCGCGCCACAATCGAGTCCACCGCAAGTCGCGCCGAGGCGGGTTCGAAATTGCGACGACGCTTCATGCCGTCTTCGCCAAGGATGCGAACCCCGCGTGCGGTTGCAAGTTCTTCGCGGGCGTTCGAGGCCAGTGCGTTGTGGCGCGACACGACGACGTTGGGGGACCACCTGCCAGGTACGATGCCAAGCCACGCGAACTCTGGCGGCAGCAGCGATGGGTCGCGCACCGTTTGCGTGACGTACGCGTTGACGCCGTCGGTGAAGGCGCCGATGATGTTCGCGCCGTGCGGATGGTAGTGCGCGAGTTCCGCTTTCATCGAACCCCGGTACTTGAGCAACCGCGACGCCCGGTCGCGTTCGATCCAGCGGGGACCGAGTACCTCGGCCATAGTGCCGAGCGCCTGACGTCGCCAGAGCTCCAGCTGAAAGAGTCTGTCACGTGCCGAGCTGTACCCTTGTGCAAAAAACAGGTCATGCTCGTTCTGCGCACGAATGTGCACGATGCCGGCGGAATCGCGTATGAGATCGACCGGCGCCTTGAGGCCAACCACTTGCAGCGACTGCGCGTCGATGCGCGATGTCATCACTGACGCCGCAACGACAACCGCGACGAGCATCAGCGTGTATCGGGTCCAACGGGTCATACGGGTGCCTCGGTGAGTGCGGCCGCGAACTCCGCCACGATGTCGGCGGCGGATCGAATATCATGAATCGCATCGACGCTCTTGCCGGCCTGCCAGTAATCCTGATTGGCCCCGGCGATGCTGGAACGCTTCAAGGTGCGCAGGGAACGCAGCGCATACCACGTACGGATCCAATGCTTGGTCTTGCGACCGCGGAACATCCATCGCGCCAGCGGACTCACGCTCGTGCCGAGGCGCTGCACATACGGCGTCCGGATGACCGACACGGGCACGCCGGTGAGTCGCTCCGTCAACACGATGTCACGTGACGTCGCATCGAGGATTGCCTGTTTGTAGGCGGGACTGGAGTTGCATTCCGTCGTCGCGATGAATCGCGTGCCAAGTTGCACGCCCACGTAGCCCATCTCGAGCAGCGCGCGAAACTGCGCCGGTCCGCCAACGCCACCGGCGGCGACCACGGGCAGATCCAGATCGCGGATTTCGTCGAGCAACGCCAGCGGATCACGCGAGCCCGTGTGGCCGCCCGCCTCGCGGTTCACCGCCACCAGTCCATCGACGCCCCCGTCGCGCCCCTTGAGCGCCCACTTCTTTTCGGTGATGTCGTGATACACAACGCCGCCGGCCGCGTGCACGCGATCACATACCCATCGCGGATTGCCCAGCGAGGTGAGAAAGAAGCGCACCCCTTCCTCGAGCGCGATCTCGACCCAGCGCACCATCTTGTTGTGGTACGTCTTGCTGGATGCCTCGATCAGCGCATTGAAGCCGATCGGCTTGCCACCGGACAGGCGCGCGATCAACTGCAGTCCTTCGCGGAAGTCGTGCCCGTGCACGTAGGTCAGTGCGATGGGTTGCACGACGCCCAGCGCGCCAGCCTTGCTGACGGCGGCGACCAATTCGGGATTGCTGCACGGGTACATCGGACCACAGATCAGCGGCACCTCGATGTGTGCCTGTTCGGTCAGTGCCGTCTTCACTGCGAGGCCCCCGGTGCGGTCGCCACCGTCGGCGGCGAGAGTCGCCAATGCACGGTCGCTCGCGCCACGACATCGTTCGATGCGTCGGTGATGGTGGCCGTCACGTCGTAGGTGATGGGAGTGGCGGGCATCGGCGGCGCCGCGGTCTCTGTCACGCATTCAAGGGTGCCACGGGCCTTCTTGAGATACTCGATGGACAGGCCGGTCACGATGCCGCGCACGCCCGCCGGCAATGCGGTCATCAGTGCCACGCCACTTGTCATCTCCGCCAGGTTCACGAGAGCGACCGCATGGATCGACGCGAGATGATTGCGCACGGCCCGTCGATCACGCAGCGCCGCACGCGCATACCCCGGACGGATTTCAGCGTAGACGGCGCCGACCGTGCCGGTGTACGGGGCTGTGCGACCGACCATCCAGCTGAAAAGGCGCTTCCCAAATGGCACGCCAGAAAATCGCTGCCAATTCGCCAGCAGAGCGTGACCAGGGGACGGGTTGGCGCGTGCCATGAGGGAGACTACCGCACGAGCCCGTCTGTCGCCACGGCAACGGCTGGTCCGCGGCGCATGAGTTGCCTTTCCCCAGTCGATACGCCACTCCTTCGGGCATGACTGTGCTCGTGACCGGCGCGACCGGCTACATCGGGGGGCGGCTCGTCTCGCGTTTGGTCGAACGCGGGCTCTCAGTGCGTCTGCTGGTCCGCGACGCCCGCCGGATTCGCGGGCGGTGGTGGGAGCACGAAGTCGACGTCCATACGGGCGATCTGTTCGATGCCGCCTCGCTGGAACGGGCGCTCGATGGGGTCGATGACGCGTACTATCTCGTGCACTCGATGACGCACGCGGACGACTATGCTGATCGTGATCGCCTCGCCGCCCGCAACTTCGTGCACGCCGGACGGCAGCTGCGTCACTGCATCTACCTCGGTGGGCTCGTGCCAGAGGCGAACGGCGTCTCCGAACACTTGCATAGTCGGGCCGAGACGGGCGCCATTCTTCGTGGCGGACTGCCGACGACGGAGTTCCGCGCCGGACCGATCGTCGGTTCCGGATCGGCATCGTTCGAGATCATTCGCTATCTCACTGAACGCTTGCCGTTCATGGTCGCGCCGCGCTGGGTCAAGAACGAGGTGCAGCCGATTGCGGTGCGCGACGTGCTCTCGTACCTGCTCGCGGCGCGTGAGCATGAGCCGTGCGGCATCGTCGAGATTGGCGGGACCGACCGGCTATCGTTCCGGGATATGCTCAGCGGCTATGCGGCCGTACGCGGTCTGCGGCGCACCATCATCCCGATCCCCGTGATGGCGCCGTCCATCGCGGCGCTGTGGATCGACAAGATTACGCCGATTCCGCGGCGGCTCGCCGCACCGCTGCTCGAGGGGATTGCGCACCCGGTCATCGCCGACACGGAAAAGGCGCGCCGCCTCTTCCCGGATATCCGGCCGATGACGTATCAAAAGGCGGTCGAGCGCGCCCTCGAACGGCTGTCGCAGCACGCGGTCGAGTCTCGATGGAGCGACGCGCTCGGGGCAAACCACGGCTACGAATTGCGCGATCGCGAAGGCGTACTTGAGGAGACGCGGGCGATTTACGTGGATGCGACTCCAGATCAAGTCTTCCGCGCGTTCTGCCGGCTGGGCGGCGATCAGGGATGGTTAGCTTGGAACTTCCTCTGGCGGATCCGTGGTTTTATCGATCGGCTCGTCGGCGGTCCCGGCCTTCGGCGTGGCCGTCGCGACCCGGCGTGGTTGTATCTTGGGGAAGCCGTCGATTTCTGGCGCGTCGAGCTGGTGGAGCGGCCCCGGGTGCTCCGTCTCCGCGCCGAGATGAAGATGCCCGGGAATGCCTGGCTGCAGTTTACGGCGGTTCCTGAAGGCAGCGGCACGCGACTGATCCAGACGGCGCTCTTCGCACCGCGCGGTTTGTTTGGACTTCTCTACTGGTACGCGATGTATCCGGCGCATCTTTTCATCTTCAGTAACATGGCTCGCGCCGTCGCGTCGCTCGCCTGTCGCGAGCCTCTACACGCCATCGAGCCGCGTCACATCGCCTACGACGCGCCAGCGGTGCCCGTGGAGTCGGCGCGCACATGATGCCACTCGGAATGACGACAGCCGCGGTCGTGTTTCGCACAGGAGCGATTGTACTGCTGGCCGTACAGATCGCGATGCTGCTTACGTTGCTCGCGCGCTTGATGCCGGGACGGACGCGACGGCCTCCCGCGCAGCCGCTGCTCGACTCGCCGACGCACACGACGGTCACCGTCGTAGTCGCCACGTTGAACGAGGCGAAGCGAATCCAGCCCTGTCTCGACGGCCTGATGGCGCAGACGGTGCCCATGCTGGAAGTACTCGTCGTCGACAGCCGTTCAACGGACGGCACGCGTGAACTGGTGGCACAGGCCGCGGCGCGTGATCCGCGCATTGTGCTGATCACGGATGACCCGTTGCCCGAAGGCTGGGTCGGGAAAGTGTGGGCATTGGAGACCGGCCTGCGACGTGCGAAGGGCGAGTGGGTGCTGGGCATCGATGCCGATACCGTGCCGGTACCTGGACTGGTCGGCGGCGTGATCGCCGAGATCGAACGTGATGGGTACGAGGTGGCGTCCTTCTCGCCGCGCTTTGAAGGGCAGGCGGCGGGCGAGCGGTTCGTGCAGCCCGCGATGCTCACGACGCTCGTCTATCGCTGTGGTGCGGCCGGTGCGACGCAGCCACCGCCGGATCGCGTGCTGGCGAACGGTCAGTGTTTCATCGCCCGGCGCGCGTTGCTCGAACAGCATGGTGGCTATTCGTCGGCGCGGGCGTCCTTCAGCGACGACGTGACGTTGGCCCGACACCTCGCTGCCCGCGGCGCGCGCGTTGGGTTCCTTGACGGTTCCGAGATCATTCGGGTGCGCTCGTACGCGTCACTCGGCGAAATGTGGCGCGAGTGGGGCCGCAGCTTCGATCTCAAGGACGCGACACCCGTGTGGCGGCGCTGCCTTGATGTCGCGCTCGTCTGGTCGGTGCAGGCGCTGCCGCTGCCGATGCTGATCGTGCTCACGCTGCTCTGGCCCGGTGCACACGGACCGATGGCGACGGATCCAACACGCCAGATTATCGAGGCGCTGCTGCTCGTGAATGCATCTGCATTCCTGATCCGCGTGATGATGCTGGTGGCACTGCGTGGGAGCTACGCCGAGCGTGGCGCCCCGTTCTGGCTGTCGTGGTTGGCCGATGTCCCGGCGGCGATACGCCTTACACTCAGTACACTGCGCACGCCGCGTCGTTGGCGTGGACGGAGCTACTCAGGACTCGCCGTCGGCGAATCCTGAGAGCGCTCCCGCTGTCAGTTCTCGACCTTCAGGTGGCCCTTCATACCCAACAGCGCGTGCGGATCGCACTGGAAGTAGTACGTCTTGCCGGCGGCGAAATTGACGGGAATGAGCAGCACTTGGCCGGGCAGCTGCGAGAACGCTGACGGTGGCGGCAAATCCGGTACACCGGGATTCGAGTCGGCGAGAAAGTCGACATTATGCACGCCGACCGTCAGCACAAACTTGAGCACGTCGCCCGGTTTGGCTTCGATCTCGTTCGGCTTGAAGTAGTTCCCCTTCTCATCGGTGATCATCTCGATCGTGATCTCGCGTCCCGTGGGTTTGGGCACGGACTTCGACGCCGTCGCGGCGGGCGCTCCCGCGGTCGCGCTTGACGACGTGCCCGAGTCCTTTCCGCCGCATGCAGCAAGCATGACGGCGGGCAGGGCCGCACCGCAGGCGAGAGCGATCCGGCGTGTACGTGGCGAAAGCAACATGGCAGGAACTCTCCGTAGAAGGGGACCGCGTGATAGGTCAGACATCGTGTTCAAGATGGCGTCAGAAGTCGCGTCGTTCGAAAGTGCGACGGCCAAGCCACGCCGGCACTAGGGTCCACAACAGTAATCCGATGGCCGACGCCGCGCTGCCGGCGACGCTGCCGAGAAAGCGGTGCATGACCGCGCCCGTGTAGCCCATCAGTGCGGCGGCGTCGCTTTGCATGATGACCAGCGTTCGCGCGAGATCGACCGGATTTCCAAGCGTCAGGGCCAGCATTGGTTTCTCGAGTGGATAGTCGGAGAATGTCGTCGCCACCACTAGCACCCCACCGTCGTACACCACCGTGAGGAGCAACCACACCGCGAGCGCGAGCCCGACGCCACGCAGTCGGTCGTCGACCGTGACGCCGATCAAAAGCGCAAGACCGCCGAACACCGCCGTAAGCAGAACACCGCTCGCCCAGATGCTGAACAACAGCAGCCAGGCCTCGGCCATCCAGCTGGCGCGGAGGACGAAAGGCAGCAACAGCCCCACCGAAAACGCGGCGGCGAGCGGGCCGATGAGGCCTGCGTACAGCGCGGCGAACAGCGCACGGCGTCGCACCGGTTGGGCGAGCAGCAGTTCGTTGAACTCGCGACTCGCGTGCCACGAGATGACCCCGAAAACGATCGTCACCAGCGGCACCACGACGAGCACGAGATTCATCAGCGTGACGAGCGCGCGCGGCGCGGAGCCGGCGAGCCGCAGCACACACTCGGTGATCAGCAGCAGTCCGATGCCGTAGGCCAGCACGCCACGATCTCGCGGCACATTGCGCAACTCGTGCATCAGAACGGTGCGTACGACGGGCGTGCTCATGCGGCACTCTGTGACGAGGGCTCTGGGTCGGTCGGCGTCTGCATCAAGCGCGCGATTGCGCGCTCAAGCGTCGGGGCCTGCGTCGATTCCAGTAACCCGTCAAGCGAGCCTGCCCAGCGCACGCGTCCGTCGAGCAGGAACACCAGCGAGTCCGCGAGTTCCTGCAACTCGCTCAGGATATGCGACGTGATAACGACGGTACGTCCCTCGTCGCGCACGGCAAGCAGCTTGTCCTTCAGGACCCCGCTCGCGATCGGATCAAGACCTGCCGTCGGCTCGTCGAGCAGTAGCAAATCGGGTCTGAAGAGAAAGGCGGCGGCGGCATTCAGGCGCTGGCGCTGCCCCCCCGAGAGGACGCGAACCGGTTGGTCTAGGAACTCCGCGAGCGCGAGCGCACCGATCAGTTCTTCGTCGCGCGGACCGCCGGCGCCGCGAAGCTCCGTCAGCAGGCGCAAGACATCGCGCGCGCTCATGGTCTCGGGGAAGCGCGCGGCCTGCGGCATGTAGCCGATCCGGGCGCGATACGCGATGTCGTCGCCGATGGCAGTGCCGATGGCGGTGCCATCAAAGGTGATCACGCCGTGATCGGGGCGGACGAGTCCGAGCAGCGACTTGTTCAGCGTCGTTTTGCCGGAGCCGTTCGGGCCGATGATGGCCGTGACCGTTCGGCGCGCGATGGTCAGATCGATGTCGTGCAGCACGGTGCGGCGGCCGAATGTTTTTGAGAGCGAGGTGATGCGCACGAGTGGATCGGTCGCGACCGACGGGTACGGGGCTGCAGCCCCCGCCTCCGATGTCGCCTCGTCATGCGTGTCAACGAGATTCATGGGATCGTCCGGGGCGCGCGCATGAGCGGCGCCGCGTCGCGAAGGGTTTCCGGTGTCAGCACCGGCGCGACCCGCTCCGCCACGTCGAGCACGTCAACGAGAACGCTGCGCGTCAGCACGAGTGCCGGCGGCGACTGTTGCACGAGCAGCGCAAAGAGGCGCACCGGGGCGTGCGGGACATCACCGATGCCGTTGTGGTCGAGGTCGTAGCCCTGATAGCGATCCCACCAGTTGCCGTTGAACGTACTGTAATTCTTGAGACTGTTCGTGCCCACGTCAAATACGTTGCCGGAGAAGAGATTCCCACGCAGTACGTTGTCCTGCGCATCGGCGAGTACCCGCACCGCCCAGCCGTTGCGCACGAAATCATTGTCGATGACCGCGTTGCGACTCGCGCTTTCGAGATGCAACGCGACGGAGTTCTCGATGAACTTGTTGCCGCGCACCTCGCTATCGGTGATCTCCTTGAGCAGCAGGCCATAGGCCGCGCTGCCCAGATTGCGTTCGAAGCGATTGTCGACAATATGCACGCGGTGTGAATACATCACCGCGACGCCGGACGTATTCTCCGCGAACGTGTTCTGCTCATAGTGGCAGGAGTCCGAGAACATGAAATGCAGACCGTAGCGCCGGCTGCGCACACTCACATTGCGCCGCACGATGCCGTTCGTCACAAACTCGAAGTAGATCCCGTCGCGATGCCCACGGATGATGTTGTCTTCGAGAATCACATCGCGGCTCGCCCAGAGGTGCAGGCCATTACCGGTGACCGTCTGCGAACCCTCCATACCGTCGAGCACGTTTCGTCGTACGAGGCAGGACGCCACGCGCTGCAGGTAGATGCCGAACAGGGTGCGTTCGAAGCGATTGTTCTCGATCACGCAGCTGTTCGCCTCGACGAAGCGCAGCGCGGAGCGATCGGTCGCCTGGCTCGTGCCGGTGTTGCGGAAGGTCATGCCGCGCACGGTGACCGAGTCGGCGCCCACGACCATCAGGTCACGCTGGTCCTCGCCGTCGAGCACGGCACCGCTGTCGCCGATCACCGACATCGGCTGTTGCACCAGCACCGTCGGTTCGCGATAGATGCCGGCGCGAACGTGCACGACGCCACCGCGCGCGACGCGGGTAACCGCGTCGGTCAGGCGGCGGATGCCACCGGGTGCCGATCCGTCAGGCGCCACGATGACGGTATCCTGGACCGTATGGTGCGTTCTCGAAGCGACCGTCGCGAGCGCTGTCGGTGTGCTGTTGTCCGCGACGGTCACGAGCGACGGCAGTTCCGACCAACTCACGACACGTCCGCCATACTGCGCAACCAAGTCCGTCGCGGACTGCTCTGGTCCGAACGCCACGAGCGTGCGTCCCATCGGCGATTGTACGCGACTGCGATACAGATAGCGGGCCCGCGTCGCGTCAAGCCAGCGGGAGGGCGTCGCGTAGTCGGCAACCCAGATGGCCTTCGGCGCCGCGGATGCGGGCTGCGCGACGACAAAACTCGTCAGACACTCAATCGCGTCGAACGTCTCCGTCCGACCCCGCGCCGTCTCGACGAGCGCACCGAAGCGCGGATCGTCGATGGTCATGCGACAGTAGCGACACGAATCCTCGCCGGCCACGATGGCACGGGCTCCTGCGCGGCATGCGGCGATGATCGCGACGCACGCGACCAGCAGGGCGGTGCGAACGATCGACATCAGACCGTGGCGGCGCGACGACGGTCGACGAACACGACGCCGACTCCCAGCAGCACACTGCCGATCGCCAACCATCCACCGGTGGCAGGCAGCGAGGTCGCCGTGAAGTTCAGCAACTTCTTCGAGCCGATCAGCGGCGGCTGATAGGCCATGCCGGGAATTTTGATCGGGGCGTGCTCGAGATCGAGATGATGGCCGTAGTCGTACTCCCATTTGTAGAAGTCGGCCATCCCCGCGAATGCCGCGAGGAGCAGTACGACGCTCCAGCCTATCATGAGCCGCCGTCGACCCCACAGCGCCAGCAGCACACCGAGCACCGACATCGCAATCATGCCGGGACGCATGAACCGGAGCTCCGGAATCTCATCCGGCTCGATCGTATGCATCCCGATGTAGTGATTGAGACCGTTGATGTTCTGCAGGTCGTTCGGCCCGATGCCGGATACCGTGTGTGCCCAGATATGCATGCCCAACCCTTCCGGATACTGCGGCGCCGTCAGGCCGACGCTCCACAGCGGGAAGAGGACCGACACGCCGAGGAGGACCGCCGAGAGCGCAAGTAGCATGCGCCCCCGACGGTTCTCCGCTGTTCCCGTCGTCACGGCTTCGGCAGAGTGGTGCCGGCCGCTGCGGCCCGCGCCGCCTGACCCTGCGCTTTGATGGTATTCGCCATCAAGGGGACGTTGGAACCTACGGGCGATACACGGACATACCCCTGCATCTCCTGATGCAGCGCGGAGCAGAAGTCCGTGCAATACATCGGGAAGACGCCGATCGACTTCGGTATCCACTTGAGCGTGCGGGTTTCGCCCGGCATGACCAACAACTCGGCGTTCGTCGCCCCCTGAATGGCGAAGCCATGCGGGATGTCCCAGTCTTGCTCGAGGTTGGTGACGTGGAACAGCACCGTGTCGCCGACCTGCACGCCTTCGATGTTGTCTGGCGCGAAGTGCGAACGGATCGCCGACATGCGCACGTGAATCACTTTGCCCTTGCGCTCAACGCCCGTTTCGCGTTCCGCCTTCACCACCTGCGGGTGACGGTTCTCCGCGAGCTTGAAGTACTTGAGTTGGTTCGTTTCGATCTTCGACGCCAGAATCGCGTTCGCGTAGTGCGGTTCGCCCGTCGTCGGGAAGTCGAGAATGAGCTTCATCTTGTCGCCCGAGATGTCATAGAGCTGCGCGGACTGCGTGAGCTCCGGTCCCGTTGGCAGATAGCGGTCCTTCGTGATCTTGTTCAGCGCGATGACGTACTTGCCCGACGGTTTGGTGGTCGCGCCACCCGGAATCATCAGGTGACCGACCGAGTAGTACGTCGGCACGCGATCGACGACTTCCCACGTCCCGAGCTTCCACTTCACGATCTCGCTCGAAATGAAGACCGACGTATAGGCGTAACCCTTGCCGTCGAACTCCGTGTGCAGCGGACCGAGCCCCGGATCCTTGACTTCACCGGCGATCACGGCGGCGTACTTCAGCACCGGAATGCCCTGCAGCTCCGTTTCGAACGCCTTGTCCGCGATGGCCTTCACCATCTTGCTGAACGAGTGAACGGGAATCACGGTGGCGAGCTTACCACCGGCGACGATGTATTCCCCCGACGGATCGACATCGGCGCCATGCGGCGACTTCGGCGTGGGCAGGAAGTAGATCGAGTTCGGGCACGACGTCGGCGTCAGGACACGCACGCCCTTCTTCACCACCGAGTGCGCTTCGCGCGAGAACGGATCCATCACGTTGTGCGCATACTCAGACGGCCACGTCTCGCCCTTGCCGGCCTTGGCGCACGTTTCCAGCGACTTCCAGTTCACGGCCGCGATGTAATCCTTGTCCGCCTTGGATGCGTTGATCTCGAGCTTCTCGTATGCCTGTTCCGAATTATAGGACGTGAAAAACATCCAGTCTTTCGATGGGCCCTTCCCGGCGCGCGCGAGATCGTAGTCGAACCCCGGCACCAGGAGCTGGAAGGCCACATCCATTTTGCCTTCGTCACTCGCGTTGACGAAGCTGATCGTCCCGCGGAACGATTTCTTGAAGTCCGAGATCGGAACATCGGCTTGCGGAATCGGCAGCGAGAAGCGCGTCGAGGCGACGATGTATTCCGAATTCGAGGTAATGAACGGCGAGCCGTGATTGCCCCCGGAATTCGGGATCTGCAGGATCTCCGTCGTCTCGAACGTTTTGAGATCGACCCGGGCGACGCGCGGCGTATTGTTCGCGTTCACGAAGAGCCAGCGGCCGTCATCTTCGCCGTTCGTCTGCGAAAGCGCCGTGTGGTGCAGATCATCCCAGGGAATGCTGCCGAAAGTCGTCTCGAGCATCGGCTTGGTCTCTTCATTGTAGCCGTAGCCGTTCTCGGGGAACTGTGAGAAGACGGGGATGATGCGGAGCAGGCGGCCAGACGGCAGTCCATACACGCCGACCTGACCATTAAAGCCGCCCGACATGAAGGCGTAAAATTCGTCGTGTTGTCCCGGCGGCACGTAGCTCTTCACCGCAGCATCCGTGGTGCCGATCGCGCCCGCCGGTCGACTGGCGGGTGCGCAGGCGTAACTGTACAGCACCAGCGCAGCTACCGAAGCAGTCGCGGCAAACCAGCCGGTGCGACGTGTGATTGTCATAATGCAGTCCCCGAGAAGGAATTTGGTTTTGAGGAACGCGCTGGTGTTGCCTCCAGCGTCACCTGCGCGCTCGGTGGTGAATCTCGGAAACGAGATACCAGAATAAAGTCGGACAAACTCCTCGTATTCCTCAGGGGAACCCCGACGCCATGCATTTTCGACGACTCGCTACCTTATCCTCATGCACCTCACGCGATTCACCGACAATGCATTGCGCTGCCTGATGCTTCTGGGCTTGGAGCCCGAGCGCTGTGTCCCGGTACCGGAAGTGGCCACGCGCATGAACATGTCGTACGACCACTTGGTCAAGATTGTTCAGCGGCTGACGGCCGTGGGCTACGTCGAGACCGAGCGTGGGCGCCACGGCGGCGTACGCCTCGCGAGGCGGCCGGCCGATATCAACATTGGCACGCTGGTACGTCACACCGAGGACAACCTGATCCTCGTGGAGTGTTTCAACATTGACCACCAAGAATGTCCGATCGCATCGGCCTGCAAGCTCGCCGGCGTGCTGGACCAGGCGCTCGCGGCGTTCTTCAAAGTCCTCGACGGGCGCACACTCGAGGACGTGCTGCGCCCGAAGCGCGAACTCATTCGCCTCACCACACGGTTGACCGCCAGTTAGCGCGGACTCGATCGCTCGGCGTGGCGCATCACGAGGAGCATCTCGTGAATCGTCGTGGCGCCACGGTCGCGCGCGAACCACGTGCGGATGCGTTTGTACCGTTCGTGATACTCGAGCGCCGACCCCTCGCGCTGCACCCAATCCTGCAGCGGTGACGGCCGCGGCCCCCACCATCCGTGCTCGATGCCTGCCGCGTCGTACGTCATGACGACCGGAATCGACTCACTCGCGCCGGACAGGTGCGCGCCCATGATCGCGGGGTGCGCATCGCGCGAGGTCACCCGCAATTCGTGGAGTGGGTTCGCGTCGATCATGCGCTGAATCAGCGGAACGGTCGAAATGGCGTCGCCGCACCAGTCCTCGAGCAGCACCAGCAATCGCAACGGCGTCGCAATCGCCGACACCGCGACCGCGGTCTCGTCATCGATGCGCGCGATGCGTCGCGTCGCATGCCAGAGATCTGCATACTGCGTCGCATCCGCAATGAATGCGTCCAATGACTGGGCGGCGTCCCAGACCGCGTGATCCAGACGTGCACACTCGCGCGTGAGCAGGTGCACACCGCTGAGCGACGTGGATGCGTCGTCGATCACCGCGACTCCAGCACGCGGAGCATCGCCGCGCCGAACGCGGGCAGGTCTTTCGGCACGCGGGCGCTGACGAGGTTGCCGTCGATGACGGCGGGTTGATCCACCCACGTCGCCCCGGCGTTGACGACGTCGTCGCGAATGCCGACCGTCGACGTGAGCGTGCGCCCACGCAGAATTCCCGCCGAGATCAGGATCCACGGTCCGTGACAGATGGTGGCCACCATTCCGCCCGCCTCGTGCACGGTCCGGACCAGATGTAACACCGCTGCATCGCGTCGCAGCTTGTCGGGTGCCCATCCGCCCGGCGCGAGCACGCCAACCAGCGTGGAGGGATCGACGTCGGCGACGTGTGCGTCGACCGGCGCCGGATATCCCCATTTGCCGACGTATTTCGGGTCGCCCATCCCGACCAGCGGCGTGTCGAAGCCCGCTTCTTCAAGTCGCAGCTTCGGATACCAGACTTCGAGATCTTCGTACTCAGGGCCAACGAGGATGGCGACGATACCGCGCGACATGGACGTTCCGGAAAGTGTAAGGTCAGGCGAACGATCGCGAAAAGATGCGTTGACGTGGGAACGGAATTCGATCACCGTGCGTTGGCCGCCGTGCACTGAATGCGCGGCCGGTACTGCAGATTCCCCGCAACCGTTTACGAAGCGACATGAAGCTAATCATCGCCATCATCCGCCCGGAAAAGCTCGCCGACGTGAAGCGGGCGCTTTTCCAGGTTGGCGTCACCGGCATGACGCTGTCCCGTGTCAGTGGACATGGTGGCGAACGGGACAGCGTGCAACGATATCGCGGGGACACCGTGGTGCTGGAGTTCCACGAAAAGGTGCGCATCGAAATGGCGTGCTCGGACGCGTTTGTCGAGCGGACGATACAGGCGATCTGCGACAGCGCGCGCACCGGAGACGTGGGCGACGGTAAGATCTTCGTCATGCCGCTCGATCACACAGTGCGCATTCGCACTGGCGAACGCGATAACGATGCGCTCACCGCGGTCAACGCGGACCAGGTCATGCGCATGACGCAACTGGAAATGCCCGTACCGCCCATCGAGGACCGCTGATGCCGACGGCGGCGACGATCTCGAGTGGCGATACGGCGTGGGTGCTGATCAGCACCGCCCTCGTGCTATTAATGGTGCCCGGGCTCGCCTTCTTCTATGGCGGGTTGGTCCGTCGGAAGAGCGCGCTGAATACGATGTTGATGAGCCTTGGGGCGTTGGCCGTCATCAGCGTGCAGTGGGTGCTGTTCGGCTACAGTCTCGCGTTTGGTCCGGGTTCAGCGTATCTGGGCAGCTTCGCGTACGCCGGTTTTCACGGCGTGACGGGCGCGGCGAACCCGACGTATGCCGCCGCACTGCCGCACCTGTTGTTCGCGGCCTTTCAGGCCATGTTCGCCGCCATCACCGTCGCACTGTATTCGGGCGCCGTCATCGATCGCATGCGCTACCAAGCGTATCTGGTATTCGGGTTGCTCTGGTCGACGCTCATCTACGACCCGCTGGCGCACTGGGTGTGGGGTGACGGCGGGTGGTTGCGCACACTCGGGGCGCTCGACTTCGCTGGTGGCACCGTCGTGCACATCAGCGCAGGTGTCACCGCCCTCGTGCTGGCGATGACCCTTGGACCGCGTCGCGATTTCAAGCGCGTGCCGACGGTGCCGCATAACGTGCCGTTCGCGTTGCTTGGGGCCGGCTTGCTCTGGTTCGGCTGGTTTGGCTTCAACGCCGGTTCCGCCCTGGCGGCCGACGGCATCGCGGCCAACGCGTTGGTGACGACGCACACCGCCGCAGCCGCCGCGCTCTGTACCTGGATCCTGATCGAGACGCGGCGCGGTGGTCGCGCGACGGCTGTCGGGGCGGCTACGGGAGCGGTCGTCGGGCTGGTCGCGATCACACCGGCCGCCGGCTTCGTCTCGCCGCTGTCGGCCATCGCGATTGGTGTGCTCGCGGCGCCCTGCTCATTCTACGCGCTCCAGTACCGCAGCACGACGCGTGTCGACGACACGCTCGACGTGTTCGCCTGTCATGGCGTCGCGGGCATCGTGGGGGCGCTCCTGACTGGCGTCTTCGCCAGCAAGGCCGTGAATCCGGCTGGCGCCGACGGGCTGCTTGCCGGCAACCCGACGCTCGTGGCCATTCAACTCGCCGCGGTCGTCGCGACGGTGGTCTTTGCGGGTCTCGGCAGCATCGGCATTCTGACGGCCGTCCGCGCCGTGATGCCGCTTCGCATCACGCTTGACGCCGAGATGACCGGGATCGATGTGAACGAGCATGGTGAAGAGGCGTATCATGGCAACGACCTCTCCGACCTTGCCGGTCGCAGCACGCCCCTCGGCGATGCCGTCGTGCTCTCGGCGAGCGAGATAATGGGCGGCGCACTGATCAGGAGCGCGTCGTAAGGCACGGTCACGCGAACGCAGACACAAAACGGGGGCGATCTCATCGATCGCCCCCGTTTGATTCGTTCAGACCACCCTCGCTGGACTCAACGCTTCGCGAAGCGGTCCTGAATCCACGTCACGGGGATCATGAACAGCGGCCCAAGAAACAGCCCGAGCAGGACGTTGATCCATGTGAGCGCCATGTAGTAGGCGGTCATGCCCAGGGATGCCCAGATGGTGCCGAATGTGCCGTGATGTTCCACGTGTGAATCTCCGACGGTGTGCGAGCGGGCGCGCGAAAGGAGCGCCCGCAGAAAGTTGCGCCGGTAGGATAGCGGCCTAGGCGCTCCGAAGGTAGTGGGCGATCCCGAAGCGACGCCTTCCGGTCTGCGTTGACACCAAGTTCGGAATCACCCAGTTGACGCGCCGACGCGAATGGGTGATCTAGCCGGATATGGCATTCGAACGGGTTTCGCCCCCGTGAGCACATCAGCACACCACGGCCACTCCTCGGTGAATGGCCAGTCCGGGGACCGCGTGCCTACCGCCGACGTGCTGCGCGCGGCGCTTGAGCTGTCGCTTTCCCGCGTCATCGGCCCGCTCGTTCTCGCCGTCTCTGGCGGACGGGATTCGATGGCACTGATGCATGCGGTCGCCCGATGGGCGCCAGATCGACTCGCCGCCGTGGCGACCTTCGATCATGGCACGGGTGGCTATGCGACCGAGGCCGCGGCGCTCGTCGCCGTCGAAGCGCGACGCCTTGGCGTGCCCGTGGTTCGCGAGCGCGCCCGTACCCCCGCCAACAGCGAGGCGGCATGGCGCGCGGCGCGCTGGAGCTTTCTGCAACGCGTGGCGCGCGCCTTCGGTGCCTCGGTCGCCACCGCGCATACCCGCGATGATCAGCTCGAGACCATCGTGATGCGCCTTATGCGCGGCGCCGGAGCACGGGGGCTGGCTGCGCTGGCGGCGCCGTCGTCCGTCGTACGCCCGTGGCTCGCCGTCTCACGCGGCGAGGTGGCGTCGTGGGCCACCGAGCAATCGATGCCTTGTCTCGAGGATCCCATGAATGCATCACGCCGGTTTCAGCGCGGCCGTGTCCGACACGACCTGCTGCCGGCGCTGGCGCGCCTTCGGCCGACGTTCGCTGAGGAGATGCTGGCGTTGGGCGAACAGGCGGCCGCGTGGCGTCGCTCGCTCGAGGCGTTCGTCGACAGTCTTGCCCCGGAGCAACCGCGCGTCGGCGTGCTGCGGATTTCGACCACGCCGTTCGACGCGACAACGGCCGAAGGTCGCGCTGTGCTCTGGTCAGCGAGCTTTGCGCGCGTCGGCATCGCGATCGATGCGCGAGGAACCCGAGAGCTTGTTCGGTTTAGTATGTCGCGTCGACGCGGGGCGCGTGCCGTGCTCGCCGGTGGGGCTACCGTATTGCGGGTTGGCGAAGGGGCGACGGAGTTCTACGAACTGCGGCGGTCAGCGGCTCGACAACTGCCTCACGATTGGACGTGGACCGGCGGCGCCGGGCAGGTGCCTCCGCGGCTCGGCCGCTGGCGCTTTCGCCGACTGTCGACGTTGGATGCGCGTGAAGCGGGTGAGGATCGCTGGCTGGTCGGCGTTCCTATCGACGCGGTCGTGACGGTTCGGTCGTGGCAGGCTGGTGATCGCATTCACACGCGTGGGGCCCCGGCGGGACGGCGCGTGACACGATACTTTTCAGAGACGCACGTTCCCGCGCTTGACCGGATGGGTTGGCCGGTCGTCCTCGTGGCAGGTGCGCCGATGTGCGTTCCAGGAATTTGCCGCGCAATGGCGGCCCCGCACCGGCCAGGATGGCCGGACTCGATCTGGTATCGGTGTGAGCGCGAGTACGACTGACAACGCAGCAATCAACGCCGCCACAGTGGCGAGAGTCAACGCCGATCCGCGCCTTGACGGGCGGGCGGTGAAGCGCATCGTATTCGATGCGACCGCTATCGAGCACCGCGTGAACGAACTCGGTGCCGCCATCACCGAAGCCTATCCCGATGGCGATTTGCTCGTCCTCGGCCTGCTCAAGGGCAGCTTCATCTTCCTGAGCGATCTGGTGCGACACATTCACCGCCCGCTGCAGGTCGACTTTCTCGTCGCCTCGTCCTATGGCGATGCGATGGAATCGAGCGGCGTCGTGCGTTTGTTGTACGATCCGGAAACAGAACTCGAGGGTAAACACATTCTTCTTGTTGAGGACATCGTCGATTCCGGACGCACGCTCAACCGCCTGATCGATCTGTTGGGTGAGCGGAGTCCGAAGTCACTCGAGATCTGCGCGCTGTTGCACAAGCATATTGCCACCGAACTGCAGCATCCCACGCGGTTCGTCGGATTTGATGCACCGCACGAATTTCTGGTCGGGTACGGTTTGGATCATGCCGAGAATTTCCGGCATCTTCCGTACGTCGCCAGCCTGCAGTAAACCCGCACAACCAACGGCAGGATCGTAGGAACTTCATGCAAGCCCCCATGACGCCGAATTCGAAGAAGCCCCGTGACTGGGCCCGTACCTCCAAGACGCTCTCGTTTTGGATTTTAGTCCTCCTGATCCCCGTGGCATTCCTGATGTGGTCCGGAGGACGGGAGACTCAGTCGCCTGAGATCGACTACACGGCATTCCACCAGCAGCTCGATCTGGGAAATATCAAAGCCGTCACGTTCCAGCCAGACAACGTGGTGGCCGGACAGTTCAACCAGTCGGTCAAGATCGGCCCGCGTGATGCGCGCAAGTTCACCGTGCGTCTGCCACAGGGAGTGTCGGGAGACGACACGAAGCTGCTGATGTCGCGCGGCGTGCGCATCTCGGCGCAGGAAGCGCGGCCGAACTTCGGCAGCCTGCTCGTGACGATTCTGCCGTATGTGCTGCTGATCGGCTTCTGGGTCTTCCTGTTCCGGCAGATGCAGGCGGGCGGCAACAAGGCGTTCTCCTTCGGTAAGAGCAAAGCCAAGCTGCTCAGCGGAGATACGCCGAAGATCACCTTCGCGGATGTCGCGGGCGCGGACGAAGCCAAGGTCGAACTGCAGGAGATCATCGAATTCCTCAAAGACCCGCAGAAGTTCACCAAGCTCGGCGGCCGTCTGCCCAAGGGCGCCCTGTTGGTTGGCCCGCCTGGCACCGGCAAGACGCTGCTTGCGAAGGCCGTCGCCGGTGAAGCCGGTCGTCCGTTCTTCAGCATGTCGGGTTCCGATTTCGTCGAAATGTTTGTCGGCGTTGGCGCGTCGCGCGTGCGCGACCTGTTCGAGCAGGGTAAGGCGCATGCTCCGTGCATTATCTTCATCGACGAAATCGATGCGGTCGGTCGCCATCGCGGCAGCGGGATGGGTGGCGGTCACGATGAACGCGAGCAGACGCTCAACCAGCTACTCGTGGAGATGGATGGTTTCGAGTCCAACGACGGCGTCATTCTTATCGCCGCGACGAATCGTCCGGACGTTCTCGATCCGGCGCTGCTGCGTCCGGGCCTCTTCGATCGACAGATCGTCGTCGATTTGCCGGATCTGCGTGGCCGCGAGGGCATCCTCAAGGTGCATCTGCGCAACAAACCGCAGGCCGATGACGTCAGCGTGACATCGCTTGCGCGTGGCACGCCGGGCATGGCGGGAGCGGATCTCGCGAATCTTGTAAACGAAGGCGCGCTGCTCGCGGCCCGTAAGGGTCACGACAAGATCTACATGAGCGATCTCGAAGAAGCGAAGGATCGCGTCATGCTTGGCGCCGAGCGCAAATCGCTGGTGATGAAAGATGAAGAGCGTCGACTCACGGCGTTCCACGAGGCGGGGCACGCCGTGTGCGCGATGATCGTGAAGGGGAACGATCCCCTGCATAAGGTGACGATTGTGCCACGTGGCCGCGCGCTGGGCATCGCGTTCACGTTGCCCGAAGATGATCGCGTCTCCGTGACACGTGAACAGCTCGAAGCGCGTCTCGTCATGGCCTACGGCGGCCGCGCGGCGGAAGAAATTGTGTTTGGCCGCGATCGCGTCACAACCGGCGCGGCGAGCGACATCCAGCAAGCCACCAGTATTGCGCGACGCTACGTCACGCAGTGGGGATTGTCGGATTCGATCGGGCCGATTCTCGTCGGTGACAACGAACAGGATCTGTTCCTAGGTCGTGAGATTCAGTCGCGTCGCGAAGTGTCGGAGCAGACGGCGCAGCTGGTCGATGCCGAAGTGAAGCGCGTCGTGATGGAAGCGCACGGCCGAGCGGTACAGGTGCTCACCGAAAACCGTTCGCTGTTGGAGATCGTCGCCGCACAGCTGCTCGAACGCGAGACGCTGACGCGTGATGACATCTTGTTACTGAAGGCTGGTAAAGTGCTGCCGCCGCGTGTGCCGGACATGCCGCCCGCACCACCGTCCGCACCGCCGTCGGTGACGCCGTCGTCGATCCCGTCGCCTCGCCCGGCTGTACCGACAATGCTGGGCGGTCCAGAGATCGCGCCGGCGTGACGCAGTCGCATCCGATCATCGGTCTCAATCGAGCGAGATGATGAACGAGTCTCGAGCACGGCGCGGCCTTCGGTTCGCGCCGTCGCTCGTTTCAGGCGGCGTGACGACCGTAATACTGTTGACGATCTATCTCGCGACCGCCGCGCCCGATCTGACGTTCTGGGATGCCGCTGAACTGACGACGGCCGCGCAGACGCTGGGCATCCCACATGCCCCCGGCACGCCGTTGTGGGTGCTGCTCGGACACATTGCGTCGATCGTGTTCCACCACGCCGGACCGGCGCGCGCCATCACGATGTTGTCGGTCGTCAGCTCGGCGCTTGCCGGTGGTGTCGGCGCCGCGATGGCGCAGCGATGGCTTGGCGCTCGTGGCGCAGTGGCTGCAGCCGTGTCGGCGGGCGTGATGATGAGCGTGTGGAGCAATGCGACCGAAACCGAGGTGTATGCCGTCTCGTTGCTCGCGTCGATTGTACTCATCGCCGCTGGCGAACGCGCAGGTCGGCACGACGCCAGCGACGAACAGCGCGGCCGATGGCGCGCACTCCTGGTGTTTATCTCGTCGCTCGCCGTGCCACTGCATCTGAGCCTGTTGGTGGCGCTGCCGGCCGCGATTGTATTCGCGTGGCGGGGGGCTCGACCACGCGCACGCGACGTGTTCGGATGGGCCGCGCTGTTTACTCTCGGCATGTCGGCCGTCGCCGTATTGCCGATGTTGTCGGCGCGCCATCCGTTGCTGGACTCGGGACGGCCGATCTCATTCGGTGCGCTCGTGGACGTGCTGCAGCGCAAGCAGTTCGCCGTTGCCTCATTGTGGCCGCGCATGGCGCCGCTCTGGCTGCAAATCGGCAACGTCTTCGAATGGGCCGACTGGCAGGTGGCCTTCGGGCTGCACGCGGATCCAACGCCATCGTGGTCTCGCACGCCGTTGTCGATCGCCTGGGCATGGCTCGGTGTACTCGGCCTGCACACGCTCTGGCAACACGAAAAGCGCGTCGGACGCGCGATGCTCGTCCTGATGCTCAGTGGCACCGTCGGCGTGGCCGTGTGGTTGAACTTGCGCGCGGGGCCGTCGTACGGCGCTGGCGTGTTGGCGGATGGGACGCTGCACGAGGCTCGCGAACGAGACTACTTCTTCGTGCTGGGCTTCTGGAGCTGGGGCATCTGTGCCGGTGCCGGCATGACGCACATCGCGCGACGATTCGCCAAGCGGTTGCCGGTGCTGATCTCGATTTTGCCGTATGCGCTGGCGGTTGTGCCGATTCTGGCGAACCGGCCGGTCATGGATCGCACCCTTGAACCACTCGCGACGCTGCCGCGCACCGTCGCACGGCAGTTGCTCGACGCGGTACCGACGCATGGCGTGCTCTACACCGCCGGGGACAACGATACGTTTCCGCTCTGGTATCTCCAGCAGGTCGAGATGTATCGTCCTGACGTGCTGGTGATCACGGTCCCGCTGCTCGGCGCGCGCTGGTACCGCGAGCAACTCGTTCGCCGCGATGGGCTGCTCCCCGACGCCGCGGCGGCAGCGTGGCTTGGACTTGGGTCGACGTTGCGTTCGACGTCGCTCCGGGCGGGGCTGGGCAAGCGCCCTCTTCGCGTCAGCGTGCTAGTGTCCGCGTCGGAACGGCGGCTGATCGATCCCACCTCGGGATGGGTGCTCGAGGGGTTGGTTTATGCTCCGACCTTGGCGCTGCAGCCCGGAGCGGTCGGACTCTCACTCGCAGTGCTCGTCAAGGCAAACGATCAACTGCCGGTGTCGTCGCTGGCTCCGCTGGCGCCTGGGGCGGATCCGGCGGCGGCTCAGATGCAGGCGCTGCTACGCTGCACCCAGGTCCGCGCTCTGACCGACACCTTACTTGTGGGGACGTGCAACGGTGGCTAACTTCTTATGCTATGCCAATTTCGGACTCCTCCGCACCCTTCGATTGCGCGGCGGTGTCGTCGCGGATCGCGGAGGTACAGGAACGCATTGCCGCGGCGACCGCACGAGGCGGGCATGGACAGTCGGTGACGTTGGTGGCGGTCACGAAGACGCATGGACCAGAAGCGGTCGAAGCGGCCTGGCGAGCCGGGGTGAACGACGTCGGTGAGAACCGCGTGCAGGAAGCGGAAGCCAAGATGGCGCTCGTGACCGTACCGGTCCGCTGGCATCTCATCGGACATCTCCAACGCAAGAAGGCGAAGGCGGCAGCGCGGTTCGCGCTGGTGCACGGGCTGGACAGTGATCGGCTTGCCGAGGCACTCGATCAGGCAGCGCAGGCGGCGAACGTGATGCTCGACGTGTTGGTGCAGGTGAACGTCAGTGGCGAAGACACGAAGAGCGGTTTTGCCCCTCATGCGATCGGCGAGACGGCGGCGCGTTTGCAGACGTGCCGGCATCTCCGCGTGATGGGCGCCATGACCATGGCGCCGTTCGACGCAGCGGAATCCGTACTTCGCAACGTATTTGCTGGCGCGCGGGCCGTTCGCACGAAGTTGCAGGAGGCAGGACACCCGGCACCTTGGCTCAGCATGGGGATGTCGGGAGATTTCGAACTCGCGGTCGAAGAGGGGGCGACGCACGTACGCCTCGGCACGATTCTCTTCGGCAGTCGGTAGCACCGTTGTGTCGACTGTCCAGTCTTCCCGCGGCGCTCACCTCCGGACCTTCGCATGACGGACGACGCCTTTCATCTGACCGCGCTGGATGTTCGGCGCTACGACTTCGGCAACGCGCTGCGCGGCTACGATCGCGCGCGGGTCGATCAGTTTCGCGACCAGGTCGCCGAAGAACTCGAGCGGCTGACGCGCGCGAATCAGGATTTGGAACTCAAGGCCCGCAACTTCCTCGAGCAGCTGAAATCGTTTCGCGATCGCGACAAGGCGCTGAACGACGCGCTGGTCAGCGCGCAACAACTTCGGGGCGAGATCCGTGAGCAGGCGGAGCGCGAGGCGCAACTGATCGTGCGCGAGGCGCGCGCCGAGGCTAAAAAGGGACTGCACCAGGTTCGCGACGACATCCGTCGCGCCGAAGAAGAGCTCCAGCAGCTCTGGCGTGCCCGGCGCAATTACCTGTCGCAGGTGCGCAATCAGCTCGAGCGGCAGCTTTCCGAGTTGTCGAATGCCGAGAGCGAACCGCAGCCGGCGTTCGTGCCGCGTGAAACGCGCACGGACTCTCCGTCCAGCGCGTCCGCGATGGACGCACCGGAGGCCACGGCGCCGATGCTCAAAGAACTGCGCGCCATTCCGCCGCGCGGCACCGCACCTACGCCTTCGTGGCTCGATGTCGTGGACGATTGATGCAGACGCCCGCTGAGTCATTCCCGCAGCTGCAGTACACGCAGGAACACCGCCGGGTCGCGCTCGCGCATCCGGCGTTGGGCTTGCACGCCCGTGAACGCATCGAAGCCTGCGCACAGGCGGTGCGGCAACAGTTCGATCGTCCAGTCGACGCTGCGATCATTCTCGGGACGGGACTGGGTGCGCTCGCGGACGACATCGCCGTCGAGCACGAAATCGATTATCGCGACTTGCCGAACTTCCCGCTGTCCACCGTCGCGTCGCATAGCGGCCGACTGTTATGCGGATCCCTCGGTGGCAAGACGATCGTCGCGATGCAGGGCCGTTTTCATCGCTACGAGGGCTACTCGCTGCAGCAGGTGACGTTTCCGGTGCGTGTGCTGCAGGCACTCGGCGCCGAGACACTCATCGTGAGCAACGCCTGCGGCGGGATGCATCCGCTCTGGCATGCCGGCGATCTGATGCTCATTGCCGATCATATCAATCTGCTCGGCGACAACCCGCTCATCGGCCCGAATGATGAAGCGCTTGGACCGCGCTTCCCCGATATGTCCGAGCCGTACGATCTCGGCTTGCGACAGATTGCACGTGAGGTCGCCGTCGCGCACGGCATCACCATGCGCGAAGGCGTCTATGTGGCGGTGCAGGGGCCGAACCTCGAAACGCGGGCTGAATATCGGTTCCTGCGCGCGTGCGGTGCGGACGTGGTCGGGATGTCGACGGTGCCCGAGGTGATCGTGGCGAGACATGGCGGCATGCGCGTGCTGGGCCTCTCGATCATCACCGACCAGTGTCTGCCCGATGCCCTCGAGCCGGCCAGTCTCTCGCAAATCATCGATGTGGCGCGTTCCGCGGAGCCCAAGCTTGGCGCCGTCGTGAAAGGCGTCATTGCCCGTCTCTAACGTGTTGGATCCATGACTGCTTCGCCGGACGTTGTGCAATACGAGTTGCTCCCCGACACTGGTGCCGATGCGTTCGAGCAGGACGTGCTTGCGCGTTGGGAATCCGAGTGTCTGTTCGAAACCGTGCAAGCGGCTCGCGCGGACGGTCCGCCGTACGTGTTCTTCGAAGGACCGCCGACGGCCAACGGCCGACCGGGAATTCACCACGTCTTCGCCCGCACGATCAAGGACTTGTTCTGCCGTCATCGCGCGATGCAGGGGCATTTCGTGCCGCGCAAAGCGGGCTGGGATACGCATGGCTTGCCGGTCGAGATCGAAGTCGAAAAAGAGCTGCAACGTGAGTCTGCCGAGCGACAGGGCATCGATGTCGCGGAAGTCGCGAAGCTCGGCGGCAAGCAGCTGATCGAACAGTACGGCGTCGCCGAATTCAATCGTCGATGCCGCGAGAACGTGTGGAAGTACCGCGGCGAGTGGGAAGCGCTGTCAAAGCGCACGGCGTACTGGCTGGACTACACCAGCCCGTATGTCACGTACGACAACAACTACGTCGAAAGTGTCTGGTGGGCGTTGCGTACGCTGCACGACAAGGGATTGCTTTTCCGCGGCCACAAGATTCTCCCGTACTGCTCGCGCTGCGGCACAGCGCTGTCGAGCCATGAAGTCGCGCAGGGGTACGAGGACGTTGAAGATCCGAGCGTGTACATCGCGTTGGATCTCCTCGACAAGGATGGCAACGCCACCCCCGGCCGGCGTCGCCGCATCATCGTGTGGACCACGACGCCGTGGACACTCGTGTCGAACACGGCGCTCGCCGTGCACCCGGAGTTGCACTACACCGAGCTGCGCAAGAAGAGCGGCGTCGACTGGACGATCGTGCTCGCCGAGTCACGCGTGCCGGCCGTGCTTGGTGCGGATTGGGCTGACCGCTGGGACGTCATATCGACGCACCGTGGCTCGGAGCTCGCGGGACTCCGCTATCGCCGTCCGCTCGACTGGGTGCCGTTTCCTGATGAAGGCGACCACGAGATCATCATCGCGGAAGATTTTGTGTCCGCCGATGACGGCAGTGGTGTCGTGCACATGTCGCCGGCGTTCGGCGCCGACGACTACGCGGCGGGTCAGCGGAACGGCCTCGCCTTTGTACAGCCGGTCACGGCGCGCGGTGAGTTCGCCGCAGACGTGCCGGTGGTTGGCGGCCTGTTCGTGAAAAAGGCCGACGCGCGTATTCTCGAAGTGCTGCGTGAACGTGATGTGCTCTGGAAGGCCTCGACCTTCGTGCACTCGTACCCGCACTGCTGGCGCTGCGGCACGCCGTTGCTGTACTACGCGCGCGGTTCGTGGTTCGTGCGCACGACGGCAGTCAAGGACGACCTGATCGCGCGCAACGCGGCCGTCAACTGGAATCCATCGGAGATGGGTAGCGGCCGCTTCGGCGAGTGGTTGTCGAATAACGTCGACTGGGCGATCTCGCGTGATCGCTATTGGGGCTCGCCGTTGCCGGTGTGGATCAACGATGAGGATGCCACCGAAGTCGATGTGCTGGGGAGTTTCGCCGAATTGGCGGAGCGTACCGGTAAGCCGCTGCCGGAGGACTTCGATCCGCACAAGCCGTACATCGACGCGTACACGTGGCCCTCGCCAACCGGCACGGGCACGATGCGTCGCGTGCCCGAAGTCATCGACGCGTGGTTCGATTCCGGAGCGATGCCCTTTGCGCAGTGGCACTATCCGTTCGAGAACAACGACAAGGTCGCGGCACAGTATCCCGCGGACTACATCGCCGAAGGCGTCGACCAGACGCGCGGCTGGTTCTACTCGCTGATCGCCATCGCGACGGGGCTCGGCGACGCGCTGCCGAACAATCAGCCCGGCACCGCGGCGCCGTATCGCAACGTGGTCGTGAACGATCTGGTGCTCGATGCGAACGGACAGAAAATGTCCAAGAGCAAGGGGAACGTTGTGAACCCGTGGGAGGTGCTCTCGCGCCACGGTGCCGACGCGGTGCGGCTGTTCCTTGTGGCGTCGAGTCAGGTCTGGGTGCCGCGTCGCTTCGACGAGAACGCCATTCGCGAAACGGCGGGACGCTTCCTGCTCACGTTTCGCAACGTCTACAACGGCATCTTTGCGCAGTACGCGAATTTCGGATGGGCGCCGAGCGATCAGGATCCGGCCGTGGCCGAACGTCCGGCGCTCGATCGGTGGGTGCTCTCGCGTCTGGCGCGCGTCGAGGCGGAGGTCGATCGCCATATGACCGCCTACGACGCGACGCTGGCCGCCCGCCGACTCATGGAGTTCGTCGATGACGACGTCTCCAAGTGGTACGTGCGTCTTTCACGTAATCGGTTCTATGAGGTCACGGGAGCGGACAACCGCGCGGCCTTCGCGACCCTGCATGAAGTGCTGACGGTCGTCTGTCGCTTGCTGGCGCCGTTCGCGCCGTTCATGTCGGATGCGGTGCATCGCGCGCTGACGGGGAGCTCGGTCCATCTCGCGTCGTACACGCGTGGCACGGCGGCATCGGGAATTGATGAGGCCCTCGAGTCGTCGATGGCCGACATTCGCAAGCTGGTGACGCTCGCGCACGCGGCACGCGACGCGGCCGAGGTAAAGGTGCGTCAGCCGTTGCCGTCGATGCAGTGCGTCGTCCCGGGCGATCCGACCGGCGCTGCGGCGCTGGGGGCGCTGCTCGCGGCGGAGTTGAACGTAAAACGTGTTGAATTCGTGACATCGACCGATGCGCTAGTCTCGCTCGAGGCGAAGGCCAATTTCCGTGCGCTGGGCAAGAAATTCGGGAAGGAAACGCCGCTGGTGGCCGAGGTCGTCGGGGCACTGTCTGGCGACGTGCTGCGTCAATTGGCAGCAGGATCATCAATCACGGTGGCGGTATCAGGGATCGACCGCTTGATCGACCCGGACGACGTCGCCATCATCCGGCGCGCGTCCGGGGCGGCGGTGGTGCAGGAGGACGCGGGCTACGGCGTGGCCCTCGATCCGACGGTCAGCCCAGCGTTGCGGGCGGAAGGGTTGGCACGAGAGGTCGTCAGCCGGGTACAGCGGCTGAGAAAAGAAGCAAAGCTCGATGTCAGTGACCGGATCGTACTGGCGGTGGCGGGAGACGACGTGATGAATGCGTCGGCCGAGGAGTATCGCAGTCGAATTGCCGACGAGGTCCTCGCGGTCCGGATCTTCGTGGGTGAAGCAGCAGGCACGCCGTTCGGTTCGACTGCGGACGGCGACACGTGGACCGCGACACAGGTGGTGGACGTTGAAGGACGTCCGCTGCACCTGGCGCTCAGAAAGGAAGGCGTCTGATGGCGGGTACGAACGCGGCTTCGAAGGACGGCAAGAAGGTCAAGCCGATGCCGAAAAAACAGCTGGCGCATTTCGAGAAGCGGTTGCTCGAAGAGCGGAAGCGTGTGATCAAGGAACTCGGGCATCACGGCGACACTTTCGGCCCGAACGGCGAATCACAGGACACGGAAACGAGTGCGTACTCGTTCCACATGGCCGATCAGGGAACTGATGCGATGGAGCGCGAAAAGGCGTTCCTCTTCGCGTCGCAGGAAGGGCGATTCCTCTGGCATATCGATCAGGCGCTGCGTCGCCTATACAAGTCACCCGCCACGTTCGGGAAGTGCCACCAGTGTGGCGAGGACATCGCCTTTGAACGGCTTGACGCGTTGCCGCACGCGCGCTTCTGCATCGCGTGCAAGCAGCGTGAGGAAACGGCGAAGCACAAGTAACGTGAAGGCGCTGATCTCCTGGCCGGTTGTCATCGCCGTCGTGCTCACGGATGTCCTGACGAAGTCGTTGGCGGTGACGTTGTTGCCGCCCAACGGCTTGCCGCAGGCAGTGATCGGCGACGTGGTGAAGTTTGCGCTGGTGTACAATCCGGGCGCCGCGTTCGGGCTGTATCTGGGCGGGTACTCGCGCTGGATCTTCATGGCGCTCACGCTCGGTGCGCTGGTCATTCTGTGGCGATTGTATGCACAGACGGACAACGCGCAGCGCGTACGGGCATTGGCGATCGCCTTGGTGGCCGCCGGCGCGCTGGGCAATCTGATCGATCGCGTGCGATCGGATCTCGGCGTCGTGGATTTCATCGACATCGGGTTCGGGTCGCATCGCTGGCCGACGTTCAATGTCGCCGATATGGCGGTGAGCTGTGGTGCATTCCTGCTGGCCTGGGTCTTGTGGGGCGAAGAGCAACAGATCGCCGCACCGGAACCTTCGACGGTGACGACAGACGTCACCGACATCTCCTGACACGCGCATGACCTCATCGTCTCACCGTCCGACCGATCTCCGCCCAGTCGCGTCTTCGACGTGGCAATTCTGGGCGATCGCCGCCGCCATTGTCGTGGCCGATTTCGTCAGCAAGAACATGGCGGTCGAGGCGCTGTCGCCTATGCACGTGCCGCACCCGATTATCGGCAACACGGTGCGTTTCACGCTGGCCTACAATCCGGGCGCGGCGTTTGGCATGCACCTCGGCCCAGCCTCGCGTTGGATTTTCGGCGTGTTGAGTGTCGTGATCGTCGCGGTGCTGTTGCGCGCTACGGCTGACCTGACGCGCCTCTCACGTCTGGCCGCGATCGGCGTCCCGATCGTCATCGGCGGCGCGGTCGGCAACCTGCTGGATCGTATTCGGCACCGCGATGGAGTCGTCGACTTCATCGACGTCGGCGTCGGAGATGTCCGCTTCTGGACGTTCAACCTCGCCGACTCGGCGGTCACGATCGGCGCGGTCTGTCTGGTGCTGGCGTTGTGGCGACAGGAACGGCTGCAGCAGGCGCACGGATCGATAGAACAGGCCGAACGCCAGCCGAACGCGTGATGCCGATCGAGAGCGGTCAGCCGTCAGCGGGCGAACGCCGCGATGGCGAGCGTCCTGACAATGCAGTAACCCGCGAGTTCGTGATCCGCGACCGCGCCGGTGAACGTCTCGACATGATCGTCGCGGGCGAGTGCGAGCTGTCGCGGACGCAGGCGGCGACGTTGATCGCGAACGGCCACGTGACCGTGAACGCGCAGCGCGAGAAGGCGTCGTATCGCGGCGAGGTCGATGATCGGGTGACGGTCGTGATTCCGCCGCCGCCGGGCCGCGACATCATCCCCGAGTCGATTCCGCTTGCCATTGCCTTCGAAGACGAAAACATGGTCGTCGTTGACAAGGCGGCTGGGATGGTGGTGCATCCGGCCCCGGGGAACTGGACCGGAACGTTGGTCAACGCACTGATGGCGCGTGGCGAGCCGTTGGCCGACGGCGGCGGGCCGGAGCGCGCCGGGTTGGTGCATCGGCTGGACAAGGACACGTCGGGGCTCCTGCTGGTCGCCAAGACCGAGCTGGCGCACCGCACGTTGAGCGCGGCACTGGCGGCCCGTCGGATCACGCGACGGTACGCGGCGGTCACGTGGGGGCACCTCAAGACCGATGAACTGACCATCAATCAGCCGATCGATCGGGATCCGCGGGACCGAACACGTATGGCAATCGTCCAGACGGGGAAGGCTGCAAAGACCGACTTCACACGGTTGGCCCGCTTCGACTCGGTGGATCTGCTGCGCGCGCACCTGCACACCGGACGTACGCACCAGATTCGCGTTCACCTCGCGTCGGTGGGGCATCCGGTGATTGGTGACGATACCTATGGAGGCGGAGGAGGACGGCGTCTCGCGGCACTGCCGCCGAAGCGGCACTTCCTCCACGCCGCTTGGCTGCGCTTCCGTCATCCGATCACGGGAGAGCCGCTTGATCTGCGTTCGCCGTTGCCCGACGACTTGAAAAAGTCGCTGGCCGCGGTAAGTGATATGACGGAATTCGCCTCGCACCCCGACCCGCTCGATGTCTTCGGTTTCTACAACATCACTGACGGCCCCATCGCCGAGCCCGACGACCGCTGACGTTTGGTTGGACGATGAGGACGCGCGTCCTCGGGTATTGGTGGTTCGCGTTGGAGACGCCGAGTACGGGATTCCAGTACAGCAGGTGCGGGGAGTCGTCCGCGGCGAGCGCGTCACGCGCGTCCCGGGATCGCCGCCGATGCTTCGCGGGATCATCAACGTGCGGGGCGCCGTCGTCACGGTGCTGGAACTGTCTATTTTGCTGGGCACTGAGCGTGCCGTTACGTCGACGTCGGTCGTCCTCATTGAGAACGGAACTCGCCTGATCGGGCTGGCCGTGGATGTTGTACGCGATGTACGCGCGCAGGACTCTGCCGGAATCGCGAATTCCGCCGAGAGCCTTGGCTCGATCGTCGCGGATCTGGACGCGGTCGCGCTCTGCGCGCCGCATCTGCTCTCTTCCGAGGAGATGGGACGGTGAGCCGAACAGTACTGATCTGTGACGATGCGCTCTTCATGCGCACGATGGTCGGGGATATCCTCACCCAGGCCGGCTTCGAGATCGTCGGGGAAGCCGAGACGGGTGTGCAAGCGGTGGAGAAATACCGCCTGCTACGTCCCGATCTGGTGACCATGGACATCGTGATGCCCGATATGGGCGGCATCGATGCGGTTCGCGAAATCACGAAGCGTGATCCTGCGGCGCGCATCCTCATGTGCAGCGCGATGGGGCAGCAGGCGCTCGTCGTCGAAGCGATCCAGGCCGGCGCGAAGGACTTCGTCGTGAAGCCGTTCCAGCCGAGCCGCGTGCTCGAGGCGGTCAACCGGGTGCTCGCGGCGTAAGCCGCACGCACGTTCGGCCAGTGGCCGTCATGGATCAGGCGCGCTATGCCGAGCTGTTTCGCACGGAAGCGCGCGAACACCTTGCCGAGCTCGATGCGAGTCTGCTGGCCTTTGAACAGGATGGCGACAGCGCGCACGTGGCGACGCTCTTTCGCAGCACGCACACGATCAAAGGCATGGCCGCGGCGATGGGCTATCGTGCGGCGGAATCCCTGTCGCATGCATTGGAGTCCGTACTGGACGGACTGCGACGCGGTGTCACGCCGCGATCGCCGACGCTCATCGCAGTGTTGTTCGAAGGCAGTGACGCGCTGCGCCAGAGCGTCGACGACGCCGTCGCCGGCAGCGGCGACGAGGTGCCGGTAGCACTGACGCCGCTGTTGCAGCGGTTGGCGGCGTATACGGATACCACGGTCGTCTCGGCGGCGATCGTTGCACCGACCCCGTCGGTCGCATCCGCGGTTCTCGGCGCGGTTCTCGGCGCGGTTCCCGGCGCGGTTCCCGGCGCGGTTCTCGGCGCGGTTCCCGGCGCGGCGGCGGCGGATCGAACGATCGACGTGCGTCTCGCGCCCGATTGTCCGTTGAAAGGCGTACGCGCGATGCTCGTCATGGCGCGCCTCGAGCCGCTAGGCATTGTGCACAGCGTCGTGCCGCCGCAGGTGACATGGCAGTCAGACACGTTCGACGGCGTGTTCTCGATCATTATGGCAACGGCTGCCGACGCTGCAGCGATCGAAACGGCGGCGCGCGCCGCCGGCGATGTCGCTCGCGTCACCGTCACAGCGGTCGCGCCGCGCCCCTCGCGCGAAGCGGCCGCGGAATCCATGCGCACGGTTCGTGTCGATCGTCGCCGTCTCGACACGATGCTCGACCTCGTCGGAGAGCTCGTCATCAGCCGCGATCGTCTGTTGCGCCTTGCTGAGGCGCATGATCGGTCGTCGACCCGTGAGCTGACGAAGGCGGCGCACGACACGGCGCGTCTGATCAGCGCCATGCAGGACGAAGTGCTGCAGGCCCGCATGGTACCGGTGGGTCAGGTGTTCGACCGTTTTCCGCGACTGGTGCGCGACATCGCCCGCGATCTCGGCAAGGACGTGCATTTCGCGACCGAGGGCCGTGAAATCGAACTGGATCGTGCGTTGCTCGACGCGATTGGTGATCCGATCGTGCACCTGCTTCGCAACGCACTCGACCACGGGATCGAAGACGCCGAAACGCGTCGCGCGGCCGGCAAACCACCGGTCGGCACGCTGATGCTGCGCGCCGCGCGCGATCGCGCCGCCGTCGTGATTCAGGTCGAGGACGATGGTGGGGGCATCGATCGACGGGCGATCCTGCGTCGTGCGCAGTCGCAGGGCATTGTCGCCGAGACCGTGACGGTACTCGACGATGACGCGCTGCTGCAGGTACTCGCGTACGCGGGTTTTTCGACCAAGCGTAAGGTGACGTCGGTCAGCGGGCGTGGCGTCGGTGTCGACGTGGTCGCCACGCGGGTGCGCGCACTGGGTGGCGCGCTCGAGCTGGAGACGATCGAAGGGCAGGGCACCGTGTTCACGCTGCGTCTGCCGGTGACGCTCGCCATCACCCGTGCGCTGCTCGTGCAGGTCGCCGGCGACACCTATGCGCTGCCGGCGGCGCACGTCGTCGAAGCGCTGGAGTACGATCCCGGCATGATCGTCACGGCGGCGGCACGAGAGTCACTCAATCTGCGGGACGAAGCGCTCCCGCTGGTGCACGTGCGTGAACGCTTCGGGCAGCTACGCCTCACGCATAATGCGTACATCGCCGTCGTCGAAGTGGCTGGTCGCCGCTCAGCGCTGGTCGTCGACGCGCTCGTCGCACAGCAGGACATTGTCGTGAAATCGTTCGACGCGGTCCGCGGCAGCGCCCCGTGGTTCAGCGGGGCGACGGTACTCGGTGACGGGACCCCTGCGCTCATCGTCGATCTCGGCAGCCTCACGTGATCGACGCGACCGCGTCGACGGGCCGCGCAGTTTCCGTCGCATAGCGTGTGGAGTGAAGATGCAAGCGATCCGGTCGCTCAAGACGATTCAGCTCGATGCGCTGCGCGAAACAGCGAACATCGGCGCAGGGCATGCCGCGACCGCACTGTCGCAGATGACCGGAAGCACGATCATGATCAAGGTGCCGGCCATCACGATCGCGAGTATGGAAGAACTCCCCGCGCAGTTTTCGCCGGATGAAGAGCCGGTCGCCGCCGTGCTGATGCACATGCTCGGCGATCTGAGCGGCCGCACGCTGCTGGTCTTCCCGAGGCCCACGGTGCTGCGGCTCGCGGAGCTGATGCTGCGGCGTCCGGTGGGTACATCCATGGACCTCGGCGAACTCGAGGCCTCGGCGATCAAGGAAGCGGGCAATATTCTGAGCGGTGCATACATGAACGCGCTCAGTGATTTCCTCGGCATGCTGCTGCTCCCCTCGCCGCCGACGCTCGTCATCGATATGTCGGCCGCGGTCATCGCCAGCGCCTTCGCGGAGTTCTCCGCGGACCCCGATGCGATCCTCTGCGTCGAGAGCGAGTTCATGCTGACCGAACTGCACCAGACGCTGCGCGGTTTCTTCCTGCTGTTGCCGGACCCGGCGTCGCTGCAGGTGATGCTCCGCGCGCTGCGGTTGGCCTGAGGCGCGCGATGCACGCGGGCGAGCCGACGACCGGCACGCCGGGGGGGCGCGACGCAGAGTTGCTGCGTGCGATGGCCAACCGGATCGATCAGAGCGATCCCGGCGCCTTCAACAACCTCGGAGTGCTCTACTACAGCAAGGGTATGTATGCGGACGCCGTCAGTGCGTTGCTGCGTGCGCTGGAGCTGGATCCGAGGATGCGCACGGCCGCGCGCAATCTCGAGGTCGCGGCCGCCAAGCCAGGGGCGTGCGACGCGCGCCTCGCGGCGATCAACATGCAACTGCAGTCGACCCCGGGCGATGCCGGCGCACACCGCGAACGTGCGCGACTGCTCCGCTTGATCGGTCGCACGGGTGCGGCCAGTCAGCAGTTGGAAGCGCTGATTGCCAAGGACCCGGATGATGGTGCCGCGCTCTTTGAGCGCGGCCTGGTGGAGCAACGCGCCGGCGATCTGCGACGCGCGCAGCGATGGTTCGAACGCGCGGTGAATGCAGCGCCGCAAGAGGCCGTCGCGCGACTGCATCTCGCGGAAGTGCTGTATCAGCGCGGTCAGAACGAGCAGGCGCTCGAGACGCTGGATTCGGTGATCGCGCAGGACGCATCGCTGGCCGACGCCCACCTGCTGCGCGGTTTCGTCCTCGGCGACATGGGGCGGCACGAGGCGGCAATGGCCTCGTCGCGCCTCGCGTCGATGCTCAACCCGTCGCTGCAATCGCTGCAGCCGCACCTGTCGCTGGACAACGCCACGGCGTCAGAAGCGCCCGCCGTATCGGTCGTGCCCGGCGTCGACTCGGGCATGGCGCGATACGGTCTCGGACTCGCATTCCGCCAGCGCGGTTACTTCGACGAATCGCGTCGCGAATTCGTGCGCGCGCTCGAGCACGGTGAAGATGATCGCTTGAACCGACACGCCATCGCCGAGCTGGATCTGATCGCCGGTCAGTACACTGCCGCCAGCACGGCGTACGCGGCGCTGCTGCGCGCGTATCCGGACCATCCACGCTTTTGGAATGAACACGGGGTCGCGCTCCACCAGGCGGGCGACGTCATCGGTGCCGCAGACGCGTATCGCGCGGCACTGCGACTCGATCCGCACCATACCCTTGCCTACAACAATCTCGGCGTCGCACTCTCGGGCCTCGGCGATCAGACCGCGGCGCGCCAGGCGTTCGTGCGCGCGACAGAGCTGGATCCGTCGCTCGTTCGCGCGCGCCTGAACTGCGCGCGGTGGTTCCAGGAGAATCGCCACGAGAAGGCGGCGTTGTCGATGCTACGCGAGCTGGTGTCGTTTCACCCTGACGATGCGGACGCTTGGCATGCGCTCGGCAGCGTCTGTCAGGATCTTGGCTGGTTCGAAGAGGCGCGCAATGCGTACGCACGCGCCATCGAGCGGTGTGAGACGCATGCCGAGGCGCGCTATGCGCTCGCGCAGGTGTTGGGCGCACTCGGCGACGACGACGGTGCGCTGCGCGAGACGCAACGCGCACTGGCGCTCGCGCCCGTGCGCGTTCCCGCGCGGCTGAACGTGATCATCGACCTGCAGCGCGAGTGCCCCGAGGCGTGCGGTTCACTCGATCTGCTGTCGTTGCGCAGCGGTGACCCACTCACTGGTGTGGCACTCAACGCCGACGACGTGGTGAGTCTGCTGCCGGACCACTCAGCCACGGTGCTGGGGTCTTCGCCGGGACCGTTGGCGGCCAACACGATTACCGTGGTCGATTCAGTCGCCGATGCGGGGCAGGACTGCCACGAGGCCGATGTCTTCGCGGCGCGTGGCGTGCACGGCGAGGCGATCGATCGCTACGCGCGGGCGCGGGCGCTGCTGGAACCCGAACAGGAAGCGCCCGGCGCGCCGGCGTACGCAGCGTGGCGACGCGCGGCGATCGGCGAGGCGCGCTCAGCGTGCCTATTGGGTCGCGGCGCGGACGCGCTCCCACTGCTCAAGCGACTTGGTTCGCACGATGCGAAGAACGTCGAAGTGCTCGCGCTCTTCGCGTGCAGCGCGGCAGCAACTGCTCAGTCGGTGACCGCGGCGCGCCCGGAAACGCCATACGTAGAATCGGCGCGCAAGGCGATCATCCGGTCGCTACGCCTCGAACCGGACAGCGCGGCCCTCATGCACTTCCTCGGTAATACCGCGGTCGCGATCGGCGACGAGGGCCTCGCGCTCGGTTGCTTTCGCCGCGCGCTCGCGCTCGACGCGTCGAGGCCGTCGGCGCGCGTGGCCATCGCACGGCTGCTCCGCGCCCGCGGCGACTTGCTTGCGGCACGTTTGGAGCTGGTCGCCGCCCTGAGTTCAGCGCCGGGTTGGCGCGATGCCATGATTGAGTTGGCCGAGGTGCATCGTGCGGCGGATCGTCCGCAGGACGCGCTTGTACTGCTCACGACGCATCTTGCGACGACGCCGACGGACCTCGACGCCCTCGTCTTCCTCGGCGAGACCCTCGTGCGGCTCGACCGCGACGACGATGCGCGCATCGCGAACACGCGTGTGCTGCGGCATGATCCTTCGCATCTCGCTGCGCTCTTCCTCGATGGCATGCTCCTCTCACGACAGTCACGCATCCGCGATGCGGTCGAGCGGTGGCAGCGCGTCGCCGAGCATTCGCTCGATCATGCGTTGACTCAGAAGGCACAGCGCGCTCTGGCCGACGCGGGAGCCGACGCGGGTGCCCGCGCCGGAGCGTTCGGCTTGAGGCTCGTCTCGTGATGCACGATCCGGCGCCGGCGGAGCGCGCGCCATGAGCCTCGAAGGCCGCCTGCGCGAGCTCGCGCTGCCCGAAGTCCTGCAGCTGCTGGGACTCAGTCGAAAGACCGGTACGCTACAACTGCGCGCGCAGGTGCAGGGACGTGCTGCGTTCATTCGCCTGGCGAACGGTGCCGTCGTCGACAGCGAGCAATGGCGCCTCGACGGCGACGACGAAGTCTTCCCATCGGGACTCGCGTCCTCGAGCAACGGCTCCAAGGCCGTCCAAGGATGCGTGCTTGATCTGTTGACGTGGCACGATGGCGATTTCCGCTTCCTGCCGGCGGAGACGTCTCCGCCAGTAAGCCCCGTACGGCTCGCGGTGGAATCGCTGTTGGTGGAAGCGGCGCAGCGTGCCGAGAGCTGGAGCCGTCTCGCGGATCGCATTGCACACGCGCATGTCGTGCCCGCGTTCGTCGACGTCGAGCCGCAGCAGTTGCCGTTGTTGCGGTTGGTGCCGCAGGAGTGGGAGATCCTCACGC
This sequence comes from Gemmatimonadaceae bacterium, assembly GCA_031366985.1. Lineage (GTDB taxonomy): Bacteria > Gemmatimonadota > Gemmatimonadetes > Gemmatimonadales > Gemmatimonadaceae > Gemmatimonas. Next base: position 163,788 of record JANLPE010000029.1, read on the forward strand.
GTGTTGACGGCACGCGCGATCTGACGGAACTCGCCACGGTGTTGGGACGCGAACTACTGGACGTCGCGGACATTGTGCATGGATTGATCGGCAGTGGGCTGCTCACGCTGCGTGCGTCGGAACGCGCACCGCGACGACATCCGACACCGCCGATCGGTCACGTCGTGACAAGCGCGATCGCGGACGCCATACCGCGCGATGTCGATTGCCAGGTTGGTGACCTGTGGATCCCGAGCCGTGACGGTGAGCTTGAAGCGTCCAGCGGGCCAGCCGACGACGACTCGATGTTCGATCCGGTGGAGGTCGGCGTGATGTCGGCGGAAGGGCTGCCTCGACGTCGTACGACACCGTTCGGCAGCGCGATCATCCGTGACCACACGCCGTCAGAAATTGTGACTGCGACCGTTGCGTCACCGGTCACTGAGACGTCTCTCCCGCGAGGGGAGGCAAGCTGGCCAGTGCCCGGCATGGATGTCACGACGTTGTGCTCGCACGGTGACGATGCGGCCCGGCGTGGTGACCTTGCCGCCGCACTGACGTTCTGGACTGCCGCCCTCCGGTCGGAGGTCACCATTGTGGATGCGGATCGACTCCGCGAAGCAATCGCGTTGGCCGCTCGACTGCACGCGTTACTGCATCCCGCAGCAACTCGCGCGACCCAGTAGGCCGAAGAGGGACGGGCGCATGCCCATCGTGGACCACGCCACGAAACTGATTACCTGCAAATTGGTCTACTACGGTCCAGGGCGATCGGGGAAGACTACCAATCTCACGCACCTGCACTCGGCGCTTCCGACTGCACAGGTGGGAGAATTGACGTCGCTCGCGACGCGCCGTGACCGCACGCTCTTTTTCGACTACCTCCCCGTCGATCTGGGTACGGTCGGGGCATATCGCGTGCGCTTTCAGCTGTACACGGTTCCCGGGCAGCCGTACTATCGCGCGATCCGCCAGCTAGTGCTGCAAGGTGCAGACGGCATCGCCTTCATCGCCGACAGTCAGCGTCATCGGTGGGATGACAATCAGGAGAGTCTGCAGGACATGCACGCGAACCTCGCGGAGCATGGCGTCGATGTGCGTGACCTGCCGGTGGTGATGCAGTACAACAAGCAGGATCTCCCACCATCGCTCGCGGCCTCGGTCGCGGAGCTGTCCGTCGCGCTCAACTTTCGCGGCGTTCCCGATTTCGCGTCGGATGCGTTGCGCGGCACCGGCGTCTTCGACACGCTGCGCTCGCTCGGCATGCGCGTGCTGCGCCGGCTCGGCGCGGACGAGGGGACGCCGTCGGCCAAACGCGCCCACGCGGCCTTGCGCACGCCGCTTGCCACTCGCCCGGTGGTGGAACCGACCGTCCGCGCGTCGGCTGACTATGAAACCCGTGGCGCCGGCGTGTGAGCACGCGGCTCGACGGTGGCTATCGGTTCGACACGTTCGTCATCGGTTCGTCCAACCGCTTGGCTGCCTCAGCGGCTCATGCCGTCGCCGAAGCGCCGGGTACCGCCTACAATCCGCTCTTCGTGTACGGCGGATCGGGACTTGGCAAGACGCACCTCGTGGCGGCGATCGCGCACCAAGCGCGACTGGCGCGCCCCGACCTGCGCGTGGAGTTCAGCACGGGCGAGGAAGTCGCGGAGCGGCTGCACAACGCGATTGCATCGGGACAGCAGGCCGAGTTCGTGCGACGCTATCAGGATATCGATCTGCTGCTGCTCGATGATGTCCAGTTTCTGACTGGGCAGCGCGAGACGCAAACCGAACTGCTCCGCCTGTTCAATCTCATGCAGGGGAAGGGTAGTCAACTCGTCATGACGAGTGATCGTCCACCGACGGATATCCCGGATGTCGATCAGCGCCTGCTGTCGCGACTCTCCGGCGGGTTGATTGTCGACGTCGGCGCGCCGGACTACGAGATGCGTCTGGCGATCCTGCGCAATGCCGCGGTCGAGCGCGCGTTGACGTGCGACGATGGCGTGCTCGAAGCGACCGCGCGCATGCCCTTTGCGAATGTGCGAGAACTCAAGGGCGCGTTGAACCGTCTCGCGGCCTATCAACAGCTGCAAGGGCACGCCATCGCCGCCGACGACGTGCGCGCCGTACTCGGTGACCGCGGGCAGACGCTCGGATCGACGACGGCGGACGCAATGAGCAGCAGCACCACGCCCGCATCCGGCACTGAGTACGAAGGCTTCCTTGCCGACGTGCTGCAGGAAGTCGAGACGCGGGTCGAACAGTGGCGCGTCCACCTCGGCGAAGCCTGCGCCTTCTGGCGCAACCATGGCGTGGCGACCGGAGTGCTTGAGCGCGCAATGCGTCTGTCGACGCCGCCTGACGTGAACGGCCTATTGGCAACGTTCTCAGCGGCGGTGGAGCATCTGCGCGATCTGGAAGCGCAGGCGTTGGCGGTCGATCCGTCCGTGCGCGGCCATCCCGCCTTCCGTAATCCGGAGTCGATCGCCGAAGCGCAGATGCTGCTCGATCGCGCCCTCGCGTCCGCGTTGCCGCTGCCGGGGCCGATGCCGGCGTTTACGCGTGCGAGTATCGAGAGCGGCAGCGCGAATCAGTTGGCACTCAAGGCGTTCGATGCCGTAATCGAACATCCAGGGGAGCGCTACAACCCGCTATTTCTGCATGGTCCGAGCGGGGTCGGCAAGACGCATGTCGCGCATGCGCTCGGGAACGCCGTGCGCGCGGCATGGCCGAGCAAGACGGTGGCCTGTCTGAACGCCGACGCATTCGTCGAAGAGCTGGTGGCCGCGATGCAGGAAGGCGGCGTCGAGCGCTGGCGCGCGCGATATCGCTCGGCGGATGTCCTCATCCTCGACGATGTGCATCAACTTGCCGACAAGGAACGGACGCAGGACGAACTGTTTCACCTGTTCAATCATCTGTACGATCGCGGCAGTCAGATCGTGCTCACGAGCGATCGTGCGCCGCGTTCGATCATCGGCTTGGCCGATCGATTGCGCTCGCGCTTCGAGGGCGGACTGGTGACCACGATGCAGGCGCCTGATCGCGCGTTGCGCGAGCGTTTGGTCACCCGCTGGCTTTTGGAGTCGAGCCACGAGCCCAGTCAGGAACTCGTTGGCGTGCTCGCCGATCGGGACGTGACGAGCGTGCGTGAACTCGTGGGGCTCATGACGCGCGTGTTGGCCGCGTCCGATCTGGCGAACCGCCCGCTGACACTCGCGCTCGCGCAGCGCGAACTTGGCGTGGCTCGGCGTGATCAGCCGGTCTTTGCGCGCTCGCAGACCCCTGGGTCGTTCGATGACTTTTTCATCGATCGCGAGAAAGTCATCTGGGAGTGGCCGGACCTCGCCGGACGTCTGATCGAGGAGTTCCGCTGATGGACCTCGTGTAATGGCGATTCGTGGAAACCTCTCGGAGGCGAGCCTCGCTGACGTCCTGCAGTTGCTGGCGCTCGGACAGAAATCCGGATGCCTCAGTGTTGCGCGCGAAGGCAGCTTTGGCACCGTGCAATTCGATCGCGGTCGCATCGTGCATGCCGCGATCGTCAATCGCCGCGACCGCCTTGGTGATCGCCTCGTTCGGAGCGGAGCGATCAGCGCGGACGAACTCGCGCGGGCGATCGCCGATCGTGCACCGCACGATGATCGCGCGCTCGCCGATGCCCTGATTTCGCAAGGTCGTGTCGACCGCGAAGTGCTCGTTGCACAGTACCGGGCGCAAGTCGAGGAGGCGGTGTATCACCTCTTCGCGTGGAACACGGGCACCTTTACCTTCGAGCCCGATGCACAACCGACCGACGGCGAGCCACTGCTCTCCGTCAGCGCCGACACGTTGCTGCTTGAAGGTGCCCGCCGAGTCGATGAGTGGACGCAGATTGCCAAGAAAATCCCGAGTCTCGATCTCATCTTCGAACTCGACACAAAGCGACTGGCACAGAGCGATGCGACGCTGAGTCCCGTGCAGCAGCGGCTGGTGCCGCTGATGGACGGCGGCCACGACGTGCACGCACTCGTCGAGCGCTCGGGGTTCGACGACTTCGTGGTCGGCAAAGCCATCTTCGGACTGCTGACAGCTGGCTTTGCGCAGCGCGTGGGCCGCAGCGCAGCTCGTCGACAGCCGCCGCCAGAGAGCCGCGTCGCCGAGCATCGCAATCTCGGCGTGGCGTTCTATCGCACGGGCCTGCTCGACGAAGCGCTGCGCGAGTTCCGTCGTGTGCTCGAATTACGAGACGCCGATGGCGCCGCGCGATTCCATCTCGGCCTGATTCACTTGCGACGGGCCGAATGGCAGGAGGCGGTCGACGCCTTCCAACGCGGCGCGCAGGAACCCGACGCGCCCGCGGCGCTCTATCACAACCTCGCGTACGCCTTCGAACGTCTCGGTCAGTTCGAGGAGGCATCCGTCGCGCTGCTCGACGCGTCACGACGGAGCATGGCGGTCGATCCGCGCGTGCCCATGTCGGAAGCGGTACTGGCGTTGCATCGCGCCGATCTCACGGTCGCGGAAGAACGACTGAGCGTCGCACGGAGTGCGTGGGGCGCGCGCCAGCCATCAGCGGCCTGGTACCATGCCGCCGGTCTGGCGGCGGCACTCTCCGGCGATCTCGCGCGCGCCGTTGCCGTGCTGGAAGAAGGCCTCAGCGTTCATCCGCATGCAGCGGCCTTGCACAACAACCTCGCGGTCGTGCACGAGCGCCGCGGTAGCTATGAGCTCGCGGCGCGAACGATCGAGCACGCACTGTTGCAGGACGCCAACGGTGTCCACCTGCACAAGAACCTCGGCGACTATCTCTACCGCGCACAGCGCTATGACGAAGCGTTCGAGTCGTTGACACGTGTCGTGCGCCTGGATCCGGCACACGGCGCCGACGTCTACCTCAAGCTCGGCAACATTCACTATCGTCGCGGCGTCATGGACGACGCGCGCAGTGCGTGGGAGCGTGCGCTGTCCATCGAACCCGCGAACGGCATCGTGCGCGCCAACCTCGATGCACTCAAACGCACCGAACTCAGCGCGTCGAACGCGACGACTGAGCGCGCGTCATCGCCCGTCGAACCGGTGGTCTCGGACACCGCCGGCGATGATGTGCTGATCGGCGGCGCGGCGTGACGACGATCACCGTCAGGATCGCCGTCACGCCGCGGCGGCCAAGCACGCGATGCTGGTGACGAACGGGCTGGGCTCCTGCGTCGGCATCGCGCTCTACGACGCGAGTGCGTCGGTCGGCGCCCTCGCGCATATCCTGCTGCCCAACGTTCACCTGTCCGTGATCAGCGCGTCGCCCGGCAAATGCCCCTCCACGGCCGTGCCGGCGATGGTACGACGCATGCGTGAGCTCGGTGCGACGGGTGAAATCGATGCGCGTCTGATCGGCGGCGCGAGCAGGTTCGCGCCGCTGTTGCCGCCGCGTTCGATATCCATCGGCTCGAGGTACGTCGCCGCGGCGCACGCGGCGTGTGCCGCGGCGAACACTCCGGTCGTCGCCGAAGACGTCTGCGGCGTGCACGGCCGTTCTGTCTACTTCGATGTCACGGAGGGTGATGTCGTGGTGCGTTCGATGATGCGGGACGATGTCCGCCTCTGAGCCACGGGCGAAGTCCGCCGCCGGGCCGTCCGCGCATACGGTGGTGCGCAGAGCACGCGTGCTCGTGGTCGACGATAGTGCGTTCATGCGCCGCCTCGTCAGCGATGTGATCGGCGACAGTGGTGAGTTCGATGTAGTCGGCACGGCGCGCGATGGCGCGCACGCATTGCAGCAGCTGCACGCACTCGATCCCGACATCATTACGCTTGACGTCGATATGCCCGGACAAGACGGGCTCGACGCGCTGCGGCAGATTATGACGGAATCGCCGCGTCCCGTCGTCATGCTCAGCGCCGGCGGCGCGGATGGGGGCGTCGAGGCCACACTGCGTGCCCTTGAACTCGGGGCCATCGAGTTCGTCCGGAAACCCTCAGGCACGATCAGTCTCGATCTCGCGCGTGTCCGCGAGCAACTGCTCGATGCGCTGCGGGCCGCCGCGGCGACGAACCGCGCGACACTCGTGCCGTCGCCGGCTCACCCGCGTACTCGCGCGTCGCTCGACCCCACGCATCCACCGACACTCGCCGAGTCTGGTCGTGCGGCAACGCACGTGGTGTGCATCGCGGCGTCGACGGGCGGTCCCGCCGCGCTCACCCACGTCGTGCCGCTGCTACCGCGCTTCAGCAGCGCGGCGGTACTCATCGTGCAGCACATGCCGGCCGGCTTCACACGAAGTCTTGCGCAGCGACTCGATGTGATGTCGCGGCTGACCGTCTGCGAGGTTGCGCATCAGCAACCGCTGATCGCGGGCCACGCATACGTCGCTCCGGGCGGCTTGCACTTCCGCGTCGCAATGACCAATGGCGCGCCGGTCGCGATGCTCGATACCGCAGTGCCGCTCTGGGGCGTACGGCCGGCGGCGGACCACCTGTTCGTGTCGGCGTCGCGCGTCTTCGGTGCGCGCTCTACGGGCGTGGTGCTGACCGGCATGGGGTGTGATGGCGCTGATGGTCTGTTCGCCATTCGTCACGCCGGCGGTCGCGGCATCGTGCAGGACGCCGCGACGTCGGTGATTCCCGGTATGCCGAACGCGGCGTTGCGGCACGCGGGTGCCGAGCATGTCGTCGCACTGAACGAGATTGCTGACGTGATCGCCGCTGAGGTCGGTGGACGCGCATGACCATCCCCCGCTTTCGCGCAACGGCCGCGTTCACCCTGCGCAGCCGATTGTCAGCGCCGATGGTAGATCGCGCCACGTTCGTGCTCTTCTCGCTGGGAGGCGAGCGGTTCGCGGCACCAGTCGAGGCCGTCGAACGCGTATTGCGCCCCGGCTCATTGCCGGCCGAGCTGACGACGACCGTCGCACATGCCGGACGACAGGTACCGCTGCTGGATATCCGCACGGCACTCGGCATCGCGACATCAACCGATCGGTCGGCCGGCGCGCGGATGCTGGTCTTCATCGTGCAGCAGATATGGGTGGCGGCCGAAGTCGACGCGGTCTACGAGGTCGCAACGCTGGACGCGAGCCTCGTCAGTGGGCTTCCGGCCAAACGTGACGACGGTCGTCCGTGGCCGGTCGGATCACGCGGCCTCTTCACACGGCACGAGCAACAGGTGATTGTGCTGGACATGCCGAGCGTCATGCTGCGGGTCATACGTTCGTGACCGTGAGTCTGTCTTCTTCCGTCGATCTGGTGCCTGTGGTCGGAACTCCGCTGCCCGAAGCACATGTCCTGTTCGCGCGCTACGCGGTAATCGCGGCGGCGCTCGAGGCCGAACCGTCGCCGATGGAGCATGCCCAGCTCAAGCAGGACATCATCGCGCTGTTCCGAGATGCCGACGCGGCGGCGAATCAGTTTGCGGCGTTCAAGGCGTCGGTCAAGGCACTCGCCACCCAATGGAAACACGCGGATGGCGGCAGCGTGGCACCGCTCGCGGCGTCGGCACCAGTCGCGGCGCCGGTCCAACGGGCGACGTTCGGCGGGTCCGCGCGCATCGATCACCTCGGTGCCTCCACGTTTGTCGAGAAGGGCTGGACGAAGCTGTCGGTCGGCGATGCCGCAGGCGCCGAGGTCGCGCTGCGCCGTGCCCTCGATCTGGCGCCCGGCGAGAACGAGGCGGAAACGCTGCTCGGCTGGGCGCAAATGCTACAGGAGCAGTATGACTCGGCGTTGCTGACTTTTCACAACGTGCTGATGCGCGATCCGCAGCACGCCCTCGCGCGCACGAACGTCGGCTACATCTGCCTGCGCAAGCGCATCTACGGCGAAGCGATCGAGCATCTGTCTCGCGCGATACGCATCGACAACGATCGGAAAGCCACGTTGTACGCCCACCTGTATCTCGGTATGGTCTATTTCGAGCGCGAGATGTACGACGATGCCGAAGGGTTCTTCCGTCGTACGCTCGAACTGGGACCGAATATGTTGCAGGCGTGGTACGAACTCGGGCGTGCCCGGTGGTTCTCCGGGCGTCAGGACGATGCGAACGCCGCGTGGCGAGACGGTGCCGAGGCGAACAAGTTCAACCCATGGGGCAAGCGCTGCGCGGAGATGTTGGCATTCGTGGAGCAGGGCGGCGTTCCGTCCCGCACGGGTTGATTCGTCGCGCCGTGGCGGCGCTTGCGCTGCTTGGTGCCGTCGGTGCCCCGCGCGTCGTGTCTGCGCAGCGAACGCCACCGGCCACGCGACTCGATTCCGGGCGATTCACTTTCGTCGCCGAGGCGCGCGACGCACGGCTGGCGCAATCACTGCTCACGGCGTCCTTGCGTAGCGATACGTTCCCCGGGTTGCCCAGACCGCATGATCACGTGCTGGTGGCGATCGCCCCGGACGCAGCGCGCTTCCGCGCATGGGTCGGGCCCAATGCGCCGGAGTGGGGCGCGGCGATCGCGATCCCGGATGAACGGCGCATCGTGATGCAGGGCAGCGCGGCCGGCAGCGATGCGGGCGATCCGCGCATGGTGCTGCGACACGAACTGGCCCATCTCGCGTTGCACGAGTCCATGCAGCGCTTACCGTCGCGCTGGTTTGACGAAGGCTACGCGAGTTTCGCCGCGGGCGAGTGGACCCGTGAGTCCGCCTTCGAAACGTCGTTCGGCCTGATCTTTCACACATTGCCGTCGCGCGATTCGCTCGAGTCCGGGTTTTATGCCGGCGCCTCGCGCGCGGAGTTCTCGTACGCCATTGCACACCGCGTGGTGGCCGAGCTGGCTGGGCTGGATACGGCAAACGGACTGTCGAACTTCCTGAGCTACTGGAAGGAGACCAACTCGTTCGAGGTCGCGCTGCGACGGGCGTATGGATTGACCGGCCTCCAATTCGACCAACATTGGCAGCAGCGCACCCGTCGCCAGTACGGAGCGCTCGCGTTCGTGACGAACCTCTCGCTCGTCGGTGGGATCTTCGGCTTACTGCTGGGCCCGCTATTCTGGATGCGCCGCCGACGCGACCGACGGAAACTCGAGGCCATGCGCGCGGCAGACGTCGTGCAGGAGCGCGCGTTACAGGCGAGCATGCTCGAGGCGCTCGTTTCCAGTTCGCGGATCGCCGATCAACCCTTGTAGGATGCGGGGCGGGGCGGGTATCGTGCGCAGATGACCGAGATTGAAAAGAACCGTTCGCGGGCGCTCCGCTTCTGGGGCGCGGCGCTGCTCTCCCTCCTGCTCGGGTATCTGGATCTGGCGCGCGGTGGGGACACCATCGCACCGATTCTCTTGGTCCTTGGCTACGTGGTCCTCGTCCCGCTCGCCATCCTCAAGGGCTGACTGGCGACTGGCCCGCTCGCCGCGGGGACACGGGGCGGCCGATCGTGATAATCCGATTAAAAAACGTTCTCGACCCGGAATTGTCGTGGGCAGCGTTAGTAGTTTATGCCTAGGGCCGACGGACGAAGGTCTATTCGGGCGAATAGCTCAGCTGGTTAGAGCGCCTGTCTTACACACAGGAAGTCGGGGGTTCGAGTCCCTCTTCGCCCATCGGCTCTGATGTTCCGGAGTGCAACGCGAGCCACGCATCGTCTTGCGGTGTATTCCGTATCGCAGCACCTTAGGCAGTTCCCCCCTGACCCGCGCGGTTTACGCACAGCCCTCGGGTTCTTCATTTCTCTGCATCGTGCTTGGCAAACGGGCCATTCGGTGCGTGGGAAACAACGGTACCTCGGTGCGGAGGCATGACGTTGATGACACGGAAACTCACGGCGCTCGCCGGTCTTGGCATGGCGTTGAGCGGTGCCCTCTTGGCGCCCTCTCTCCTGTCGGCGCAGGGTGGATTTATGACACCCGGCCAGAACCGGGTGCCCGACCCGAACGCCAAGCGCGTCATGGTCACGGTCTTCAAGTCCAACAACGCCAATCCGGCGGAGAAGGGCTTGGGTGTTCAGGCAGCGGATGCGCTTCGCTCCCGTCTGAATTCCGAGTTTCCGTACAAGCAGGTGTATGTCCTGCCGAAGACCGAAATTAATTCGTATCTCGAAGCGTCGGGCTTTCCGACGACGGATGCGCTGGCGGCTCATGATGCCCGTGCACTCGCGTCGCTCGTCCGCGCCGATGAATATCTCACTGGCATCGTCACCAAGACGCCTACCGGTTACAAGATCGAAGCGAACCTCGTGCTCGCGCGCGACAACTCGCTCGTACAGCCGCTCGGCGTGTACGAAGCGACCAAGGTCGACGCGGCCACACAGGGTATCTCGAAGGAACTGAAGGAAGCGCGCAAGCAGCTCGAGTTCGAGCAGAAGTGCGTCAGCAGTGCGCGCGACAAGAAGTACGACGCGGCGCTGGCCTTCGCGAAGGAAGGCATCGTTGCGTACCCGAAGGCGACGCTCGCCCGCATCTGTCAGGCGAACGTCATGCTCGAGCAGAAGGCGCCGAACGATCAGCTGCTCGCGCTTGCGAAGGAGATCGTCGCGCTCGACCCGCGTTCCAGCCCGGGCCTCCGTCTGCTCGCGAACTCGTTCCAAGTCGCCAAGCTCCAGGACTCGGCCGTCGTCGCGCTGACGCGCCTTTTGGCGACCGACCCGGCGAATCCGCGCTTGCAGAAGGACGTGGTCGAGGGACTGGCGTCGATCGCGAACCCGCGCGTCGCCCGTCCGGTCATCGATACGGCCGTTGCGATGAACCCGGGCGAACCTGACCTGCTCCGCCTGCGCTGGCTCATCTTGCTTGCGGTGAAGGACTACAAGGAAGCGTTCACGCAGGGTGAGGAGCTGGTGCGCCTCGATACCTCGTTCGCCGATACCACGTTTTTCATCAAAACGTCGTCGGCCTACCAAGCGGATAGCCAGTTCCAGAAAGCGTCGGAAACCGCGTCGAAGGGGCTCGCCAAATACGCGAACAATCCGTCGCTCACGTATCTGCAGATCGCATCGTTGACGCAGGCTGGCCAGTTCCAGCAGGCGCTTGACGCGCTCATCAAAGCGGGAACGGCAAAGATCCCGGTTGAAAACGCCGGCTTCATGAAGATCTCGCTGCTTAACAGCCTCAATCGCACCGACGAGGTCCTCCCGGCCGCGAAGGAACTCATCGCTGGCGGCGACACGAGCACGACACTGCGTCAAATCATCATGAAGATGGGCGACGACAAGCGGAAAGCGGCGATCAAGGACAACAGCGCCGAAGGGTATGACGCGGCGCTCAAGATATTTGCCTACGCCGATAGCGTGTCCAAAGGACCGCTCAAGGCGCAGGCCGGGTTCCTCACCGGCGCAACGTACGTCACCTACGGCCAGCTCAAGCTGAACCTCGCCATCACGCAGAAGAACTGTCAACTCGCGAAAGATGCGAAGAACATGTTCGCAGACGCGCAGATCAACCTGCCGAAGGGTGGGGCGACGGCGGTCGACGCGATGCGTCAGCTGATGGGCGCCGTGATGCAACTCGATCCCGAAGCAGACAAGGCCATCAAAGCGTTCTGTAAATAGCGCCAGTCGCCTCCGCAAACCCACGAGCCCGCCGTCGATCCGACGGCGGGCTCGTGGGTTTTCATCGACGACGCTCGCGGGGCGGCCATAGCAGTATCACAACTCTGCGACGCTATCGGTAATGCACATTTTTCAGAGGGCGGCCGTCGCTTGACGCTCGCCCTCGCACGTCACTAACATGACGCGCGACAGGAGTCCACATACACGCGTGAGCCCCATCAGAACTGCCTCTTCCGGGCGCGTCGGCGTCTACCACGTCCCCGTGCTGTTGTCCGATGTCGAAACGCGGCTCGCCGGCGCATCGACGATTTTGGATTGCACGCTCGGTGGCGGTGGACACACCGCTGTGCTGCTTGATCGTGGTATGCGAGTCACCGGCGTTGATCGTGACCACCGGGCCCTCGCGGCTGCGCGTGAGCGACTGGCGGATTACGAACGGACTGGCCAGTTCCGGGCGCTCTTAGGCAACTACGCGAATCTCGAAGAGGCCGGCCTCGCGTACTCCGAGAAGTTCGACGGCATCTTGCTCGACCTCGGCGTCTCGTCGCATCAGTTCGACGATCTCACTCGTGGCTTCACGTTTCGTGAGGGCGCGCCGCTCGACATGCGTATGGGGACCGACGCCGATCTTGGCGCTGATGAGCTGCTGAACACGATCGACGAGGTCGATTTGTCCGCGCTGCTTCGCGCGTATGCCGACGAACCCCGCGCGGCGCGTATGGCGCGCGAGATCGTGCGGCGTCGTGAGCGTCGTCCGTTCGCCACGGCCGATGATCTCGTCGATGCGATTCGCGCCGTCCTCGGACCGCGCAGCGGGCCGCCCGATTTTGCCCGCATCTTTCAGGCGGTGCGCATTGCCGTGAACGATGAACTCGCCGGGCTCGAACGTGCGCTGCCGAAGTTGCGCGAGCGTCTCACAGCCGGTGGCGTGCTGGTGATCATCAGCTATCACTCCGGTGAGGATCGGTTGGTGAAGAACGCGTTCCGTGATTGGAGCTCGGCCTGCGTCTGCCCACCGAAACTGATGATGTGCCAGTGTCGCGGCGTGCCACTGGGCGAAACGATTACGCGCAAGCCGATCAACGCGACCGAGGACGAGATCAGGGGCAATCCGCGCGCCCGCAGCGCGAGGCTGCGCGCGTGGCGCCGCGCCGTTGATGAGGAAGGGTATCGCGCCGGGGCCGAGTCCACGGCGCGTTCGGGAGCGATGCCCTGATGGTGGCCGCTCGCTCGCGTCGTGGGCCGCTGAAGGGGCGTAGTTGGGTCGCCATCGGCCTGTTGGCGTTCGTGGCGGTCGCTGCCCTCGTCGTGTGGCGCCGTAGCGTCGGCGTCTCTGCGGCGAAGGCGATGTCGCGAGCCGAGGTGCAGAAGCGGCTGCTGCTTTCCGAGAAGATCACGCTCCAGCGCGATATCAGCGATGCCCAGATGCGCACGCGTGTCATCACGGATGCCGAGCGGCGGCTGGGGCTGCACGTCGCTCCCGATGCCCAGAGCCGCGTGTTGCCAACCCAGAGCAAAGAACCATGACGGGGCTGACCGGCGAGCACGAACCGCCGCGGAGCGACCGTCGCAGCACGCGACCGCTGCTCAGTCGGCCGCGTGCGATGATCGTGCATGTCTCACTCGTCCTGTTCGCGCTGTGCCTCGTGGCACGCGCAGTGCAACTGCAACTCGTCGATAGTGGTCGGTGGACGCTTGCGGCCGAAACGCAGCAGGTGAGTGAGTCTGCCGTCGCGCCGCCGCGTGGGCGCATCGTCGATCGGAATGGCGACGTCTTTGTCGAATCACGGGAGTTGGTACAGCTGGCGTTCACGCCCGCGAATATCTCGAAGGCCTATCGTCGGCGCGGCCCGAAACGCGCTGATCCGCCCGTCAATGCACGCCTCGTGGTCCGTCAGGGATTGAAGGCGCTCGGCGTGCATGACACGCTGATTCGGCGCGTGCTCGACACCACGCGCAAGTGGGTCGAGTTACCGGAGCTCTTTCTCCCGAGTGATGTTGAACGCATCGTGGCGATGCCGGGTGTCAGGGGAACGCGCGTGCTTAAGCGCGTGGTGTCGGCGCCGCCGAGCATTCTCGGCGTGCTTGGCACCGTTGGTAGCGACGACATGCCATCGGGCGGCATCGAGCAGGAGCTGGACACGTTGCTGCGAGGCGTCGACGGTCGGAATTCGCTGGTGCGCGACGGGCGCGGGTCGAATATCGAATCGCCGGCGCTCAGCCGGCTCGAGGCGCGTCCGGGGCATACGGTGTCTCTGACGATCAATCGCTCGCTGCAGGAGTTGGCGCAGCAGGAGCTCTCGGCCGGCATCGCCCGCACGGGTTCGTCGGGCGGTGATGTAATCATCATCGATCCGCGAGACGGGTCGGTACTCGCCATGGCGGGCTATCGCAACGGCAAGGCGTCCGGGACCGCGACCGCGCTCGCGGAGCCGTATGAACCGGGCTCCGTCATCAAGCCGTTCATCGTCTCCCGCGCGCTCGAACTCAAGCGCGTCGGACCCGATGAGATGATCAATACCGAGGGCGGCAAGTGGGTCCTCGACAAGCGAACCATCACTGACGAACATCCCGCCGCGCAGATGTCCGTGCGCGATGTCATTCGCGAGTCCAGCAACATCGGGGCCGTGAAAATCGCGCGGCGGTTCTCGGAGCGTGAAGAGTACGAGACGTTGCGCGACTTCGGGTTCGGCACACCGACGGGTGTGCCGTATCCGGCGGAGTCACGGGGCGCTCTGCCGGCGCCGCATTGGCATCCGCAGACGTCGGCGTCGGTCGCGATGGGCTATCAGATGCAGGCGACGATGTTGCAGATCGCGGCGGCCTACGCCGCGATCGCGAACGGTGGTGACTTGCTTCAACCCGCCCTGGTGCGCGAGATCCGCGATGCCGATGGCAAGGTTGTCTTCACACATCAGCGCACGGTGATTCGTCGTACGATCGAGCCGTCAACGGCGATGCTGATGCGCACGATCCTCGCGAGCGTCGTCGACAGTGGCACGGCGCGAGCGGCGGATCTGGCGACGTATGATGTCGCCGGAAAGTCCGGTACCGCACGTCGCGCGGTCGGAGGCAGATATAGCGGCACGCAATACAACTCGACCTTTGCTGGCATGTTTCCGGCGCAGGCGCCGCAGTACGTGCTTGTGGCGCGATTGATCGATCCGCAGGGCAAGATCTTCGGCGGCACGGTCGCCGGTCGTATCGTCAACGTGATTTTGCAGGGCGCATTGGCGACCCGTGACAACTCGCTCGATCGTGGCGCGCTTGCGCCATTGCGCAAGGCGTTGCCGACGGCGTCGGCGAAACCGCTTTCGGAGAAGGCCGTCGCCGCCGCGATGCGCGACACCGCACGATTCGATTCACTGAAAGCACCGGCACCACCGCCGGCGCATCCACTCGCCGCACCGTCGCGCGTGATCGTGACGCTGCCGTTCAAGGCGGCAGAGAAAGCCGCCATGGAGCGCGTGCGCGACGGGCAGACGGGCGAGCTGCGCGCCGTGCCGTCGGTCTATGGCCTCGACGCACGTCAAGCGGTGCGCACGCTCTCGGCCGCGGGATTCCACGTCACGGTAGCGACGGGTGGTGCCGGCCGCACGCGTCCAGCGGCCGGAACGCTCGCGCGCGGCGGATCCGTCGTGGTGTTGGAGACGCCGAAGTGAGCGACGTTCGTGCAGCGATGGGCACGCAGATCATCGTGGACGCACTGCGCGACGCAGGGTTGCTCGTCTCGGCCAGTGACGGGCTGCCAGACATGATCGGTGATCTCGTCGACGACAGTCGGCGTGTCACGAGTGGTTGCGCGTTCGTCGCCGTCAGGGGACACGCGCAGGATGGACATGATTGGCTGGATGCCGCGCAACGAGGCGGCGCGACACTGGTCATTGTCGAAGACATCGAACGTCTCGCTGGCATGACGTCTCCGATGCCCGCACTGATCGTGCGCGACGGACGTCGCGCAGCGGCAGTCGCCGCGGTGGCATTTCATCGGTGGCCGGCGCGCGAACTGACGATGGTCGGCGTTACCGGCACGAACGGCAAGACGACGACCGTCGGTCTGTTGCGTCATCTGTTGCATCGAAGTGATCGGCCGGCGGCGTCTATCGGGACACTCGGCGTGTTGATCGGCTCCGCAGGCACACCTGTGCCCGGGGGAAGCGGACTGACGACGCCAGGCCCCGTGGAATTGCAACGACTGCTGCGGCAGTTGCGTGACGCTGGCGTGGCAACGGTCGCGATGGAAGTGTCGTCGCACTCGCTTGAACAACGGCGCGTCGAAGGGATCACGTTTGCGGCCGGTGTGTTCACCAACCTCACGCGCGATCATCTCGATTACCACGGCACGATGGACGCATATCGCGCGGCCAAGCTGCGTTTGGTGGGGCTGCTCGCGCGCGATGGCATCGCATTGTTCAATGCGGATGATCCCGCGTGGCGCGGCGTGAGCAATGCGCCGTCATCGTGGACGTTCGGGGTAGAGACGCCAGCCGACGTCAGCGCGCGCGACGTGCAGTTCCATGCGCACGGCAGTCGCTTTCTGCTCGTGGCGCCCACCGGCGCACTGCCGGTGTCGCTGCCGCTCATCGGTGATTTCAACATTGCCAATGCACTGGCGGCGGCAGCCGCGGCGTTGGCACTTGGTGTGCCGCTCGCCGACGTGGTCGAGGGACTGTCGCACGCGCCACAAGTCCCCGGGCGACTCGAGCGACTGCGTACATCGCCGACTGTGCTGCGCGATTACGCACACACGCCGGATGCGCTTGATCGCGCACTCCGCGCGGTCCGTCCGTTCACGCAGGCGTCGGATGGGAGCCAGAGCCGACTGATCGTCGTCTTCGGCTGCGGCGGTGATCGCGATCGGGGCAAGCGGCCCGAGATGGGTCGCATCGCCGAGATGCTCGCCGACGTCGCGATCGTCACCAGCGACAATCCTCGCACAGAAGATCCGGCCCGTATCCTTGACGACATCGAGGCGGGCATGGTCGGTCAGAATTATCGCCGCATCGAAGATCGTCGCGACGCCATCGCCGACGCGCTGCGTACCGCCGATGCACACGACGTGATTCTGCTTGCGGGGAAGGGACACGAGACCTATCAGATTCGTGGCACCGTCTCGTATCCATTCGACGAGCGCGTCATTGTCGACGAACTCTCGGCTGAGCTAGCGCTCTCCTGATGACCGCACGATGACGGACTATTCGATATTTCATTCCGCAGCCGGCACCGCGTTCGCGCCGACCGCGCCTGTCGTGCCGACGCTCGCGCACGCCTACTGGACGCAGGAACGCGCCGCGCGTGCGCTCGGCACCGGTCCGCGTGCGAGCCATCCGTTCAGCGGCGTATCGACCGATACACGTCACATCACGCGCGGCGATCTGTTCGTCGCGCTCCGTGGCGAGCGTTTCGATGCGCATGACTTTTTGGCCGACGCACGCGATCATGGGGCCGCGGCGCTCGTTGTCAGCGACGCGGCCAAGGCCGTCGGCCTCGGATTGCCGGTCTATGTCGTGCCCGACACGCTGGTCGCGCTCGGGCAACTGGCGACGGCGTGGCGTCGCGCGTGGGGACGCACGGTCATTGCGGTCGCCGGTTCGAACGGCAAGACGAGCACGAAGGAGCTCATCAAGGCGGCGCTGAGCGGGACGCTGGTCGTGCATGCGACGGCGGGGAATCTGAACAACCTGATTGGCGTGCCACTCACGGTGCTCGCGATTCCGTCGGATGCCGAGGTGGCCGTCGTGGAACTCGGCACGAACGCGCACGGAGAAATTGCGACCTTACGGGCGATCGTTGAGCCAGATGTTGCCGTGCTCACGTCGATCGGCGAGGAGCACCTGGAAGGACTCGGCGATCTTGCCGGCGTGCTCCGCGAGGAGTGTGATGTGTTCGACGGCGTCTCGTTGGCGGTGGTGCCATCGGCGTATCCGGAGGTCGCGCAGGCGGCGATGGGCCGAGCGACCGTTGTGACGTCCGTCGGACTCGAGCAGGCGGATGTCACACCATCATCGTGGGGGCTGGACGATGAAGGGCGCCCTTGGCTCGTGGTGGAGGATACGCGCATTGAGTTGCCACTGCGTGGCGCGCATCAGGCGGCCAATGCGATGCTCGCGGTCGCCACGGCGAAAGCGTGCGGCGTGCCGATCGACGCGGCGGCGCGCGGCATGGCCTCCATGCCCGTCCCAAGTATGCGCGGCGTATGGAAAACGCTTGGTGAGGCGGTGCTGATCAACGACGCATATAACGCGAATCCGGCGTCGATGCGGGCAGCGCTCGATCTCCTCGGCCGCGTGGGGGCAGATCGGCAGCGCGTGGCGATCCTCGGCAGCATGCGGGAACTTGGCGCACAGTCCGCGCAGCAACATCGCGACGTCGCGCGCGCAGCGCTCGCCTCGCGTGCCGACGTTATTGCGGCCGTCGGTGATTTTGCCTCCGCCTTCGCGATCGAAGCGCCCGGCGACCCTCGCGTCGTATCGACGACGGAGCTGGACGCCCTCTGGCCGCTGCTCGAGCCACGTCTCGCGCGCAATGCCGTGATGCTCCTCAAGGCGTCACGCGGTATGAAGCTCGAACGATTGGTGCCGCAGATCACATCGTGGGCCGAGTCACCGAGCACTTCACCCTAACGCACGCGTACGTTCGTCTTTCGTCTCGCTACTCCCCTCGTCTCCCTACTCGCGACTGCCGACTTGCTCTACTCTCTCCTGCAGCCGTTCGCGCGCGATTGGCGACTGTTGAATTTGCTCAATTACATCACGTTCCGATCGGCCGCGGCCTTCGTGACGGCGTTGGTCGTATCATTCGTGTTCGCACCCATCATCATCCGTCGCTTGCGTTCGATGTCGGTGCATCAGGTGGTTCGCGCCGGTACGCCAGACTCGCACGCCGGGAAAGGCACCACGCCGACGATGGGCGGCTTGATCATTCTCATCGCGTCCGTGCTGCCCGTGTTGCTGTGGGCACGACTGGACAATCGCTACGTGCTGCTGGCGGTGACGGTCATGGTCTGGATGGGGGCCATCGGGTTTCTCGATGACTATCTCAAGTTGCGGCAGAAACGCGCCGGCCAGAAGAACGAAGGGCTCGTCGAGCGCTACAAGCTTGCGGGGCAGGTGACCTGCGGCATCGGCCTCGGGTTGTGGCTCTGGTTGTCGCCGCTGTCCACGTTGCCGGGCGCCTCGACGACGCTGCCGTTCTTCAAATACCTCCTCATTGTCCCCGCATCGGGTGCGATCGCCTGGGTGTACGTCGTATGGGTGACGTTCATTCTCACCGGCTTCAGCAACGCCGTGAACCTCACTGACGGGCTCGACGGGCTGGCGTCCGGCTTGATGGCGATCGCGGTCCTGACGCTCGGACTCTTCGCCTACGTCGCGGGTCGCGTCGACACGAGTGCCTATTTGCAGATCTTTTATCTGCGCGGCGCCGGCGAGCTCACGGTCTTTTGCGGCGCCGTCGTCGGCGCGTGCATCGGGTTTCTCTGGTACAACGCGCACCCGGCCCAAGTCTTCATGGGTGATACCGGATCGTTGGCTCTTGGGGGCGCGCTCGGCGGCGTCGCAATTCTGCTCAAAAGCGAGTTCCTGCTCCTGATCGTCGGAGCCGTCTTCGTCGCCGAGACCACATCTGTCATATTGCAGCGCACCGTGTTCAAGTTTCGGCTTCGGATGCGGGGGCGACCGTATGCGGAATCGCATCGACTCTTTCGCAAAGCACCGCTCCATCATCATTTCGAGATGCTTGGATGGCCAGAAACACAGGTCGTCATCCGCTTCTGGATTCTCGGCGTGTTGTGCGCGATTCTGGCGCTCAGTACACTGAAGTTGCGATAACTCAGGTTAAGCACGCAAATGGGTGACGCCCAACTCTCTACAGAGCTCGCCGCACTGGTTGCCCGCCGTCTCGCCGAACGTCACGGCGAATTTGCGGTCGTCGGTCTCGCGCGCAGTGGTGCGGCGGCCGCGCGCCTGCTGCGGGCGACGGGACTCTCGGTGTACGCTTCAGATGCGTCGAGCAGTCCCGAAGTCCGCGACGTCGCCATGCAACTCGAGCGTGACGGCGCGAGCGTGCAACTGGGCGGTCATGATCTCGCGCGTCTGGCGCATGCGTCGGTCGTCGTCGTCAGTCCTGGAATCTCTCCCGAGGCCCCGCCGATCGCGGCGGCACGGAAAGCCGGCGTGCCGGTGGTGAGTGAAGTCGAGGTCGCGTTGCGGCTGCTGCCGGCACTGCGCTACATCGCGACCACTGGCACCAATGGCAAGACTACCACCACGGCGCTCATCGGGCACTTGTTGCGTGCGCTCGGCCACGAAGCGGTCGACGTGGGAAATATCGGCACGCCGATTTCTGAGATCGCGCTGCGGAAGGTGCCGCCAGCGTGGGCATCGCTCGAGATGTCGTCGTTTCAGCTGCACGATACGCCGGGGATACTGCCGGACGTCGGCGTGCTCACCACGCTCAGCTCCGATCATCTCGATCGGTATGCGAGTGTGAACGAGTATTACGCCGACAAGGCACGTCTGTTCGCCAACGCATCGACGTCATCACGGTGGGTCATTACGGCAGACAATGCGGATGTCGCGACCATGGTCGAGGGTGTCCCAGGGCACGTGTACCGTTTCTCCACCCAGCGCACGGACGTCGACGCGTACTACGATCGGAGCAACGACATGCTGCAGGTCCTCGGCACACCAATCGTGTCGCGAGACCGGTTGGCACTCGCCGGCGATCACAACGTCGCCAACACGCTCGCCGCACTGTTGGCGGTCATGGTCGCCGACCATTTGCACGCGACGCCGCGGGCGCGCATCGCGCTGGCGGACGCCATAGCGACGTTCCAGCCGTTGCCCAATCGACTGGAACCGGTGGCCGACCGCGACGGCGTGCGGTGGCTCAATGATTCAAAAGCCACCAACGTGGCGTCTACACAGGTTGCGATCGCCGGCATGACGCAACCGACCATCGTGCTGATGGGTGGGCGACACAAGGGTGAACCGTACACCTCGCTCGCGCCGGAACTGTTGCGCATCGCCAAGGTCGTGCTCACGTATGGCGAGGCTGGCAGTCGTATTGCGACGGATCTCGAAGTGCCGCTGCACGGCCGCGTCCCCGTCGAGCACATGGGCAACGCAACGTTCGCACAGGTCGTTGAGCGGGCGCAGCAGATTGCATCGACTGGTGATGTGATCCTGCTGTCACCCGCCTGCTCGAGCTACGACATGTTTGCCAACTACGAAGAACGTGGACGCGCGTTCGCACGTCTCGCGCAGGGCGCGTCGGAGTCGGCAACGTCCATGCGGGCGACGTCGGCCACGAGATCGAGGGTATGAGCCGCGTCGCGAGTGTCGCAGGCACCATGGCTGGCACGCGCGAGCGTTGGCGCATGGGCATCGAGGCGAGGGCGTTGCTGCTCGTGACGGCCGTCCTTGTCGCGTTCGGGTTGGCTGTGCTGTACAGTGCGAGCGCACTGGTGGCGGTGAATGCTGGAAATCCCGGTCACTTCTACGTGTGGCGTCAGGCGACGGGCGTGTTGGGAGGCATCGTGGTTTTCGCCGTCGCGGCGAAGCTCGACGCCGATGTGTGGCGCCGCCTTGCCTGGCCGATCATGATCATCAGTTTGCTCACGATGCTGATCATCATCCTGCCTGGCACGGAGTTCATGTCGAAGGTGCAGGGCGGCTCGCGACGCTATCTGTTCAACGGCTCGATGCAGCCGTCGGAATTCGCCAAGTTCGGCGTGCTGGTGTGGGTGCCGATGCTGCTTGTCAAAAAGGGTGATGCGGTTAAGCGACTGGGCAAGGGGTTGTTGCCATTCATCGTCGTAATCGGCACACTCAGTCTGCTCGCCATTCTCGAGCCGGACTATTCCGTCGCGATGATGTTTTGTCTGCTGATGGCCGTCCTGCTCTTCGTCGGCGGCGCTCGCGTTGCGCACTTCGTGTTTCTCGGGGCGCTTGTGGTGCCGTTGCTGATACAACAGGCGTCGAAGAAAGAGTACGTCGCCGAACGCTGGAGGAGCTTTCGGGCGCACGAAGAGTCCGACTCATCGAAGAAGACCTCGCCCACGGCGGCCCAACAGCGACAGTCGCTGATCGCCGTCGGATCCGGTGGGGCCCTTGGTGTCGGCTTTGGCCAGGGCAATCAGCAACGAGGCTGGCTGCCCCTCGCCTACAACGATTTCGTCGGATCGGTCGTCGGCGAGGAGTTCGGCTTCGTCGGCATGACGGGGATGACACTCGCGTTCGCACTCTATGGCTGGCTCGGCTTCCGCATCGCTCGCAATGCGCGCTCGCCCTTCGGCTCGCTGCTCGCGGTGGGACTGACGTTCACCACGGTCTTCACCGCATTCATTCACATCGGTGTGGTGATTGGCCTCCTGCCCAACACGGGTCTGACGCTGCCATTCGTCTCCTACGGCCGTTCGAATCTCGTGCTGACCCTCGGCATGACGGGCATCCTCGTCAACATTGGCAGCGAGCGCGAGCGCGTGTACGGAGTCGCGGCGACCGATCCGTTGATGGCGCGCGCCTAATGACGGCTTCCGATGGGAGCGCGGGACAGCGCTGCGTCTGGTTCGCCGGCGGTGGTACGGGTGGCCATCTGTATCCCGGGCTCTCAATCGCGCGCGCCCTCGTTCGCCGAGACCAAACGTTCGCGCCTTTCTTCATCGGGGCTCGTCGTGGGATCGAGCGCGAGGTCCTGCCGACGACGGAGTTCCCGCATGCATTGCTGGACCTGCATCCGCTGTACCGACGAACGCCGTGGAACAACTGGCGCACGCTGAGAGGCGCCGTTCGCGCGTGGCGCGATCTGTCGCGGGTCGCCCGGACCGCGCCGCCGATTGCCGTCGTGGGCACCGGTGGCTACGCGGCTGGCGTGGCGCTGGCCTGGGCGCGCGCGCACGGCGTGCCAACAATCCTGCATGAACCAGACAGTCATCCCGGGATGACGACGCGAGCCTTCGCCGGCGGCGCGCGTGCGATCTACCTCGGGTTCCCAGAGGCGACGGCGCACCTTGTCGCGCCGAAGGGCGCGGACGTGCAGGCGTTGGGCGCGCCGATCGAAACACCGCCGGTTGATCGCGCGTCGCGTGCCGAGGCGCGCGCCTCGTGGAATCTGCCGGCAGAGGCGTTCGTGGTGCTTGCCGTCGGCGGTAGCCAAGGGGCGCGTGCGCTGAACGAGGCGATGTCGGACTGGTGCAAGGCCGGCCTCCCCGAAGGCGTCGCGCTCATCTGGGCGACGGGGAAGGCGCAGGCCTCGGCGTATCTCGCGCGCGAGTCGCCAATGGTGCGCGTCCGTCCGTACCTCAATCCCATCGCCCACGCGTACGCCGCCGCCGATCTCGCGATCACGCGCGCCGGCGCGATGACGATCGCGGAGCTCTGCGCGTGGGGCATTCCTTCGGTGCTGGTTCCGCTTCCAACAGCGGCGCAGGATCATCAGGCGCACAACGCCGATGCCGTCGCTTCAGGCGGTGCCGCGATCCATCTCCCGCAGGCGCAGCTCAGTGTCGAGCGCCTGAACGCGATCGTCGGTGACCTACGCGATCATCCCGCGAAGCTCGAAACCATGCGTCACGCTGCGCGCGTGCGCGCCAAACCAAACGCGGCGGCCGATATCGCGTCGGCGATGGTTGCGCTGCTGCGGGGTCGCTGATCTCACGATTCTGGTTGTGCACATCAGCCGCACGCGCAGGTAACTGGCGGACGCGGATGGCACGGATCGACCGCGGAATGAGCACCGATCTCGCACCGTTCGCCGAGCGCGCTCCTCGTCCGTGCTGTCGAGGAATCTGTTTTCAACAATAGAAAATGGATTGAAAATTGTGAAGCGCTTCAATCTAATGTTCCTTCACACGCGGCCGATTTGTGTTGACCTGTAACGATTTCCGTGCAATTCGCGTCGGGCAGCTCAAGTGAAGTCTCGACGAGTTGTCACGATTTAACATTTCCAACACGGCCGCCAAGTGAATGTGCATTGTGCATTCACACGGTTGATCAACGATATTGCAGCATGACTTCGCTGCTGCTCGACACGACTGATGCGCGCCCCGTGCACTTCATCGGGATTGCCGGTGCCGGCATGAGCGCTCTCGCTGAATTGTTGACAAGACGTGGTGTGATCGTGGCTGGCACCGATGCGAATCCAGGCGCGGCGCCGGACCTTGTGGCGCTGGGGATTTCCGTCGCCGCGCACGATGCGACGCTCGTCGAGCGCGCAAAGGCCGTTGTCTACTCGTCGGCGATTCCATCCACGCATCCCGAGATGCTCGCCGCGCGAGCGCGCGGGATGCCGGTGATTCGCCGAGCGGAAGCGTTGGCCGACGCGGTGAGCGGCGGCACGCTCGTCGGCATCGCCGGCACGCACGGCAAGACCACGACGACCGTCATGACGACCGAGGCGCTGGCGGCCGCGGGGCGCGAGCCGACGGGCGTCGTCGGTGGGCGCGTCGGGAGCTGGGGCGGCAACCTGCGTCTTGGCGACATAGCGTCGACCGACGCGATCTACGTCGTCGAAGCGGACGAGTATGACCGGTCTTTTCTGGCGCTCCAGCCGACCGTCGCGGTCGTACTCAACGTCGAGGCCGATCACCTCGACATCTATCGGGACCTCGACGACATCGAGCGCGCCTTCGAACAGTTCGTGTCGCCGGCGAGGGCCGTCGTGCGCTGTGCCGACGACGATGGTGCCATGGCCCTGCACGTCGCGTCGGGTCGAGAGATCATTGCGTACTCCGCGACCGCACGGGGCGAATCGCCGTCGAAGTGCGCAGGCGATGCGCGATTGCTCGCGAGCAACTTGGCGCTCACGCCATCCGGATCGCGTTTTCGCGTGGACTTCGATGGAGAGGCCCTGGGTGACGTCGTGCTGTCGGTGCCGGGGGTCCATAATGTCCGCAACGCGCTGGCGGCCATCGGGAGCGGATTGGCGCTCGGCTGCACCGTGCCGGCGATGGCGCAGGGACTCGCCGCGTTTCGTGGGGTGGAGCGTCGCTTTCAGCGTCTCGGATCGGCGAGGGGCATCGACATTGTCGATGACTACGCCCATCATCCCACCGAGGTCGCGGCAACGCTTTCGGCCGCGCGTCAGGCCTTCCCTGGACGTCGACTGGTGCTCGTCTTTCAACCACATCTGTATTCGCGTACCCGTGATCTTCAGGCCGACTTCGCGCAGGCGTTGTCGGCCGCCGACGTGCTCTTTCTGTGCGACATTTACGGCGCACGTGAGGCGCCAGCGCCCGGCGTGACGTCCGCGCTGATCGGCGACCGACTGTTGCCGGGCGTGCTGCAGTGGACCGGCCCGCGCGCCGAGGCCACCGACGCGCTGACACCTCGGCTGCGCGACGGCGACGTCGTTCTGACGATGGGCGCCGGTGATATCACGCGCACGGGTCCCGAACTGCTATCGGCACTGCGCTCGTGAGCGTCAGCCTGCCGCCGTCGATGCCATTCGAGGCTGATGCACCGGCCGTGCGCCGGCCCAAGAAATCGGGCGCGCCCTCGAACGACGCGCCGGCTGGCACGACGGCGTGGCGCGATCGTCCTCGTTGGCTGCGCCTGAGCGTTTCGCTGTCTGTGATCGTGGCGTCGCTCGCGCTCGTGGCATCACCGTGGTGGGGACCTCTGGCACTGTCACGGCTCGACTTCTTTCACGTGCGGACCATCGAGTTCGACGGTGTGCGTTTCGCCAAGTCGGCGGAATTGCTGCAACGACTACGCCTCGACACGACGCAGTCCGTTTGGCAGCCACTGGATACGCTCGCGGCGCGCGTGCTCGCGCATCCGATGGTCAGAAATGTCCAAGTGGAGCGCGACTTACCCGGCACGATTCGCGTGCGTGTGAGCGAACGGATTCCCGTCGCCATGGTGCCGTCGCGCGGCGGCATGCGGCCGGCGGATGCGACGGGTCAGGTCCTGCCGATCGACCCCGCGCTGGTACCGCTCGACATCCCGTTGGCGATGTCGACGGACCGCGTGATGCTGTCCGTACTGGACAGACTGCGTCAGTCCGCACCCACGTTGTATGCGCGAGTCTCCGAAGCGCGCAAGGTCGGTCCCGACGAATTCCGCTTCACGATCACTGGTAGCGCCGTTGGCGCGGCGGGACCGGCCATGATCAACTCCTTGATCGTCCGGACCACGGCCGACGTGACCGTAGCACGATTCAAGGACATATTACCCGTGGAGGCAGATCTCGCGCGGAACCATCTGCGCGCGGTTGAACTTGACCTCCGATTTCGGGACCAAGTGATCGCCAGACAGCCATGACAACCGACCCAATCGTCGCCGCCCTCGATATCGGTACCGCCCACACCACTGCGATCGTTGCGGCGGTGCACGGGGATCTGCCGCGCGCGCCGATGCTCAAGGTGCTCGGCGTCGGACGCACGCGCACGATGGGCTTGCGGCGCGGTGTGGTGTCGGATATCGAAGAGGCGACCCGCTCGATCCGCAAAGCCGTCGATGAAGCCATCAAAGTGGCCGGTGTCACGCCGGACTCGCTGTACGTCGGTATTGCCGGTGAGCACGTGCGTGCGATGTGCTCGACGGGTGTCGTGGCGATCAGCGGCGATGAGATCCAGCGCGCCGATGTCGATCGCGTGAATCAAGTCGCGCGCGCGATGGCGATTCCGCAGGACCGTGAACTGTTGCACGCGATTCCGCAGGAATATCGCGTTGACAAGGCGGACGGCATTCGCGATCCGGTCGGCATGATCGGCACCCGACTCGAGACCGAAATGTATCTCGTCACGATCGGCAGCTCACCGGCGATGAATCTGCGCAAGAGCATCGAACGCGCGGGACTGAAGGTGAGGGAACTCGTGCTCGAGCCGTTGGCCAGTGCGCTCGCTGTACTGAACGAAGAGGAGAAGGAGCTCGGTGTCGCACTGATCGAACTCGGCGCCGGCAGCACCGATCTCGCCATCTTTCACGAGGGCAAGATCCGGCACCTCGGCACGATCTCGTACGGTGGTAATGCCGTGACAAGTGACCTAGTGCAGGGGCTCGGCGTGACGCAGAACGACGCGGAGCAGCTGAAAGAGGCATACGGCTGCGCCTACGAACCCTTGATGACGGTCGATCAACTGATCGCCGTGCCGGCCACGTCTACGCATGGTGAGCGGCACCTGTCGCGCGAGCTGATGACGCACATCATCCATCAGCGCATGGATGAAATTTTTGACAAGGTGCAGCGCGAAATTCAGATCGCGGGATTCACCGGGCGCTTGAACGCCGGCATCGTGCTCTCTGGCGGCGGCTCGTCTCTGGAAGGGATTACGGATCTTGCCGCCGATGTGTTCGGACTCGGCGTGCGCGTTGGGGTGCCGGGCGACCACATTGACGGCTTGGTCGAGCAGGTGTCGGATCCGCGATTCGCTACGGTGGCGGGGCTCGCGTTGTATGGTGCGCATCGGGTAGCGCTCGGCGGCGTCGTGACGCGGCGTACGTCGCTAAGCGGCGGTGGCGTGGACAAGTTTGCAGGACGCGTGAAGACCTGGCTACAGGATTTCTTCTAGGCGGTGCATTCGGCCAGCACGCCCGTGCCGTTGGTTACGGGACCTGCGTCGACCGTATCGGATCCTGCATCGCCGTCCGCCACGGCAGCGCCGGCCACCAGCGCGTCGTGACGATCGGCAGCGTCGGCTCGACACTCTCGCCGGGTCGCGGGGTCGCGATCGTCGCACCGCGTGCGTTCGCGGCCGTGACTGCGCGTTCGATCGGCTCGGTCCACCCGTGATAGGCCAAGCGAAAGAGCCCCCAGTGCACCGGCAGAAACACGCGGCCGCGCACGAGCGCATGTGCCTGCAACGCCTGCTCAGGGCCGATGTGCCAGTCTGGCCACGCGCGATGATATTGTCCGATCTCGATCATCGTACAATCGAACGGCCCGAGTTTTTCACCGATCTCGCGCATCGCCGGAAAGAGTCCCGTGTCGCCCGAGTAGTACACGCGATGCGCGTTGCCCAGTATCGCGAAGCCATTCCACAGGGTGGCGTCTTTGTCAAAGAGCACGCGTCCGGACGCGTGTCGCGCTGGCGTGCTGACGATCTCGACACCCGCCACGCGCGTACGCTGCCACCAGTCCAACTCCACGATGCGATCCGCCGGCACGCCCCAGTATTCAAGGTGTGCACCGATCCCCAACGGGACGATGAACGTCGTGCCGGTCGGCGCGAGCGCCACCACCGTTGGCATGTCGAGGTGATCGTAGTGGTCATGCGAGATCAGTACCGCATCGATATGCGGTAGCTGGTCGAGCGCGATCACCGGTGGATACCATCGCGCGGGACCGACGCCATTGAGCGGCGTCGGTCGCTCGCTCCAGACCGGATCGAGCAGGAATCGCGCGCCATCGATTTCGACCAACGATGTCGAGTGCCCCATCCACGTCACGCGTACGCCGGATGCCGGCGCCGATCGAAAGCGTTGCGGATCGATCGCCTCGGTCGCGAGCGGCATCGTCGGTGCGCTGAACGGACTCGCATCGCGGATGGCCGTCAGCCCGCCGATGATATCGTTGTGCAGCGGCTGCGGGTTGTCGAAGTGTCCGTCGCGCCACTGCGGTGATGACGTCATACGCGCACGACGTGTACCGGTGGAGCGATGGCCCATCGGCCGCCACGCCGCCGCTGTCGCCAGCGCGACGCCAACGACGAGCAGTGCGACCACGATCGCGGCGACGCGACCAAGCACGTGTCTCATGCGCGGCGCGGTGGCTCGCGCCCCACGACCGCGCGATAGGCATACCACGCACTCGCGGCGCCGCACAGATGCCAGAGCGCGTGCAGTTGCCAGAGACTCGTCGGCGCACACACGACGCGGGTGATGTCGAGAATCCACACGACGAACCCGAACGCGAGCAGCGCGACCGACGACGTGAAGGCGCGCCGGGCGCGGGCCACATGGTTCGCGTCATTGGCGGCCCGCGCGCGCGAGAGTCGACGCCACTCGGACGCGATGATCGCCATAACCAGCAGGGCGAACACGTAGCGTCGCACATCGGGCATGACAATCAGCATCGCGAGCAGCACCGTGTTGCCGCCGATGAACAGTGCGTTCTGTTGCGACGCTGTCCACCTCGATCGACGGGCCAGACTCTCCAGGAGGAGAAACGTGGCGACCACGTACATGCCAAGCACGTCGGCCGTCTGCCCCCGGAACGAGAGCGTGGCGTGAAACCACGCCGAGCCAAGGCCGACCAGCAGCGTCGCGCCGGCAAAACGCCACGCTGAGGCGTTGCGTGCGTCGCGCAGAACCATCGCGGTCACCAGCACGAACGCGATGCTGCTGACGGTATTCGACGGCTGACGAATCGCACCGGCGCGGACGCCTTCGCAGAAGCAGTGATCCGGCATGCAGGTCGCGGCGCTTCGAATGCTTTGGACAGGCAGGGTACGACTCCGGGCGGCGTGAACTCCAACAGTGTGACGATTCGCACCGATGCACCAGTGCGCGACGGTACGTCTCGTGCATACTTCTCCGGTCAGTCGCGATGCGCGAGGCGTCGCACGAAGACTCTTCCATCGGGACATGCCGTGATGTTTCGCTCTGACAGGGTACGACGCGATGTCCGCGTACTCGTCCGTTCGGCGGCCGCACTCCTCGCGATGCACGTCATCGCAGCCTGCGACACGAACCGGCCATTTGCGGTACCGACCGGAGTCGCGCCAACCGCGAGCGCTACCGCGCTCGATGTTGCGCCGCCGTCCGTGCCGCGCAGAACGATTGGGCTCGGCGACACGCTGCGACTGCAGCCCGCCGCCACAAGCCGACGCGATCGCCTCATCACGTGGAGCACGTCCAACGCCGTGGTCGCCAGTGTCACTGCGCAAGGCTACGTCGTCGGACTCGCGCTGGGCGACGCGCTTATCACCGGCGCGAGTAAAAACGGCGTCACGCGTGCGCTGATCACCGTGGCGACCATTGCACCTCCGCCGCCACCGCCACCGTCCAGCGGCGCGCTCGGGCTCAACGCGGCACTCGGACGACGGCTGCTGCCAGCTGACAACCCGTGGAATCAGCCCGTCGACACGGCGCAGGTCGACCCCAACTCGGCAGCGATTATCAGCAACATCGGCGCGACGAAACCGTTCCATCCGGACTTCGGGGCAGACTGGAACGGCGGCCCGTTTGGGATTGCCTACGTCGTTGTCGCCGGTACACAACTGCGCGTCCCCATGACGTTCGACTACGCCGACGAGAGCGATCCGGGACCGTACCCCATTCCCCCCGACGCTCCAATCGAGGGCGGCGCGGCCTCGACGGGGGATCGTCATATACTTGTCGTCGATCGCGACCGTTGGATGCTCTACGAAACGTGGTCGACGTATCCGGTGAGCGGCGGGGGATGGCAAGCCGGATCGGGGGCGGTGTTTGATCTCAACAGCAACGCCCTGCGACCGGCGGGCTGGACGTCAGCAGACGCGGCGGGGCTGCCGATTCTGCCGGGGCTCGTGCGGTACGACGAGGTGTCTGCTGGGCTGATTGCGCACGCGGTGCGCTTCACGGTATCTCGATCGCGACGCGCGTACCTTCCGCCGGCGACGCATTGGGCAAGTAGCGATACCAGTGCGTTGCGGCCACCGATGGGCATGCGCGTGCGACTCAAGGCCAGCGTGAACATCAGCAGCTATCCCGCCAGCGCGCAGGTCATTCTTCGGGCGCTCAAGAAGTACGGGCTGATCGTGGCGGACAACGGCAGCGATTGGTACGTGTCCGGCACCGCCGATGCGCGCTGGAACGACGCGGAGTTGAATTCGCTGAAGGCGCTCCGCGGCAGCGATTTCGAGGTCGTGCGAATGGCGGTGGTGGTGACGCGGTAGTCTGTCGGGAGGAGGTCCCGTCTGTCGCGCACATGCCGCCGGTGCCCGCGAGGTGATGTCACACACGTTCGCCCACGCCGGATTTGTGGATAAATTTGGACGGCGCGCGGCGCTGAGGGATTCGGCCAACTCCATTGCATTTCACGGGTTGCGCTCGCAGGGCGAAAGTGTATTCTACGCCCGTCAGTGATGGCGAAGTCTCCAGCCCGCGCGGACCGTCGAAGCCGGCGGTGTTCGCCGCTCACAACGATTGTGGCACGCCCGGTCCGCCGGGCTGCTTGGCCTCCACCCTGCGCCCGCCCAGCCCTGTATGGAGCTACCCCGGATGACCTTCGAGTTCGAAGAGAGCGCCACGCAGAACGCCCGGATGAAGGTCGTGGGCGTCGGCGGCGGTGGCGGTAATGCCGTCAACCGCATGATCGAGGAACACCTCGAAGGCGTCGAGTTCATCTCGGTGAACACGGACGCACAGGCGCTCCTGAATTCGAAGGCGGACGTCAAGATTCAAATCGGCAAGAAGCTCACGCGAGGCCTTGGTGCCGGCGCGCGCCCGGAGATCGGGCGACAGGCGATCGAAGAGAATCGAGAAGACGCCAAGCGTGTCCTCGGGAACGCCGACCTCGTGTTCGTAACGTGCGGCATGGGTGGTGGAACGGGCACGGGCGCGGCTCCGGTCATCTGCCAGCTGGCGCGAGAAGCGGGTGCACTGACCGTCGGCATCGTGACGCGGCCGTTTCTGTTCGAAGGGCGCAAGCGTATGCGGCAGGCCGAAGAAGGGATCTCGGAGATGCGCA
The DNA here is from genome assembly GCA_031366985.1 of Gemmatimonadaceae bacterium. Taxonomy (GTDB): domain Bacteria; phylum Gemmatimonadota; class Gemmatimonadetes; order Gemmatimonadales; family Gemmatimonadaceae; genus Gemmatimonas. The sequence goes on from JANLPE010000029.1 coordinate 194,815, forward strand.
AGCACGTCGACACGATGATCATCGTGCCGAACGAGCGCTTGCTGGCCGTCGTCGGAAAGGGGATCCCGTTCCACGAATCGCTCAAGAAGGCCGACGAAGTCCTGCTGCATGCGACGCAGGGTATCTCGGTCCTTATCAGTGAGACGGGCCTGGTCAACGTCGACTTTGCGGACGTGCGCACGGTCATGCAGAACGGCGGCTCCGCGCTGATGGGCACCGGGATCGGTCGCGGTGACAATCGCGCAATGGAAGCGGCGCAACAGGCGATCGCTTCGCCGCTCCTCGACAACGTGTCCATCTCCGGCGCCACCGGCGTGCTGGTCAACATCACGGGCGGTGAAGACCTCACGCTCGGTGAAGTGCATCAGATCAACGACATTGTGCACGACGCCGTGGGCGACGACGCCGAAATCATCTTCGGCGCGGTGCATGAGCCGGCGATGATGGGTGAAATTCGCGTCACGGTCATCGCAACGGGTTTTGATCGCGTGGTGCAGGGTGGTCTCGGGCATGGCGGCGCCTACGGCAATGCGTCGAGCGGATCAACGCGCCAGACGGGACATCAGCCATTCGGCGGCTCGCATGCTGGCACGCATGGCGGGAGCCACCAGCCTCATTCGGGTGTGAACCAGTCGGCCGCGACGTCGCAGCCATCCGTGCTGCCGTTCCCGACTCGCGATCGTCCCGTCGCGCCGCGTCCGGCAACGGCACCTGCTCGTCCAGCGTGGGAAGGCGCAGCACCGCGCGCGCCGCGTACGCCCACGCCGTCGGGACCGTCCTCCAGCAGTGAGCTTGATGACATGGAAATCCCGACGTTCATACGGAGACAGATGGATTGAAGCGGGCGCTTCTCAGGCTGCTCTTCGCCGCGATCGCTGTTGCGGCAGGGGTGACTGCGATTACACTCGGACGACCAGTCCCCGATCACCCCGCGGCGAGTGTACTCGACGCGAGGTCTCGCGCTTCTATTGGCCCTCTTTGGAGAATACGCGTCGACACGCTCCGGAGGGGTGAGCCGTTGCTGGCCGTCCTCGAACGTGCGGGCGTCCCTCGTGAGGACGCGGCGAAGGCGCTCAAGTCAGCCGCCTCGTTTAATGCCAGAAGGGTGCGCGCGGGCACGATGATCACCACGCGTGCAAACGCGGACTCATCGCCGTCCGAGATCACGTTTCAACTCGCGATCGACCGCCTGATCCACCTGCGTCGTTCGGCGACCATCTGGACCGAGAACGAAGAAAAGCTGGCATGGACGACGGACACCGTCGCGGTCGGCGGCATCATCACGAGCACGTTGACGGCGGCGATTGAGCAGGGTGCGGCCGCCTTTCCCGGCGCGAAGCGCGATGAAGTGGCCTACGCGCTCGCTGATATTCTCGAATACCGCGTCGACCTCAGTCGCGATCTCCAGAAGGGGGACAGTGTTCGCGTGCTCGTCGAGCGTCTGCGCGCGCCGAATGGCGTCGTGCGCCCCGGCAACATTCTCGCCGCGCGCCTGACGGTCGATGGTCGCCGTGTCGAGGCCGTTCGATTCGCCAACATGGCATCGGCGGGCGACACGCAGATCGAAGGACGCGTACAGTATTTCGATGGTGAAGGCAAATCGATGCGTGCGGCGTTCCTGCGCGCGCCACTCGCGTTCCGTCGCATCTCGAGCGGCTTCGGTCGACGGTTGCATCCGATTCTCGGTATCTGGCGCTCGCATCAAGGCACCGACTACGCGGCCTCCGCAGGGACGCCCGTTCGTGCGATCGGCGACGGAACGGTGATCTACGCCGGATGGCGTGGTGGCTACGGCCGGATGGTGGAAATCCGTCATCGCAATGGGCTCGTGACGCGTTACGGGCATCTGCAGAGCTTTGGTGCGGGCATTCGTGCCGGCGCGCCAGTGAAGATCTCCAGTACGATCGGACGGGTTGGTGCGTCGGGACTCGCGACGGCGCCGCATTTGCATTTCGAGGTACTGGTCGGCGGCGTGCACAAGGATCCGAAGACGGCGCTCAAGAACATGACCGGTGAGCCAATGGCCGTCGCGGCACGATCGGCGTTCACCGAGCTCAAGTTCCGCTTGTTTGCCCGACTCGACAGCGTTGTCGGGTCGCCGTTTGTGGCACAGATCGGTGTAGGCGTGCGTGGGGATGCCGCGCGTCATGTGGGCGACGAATAGTCGCCGCCGCGCCGACGCGAAAGCCGAAGACGTCTCGGGTGTCCGCTGAACTCTCGCTGACGCAACGGTGATTCGCTGGTCGATCGCGATCGCGTTGGGCCTAGTTGTGGCCTGGCTGGCCTATGCGCGTTCTGCGACGCCGGGACAGCGCGGACGCGTTACGCTCCTCGCGCTCGTCCGTTTCGTGGCCGTCATGCTTGTCGCTGCGCTGCTCGTTGGTGCGCCGTCGGCGCCGCCGAGTCCTGCGGCGCCGCTGGTCGCGATTGATGCCTCAGCGAGTTGGCGACGCGCACACGGCGATGATTCGACCGCTGTGCGAGCGTTGCGGACAACTTGGCAGTCCGCGGCGAATGGCAGTAACGCGGTGGTGCTGCTCGGTGACTCGCTGCGAGACGTCAGTCGAGGCGACCTCGCACGGTTGACGCCGAACGATCGGGCGTCGCGCATACGTGGCGCCGTCGATCGCGCCGCCGCGTTGGGACGTCCGTTGCTGCTGGTGACGGATGGCGAAATCGATGATGCAGAAGCACTCGGCGACGCGCCGGCGGGATCGAGCGTGCGAATTCCGAAGCAAGCACCGCGTCGCGATGCAGCGATCGCCGACCTTACCGTGCCCTCCTCGGCAACAGCCGGCGACACGCTGCAAGTTGCCGCGCTGATCGCGAGCGGGGCGGCCGGATCGACGGATGGCACCATGCAGTTGACGCTCGACGGGTCCGCCGTCGGCACTGTGCCGGTTCCAACACTGGCCGCGTTTGCGACCACGCGCGTGACGTTGGCGCTGCCGATTCCACGCGGGGCCAAGACGGCAATCGTGCAGGCCGTGCTCCATGTTGCCGGCGATGTCGAGCCACGCAACGATACGCTGAGCGCCGCGATCGAGATCGGTGACCGTCCGCCCGCGGTGTTCGTGTCGACGGCGCCGGATCTTGATGTGCGCGAGGTACTCGTCGTCTTGCGGGGCGCACTGTCGTTGCCAACGCGCGCATACCTTCGCATCGCGCCCGGCGTCTGGCGCGAGGAAGGCTCGTTTGCGCCGATCAAGGAAGAGGAGGTGCGTGCCCGCGCGGCGGCCGCGGGAATGCTGATCGTCCACGGTGATACCTCATGGGCACCGAAAACTCTTGGAGCGATGCGCCGCGCGCGCGCTCTCTGGGTGCCGGCCCCGCCGACCGCCCTCGCGCGCGCCGGCGAGTCAACGCGCGCCGCCGAGTGGTACGCGAGCGGCGCCCCGGTGTCGCCGCTCTCCGGATCGCTCTCGGGACTCCCGTGGGACAGTCTGCCTCCACTCACGCTTGCCGGTGTGCCTCGCAGCGTGAACGGCACGACCGTGCTCGAAGCGAAGCTTGGCAAGAACGGTCAGGCCGTACCGGCGATTGTCGCACGAGAGGATGCCGGGATGCGCACGCTGATCGTGTCGGGCTCAGGGTATGCCGGCTGGGCCATGCGCGGAGGCCGAAGCGGTGAGGCCTTCGCGGCGCTCTGGGGCACGATCTTCGACTGGCTTGTTGTTGGCCGAGGCGATCAACGCTCGGCGCGCCCAGCCTCATCGTGGATGCGCAGTGGCGAGCCCGTTCACTGGCGTCGTGGTGGAACTGACTCGGTGGTGATCGCGATCGTGTCGCGTCGCAGCGCAACGACGGGCGGTGGTGCCAACGGTGCTGCGAGTGACACCGTACCAATCCGGTTCGCAGCAGGCGGCGTGGAATCCACGACCCCATCGCTGGCATCCGGAGTGTACGACGTGCGAACCACTGGCGGCGCGGCCGTACTGGTCGTCAACGCATCGCGAGAATGGATCCCGCGCGCACCAACGGTCCGCGAGACGAGCGCCGCACGCGGAACGCGGTCCACCACCGACGCGCCGCGACTCTCCGACGCCTGGTGGCCGTTCGTCGCCGTCCTGCTGCTACTATGCTTCGAGTGGATCGGACGCCGCGTAGCCGGACTGCGCTAGCAGCATCTCGCATCTCCCGACTCGTCTCCCGACTCGTCTCCCGACTCCCCGCCGTTCGTCTCCCGACTCGCGACTCAATACTCGCTACTCAAACATGTCCCGATTGTTTCGCAAGAAGGACGACGTCCCGAAGCGCTCGCTCTGGCAGCGTGTCAAAGATGTCGTGCGCACCGACTTCGGCGTATTGCTGCGCGGCGGGGTCGATCAGGGCTCGCTCGAGGCGCTTGAAACACTGCTGATCGAATCTGATTTCGGCGTGCCGACGTCGCTCGCGTTGGTGGCCGAAGTCGAGCGGCTCGCCAAGCGAGGCGAGGTCAAGACGGAGTCCGAGTTTCGCGATGCACTCGCCAACGGAGTCGAGGCGGCACTGCGCAGCGGGAACGCCGATCCGGCCCTGCATATGGCCGCGTCGGGACCGACCGTGATCCTGGTGATCGGCGTAAACGGGGCGGGGAAGACGACGTTCATCGGCAAGCTGACCGCCGAGTTCAAAAAGCAGGGCAAGAAAGTGTTGCTCGGCGCCGCCGACACCTTCCGCGCAGGTGCCATCGATCAATTGCGCGTGTGGGCGGATCGTTCAGGCGTCGAGTTCGTTGGCGGCGCGCCCGGATCGGACCCGGCGTCTGTCGCATTTGACGCGATCGACGCCGGTATCACACGGGCATGCGACATCGTGATTGTCGATACGGCCGGACGATTGCATACGAGTGACGATCTGATGACGGAGTTGCGCAAGATCAACCGTGTGATCACCAAACGACTTCCCGACGCGCCGCACGAAGTCTTGCTCGTGCTCGATGGGACGATCGGCCAGAATGCGCTATCGCAGGCGCGCACGTTCTCGGCCTCCGTCGCCGTCTCCGGCATCGTGGTGACAAAACTCGATGGCACCGCGAAGGGTGGCATCGTCGTCGCCGTACATGAAGCACTGAACGTGCCCATCAAGTTCGTCGGACTCGGCGAGCAGATCGGCGATCTCGAAGTGTTCGACGCTGCCGAGTACGCGCGGGCGTTGGTGGAGCAGTGACGCCGCTGACGAGCGGAACGGGGGCTTCGGGCAATCGCCCTGATGACCGCGATCCGCGTCGTCGTCCTCCGGCACGGCCGACGCCGACGCTGACGCTCGATACACCCGTCACGTATCTCAAGGGTGTCGGACCAGTGCGCGGCGAAATGCTCGCACGACTGGGCATCACTGTTGCTGGCGATCTGTTGCGCCACGTACCGCACCGGTACGAAGACGCAACGACGGTGACGCCAATGTCGCGCGCCAACATCGGCAGCGATGTCACCGTCCTCGGCAAGGTGATTGCCAAGGGCGTGCTGCCGACTCGCAAAGGACTGCGCGTGTTTCAGGCCGTTTTGCAGGACGCGAGCGGCATGTTGGAGATCGCGTGGCCGGGTCAGCCGTTTCTCGACCGTACGATCAATACCGGCGACTGGCTGTTGTGCACCGGCGCGGTCCGGTTCTTTCACGGACGACGCCTCCAGCCTCGCGAGTTCGTCAACCTCGGAGCGGAAGAAGAGGGTACGGGCGAAGGTCGCGTGCTCGCCGTGTATTCGAGCACGGAAGGCTTGTCGGTCCGCGTCCTGCGCGCATTGGTGCAGCAGCATCTCGACGCGCTCCTGCCGCTGGTGCATGAAGTGCTGCCGGAGGAGATCCTCCAAGAAGCAGCGGTGCCGCCGTTGCGTGACGCGTTGCGCATGGTCCACCGGCCGACGTCGGTTGCCGAAGCGCTAGCCGGGCGTGCGCGACTCGCTTTCGAAGAATTGCTGTACGTGCAGTTGCTGCATCGTCGTGCGAATCAACTGGCCCGCGCATCGCGCGGCGGCACCGCCTTCGTCAACAAGCGACAACTGACGTCGAAGCTGCGGGGCGTGCTGCCATTCACGCTGACCGGCGCGCAGATCCGTGCGATCCGCGAGATCGTCGTCGACATGGGCAGCCCGCGCCGCATGCACCGCCTGCTGCAGGGCGACGTTGGCAGTGGCAAGACGGTCGTCGGCCTGTTCGCCGCGTTGCTCGCGATGGAGAACAACAAACAGGTCGCGCTCATGGCGCCAACCGAACTGCTCGCCGAGCAACACGCGAGAACCGTATCGGCGCTACTCGCGCCGCTGGGCATCACGCCGGTGCTGCTGACGGGACGGCTCGGCGCGAAGGACCGCCGCAGCGCGCTGACGCGACTGGTATCGGACGAGCCTGTGCTTGCGATCGGCACGCACGCGCTCCTGCAACAGCAGGTGACCTTCGGCGATCTCGGCCTCGTGATCATCGATGAGCAGCATCGGTTTGGCGTAGAACAGCGCGCGACGTTGGGCGAGAAGGGGACAGATCCCGACGTGTTGTTGATGAGCGCCACGCCGATTCCGCGCTCGCTCGCGTTGACGCTGTATGGCGATCTTGACGTGAGCGTACTCGACGAGCGCCCCCCTGGACGTCAGCCGATCACGACCGTGCACCGACCGGAATCCGCGCGCCACAAAGTGATGGAGTTCGCAAATCACGAACTCGACGCGGGACGACAGGTGTACATCGTCTATCCGCTGATCGCGACATCGGAAAAGATCGACCTCAAAGCCGCCAGTTCGATGTTCGAGGAGCTGACCGTTGGACCGTTCGCACACCGGCGTGTTGCGCTGCTGCATGGTCGACTGCCGACCGACGAGCGTGACGAGACCATGCGGAAATTTCGAGACGGTGATGTCGACGTGCTGGTCGCCACGACCGTCATTGAGGTCGGCATCGATGTCGCGAATGCGACAGTGATGATCATCGAACATCCGGAGCGGTTCGGTCTGTCACAGCTGCATCAGCTGCGCGGTCGCGTCGGCCGCGGCGCGGCGCAGTCATATTGCATTCTGCTGGGCGATGTTGGTGCCGACGCGGCCGAACGGCTCGCGATGTTCACGGAGACCGAGGATGGCTTCGCGATTGCGAAAGCGGACCTCCAGTTGCGTGGCATGGGCGATCTGTTTGGCGCGAAACAGCACGGACTGCCGGCCTTCCGTGTCGCCGATCCGATTCGTGACGAGCTATTGAACGAACGCGCACGGGTGATGGCCGAACGGATGCTGCACCACGATCCGGAACTTGCAAGTGCGCGGAACAGTCCGATTCGGCTCGCACTTAACGCCGGATACGCGCGGGCGTTAGAGTTGTTTCGCGTCGGGTAGCTTCAGCCATGATCGCGCGCGTCAACGCTGCTTCATGGCGGTGACCAGATGCTCGAGATGCGATAGGTATCGGTCGAATGCCCGTCGTCCCGCTGGTGTGAGACGATAGGTCGTGCGCGGCGTACGACCGGCGAATTCCTTGGTGCAGTGCACGTAGCCTGCATCCTCGAGCTTTCGCGCGTGCACACTCAGGTTGCCGTCGGACAGCTGCAGCAGATCCCGCAACTCGGTGTGTGAGCGGATCGCGCCGCTTGCCAGTGCTGTCACGATCGCCAAGCGTGCTCGCTCGTGAATAATGGCATCGAGTGCGGGAACCGTATTCACGGCGCTCCCCGCGATCGCCTCGAGTGGACGAGGTGTCGACTCTACATTCGGGGCCGATGGCGGATGCGACGTGTCGTAAGCTGTCTTCCGTGGACGTGCCGCCATGCTCAGCCTCCGTGTCGGCGCAGTATGATCACGCCAGAAATGATGTGCGCTCCGCCGAAACCAATGGCGAGCCAGGCAGTGCCCAGTGCCGACGGGGTGGCAAGCGCGAGCGCGCCGAGGAGCACGAACGTGGCGCCGAGTGCCGGCACGATGTTCACCGATGAGACGGCGCCGGCGCCGAGTACGCCGATGCCGTAACAGCACAGCCAGATCGAGGGCAACAACGTCCAAGCATTCGCGCGTATCGCACCAACCGTCAGCATCGCACCGACCACGATCGGCGGCAGGAGCCCGAGCGCAAAGCGTCGCACCGGAGACGCGGAGAGTGGCTGTCCCGCGCGGCGCGCCTTGCGGACGAGCGTGACGGCGCCCAGTCCAATCGCGACAACAGCGTCCACCAACCAAACCGCGAGCCAGGCCTCCTGCGAGGATTGTTGTGCCGCGAACGCTGCGGCAACCAAAGCCGACGCTCCCATGAGGACCCCGCCAGCGCCGGGGACCGCGCTGAACGTTTCGCTCTTCGCGAGCACATCGCGCACGAACGCCAGATCGGCCTCGGCGCGGCCGCCCAGTGACGGAAGAGTATCCATGCGACGGAGTCTGTTCAAAGAGCGGTAGATTGGCAAGGACTTTGTATGGCAAAGCAACGTTGAACTCACTGCGCGGCACCCATAGCTTGCCTCTCCCGTTCCCCTCAGACACGCGCCTCTATGAATTCCTCGTCCGTCCGTATCGCCGACCTCGGCACCCACGTTGGCACGGTGGTTACCATCCGTGCGTGGGTCACCCACCTGCGTTCCAAGGGCAAGGTGGCTTTCGTCGTTGCACGCGATGGCACCGGGGTGCTGCAAGCCGTGCTCGTGAAATCCGAAGTGCCTGAGGACTCGTGGGACGCGTTCGCGACGCTGACGCAGGAAACCTCGATCGCCCTGACCGGGGAGGTGCGCGCCGACGTCCGCGCGCCCGGCGGATTCGAGATGGGCGTGCAGTCTCTGACCGTCATCGGCACGAGCCCGACCGACTATCCAATTCAGCCAAAGGAACACGGCGTCGACTTCCTGCTCGACAATCGCCACTTCTGGCTGCGCAGCCAGCGGCAGGTGGCGATCATGCGCATTCGGCACGAGATCGAACAGGCCGCGCATGACTTCTTCTACGCGCGGGATTTTATCCGCTGCGACACGCCGATTCTCACGGCGGCGATCGGCGAACGCGCGGGCCTGTTCAGCACGGAGTACTTTGAAGAAGGCACCGCGTATCTCGCGCAGACGGGTCAGCTGTACGGAGAGGCCTTGGCCGCCGCGCTCGGTCGCATCTACACGTTTGGGCCGACGTTTCGCGCCGAAAAGTCGAAGACGCGTCGCCATCTGACCGAGTTCTGGATGATCGAGCCTGAGATGGCGTGGTACGATCAGAACGACAACATGAATCTGCAGGAAGAGTTCGTGCGCGCGCTCGTCGAACGCGTGCTCGATCGTCGTCAGGAGGAGCTCAAGGTCCTCGAGCGCGACACGAGAAAGCTCGACTGCGTTGCGCAGCCATTCATGCGCCTCAATTACACCGACGCGATCGCCTTCGTGCAGTCGAAAGGCAGTGACGCGCAGTGGGGCGATGACCTCGGCGCGCCGGATGAAGCGCTGATCGTCGACGAGTACCAACGCCCGGTCTTCGTCATGAACTATCCGAAGGAAGCGAAGGCGTTCTACATGAAGGAGAACCCGGCCGATCCGCGGACGGTGCTCTGCTCGGACCTGCTCGCCCCCGAAGGCCGTGGCGAAATCATCGGCGGCTCACAGCGCGAAGATGACTACGACAAAATTCTCGCACGACTTACACATGAAGGGCTCCCCGTCGAGGCCTACGGCTGGTACCTGGATCTGCGTAAGTACGGCACCTTCGTGCACTCGGGCTTTGGCTTGGGTCTCGAGCGTACGATCGCGTGGATCGCCGGCATCGAGCACATCCGCGAAGTGATCGCCTTCCCGCGACTGATGGGACGACTCAGTCCCTGAGTCGAGTAGAGAGTACGGGGTAGCGAGTACTAAGAAACAGCGAGTACAGAGACTGCGGACTGTTTACTCGCGGTTTCTCCTTACTCCCTACTCTTGTCTCTTTACTCGATCCCAGTACCCGTCCTGCTCGTCAAGCGAGAGCGTCGTGAGCGTCTTCCCCTCGGCCGTCGCTAATTCCTCCATCGCCGCGTAGCGTCGCACGAACTTCGCGTTGGTACGATCCAGCGCGAGTGCGCCGTGTACGCCGGTCTTGCGGCACAGATTCACTACCGCAAAAAGCAGGTCGCCGAGTTCGGATTCCAGTGCGCCGAGATCACGAACAGCACCGTGCTCGTCGAGCATTTCCGCAACCTCTTCGATCTCCTCGCGCACTTTCGCCAATGGTCCGCGTGCGTCAGGCCAATCGAAGCCCACACCGGCCGCGCGGTCCTGCAGCCGGTGCGCACGGTGCAGCGACGGCAGCCCTACCGGCAGGCCCTCCTCAAGCGATGACCGTTTGGTCTTCTCGGCTTTCATGGCTTCCCACGGCCGCTTGACCCCGTCGCCGTATAAGTGCGGATGCCTCGCGTGCATTTTCAACACGAGGGCGCCGGCGACATCCTGCGGACCGAATGCGCCGCGTCCCTCGGCCACCACCGAATGAAACAGCACCTGCAACAGCAGGTCGCCGAGTTCGTCGCGCAGCACGCCGTCATCGCCTTGTGCGATGGCGTCATCGACTTCGTGCGCCTCCTCGATCAGATACGGTCGCAGTGACTGATGCGTCTGCGCCCGATCCCAATCGCATCGAACCCGCAGGTCACGCATCACCGCGAGTGCGTCGTCCAGCGAGCGCGGGGCAGGGCTGTGCGCCGCATCGGGCACCGCATCGGGCACCGCATCGGGCACCGCATCGGGCACCACATCGGGCACCGCATCGGGCACCGCATCGGGCACCGCATCGGGCACCGCATCGGGCACCGCATCGGGCACCGGTTCCATCGACATGTCGGGTTCGATCCTTTCGCGCCGACCGTGCGCGGGTATTGATTTGGTGGATGCAACAGTCCTTCGTCCCCTCGGAGCCAATATATCCCGACCGTGATCCTGGCCGTCGTGATCACGCGTTGCGCCGTGCCTGGATCGACGTGGATCTCGGCGCGTTGCGGCGGAATGCGCGACGTCTGCGTGAACGGGCGGGTGTGCCGATTGTGGCGATGGTGAAGGCTGATGCCTACGGTGTCGGCATGCTGCCGACCGCCCGTGCACTTGGCGGCACGTTCATCGACGAGCCCGTGTCGGCCAACGCCGAAGCGCCGTGGGCGTTCGGCGTGGCGACGCTCGATGAAGCGGCGACCTTGCGCGACGCGGGATGCACCTCGCACATCCTCTGCACGACACCGCTCGCGCCGGCCGAGTTGCCCGATGCGTACGCTCTCGATGTTCGGCCGGCGCTGCATCGGGCCGATGACATCGTGCAGTGGAGCGCGTACGGTGGGGGCCCGTGGCACCTCTCCATTGATACCGGGATGTCGCGCGCCGGTGCGCGATGGGACGATGTCGCGCGCCTCATTGACGTGCTGCGCGCACACCCGCCGGAAGGGATCTTCACGCACTTTCATTCGGCCGAGGTCGACGACGGAGCGCGCGCGGAACAGGATGTGCGGTTTGCGGCGGCACTTCGTGTGCTCGGCGACGCCGTGTCGGCCGACACGCTTCTGCACTCGGATAACAGCGCGGCGATCGCGATGCGTGGCGCGATGCGTGGCGCGATGCGTGGCGCGATGCGTGGCGCGATGCGTGGCGCGATGCGTGGCGCGATGCGTGGCGCGTCGCCCGCACATCTCGTGCGCCCGGGCATCGGGTTGTACGGCGCCGCAATCACGCCGGCCCTAGCACTCGAGCACGTGGTGCACGTGCGCGCGGCGGTTGTTGATCTCCGCGACGTACACACCGGAGAGACGGTAAGCTACGGCGCGAGCTGGCGCGCCCCCGATACACGGCACATCGCGACACTCTCAATCGGCTATGCGGATGGATACCGGCGCGCACTGTCCAATCGGGGCGAGGTCCTCATCCACGGTCATCGCGTACCGGTCGTGGGGACGGTGACGATGGACATGACGATGGTTGATGTCACCGCGCTCGGATCGCGCTGTGCGATTGGTGACGTCGCGACACTGATCGGGCGCGACGGGAATACGCTGCTGTCGACCGACGACGTGGCTGCGCGCGCTGGGCTGTCGCCGTACGAACTGCTGGTCGGTCTCAGGCTCCGCGCCGACCGGATCTACCACGCTTCCTCTTTCGAATTTCATGTCGACTGAACGCGTTACGGCAGAGGCCACGGATTACCGTGATGCCACAGCAGATCGTCGGGCGCTGATCGTCGTCCTCGATGGCGTCGGCTGTGGTGCCGCGCCAGATACCAGCGCGTATGGCGATGATGGCAGCGACACCATCGGGAACGTCGCCCGAGCCGTCGGCGGACTGCACATGCCGAACATGGCGCGACTTGGGCTGGGGAACCTGTCCGTGGTCGAGGGCGTCGGGCCGGTTGATGACGCGACCGGTGCTTGGGGGACGATGCTGCCACGGTCCTCCGGCAAGGACTCGACGACGGGGCACTGGGAAATTGCCGGCCTGCACCTCGAGACTCCGTTCCCGACTTATCCGCGCGGTTTTCCGCCTGAGGTGCTGGCCGCCTTTAGCGCTGCGACTGGGCGCGCTGTCATCGCCAATACCGTCGCCAGCGGCACCGCGGTGATCGCTGATTTCGCCGAGGAACAGCAGCGGACCGGATCCTGGATCGTGTACACCTCGGCCGATTCAGTCTTTCAGATCGCGGCCCACGAGGACTGGATCCCGCTCCAAGAGCTCTATCGGGGCTGCGAGATCGCCCGGCAGCAACTGGTGGTGCCGCACGATGTCTCCAGGGTGATCGCCCGGCCGTTCAGGGGAACTCCTGGCGACTGGAGGCGTACCGCCAATCGCCGGGATTACTCCATCCAACCGCCCGGGATGACCGTGCTCGACGTGTTGGCCGAATTGGGGGTCCCGCGGGTCGGAGTCGGCAAGGTGGATGATCTTTTTGCCGGTCGCGCCATCACTTCTCGGCACACCGTAGACAACGCTGACGGGGTTGAGGCCATCTTGGCATGGTTGAATGGCCAAACTCGTGGGTTCTGCTTTGCGAATCTGGTAGATTTCGACCAGCTATTCGGGCATCGGAACGATGTCCCCGGTTTTAAGGGCTGCCTCGAGGCCTTCGATCGCGTCCTGCCCACCTTGCTCGCCGCCATGCGGGAGAACGACTTGCTGTTCATCACGGCCGACCACGGCAACGATCCGACCACGCCGTCCACTGACCACGCGCGAGAGCGTGTGCCGGTGATCGTCGCGGGCGCGCGCGTGCGCGGAGGACCGCTTGGTGAACGCGACACGTTCTCCGATCTCGGGGCAACGATCGCCGACTGGTTCGGCGCCTCGTGGCGCGGTCGCGGGACCTCTTTTCTGCCGGGGCTGCTGCACGCATGAGTGCTGCTGGAGCACGCAACGCCGCCAGCTCAGTGGCGGGCGACTCGTCAGTGTCGCTGTCCCCGGAGTTGATCGCACTGCGTGCGGCCGCTGACGCGGCGCGTGAACATGCGTGGTGCCCGTACTCGAAATTTCCGGTTGGGGCCGCGCTCGTGGCGGATGATGGTCGTGTCTTTAGCGGATGCAACGTTGAAAACGCGTCCTATCCGGCCGGTACGTGTGCGGAGCGCGTCGCACTCGGTGCGGCGATCACTGCTGGGGCACGGCGTTTTTCGCGTGTCGTGATTACGTCGGCGGCGCACGATCCCACACCGCCCTGTGGCATCTGTCGTCAGGCGCTCGTCGAGTTCGCGCCGCATCTGGACATTATCGCGATTTCGCCGGACGGGCGCGCTTCGCGCTGGTCATTGGCGGACTTGCTTCCTGCACCGTTTACGCCTGCCTCGCTCGAGAATGCCTGAGCGTTTCCCCTTTACATCCGCCGTGACCCACGTCAGACGAATATTTGGACGCCTCGCGCGAACGCCAGTCGCCGTGCTGATGGCGATCGCCATCGCCGTCGGCGTGGCGGCCTGTACCGAAGACTTTAAAGGCGGCGACGCCTGTCCGTCGCTCTGTCCGTCGAAGCCGCTGGCGTTCCGCGATACGATCATCGATGCGGTGACAATCGACTCGACACTGCCCGGCTTTCCGGAGCTTGGGCTGTCGAGTGCGCTGCTGCTGGCCACTCGTGGCGACACACTCGTGACGCGCGGCGTCATTCGCTTCGACGTGCTGCCGACGTCATACCAGCCGAACAAAGGGACCACGAGTGAGAGCATCACCGCGGTCGATTCGGTGGTGCTCACGCTCGCGCTCGACACGGCGGGCGCACTCGGCGCGACCGCCGTCACCGTCGAAGCGTTCGACGTCGATACGACGAAGAACGATTCGTCGTCGGTCGTCGTGAAGTCGCTGTTCCGCGCGGACCGCAAACTCGGATCCGTGTCGGTCGTGCCGAAGGCCGCCGGAGACACCCTGCGCATCCCGCTCTCCAAAACGGTGCTGGCGGCGAAGATCGCCAGTGGGTCGCGACTCCGCGTCGGCCTGCGTATCACGGGCGGCAACGGCCAGCTGCGCATTCTGGCCTTTCGGTCCGGTGCGGGTCTGCCGTATGTCCGCTTTGATCCGAGCACGGACACGACGTACATGCCCCTCACGTTCCGTCCAACCACAACGTTTGACGTCGCGACGACGGATGTCAATCTTGCCTACCAAGTCTATTCGCTGGTCGACAAGGGATCCCCGCCGCCGGAGGCCACCACGCTGATCGTTGGTGGCTATCCGGCGTATCGGTCATATCTGCGCTTCGCGTTGCCGAGATTCATCAGTGACTCCAGCACCATCGTGCGCGCCGAGGTGATCATCACGCAGCGCCCGTCGAAGTTCGGCAATGTGTCGGATTCGGTCGGCGTGCTGCCCCTGGTGCCGACGACCACGTCAGCGGTCACGGATTTGCGACGCATTCTCGATCTGTCTGCCGATGGTGGCTTCGCCGCGCTCGATTCCACGCGACTCGTTCCACGTGACAGCGGGCAGCGCGCGTTGAACATCCTCGCGCTTGCACGCTCCTGGAGGTCGCTGCCGGCGGATGTGCCGCGCGCGGTCGCGTTCCGCATCAGCGACGAAGGTGCGCAACCGGCCGAACTTCGATTCTTCAACAGCAAGGCCGCCGCGGGACTCCGTCCGCGCCTTCGCATCACCTACCAACCGCGTTCCGAGTCGGCGATCCCGTGATGCGTCAACCTGCTGGTCTCGTAACGAGCGCGATCGCGCTGTGCCTTCTCGGTGCCCAGCCGCTTGCGGCACAGGGAACCCTGAGCGCGCTCGGCTTCGGTTATCCCGTCGGTGGCACCAGTACACGTGCGGCCGCGACGGCGGGCGCCTTCGGTGAGTTCGATCTGATGAGCCCCATCAACCCGGCGGTGCTGGGTGGTCTGTCGCGCACCTTCATGACGGCGCAGACCGAACCGGAATTCCGCACCCTGCGATTCGGTGCCGTGCAGGAGAAGACCACCGCGCAGCGCGTGCCGCTCGTGATGGTCGCCTTTCCGTTGCCGCACGACCTCGGCGTCGCCATCAGTGCGTCGACCTTCCTTGATCGCAGTTACTCCACCGTAACCCGCGGCAACGCGTCGATTTCCGGATCGACCGCGACGACCACGGACCGTACCGATGTGCGTGGCGCGATCGGTGATCTGCGCGCCGCGGTCGGCTGGCGCATCAATGAGAAGTTCAGCGTTGGCGCAGCAGGGCATCTGTTTACTGGCGATCACCTCGTCGCAATTTCGCGCGTGTTCGATGACACGACCAAGTTCGGCAGTGTCAATGACTCGTCGCGCGCGGTGTACTTCGGCACCGCCTTGTCCGTGGGCGGCGAGTGGCGCCTTCGCAAGGGCCTCGCCGCGATGGCGTCGTATCGCAAAGGCGGTGGTATGAATTCACGCGTCGCGGATACCGTCAAAACCAACGCCAACGTGCCGGATCGCATGGGCGTCGGTCTCCGGTACGATGGCATTCCCGGTTCAACGTTCGCCTTGGGGGTCGACAAGCAGACGTGGTCCCGGCTGAATGCGCTTGGGTCGGCGGCGGTGCAGGCGCATGACGGAACCAACTGGCATGTGGGTGCGGAGACCGCAGGACCGAAAATGCGCGACGTGCCGGTCTTGTTGCGGGCGGGCTTTGCCAGGAATTCGCTGCCGTTCGGCGTGAACTCGAACGTCGTGAACGAGACGCGACTCTCATTCGGTTTTGGGCTGCCCGTCGCGCAGGACAACGGGTCAATCGATTTCTCGCTGCAACGCGCGAATCGCACGCTCATCGGCGGCGCGGTGAAGGAGTCGGCCTGGATGTTGGGCGTCGGCGTCCAGATCCGTCCCTGATGACGACCAAACCGACGGTCTACATCGAGACCTACGGCTGCCAGATGAATGTGGCCGATTCGGAGCTCATGTACGGCGCGCTGGTCGCGCATGGGTATGAGCAGATCGACGGCCCCGATGGCGCGGACGTGATTCTCGTTAACACCTGCGCGATTCGCGAGAACGCGGAAACGCGGGTGATCGGGCGACTCGGTGAACTGAAGCGCCACATGAAGCCGGGCGCGATCGTTGGCGTCACCGGGTGTATGGCGCAGCGCCTTGGCCCCCGTCTGCTCGAGCAGGCGAAGCATGTCTCGCTCGTCGTTGGTCCCGACGGCTATCGCGCGCTGCCGCAGTTGCTCGATGGTGCGCGCCACGGCGAACGGTTCTCCGCCACCGACTTCGATCTTGAAGAACACTACGAAGACGTCGTCGCCAAACGCTTCGACGGCGTCAAAGCGTGGATCCCCGTGCAGCGCGGCTGCAACTATCGCTGTACGTATTGCATCGTGCCGTACACACGCGGCGCTGAGCGCAGTCGCAAACTCGATGACGTGGTACGCGAAACGCGCGACGTGGTCGCACAGGGGTTGAGCGAGGTCGTGCTGCTCGGTCAGACGGTGAATTCGTACAACGACGGACAGTATGATTTCGCCGACCTGCTGCGCGCGGTTGGTGCCGTCGACGGCATTCATCGTCTGCGCTATACGAGCCCGCACCCGAACGACTTCAGTGGTCGCGTCATCGAGGCGATGGCCACCGTCCCGACGGTCTGCGAACACGTGCACCTGCCGATGCAAAGTGGTTCGACGGCGATGCTGAAGCGCATGCTGCGCCGCTACTCGCGCGAAGACTATCTCGCCTGCGTCGAACGGCTGCGCGCGGCGATTCCGGGCCTCGCGCTGACGACGGACATCATCGTTGGATTCCCTGGCGAAACGGATGAAGAGTTCGAGGACACGTTGTCGTTGTGCCGCGAGGTGCGCTTCAACGA
Source organism: Gemmatimonadaceae bacterium (assembly GCA_031366985.1). GTDB lineage: Bacteria > Gemmatimonadota > Gemmatimonadetes > Gemmatimonadales > Gemmatimonadaceae > Gemmatimonas. Next base: position 211,964 of record JANLPE010000029.1, read on the forward strand.
TGCGTTCATGTTCAAGTTCTCGATGCGCGAAGGCACGCCGGCGACGCGAATGCCCGCCGAGTGGGCCGTGCCGGATGCCGTCGTGTCGGAGCGTTTTGAGCGGCTGATGGCGACCGTACGAGGCATATCGCGCGAGCAGAATCTGATGCGTTTGGGCGCGAAGGTCGAAGTACTCGTCGAAAAAGTGGCGCGTGACGGTACATTGCTGCAGGCCCGATCGCGCGATTTCAAGACCGTGATGGTGCCGGCGGCGTCGGCGAAGATCGGCGACTACCTGATGGTCGAGTTGACCGGAACCACCGGCGCGACGTTCACCGGCACGCCGGTTCGCGAGCGAGAGCGCGCACCACTGCCGATGGCGGGCAGCGCCGCGTAAGTCGGCGACGAATTGATGGTCAGTGCAACGCGGCGGTGACGAAAGTCATCGCCGCGTTGCGCATCGTGGCGGATGCCACCGCTCATTCATGCGGCACTGAGTTGGATCGTCGGTGCGTTCGTCGGCACCGCGTTGTCTGCCGAAACGCTGCCGACATGGGTGGCCGCTGTCATCGCTGGCGCCGGCTCGGCGCTCACGTCGGCGGCCAGCGCGTCTACGCATATGTCTGCGCGTGCCTCGGCGCCGACGCGCTCGACCGCGGTCGCCGTACGTTACCGGGTGGCGATCGCGGCCGCGCTGCTCAGCGCCGCAGGGGTCATCCACGCGCGCGCATCGGCCGAGTACGCCGCACACTGCACGCGACAGCTTGCCTCGCGACTCACTGCCGGTGATACGCTGCGCGCCGTCTTCGACGAGCGGGTGGCGGCGAACAGCGGTCGCGCGGTCACCGTACGGGGCGAAGTCGCGAGCCAAGCGGACGGATGTCGTGTCGCCGTACTCGCGCGCATCACTCGTGGTACTGCCGCTCCGGGCGAATGGGTCGCGCTGCACGGCGCGGCGACCGCGACCGAACGCGGCCTCCGCGTCGACGCCGAACTGGTGCCGGTGGCCCTTGTGGCCACCGTCGGTGTGAACAACGGGCCGCGACGTGACTGGCGACGTGCTGCCCGAGGACGCACGGGCGAAATCATCGATCGGGATTTCGGGCGCAACGCACCGCTGGTGCGCGCGCTCCTCATTGCGGATCAGGACGGCATCCCGCCATCGCTGCGAGATACGTTCGCCGACGCCGGCCTGGTCCACATGCTGTCTATCTCCGGGCTGCATGTCGCCATCATTGCCGGTGCATTGCTGACGCTCGCCGGGGCACTGCGCGTCTCGCGCTCCACCGCCTTCGCTATCGCGACCGTTGTAATCACGCTCTACGTCGCGGCACTCGGTGCGCCGCCGCCCGCCGTCCGTAGCGCCGTGATGCTGGTGGTGGTGGGGCTGTCCGAGCATCTCCAGCGGCCCACTCATCCGTGGACGGCGCTTGCGCTCGGCGCCGTCATTCCGACGGTGCAGCCGGACGTCGTCGTCGATCTGGGATGGCAACTCAGTGTCAGCGGCATGGCAGCACTGGTGGCCGCACGAGCGCTCATGCGGCGACTGCGGGTCGCGGAGAGGCGCCGATGCCCCCGCTGGTCCCGCAGGGCCTTGTCGTGGCTTCAGCGCGCTGAAGGTTGGCGGTACGCTCTCGTTCGTGAGCTGGTGACCGGTACCGTCGCCACGCTCGTCACGGCGCCGTTGATCGCCTGGACCTTCGGGCGCGTCAGCGTCATCGCACCGCTGTCCAACATCGTGGCGGCACCGATTGTTGGGTTCGTGCAGCCGGCGCTGTTTCTCGCGCTGCTGCTGTCGCCGTGGCCGGCGATCTCCGGCCTCATCGCAGACGCGACCGCCCCGCCGCTCGCACTGCTGGACGCCGTCGCGCGCGGCGCCGCCGATGTCCCGTTCGCCTCGCTCCATGTGGCACCGACTGCGTTGGGCGCCGTCTGCGCCGGCGTCGCATCCGCCGCATTCGTGAGAGCGACCGCGTCTCGACGCTGGATGCCCGGCCTGCTGGTGGCCGCGGCGGCGCTGACGGTTGGCATCTGGGCCCCCACGTTCTCGCGAGGGAGTGGGATGCTCGAACTTCACGTCATCGACGTGGGCCAAGGCGATGCACTTGCCGTACGCACACCAAAGGGCCGATGGCTGGTGATGGACGCCGGGCGGCGATGGGATGGCGGAGACGCCGGCCGGCGAACCGTCGTGCCATATCTGCGCCGCATCGGCGGCGACGTGGCCATGTTCGTGCTCTCGCATGCACACGACGACCATGTCGGCGGCGCGGCCAGCGTCCTGACCGCGCTGACGCCGGCCCGATGGTGGGAGCCGGCGTTCGTGACTGGCAACGAGGCATATCGCCGTGCCCTCGAGGCGGTTCGCGCCACGCACGCCACGTGGCACCGGGTGCACCCCGGTGATCAGTGGTCACTTGACGGGATAGACGTACTCGTGCTCGCCCCAGACTCGACGTGGACGGCCGCGCAGGAGAACGCCAACGAGACGTCCGTGGTGCTGCGGGTCAGTTACGGGCGCGTGTCATTCCTCCTCACCGGCGATGCCGAGGCCGATGAAGAGCGCTGGATCCTCGATCATACGGATCCCGCGCTGCTGCACGCTGACGTGCTCAAACTCGGACACCACGGCAGCAAGACGAGTTCGTCGCTGCCCTTTCTCTCGGCCGTTCGACCACGGCTCGGCGTGGTCTCCGTCGGGGCGGGGAATCGCTACGGGCACCCGTCGATCGAGACGCTCGCGCATTTCGCCGAACAAGCCGTTCCGTTGCTGCGGACTGATCTGGAGGGATCCATTGTGGTCTCCACAAACGGTGATCGGATCACCGTTCGCACCCGGGCGGATCGCTGGACCTTGCCACCCTGAGCGCGTGAAGTCGGGACACAGCTCTTGCCTCAGCGGACCCTCGATCGTCAGTTTCCAGCGAGATAATTTCGGTGCCGCCACCTTTTTTGCGCAGCGTCAGTAATCGATTTCGATAAACCGATTTCGATCTTCCCGTGCCGGACGTTCGGCGGGGGCGTCAGCTCCTGTTGAACACACCGCTCATAACACCGCCGGATCTCCCGCTCCCAGGAGCCTGACTGTGGTAAAGCACACCGCTACATCCGTCGTTACGATCGAACGCTTCATCATCGAACAGGAACGCATGTTCCCCGAAGCGACGGGTGAGTTGTCGGGGATCCTGTACGATATGGCGCTGGCCGGCAAAATGATCGCCAACAAAGTGCGCAGCGCGGGGCTCGCCGACATTCTCGGCGCGACGTCCGACACGAATGTGCAAGGCGAATTGCAGCAGAAGCTGGACGTGATCTCGAATGAGATCATCATCAAAGCCTTCGATCACGGCGGACGGTTGTGTGCGATGGCATCGGAAGAAGAGCCCGACATCATCCACATCCCCGAAGGGTTCCGCGCCGGCAAGTATGTGTTGCTCTTTGATCCGCTCGACGGTTCGAGCAACATCGACGTGAATGTGCCGGTCGGCACGATCTTCTCGGTCTACAAGAAGATTACACGCGGGTCGCGCGGTGAGATGGAAGACATGCTGCAGCCTGGGCGTCGTCAGGTCGCGGCCGGCTACGTCATCTACGGTTCCAGCACGATGCTGGTGTACACGACCGGCCAGGGCGCGCATGGCTTCACGCTCGATCCGTCGATTGGCGAGTTTCTGCTGTCGCATCCGAACATCCGCATTCCCGAGCGGGCACGGTATTTGTCGGTCAACGATGCGTACGAGCAGGACTGGCCAGAACCGACGCGTGCGCTCATGCGTCGCTATCGTGGGCTGGACGGCCAACAGAAGCCATTGAACGTGCGCTACGTGGGCTCACTCGTCGCAGACTTCCATCGCAACTTGCTTGGCGGTGGCGTGTTCTGTTACCCCGCCAATGCCAAGGCGCCCCGTGGCAAACTGCGATTGCTGTATGAAGCGAACCCGCTCGCGTTCATTGCGGAGCAGGCCGGTGGGCTCGCGACCGACGGCCACAAGCGCATCCTCGATGTCGAGCCAAGCGAGTTGCATCAGCGTACACCGCTGTATCTCGGAAGCAAGACCGAGGTCGAGACGGTCGCGGAGTTCCCGCTGCCGCTGACGGATCGGCGGCATCACGAGCGCGTTGAGACGGTGATCGGCGGGTGACGCAGTATTGAGACACGAGTACTGAGTAGGGAGAAACCGCGAGTATCGAGAGCGTCGATCTCGCGGTTTTTTGTGCCCGGTAAGTCCGGCGGGGTACTAATTTTCACGGTATGACCGACCGTCTCTCACCGTCAGGAATTCCCGTCGCGCCCGTCATCCGCCCGGATGACGTTCCGATCGACTACGCCCACGACCTCGGGGACCCGGGAAAATTCCCGTTCACGCGCGGCGTGCAGCCGACGATGTATCGCGGCCGTTTGTGGACCATGCGCCAGTACGCCGGCTTCGGCACGGCGAAGTCCACCAATGAGCGGTTCAAACTGCTGCTTGAGGCGGGGCAGACGGGGCTCTCGGTTGCGTTCGACCTGCCGACCCAGATGGGTATCGACTCCGATTCGTCGCGCGCCTCAGGAGAGGTCGGACGCGTCGGGGTGGCGATCGACACCGTCGAAGACATGCATGTGCTGCTCGACGGCATCCCGCTCGAGAAAGTGTCGACGAGCATGACGATCAACGCCACGGCCTCCACGTTGCTCGCGATGTATATCGTCGTCGCCGAAGAGCGCGGCATCGAACGCGCAGCGCTCTCGGGCACGGTACAGAACGACATTCTGAAAGAGTACATCGCGCGCGGCACGTATATTTATCCGCCGTCACCGTCGCTCGCGTTGACCGCCGAGATGTTCCGTTTCGCGGCGGGCGACGTGCCGCAATGGAATCCGATTTCGATCTCCGGCTACCATATTCGTGAAGCGGGATCGACGGCGGTGCAGGAGGTGGCGTTCACTTTTGCCGACGCGATCGCGTACGTCGAGCAGGCCGTGAACGCCGGACTGCCCGTCGATACATTCGCGCCGCGCCTGTCGTTCTTCTTCGCGGCGCACAGCGACCTGTTCGAGGAAGTCGCGAAGTTTCGTGCCGCGCGACGGCTCTGGGCGCGTATCATGCGCGAACGCTTCGGTGCCAACGATAGCAGCTGTCGCATGCGCTTCCATACGCAGACGGGCGGCGTGACGCTGACCGCGCAGCAACCATTGAACAACGTAGTCCGTGTGACGATTCAAGCACTCGCTGCCGCCCTCGGCGGGACGCAGTCGCTGCACACGAATGGCTATGACGAAGCGCTCGCGTTGCCGACGGCGGACGCGGCAACACTGGCGCTGCGCACGCAGCAGATTGTCGGGTACGAGTCGGGCGTGGCGCAAACGGTCGATCCGCTCGCCGGCAGCTGGTACGTCGAGCAGCTGACCGACGCGATCGAAGCGCGTGCGGTCGAGCTGATTGCCAAAGTTGATGCACTCGGGGGCGCCGCCGAAGCGATCAAAGCCGGGTTCTTCCAGGAGGAGATCGGCCGCAGCGCGTATGCGCATCAGCTGCGGATCGAGGCGGGCGAGAATGTCGTGGTCGGCGTCAACAAGTTCGGCGACGGACAGGACCCACCCATCATCCCCGCGCCAGATTTCTCGGCACTCGAGAAAGAGCAGGTGGCAAAACTGACGCAATTGAAATCAACGCGCGACCAAGCGGCCGTTGCCGCCTCTCTCGTCGCGATCGGCGAGATCGCCGTGGATTATCTCCCCGCGCACGTCGGCGCCCGCCGTGCACTGATGCCGCGGATCATCGACGCCGTCCGCGCGAGGGCATCCGTCGGGGAGATCGCGGACGCGCTCGAGCGCGTGTGGGGTCGATACCAGCCCTCGATGTAGCCACGATGCGATTTCTCTGTATTTCTCTCCGATCGCCTCGGTGACGCTAATGAACTCGACCCCGCGATCGCTCCACGTCTTGCGCTCGATGATCGACGCGCTGGATCGCGAGCTGCTGCAGATCATGGCGCGACGCATGGCGCTGGTCGCGGAAGTCGCCGCGTACAAACGCGAACACGGCATCCGTATTCGTGACGCGCGACGTGAGCGTGAGGTGCTGGATGATCGCCGTGATCGCGCGCAGGAACTCGGTCTACCCACCGGAGAGATCGAATCGATCTTCCGCGTGCTGCTGCGATCCAGTCGCGACCATCAGGCGGCGCTGCGCGCCGAAGTCCCGGTCGATGCCGTACCGCGCACGATCGCCATCATTGGTGGACACGGGAAGATGGGCGCGTTGGTGGCGCGACTCTTTGGCGATCTTGGACATCATCTGCTGGTGGTCGATCGTGACACCACGCTCTCCGCCACCGATGCCGCGCGACAGGCCGACGTCGTCGCGATCTGCGTGCCTATCGACGACACGGAGCGCGTCATTCGCGAAGTCGGGCCGCATCTGCGCGTCGACGCCCTGCTGATGGACATCACGTCGATCAAGGAAGCGCCGATGGCCGCGATGCTCGACGCTACCACGGCGAGCGTCGTCGGCACGCACCCGATGTTTGGACCCGGTGTGCACTCGCTGCAGGGGCAGCGCGTGGTCGTGTGCCGGGGGCGTGGCGACGCGTGGGCGGAGTGGGTGGTGCAGACTTTCAGCGCCCGCGGCCTCGCCGTCACGGAGACCACCGCGCACGCGCATGATCGCGCAATGTCGGTGGTGCAGGTGCTCACGCACTTCCAGACGCAGGTGCTGGGCCTGACGCTGGCTAGGCTTGGCATTCGGCTCGAGGAGACGCTCAAGTTCACGTCGCCGGCCTACCTTCTCGAGCTCTATGTGTCCGCTCGGCATTTTGCCCAAGACCCGCAACTCTACGGCCCGATCGAGATGCGCAACCCGGCCACCGGCGTGGTCACGGCGGCCTTTAGAGATGCGGCCGACGAACTCGGACGCGTGCTCGCGAACGGCGACCAGGAGGCGTTCTCCCGCATGTTCGAGGACGTTCGTGCCTTTTTCGGCGCGTTCACCGACGAGGCACTGGAGCAATCCAGCTTCCTGATCGATCGGATCGTCGAGCGTGCATGAGCGGCACGTCGGCGCCGGACAGCGAGGTCGGTACGTTGGAAAAGATCTGGATCAAGCGCTCGAAGAACGGCCCGATGGATCGTCGGTGCGTCGCGTTGATCGATTGGCTGCGGGCAGGGGATATCTGACCGCCCAATGGGGTGTTTTACGACATGCGATTCATATCATCCGCACGCAAGTTTCGCGGCGCCGCCCTTGTAGGCGTGGCTGCACTCGCGTGAAGCGCGCCCTTGCAGGCGCAACAAAAGACCACGATTCGGGACCGGGCCGCGCGGGAAGCGGCGAAGAAACCCGCTCCTCCTCAAGCGGGCATCGGCGTGATCGATGGCGCGGTGACCGACACGCTGCTGCGTCCGCTCGGCTCGGCCGACGTCTCGGTAGTCGGCGTCGGGGATCATCGAGGTGCCGGCAAACGACACGCTGCGATTGTCGTACATTCTGGCGCGCGCAACCAACTTGCTCGACACCATTCGCGTGAAGGAAACACGTGTATCGATGCGGATGCTCGAATTCGAATCGCGTCGAGCCGCCGGCATCGGCCAGTTCATCACGCAGGAACAGATCGAACGGCGCGGATCACGTGATGCCAGTGATTTCCTGCGCACGTTGCGCGGTATTGAAGTGTCGCGCATCACGAACAATCAATTCGCCGGAACCGTAGCATTGTCCAAGCGCGAGGGCGGCAGTGTCGGCGGCGACGGTTCGGGTGCCAACAGCCTGCAGGTGATTCTTGACGGTATCGTGCTGCCGCGCTTCTTCAACCTCGACCTGCTGCCGTCACCGAAACAGATCGCCGGCATCGAGGTCTACTCCGGCGCCGCGACCGTGCCCCCGCAGTTCGGCGGCGCCGATCGGCGGTGCGGCATGATTCTCATCTGGACGCGCGATGGCTACTGAATACTGAGTAAGACGCACGGAGTAGGGCGAAACAACGAGCAAGGAGAGACGGAGAAGGCCCCGCGAGACGCGGTCTCGCGGGGCCTTCTCGATACTCATGAGTCGTGGTACTCGCGACTCAGTACTCCCTACTCAACACCCTGGTCCGACCAACGCGCCGGTCAGGCCTGCACGGACGAGGCACTCCCCCTGCGGAAGTGGCTGCACCGTGGCGACGAAGTGATTCGACGCGTCGAGGGGCAGGGTGCTCAACAGATTGTAGCGGCGCAGGTCGACCCAGCGCCGTCCTTCAAGCAGCGTCGAATAACGCTTCTGCAGCAGCAGCTCCGTCAACACGGCCGCATCAGACGAGGCCGTGGTGAGGGTGGAGGACGCAAGGCCACCGGAGTTCACGCGGATCGCGTTGATAATATCGATCGCGCCCTGCTTGCTTCCCGTGCCCAACAACGCCTCGGCCCGGAGCAGCAGGAGCTCTTCGTTGCGGATGATCGGCACCGAGTTGGAGATAGATGCGTCACCCACCCAGCCGATCGACGACGAAATGCCCGTCACGCCGGATGGCGGACGACGCGTCGTCTTCGCCTTCACCTTGGCGAGATACCGGTTGTCCTTCGCGCCGTCCGCCTTGAGCGGCGCGTCGGTATCGGTGCTCGGATGCAGATACAGGTCTGCCGAGTTGTTGAAAAACGGATTTCCCGTGTCACCCGTCGAGCCGGAGTACGGCTGGACCGGACCCGCATCGAGATCAGCGCGGGAAGTCGCAGCAGTGTTCATGAACGACACCGTCAGCGCCGTCAGTGAACGCTGCCACGCGGCCGCACCGCCACCCGACGTCGCGTAATACGCCGCCGCCCGCGCCGCGATCGCACGATTGAACTTCGCGAAGTTCGCCGGCGTGTTGAAACCGGCGAAGCCACTGTGTAAGGCGAACGGGAACGCCGCACCGCCACCGGCCAGCGCGGTATTCGCGTCGTCCAGCGTGTTCAGGATGTACTTGTACACCGAGTCACGGGAGACGAACGGCGCCAAATCGGACGCGTTCTGCTTGATCTCGACGACGGCACCGATCGTGTCGCGCGTCGAAATCACATACAGCAGCTCCAGTCCTTCCAGCGTCTTCACGAAGCCGTTCGCCGCGCTCTTCTGCTCCGCCGTCAACACGGACGATCCCGCCACCGTTTTCTTGAAGTTGAAGATGTCGCGCAGGTTGCCGTACTGCGTGCCCCAGTTTTCGACGGCGAAACCGGCCGGATCGAGTTTGTTCAGGCCGGTCAGCCCCTGCGGATAGGCTGACGTGTCGCGGCCTTCCTGCGGTGTGTAGATGTACATCTCTCGGCCAAACCGACCCATCGAGAAGATGTACCCACCGCGCCCGTTACGCAGCTGACGGAGCAGGCCAGTCGCCTGCAACTGCAGCGCCTGCGCGTCGGCCGCGGCCGCGGCGACGGTCGGCGTGTTCGGATTCGTGATGTCCAGCTGCTTGCTGTCACAGGCCGCCAGCGACGCGGCGGCTGCGACCAGAGCGATGATGCGAGTCGCGTTCACGTGCGTCCTCATGAAGTGCGTCGTCATGGAGTATGTCATTGCTTAGAACCCCACGTCGACGCTGAAGAAGAACTGCCGGTTCGACGGGAACGGTGCGAGGTCGATGAACCGGTTGAAGTTCGAGTTGCCGAAGTTGCTGAACTCTGGGTCGTAGCTCCAGTGCTTGGACCAGAGCGTGAGGTTACGGCCGCTGGCGTTGAACCGGAGGCTCTTCGCGCCCGGGATCTTGGTCGCCCAGGAGTCCGGCGCCTGATAGTTCAACGTCACCTCACGCAACTTGACGTATGAACCCTTCTGGACGTACGGACGGATGTCGTTGGCATTGAACGTGTCGTAGCGCGTCTTGCCGGCCGCGACGTAGCCGCCATTCCGCCAGTCGGCCAAGAACGAGAACGTCAAACGCTTCCAGCTGAAGTCGTTGCTGAACGTCGTCGTATGGATCGGGTTCGAGTCGAACAGGATCGTGTCGCGCACCGCGCCGTTAACGCCGAGCGGGGCATTACCCCAGATCATCGTCGAACGCGTGTTGGCGGCGATACGGTTACGACCGTACGTCGCGCCGAACGAGCCCGGCACCGCGAACGACGGCACGGGGATGTTGTCGGTGCGCTGCACATTCGCGTTGTAGATAATGCGCGACGTCCACTCGAAGTTACCGCGACGGAGCGGCACCATCGAGATCACCGCTTCGTTGCCCTGCACGGAAAGCTGGCCACCATTGATGATCTGGTTGCCCAGACCCGACGACGGCGGCAGCGGGAACGTCAGCAGCAAGTTGGTCATGCGGCGCTGGTAGCGCGTCAGTTCAAGGGCCAGTCGCGCACCGAAAAACGTCAGGTCAGCGCCGTACTCGGTTTCATTCATTGTTTCCGGCTTGACCGCCGGGTTGCCGAGCAGGCCGTTCGACACCAGCGAGCTCGCACCGCCGATAAGGCCGCCGTTCGCGTACAGCACGTCGCGATCGCCGTACCGCGGACGGTTACCCGACTGACCAATCGCCGTGCGGAACTTCAGTTCGTCGATCTTGTCGGTCAGCGGCTTCACGAAGCGATACGATGCCGAGAACTTCGGAAACGCGTAGAATTTCTTACGGTCACCATTCGCGCTCGACCGGTCGGCACGTACGCCGGCGTTGATCGCGAGCTTTTCCTCGAGTCCGAGGATCTGCTCATTCACATAGTACGACTGATCGCGAAACTCGTTCTTGAGGTTGGTGACGGCGAGATCCTGCGCGCCGACCGGCACCTGCACCGTCGGCAGCAGCCCTCGGCCACGCAACGAGTAAGTGTTCAGCGTCTGATTCTCATACGACGTGCCGACCGATGACGGGACCGACGTGAGCCACTTGTTGCTGGCCGAATACGTCCACACCGCATTCGCGCCCTGATTCATCTGAAAGCTGGACGCGTTGACCTGATGCGCCGTGCCGAGGAAGTTGTCAGCCGGTTCGAACTGCAGGCGGTTCGGCGAGTACTGGTAGCCTTCCTGCTGGAAACGATCCATACCGGCGAGGAACGAGATCGTCACCGTGTTATGCGTCGTGCTGAGCGCCGCGAAGTTCGCCCGGACGTTGCCGGTCTGACGCCAGACGTTCTCGGTGTTCGTGATCGCGTTCAACACGTCGAACGGGTTCGACGTACCAGAGCCGCCGCCGTTGAATGGCATGCGGATGAAGTTGCCGTCCGTGCCCTTCGACTGCAGATCGACGATGGCCGGGGCGTAGCCGAACGTGTAGATCGGGCTCGTGCCAGAGTTGTCGTTACCACCGATGCCGCGCTGGAAGAAGTTGCGCGTGACATCGACGCCCGCGCTCACCGTCCACTTGCTACCGAGCGTCTGATCGAGGTTGATACGGGCACCGGTGCGACGCGCGCCGGTGTTGACCATGATGCCCGATTCCTGACGGTCGTTCAACGAGAAGAAGAAGCGCGTGTTGTTCACGCCGCCGGTCGCGTTGATCAACGTTTCCCACGACGGATCGGTGCGGCTGTACAGCCGCCCCTGCCAGTCGTACCACGGACACTTGGGTGTGCACACCGCCGTCGCTGCCGCGAGACCCACCGCACCGCCGACATCCGGTGTGACTTCCGCGAGGTCGGCGTACTTGCGCGACGAGAGGTTCTTGAGCGCTTGCTGCGAGCCCATGCGCTGCGTGATGTTCCACGAGGCCTTGCCTTGCTTGCCGCGCTTCGTGGTGATGACAACGACGCCGTTCGTCGCGCGTGAACCGTAAATGGCAGACGCGGCCGCCGACTTCAGCACTTCGATGTTTTCGATGTCGTTCGGGTTCAGGTCGGCTAGGCGATTGAGACCTGGTCCTGACTGGATCCCGTCGAGCCCGACCCGCGCGTCACCGAGCTGGCGCCCGATGAAATCGACGCGTTCGAGATGATGACGCCATCGACGACATACAGCGGATCACCCTGACCGAGTACCGACACCGGCGACTTTGCCGGCGAGATTGCTTTCGACAGAACGGGCCGGCACGCGATTTAATTCACTCGCACTGACCGTCGACACGGACGTGGCGGCCACACGACGATCCGTCGTGGTGGCAACGCCGGTAACGACGACGCCTTCAAGCTGCAGGACGTCTCTCTCGAGCGCGAAGTCCGCGCTGTTTTCACCGGAGCCGAGACGCGTCGTCGTCCGCTTGTAGCCAAGCTGACGGGCGAGGACCAGCACTTCGCTGGACGGAACGCGCAGGCGATACTCGCCATTGTCGTTAGTGTGCACACCGACTTGCTGACCCACGATACTGATCGTGACGTCAGGAATCGGTTGGCCGGTACCAGCCTGCGTCACCTTGCCCGAGATATCTCGGGTTTACGCGTGTGCCGTGAGCGGCAACGCGGTGATCATGGCGGCAGCGGCAACAAACGTGTAAAACCTGCCCATAGGGTCTCCAAAGGAGGGAGCGGAGCGATGCGCCAATGACGCGTGAATAAAACAGACCAACGACTCAACGTCTGGCGGATCTGGCAGTGCGGGGAAACTGCTCTGAATAACAGGCGACGGCTAGGTCACGTCACCGGTCTCACCCCCCGAAATTCCCCGATTGACAGAATGAAAAACGCACCACGCACACAAGCCGCGATGCGGCGTGTCTGAGGAACATATTTACTGTAGAGCTCGCCGACCATACCGCTCGCGAATCGCTACCGTACGGCCGAGCTCGTCACGCGATTGCAAGATTTTCTGCCGAAGATCGACGGCCAGCGCAGGATGCTTCCTGAGCCACGCATCCACGGCCTGCAGCGATTCCGCGCCGGTCTGGCCCGACATCACGGCGCCGAGCCAGCTGCCGAGGAAAAAGATCCGCCGGTTGCGCTGAATCCATGGCAGGGTATCGAGCGCCGCCTCGAGATACGGCCGCGAAAGTACGGCGTGTTCGGGATCGTTGAAGGCGCGCAGACTTGACGTGACCCACTCTTCATTCAACGAGGCATCGCCGAACCACTGCGTGAACATCGCCCGCTTTCGTGCCGCATCGGGGCGCACCGCTTCCGTGACGAAGGCGAGGCGATGCCCTTCGGTGGTGGAATCGCGATGCGACTCCTCGGCGAGTCGCGTATCGGCGCTCGCCGCGCCGCGCGCCATCAGTCGCGTGACGATCGACCACCGGGTCGGCGGGCGCAGTGGCAGTCCGAAAATCGAATCGACGTCCAACCAGTGCTCGATCCGCGACAGTGATGCGGGACCGCGCGCGAGACCGATCACGGCGTCGAGCGCGGACTTCCGCGGACCGTAGACCCGCGATGTGTCGGCGGCCGATGCCAGCAACATCGACTCGACGCGCGGCATCAGTGAATCGCGCGCGGCGTCCGACGCATATCTCGTGAGCGCCGTACTCATGCGGCCAACCAACGAACCGGCCAGCTGTTCGTCGCGTTCGCGCGGAATTTCACGCAACGCCAGCGCGGCGAAACGTTCGGGCGACAATCGCGCTTCACGCACCAGGTCCCAGAGCGAGCCCCAGAGCATCGCGCGCAGAAAATCATCGCGCACGGATCCGACATGCTGTTCAAGCCATGCGACGCTGCCCGAATCCGGCAGCACCAGCGCGTAGCCATAGTCGCCGTCGTTGGCGAATACGAAATCCGGCGCCGGACGACCGCGCGCGGCTACGACCTCCATCGACGTCGTGGTCATCTCGACTTGAAGGCGCTCGGTCTTACCGTCGGCATAGGCTAGCAGCACCTGCATCTTGATCGGCCAGGCACCCGGCCCCGAAAGGCTCGGCTGCGCCGGCCGCTGCGTCAGCGTCAACGCGGCGATCCGACCGTCGCGCACACGCATCTGTTGCTCGACGATGGGCATCCCGGGGCGCAGGATCCACGACTTGCCCCAAGACGCAAGATCCCGATGCGCCGCGCTGCCGATGGATGCCAGCAATTCGCGCCACGTGGCATTGCCGTACGGATGCGTGCGAAGGAAGTGCTGCACGCCGCGCTGAAACGCGTCTTCGCCGACCAAGTAGTTGAGTTGGCGCAGAATGCCGGGTGCTTTGTTGTACACGATCGGACCGTAGTTGCTTTTCGCCTGGTCGAGGTTCGCCAGCGTTTGCCAGACCGGCGTCGTGCCTGCTGTAGCATCGGTGGAATACGCCACCGGCTTGTTGCGCAGGTAGAACGTCTTCCACGCGTTCGCCTGTGGCTCGAGCGCCGCCTGCATCTTGGCGGCCATGTAAGTGGCGAAGCCTTCCTTCAGCCAGAGATCATCGAACCAACGCATCGTCATGTAGTCGCCGAACCATTGATGCGCGACTTCGTGATAAACGGTTGCCTGACGCCCGAGCAGCTGCGTCGCTGTTGGCCGCTCCCGATAGATGAAACTTTCTTCGTTGTAGAAGACTGCTCCAGGGTGCTCCATGCCACCGAACGGGAACGCCGGGGCGAGGAGGAAGTCGAACTTGCCGAACGCGTACGGAATGCCGAACCACGTGCCAAGCCAGCGCAACGCTCGCGCGTTCATGGCGATGAGCGTATCCGCGTCCGCCTCCTTCGCGCGCGATGCCCGTGTCCACATGGCGACCGCGGTCGGCGTGCCGCCCTCGGTGATCGCGACATCGCGCGTGACGACCTTCCACGGTCCGGCGGCGAACGCGATGAGGTACGTGCTGAGCGGCGCCGTTTCGGCGAAGTGATGCGTGACAGTCGTGCTGGCGCTATCGCGAGCAACCGGCAGGCCGATCGCGAGCGCGCCGTTCGCGAGCGCGCGCCATCCGCTCGGCGTTACCAGCGCGAACGTGACGCGGGCCTTGAGATCCGGTTGATCAAAGCAGGGAAAGAGCAGGTTCGCGTCCGACGGCACGAGCAACGTATACAGGTAGTCGGTGTTATCCGTCGCATCGTGGGCGCGGATGATGCTCGCACCGGCGGGAGCGATCGGCGCGCGGAATCCGATCTCTACGCGGTTGGCGCCGACCCGCAGCGGCGCCGTGGGCACCTGTACGTGTGCACCATTCCAGACGGCCGACGTGATCGTCACCGGTGTGCCGTTGACGCGCATCGAATCCACACCGATGCCGCGGAAGTCGAGCACCAGCGGCCCGGCCGACGCGGGCGCCGCCGTGAACGTGATGGCCACATGACCGCTGGCCGTGTCGCGCCGCGTCACATCCAACGACAACGCGTAGCGCACGTCGGCGACGCGCGCCTTGCGCGACACGGCCAGCGGGCGTGCGACGCCGGCTCCCATGAACGACGCGGCTGTAACGGACGGCGACGTATTCGACGCGCGAGGGGCCGCACGCGATGCTGACTGGGCGCCCGCCGCCGTGGACGCTGCCGTGCCCGCCGCCGTGGCCGCGCCCATCATGGCGACGAACTCCAACGCGCCGCGGACGTGCCGTCGCACGCGCGGCGTAAGCCCGACGCGCGCGCCGAAACGACTCACGACACTGTCGTCAAGACGTCGCGCACCGTGCCGACGATTTCGTCGAGCTGCGCTTCGCTGGCGATGAGCGGCGGCGCAATCGCGATCGTCTCTCCCGTTTGCCGCACCAGCACTCCTCGGCGGTAACACTCGAGAAACACTTCTGCCGCGCGGGCGTTCGGCGCGCCCCGACGCGGTGCGAGCTCGATCGCGCCCACCATGCCGATGTTGCGTACATCGATCACATGCGGCGCACCGTGCATGCTGTGAACGATGCGCTCCAACGTCGGCGCCATTGCGGCGGCCCGCGCGAACAGCTGTTCCGATTCGTAAAGTGCCAACGTCGCGAGTCCCGCGGCGGCAGCCAGTGGATGGCCCGAGTACGTGTAGCCGTGGAAGAACTCAATGCCCGGGGCGCCGTTGGTGACGATGGCATCGTAAATCGCGCGCGACGCGCACACCGCCCCCATCGGCACGGCACCATTCGTGAGGCCTTTCGCGAGCGTCATCAGATCGGGCGTGACGGCAAACGTCGTCGCGCCGAATTCGGAACCGGTGCGACCGAAGCCAGTGATGACCTCATCGAAAATCAACAGAATGCCATGCGTGTCGCAGAGCGCGCGAAGCCGCTCGAGATACCCGACGGGTGGAATCAGCACGCCCGTCGAACCGGCGACCGGTTCGACGATGACGGCGGCGATCGTATGCGCACCGCGCTGGGAAACGATGCGTTCGAGGTCGTCCGCGAATTCCGCGCCGTATGTCGGCTGTCCGTGCGAGAAGGCGTTGCGCGCCACATCGTGCGTGTGCACCAGGTGATCGATGTGCGGCAGCAGCTGCGCGTCAAACGCCTGGCGGTTCGGCGCGATGCCGCCCACCGAGATGCCACCGAAGCCGACGCCATGATAGCCACGTTGCCGCCCGATGAAGCAGACGCGCTCAGGCGCGCCCCGCATGCGGTGGTACGCCAGCGCCATCTTGAGGGCGGTATCGACCGCCTCACTCCCCGAGTTCGTGAAGAAGACGCGATCGATCCCTGGCGGCAGGATCGTCGCCAGTCGCTCGGCGAGTTGGAACGACGACGGATGCCCCATCTGGAAACCGGGCGCGTAGTCCAACACGGTGGCGGCCTCACGAATCGCCTCAACGATCTCCCGGCGGCCGTGGCCCGCGTTCACGCACCAAAGGCCGGAGACGCCATCGAGCACCGACCGACCGTCGACGTCTTGGTAGTACATGCCCTCCGCGCTCGCGAGGAGGCGCGGGGCGGCCTTGAATGCCCGGTTGTTCGTGAAGGGCATCCAGAGCGAATCGAGCGAGAGCGCGGCGGAAGGCATCGTTGATGTGGTCATGACGCGAAGGTGGGGGATGTGGAGCCGTCCGTCCAGTCCACGAACCACCTTCACTAGGCCCGGCTGCTCAAACGCCGCCTGTTGGCAACAGGGTGGGAATAGATTTTGGGCATGAATCGTCTCTCCTGAGGACATGACTATCGCCACCATCAAGGACCCGTCGAACGTCGCCAGCTCGGCCGAATTCACCGCGGACCGACAGGCCCGCTACGAAGCCCTCGTCATGCCGCATCTCGATCGGCTGCTGGGTTTCGCCTCGCGTCGAACGGCGGCGATCGGTGACGCCGAGGACGCGATTCAGGACATGTGCATGCGCGCTTGGCTGGCGTTCGACGAGTTGCGTGACAGTGCGCGTGTGCGCCCGTGGCTGTACCGCATTCTGCGCACCGTGCTCAGCGATGCGCTGGAGCGGAGTGGTCGACGCAATCGGCTTGTGCCGATGAGCCGACTCGATGATATCCATGAGTCACTGGTTGCCGGTGAGGCCGACGCGTTGTTTGGCGAAGTGGTGGCGCGGATCGATGCCGAAATGTTGCAGGTCGCGCTCGATTCGATCCCTGAGGACTTCGCTGCCGCCGTCGAATTGCACGACGTCGACGGCTTCAAGTATCAGGAGATCGCCGAGATCGTCGGCGTGCCGATCGGCACCGTGATGAGCCGCATCTCGAGAGGACGCCGGCTGCTGGCCGCCGTGATCGTCGAGAATCGATCGGCCTGGGCGCTGGGCACGTCAGCGCAGGAGCCATCCCGTGGCGTTCGCGCGATCGGCACGCCTCGCCGGCGACCGTCATGAATGACATCTTGCGTTCGCTGCGCCCGGTCGGGCAGCCCGAAGATGATGCCGCCCGCGAGGCTCGTCATCAGGTATTGGCGACGCTCCTTGGTGCCTACGCCGATGGGGAATTGCCCATCGAGACGGCGTCACAGATCGACGCGCATTTGCTCGGGTGCGGTCGCTGCCGCAGTGAATTGCGCGTGCAGCACACCATTCGTGACCGCTTGTCGCACAGCACGTTGCCGACGGCGACGGTCGCCCTGCAGGAGCGCATCCGGCGTTCGATCGCCGCGACGCCGATCGTCGAACCAATCATTAAGGCGCCGTCGTCGGCCACGGCCCGGCTTCGCTGGCGCTTCGCGCTCGCTGGGCTCGTCGTACTCGGCATACTCGCCGCGATTGGCGTGTCACAACGAACTCACACGCCGCAGCTCGATCCGCCGCCACTTGTCGCCAGCAGTAGCGTCCCGACGCTGCAGCGCATTCTCGTCGAGTACCGACGCGTCGCGCAGGGTGAATTGCCGGGACGGGCACGAGATCTCGGGGCCGTGCGTTCCGCGGTGCCGTTCCCGGTCCTGCCGCTCGCGAATGCCGACGCCCACCTCATTGCGGCGTGGACGGCCGATCTGGACGGGGAGCCGGCGGCCGTGCTGGCCTATCGATGGAGCAATCACGTCGTGATGCAGTTTGTCGTGGCGGAGCCGACGATGTTTCGCGCGGCGGAACTGCGTGCGGCCTTTGCAGAAGGCCGTGCTGTCGTCGCGCAGGATGCGAATCAGGGGCTCCTCGCGTGGCCGGAAGCGAATGCCGGTGACGTCATCATCGGTGATGTGCCATGGATCACACTCGTTCCGCTCTCGCGCGCCCGCGTGCGCTGACGCACTCTGACAAGGCGACGTTCGCCGGACGTCGCCGTATTGCGTGACGCGGCGTTTCGGCGCTGATTGGAGAGGTGATCGATTTCCGACATCTCCAGTCACGCGAGACCACGCGCCGTGTGACCTCCGCGACCCCAATCAGGGCGGCGCGATGGCGTTGGTGGGTGCCGCTCATCGCGCTGCTGATTACGCTGCTGATTACGCTGCTGCTCGATGTGCCGCGAGCTCAATCACAGTCAGGTCCGCCGCGGCCCGATTCCGTGTCGCTCGACTCCCTCGCCGCTCGCCTGGCACGCGCCGAAGCCAACATCGCGCTGCTACGTGAACAGTTGACGACGGAGACGTCGACGCAGGTGCGCCTCCGCTCGCGAATCCGGTTGGACCTGCACGCGCGCCTGCTGACGAACGCATTCTATACCACGAACGAAGCGAGCAACCCGGAAATTCCGCTCTTCGCAAAATCCCCAGGCGTGTCGAGTGCCGAGTACGGGTCGGCCGGCGGCCGTGCGATGGGCCTATCGGTGCGCCAAACGACCATGGGCGGTTCGGTCAGCGTTGACAGCGTCTTGGGCGGCACATTCGGGGCCGACTTCGAACTCGATTTTTTTGGGGGCAACACCGTCGACGCCTCGACGCTGTTCCCGCCGCCGAGGTTGCGCACGGCGCGCGGGTTCATGCGTTGGGCGAAGACGGAACTCATGGTGGGCGCGGACACGCCGCTCATTTCAGACCTAGATCCCATGAGTTTGGCGGCCATCGCGATTCCCGACTTCTCGGCCGCTGGCAATCTCTGGAACTGGCTGCCGCAAGTGCGCGTGACGCGCGACCTCGGCGTGTTGGGCTCCGGTGATCGGGCCGTCCACTGGGCGGTTCAGGGTGCCGCTATCACGCCGTTTTCGGGAGAGAAGCACCCGACCGAGCAGAGCGGGATCGATGCTGGGTCGCGTGCAGCGCGTCCGTACCTCGAAGCGCGCGTGCGTGCGCAATGGGGACTCGATCACGAGCCTTCGACCTCGCAGCACGTTGGCGACCGCGGCGGTGAGATTGGCATCGGCACGCACAGAGGGTGGTTGCGTGTCAACGGCGATACGCTGACGAGCAGTTGGGCAGTCAGCGCCGATGCTCGCATCGGGCTGACGCACGGTCTCGAACTGCGTGGCGAGGCGTATCGTGGCCGGCTGTTGCGTGGCCTTGGCGGCGGTGGCATCGGGCAGAACTTCGGTCGCCCGAGGGACCGAGAAGATATCGGTGACCCGCTGAGCAATACGGCTGGTTGGCTCCAGCTGAATGCGCAGCTGCGTCCCTCGCTGATCGCCGGCACGGGCTGTGGCACGGATCGCGTACACAATGGGCTCCCGGCGCGCCAACGCAACACGGCGTGCGCCACGCACATCGCGTGGCGCCCGGCATCGCCGTTGCTCGTCGGCTTCGAGTATCGCCACATCGCTACGCGCGGCCCCGGTGGCGTGTTCCGGACCGGCCACTTCAGCCTGTCGTTCGGCATCGAGCTGTGAGGACGAATCGACGGCGGTCGTCGAGAATCCGCCGCGTCGTCCTGGCCGGCCTCACGCTCGCCGTTGTATGCGACGCGCTGCTCGAGACGTCGACCGCAAACGCTCAAGGCGTGGTCGGCGGGACGGTGCGTATTCTCGAGAAGGGCCCTTCCCCGTCCAAGGATGTGTCCGACGCGGTAGTCTACCTCGACGGCGACGGCGTCGTCGTGCGCCCCGGATCGTCACTCGACAATGCCACGGTGTTGATGAAGGGACGCGAGTTCGTGCCGCACGTGCAGATCGTGCGAGCCGGTGGCAACGTCGCGTATCCAAACAAAGATCCGTTCAGCCACAACGTCTTCTCGAACAGTGCGCTCGGTGCGTTCGATCTCGGCCTCTATCGAACCAACGCATCCCGCGCGGTGCCGTTCTCGCGTGCGGGCGTCTATTCGATCTACTGCAACATCCACGCGCGCATGGTGAACTTCGTGATTGCGGTGAATACGCCGTACGTCGCGCGGGTAAACGCCGATGGCACGTTTCAGCTGAAGAGTGTTCCGGCCGGGACCTATCGATTGCACGTCTGGCATGAGCGCACGCCGGAATCGGTGCAGGCGATCACCGTGGCGTCGACTGGCGCGGACGGTCTCGCGGTCGCGCTCGATGCACGAAGTTATGTCGCGGGACCGCACCCGGACAAATTCGGCAAGCCGTACGCGACCACGCGCGCCGACCGTTACTGAGCGCCCATGACAACGTCGCCTATCGTGCCTGACGACGTCCGGCATGACCTGAACGCGCCGTCGAGCCCCGGCGCCAGCGTCGTGTCGAGTATCACGTGGCGAGTGTTTGGCGGCACCGCGATCATCGTTGGGGTAGTCGTCCTCGTGGCGCTCTTCATGGCCTCTTCGGCCGCGCGACGCTCCGCCGATGCGACGGCGCGACGCAGCCTCGAACAGGCTGCCGATCTCGTCGCGCAACTGCTCGCCGGACGTGAACGCAGTCTCGCCGGCGGCGCACGCGTCTTCGTGCAAGGGCCGTATTTTCGCACGCTCGTCGCCGAACGGCGACGCGACGACATTCTCGATCAGACGTTCGAGGCCGTCGAACAGCTCGATGCGCGATGGGTCTTCATCACCGACGGTGTTGGCACGTTGCTCGCGAAATCAGACGAACCGTCGGCATCCGGTGATCCCCTAGGGCGCGTGCCGCTCGTCGCCAGTGCGTTGCGCGGGCAGTCGATCGGCGGCTTTGGCGTCTCCGGTGATTCGCTGCTGTTTCAGGCGACGGCGGTGCCGATCGCGCTGCCCGGCGGTGCGCCTTTCGGGGTGCTCGTGGCGACGCGCATCGTGGACTCGACGGTCGCGGCGGACATCCGGTCCGCCACCGCGAGCGAGTTGGTGTTCTTCGTCCGCGATCGCACAGGTGCCGCGCACCTCGCGGGGTCCACACTGCGCGTCACGCCGGCGTTGCGCGAAGGCATCGCACGCATCGTGGCGATGAAGGACGACCTGACGGGTCTCGATGATGCGGGGCGCGAGGCGCGTCGCGACGCGCGGCGTGAGATCACGATCGGCGATGTCGTCTGGATGGCGCAGTCCGCATCACTCGCCACGGCCGGCGGAGACATCGTCGGGGGATTCCTCGTGATGCGGCCTCGCGATGGCGCACTCGCGACATTGGCCGGCGTCCGTCGTTCGCTCATCGCGGCCGGCGCGTTGGGTTTCCTGCTCGCCCTGCTCGCGGCGTGGTTCGCCGCGCGCAGCGTCACGCGCCCGGTGCGCGCGTTGGCCAACGCGATGCGGCGTGCCGCGGACGGCAATTATGCCGCGCCACTCTCGACGACCGCCGCCGATGCCGACAGCGCGGGAGAAATCGGTTCGCTGGCACGTGCCTTCGACGCGCTGCTGGTCGATCTGCGTGACAGGGATTCACTGAGCGCCACGACCGCAGCGGCCGTGGCGGTGGACGAATCTCGACGCGATGACGAGGCCGACGACGACGCGCGCGCGCCGCGTCGGCGCAGCGAACGGGTGCTGGCGTTTGGCCCGTCCGTCGCCCGCACCGCGCCGCACCTGGTCGTGCAACGCGGACAGCTCCTCGCGAATCGCTATCGCGTTGAGGCGCTCATCGGCAGCGGCGGCATGGGCATCGTCTATCGCGCGCGTGATCGCGTGATCGGCGAGTCGGTCGCGATCAAACTGTTGCGGCCGGAGATCGTCACCGCCGACATCGCCGCGCGGGAGCACCTGCGCGAGGAGCTGCGGGTGGCGCGCCGGATCACGCACCGCAACGTCGTCCGCACTCATGATATCGGCGACAGCGAGGGGATTCCCTTCCTCACCATGGAATACGTCGAAGGCGCGTCGCTCTCGACAGTTATTCGTGTGGGTGGTTCGTTGCCGCTTCCGGCCGTGCTTTCGCTCGCGCGGCAGATGATGCGCGCGCTGTCGGCGGCGCACGAAATGCACGTCGTGCACGGCGATATCAAGCCGCAGAACCTGTTGATCGGACCGAATGGCGTGCTGAAAGTGACCGACTTCGGCGTGGCACGCGTGATTCGCTCCGCGCAGCGCGCTCCCGGTGTGTTGGCGCCGGCGAGCGACCGCGTGTCGGGTCGTGTTGGCGGCGCCATCATCGGCACGCCGGAGTATCTCGCGCCGGAACAGCTGATCGGCGGGGCGGCGTCGATCGCGGCCGATCTGTACGCGGCCGGCATCGTCCTGCACGAATGTCTGGTCGGCAGCACCCCGTATGGGGCCGACACGCCGATGGCCTTTCTGGCGAGTAAACTCGCCGAGACGCCCGATCGCACGGCCAGGCCGTCGGCAACCGTGGCGGCGGCAGCGCGCGCGGCTAAGGGGGTTCCACCTGGCGTCGACGCGTTGATCGCACGCCTGACCAGCGCTGACGCGGACGATCGACCGCCGTCAGCGGTCGATGTGCTCGCGCGGCTCGCTCGACTGGGCTAGCGCTGACCTTTGCGGTTGCGTTTGACTAAAAAATGGCGAACTCGTCTGCCAAAGCCAGAAAACTCCGTATTCTACGCGCTGTTCGCGGGGAAGTGGGAATAATCAGCACGCTGATTCCGTCAGACGCTTCGACTCAATCTTTACGGGAGCTTCATTGTCTTGTCTACTCGCCGTGCTCTGCGCCACGCTCTGGTCGTCGACCGCGCCTCCGATTGTCGTAGCCGCTGACACGAGTCCGGTGGTCACCGATACGAGCGGTTTCGCGCATCAGCGGCCCGTTGCGTTGCAGCGCATCGTCGCTGACGACGTCAGCGACACGACTGTGCGTCGCAAGGCGGTCGTAATCTCTGCATGGTACGAGCGACGCCTCACCGTACATCGGTACGGCAGCTATGCGATGCTGCCGCTGTTCCTTGGCGAGTTTCTCCTCGGGCAGCAGCTCCTGACACAGAAGGACGGGCTCTTCGACGGGTCGCGTCGTGAGCCGATCAGTGCGTCGCTCCGCAACACGCATCGTACGGTCGCGTACGGACTCAGCGCACTGTTCGCGGTCAACACGACGACCGGACTTTGGAATCTCTGGGATGCCCGCCGCGACGGCTCGTCGAACGCGCGCCGGACGTTGCACGTGCTATCGATGCTCGGCGCCGATGCGGGCTTCGCGTTCGCCGGCACCATGGCCGCGCAACGCGCCGTCAATGGCCGTCCATCTGATGCGCGCGCGCACCGAAACATTGCGCTTGCGTCCATGGGACTGTCGACCGTTGGCGTCGCCCTGATGTGGTTCTGATGCGCTCCCCGCTGGACGATCGACCGGCTCCGCACGACTCCGGCGTCGCGCTCATTGCGCGGCGCGCCCATTCCCACGTTCCTGATCCTCGAGGTTCGCATATGTCTGTTCCGAAGCACCACGCGACGTTGGCCCTACTGTTTTTTGTGTCCGCGTGCGGGGGGGGTGGTGGCACGGATACCACGCAGCCCGTCGTGACCGTCGCATCCATCACCATCACCGCATCGGCGACAACTGCGCTGGTGTCCATCGGCGAAACGCGCGCCCTCAACGCGACCGCCAAGGATGCGAGCGGCGCGAATGTTTCGAGCCCAACGATCACGTGGACCACGAGCAATGCGTCCGTGGCGACCGTGAGTGGCAGCAATGGATCCGCGACGGTGACCGCCACCGGGAACGGCCCGGCGACGATTACGGCGCGCAGCGGGTCGGTCCAGTCCACCATCGACGTGACCGTTGCGCAAGTCTTCGCCTCGGTCACCGTTGGCATCGCCAGTCCGGCTATCGCGATCGGTGCGAGCACTGCCGCGACAGCGGTGGCACGCGACGCACGCAATGGCGCGATCAGCGGTGTCACCGGGGCCACCTACACGACCAGCGATCGGAAGGTCGCGCTGGTTGAGGCCAGCGGCGCCGTGACGGCTATCGCGCCGGGTACTTCGACAATCACCGCATCACTGACCCGCGACGGCATCACGGCGACGGGCACCGCAACCGTCACGGTGTCGTCGCCGCCAGCTGCGGTGGGAAGCGCCTCGGTCAACGCGACCGCCTCCAACACGTTCACACCATCGACGGTGACCATCGGCACAGGCGGCATCGTCAACTTCGCATTCGCCAAGGATCACAATGTCATCTTCCAGGGTGCCGGATCGCCCGCCGACGTGCCGGTCACAACGAGTGGTGTGGTGGCGCGCACGTTCCTGACCGCCGGCAGTTTTGCCTATGTATGCACGCTGCACGCCGGCATGAGCGGTTCGGTAATCGTGACGCCTCCGACGGTCTTCGCGCAAATGAACGGTGCCAACGAACGCCCCACTGCCACGAACAGCCAAGGTAATGGAGCGGCCGTCTTCACGCGCACCGGCGCCACAGTGGCGTACACGGTCACGTATCAAAACGTCGCGAGCACGCCGACCGGGTTGCATATCCATGCGCCGGGCAACGCCAATCAGACCACGGGCGTGCTGGTAGATCTGCTGCAGTCGCCACTCACGTCAAACAGCGGCGTGCTGACGGGTACGTTCACAGCCGCCAACATTCGCCCCATTGCCGGCGCTCCGGCAATTTCGCTCGACTCGCTCTTCGTGCTTATGAACGGTGGTAACGCGTACGTGAACGTGCATAGCAGCGCCTTCCCGGCAGGCGAGATCCGCGGCCAGACCGGCCAGCCGTAACAGCAATCGAGGCGCCGTCAATTGGTGTCGGAGAACATCGTGTCGGAAATCGACGCGATCTCTTCGGCATCGCGCCACGCCGACTCGAGCGCATATAGTTCGCCCTGCATGGCCTGACGCTCGGCGTCCTCGTGCATGGCGATCTCGAGCGCGAGTCGCTCGGTGGAGGTCAAACCGAGCGCGCCGATGTTGTCATCCCAGAAGATGCTGTTCTTTCTACGGCGCGTCTGTCGCAGCACACCGCTGTTGCGGATGTAGCGATCGGCGTCTCCGGAGTCGGTGATCAGTCGTGTCGCGACTCGCAGCTGACCCGGGTTACCGCCGCGGTGATTGAGCCGAGTCAGCAACTGTCCAGCGACGGGCCCGGCGCTCGCGGCATCGAGATCGGTGACGCCATCTTGATGTGCGATGCGCAAGGTCCACGCCCCGGAATCATGCGTCGTCACGATTTCCAATCGTGCTACGTGACTGAATCGCAGGGCGCGCAGCGCACCATCCGGCATGCGGACATGGGCCAGCGCGCGGTCGTAGTTCAGCGTGGATTCCATCCGCTCGAGCGGGTGCTGCACGGCATCGCGCATCAGGCGGCTGCCCGTGACGCCGGCGGCCACGCTCGCGAACGCCGCCGCCGCACCGAACGCCATAGCGGCGCCGTTCACGAGGGCAGACGTTGTCGCAGCGGCGGCGCGCTGCGCGTAGCGCCGTCGCATACGCGTCCCATACCGCCACGCGGCAAACTCGGGCCGCAACGGCTTGCCCACCCGCACGAGGTCGAGCCGAGAGGGCAGGGTCGCGAGGCCGATGTTGTCGGTCGACACGCGCACGGTCGTCGACCGAAAGGCGCGCTCACATTCCTCCACCGCTTCCCATCGCTGATCGAGCGGGGAGAGGTTCCAGTTATCGCATCGTCGGCAAATCACCCATAAACGCCCGCGCGCTGCGTCGAAGGCCAGACGTCGGCCGACAGGGAACGCCTCGATGACCTCATTGTGTCCAAGCCGAGCATGACAGAACAAGCAAGTGGAGTACACGAAGCGCTCCGGAAAGACGGCCACCGGAAGGAGGACCACCGGCGAGAGGGCAGGAACCACGTTTACAATGTGGTTTCATACAGGCGCCGGCAAGCCAGCGTTGCCGGTCTGTGCATTAGAAGGGGATTACGTCGCGTCGGGGGTGTACGTCGTGCCGCTGGCCAATTGAACCCCCCTCAGCGGTAGGCTATTGTTCAATGCTGCAGGTCGCCACATCACGCATTGCCCAAGTTCCGATCCCATGCCGACTTACGAGTTTCGCTGCCCCGACGGTACGATCATCGAACGGATCTTCAAGATTTCTGAAGTTCCGAGTGAAATTCCGTCGCCGAGTGGTGACGGCATGGCGATTCGTATCATCTCCGGCGGTGCCGCGCTGCTTTTCAAGGGTTCGGGCTTCTACATCACGGACTACGGCAAGGATGGCAAGAAGGACCAGCGGGCCGCCTCCGGTGACAAAAGCTCGTCCGGTACCGAGAGTACGCCCGCCGCCGACAAGTCGACATCCGACAAGTCGACATCCGACAAGTCGGCGTCCGACAAACCGGCGGCCGACAGACCGGCGGCGAGTCCGCCGCCTTCGACGAAAAGCGACTGACGTCGCGCCGTGCTTCCCATCGACCCCAACTCGTGAATCAGGCTGAAGTGCTTCGCGCCGAAATCGCGCGCGCGGCGCGCACGATCGGTGCGCCCGACGACACTACGCCGGTGCTAGAGCGGCCGCGCGACGTTGCGCATGGCGACTGGGCGACCAACGTCGCGATGACGCTGGCAAAGCCGTTGAAAAAAAAACCGCGAGAGATTGCCGAGGCCCTCGTCGCGGCGATGGACTTGGCCGCGGTCGGCGTGTCCAGCGCAGAGATCGCCGGACCAGGCTTCGTCAACTTTCGCTTTGATCCGACGTTTCTTGCACGCGGATTGCTTGCCATCATCGAACGCCCGGACGCGTGGGGACGTGTCGATGTTGGTCACGGCGAGAACGTGGTGGTCGAGTTCGTGTCCGCCAACCCGACCGGGCCACTCCACGTCGGTCACGGGCGTCAGGCTGCGCTCGGCGACGCCATCAGCACGCTGCTCGAGTGGACGGGATGGGACGTCGATCGCGAGTTCTACTACAACGATGCCGGCACGCAAATCGCGAACCTCGCGAAGAGCACGCAGGCGCGTGTGCGTGAACTCGGCGGTGCCACGCTCGCGATTCCCGACGGCGGATATCACGGCGAATACATTCGGGAAATTGCGCAGGCCTACGTGCAGCAGCATCCCGAGGATGCGGCCGGCCATGATCTCGAGGCGATGCAGGCGTTCGCCGTCGCCGCGCTGCGCCACGAACAGGATCTCGACTTGCAGGCGTTCGGCGTCAAGTTCGACACGTACTATCTCGAAAGCTCGCTCTACACCGACGGTCGCGTCGAGAAGACCGTCGATGCGTTGCGCGCCTCAGGGCATACCTTCGAAGAAGAGGGCGCCTTGTTCCTGCGCACGACGGAGTTCGGGGACGACAAGGATCGCGTCATGAAGAAGAGCGCGGCGAAGGGCGGTGACTACACCTATTTCGTGCCGGATGTCGCGTACCACGTCACCAAGTGGGAGCGCGGCTATCGGCGTGCCATCAATGTGCAGGGCGCCGATCACCACAGCACTACGACGCGCGTGCGGTCCGGTCTGCAGGCCCTCGCAGTCGGCATTCCGAAAGGCTATCCCGACTACGTGTTGCATCAGATGGTGACCGTCATGAAGGGCGGTGAAGAGATGAAGATCTCCAAGCGCGCCGGCGCGTACGTCACGGTGCGTGACCTCATCGACGAAGTCGGCCGCGATGCGGTGCGCTATTTCTATCTCATGCGCCGCGGCGACTCGCAGTTGGTCTTCGATATCGATCTCGCGCGCAGTCAGTCGGAAGAAAACCCCGTCTACTATGTGCAGATGGCACACGCGCGCATGTGCGGCATCTTCCGCGTCGGTGAAATCGATGCGACGACGGTGACCGGTGCGGGCGTCGACCTTGGCGTGCTGGCCGAACCCGCCGAATCGGAGTTGATCAAACAGTTGCTCGACTTCCCCGCGATTGTGCGTGGGGCGGCCGAGCATCTGGAACCGCATCGCGTCGCGGGCTGGTTGCTCGAGACCGCCCGTGCGGCGCACACGTGGTATCACAAGCATCATGTCCTCGGCGAACCCGAGGCGATTACGCAGGCGCGCCTGGTTCTTGCGCGCGCCACGCAACTTGGCCTGGCGGCCGGGTTGCGCATTCTCGGACTCTCCGCGCCGGAGCGCATGTGAGTGGCAATACTGCGAGCACCGTGCTCGTCGTCGGATCGGTTGCGCTCGACTCCGTGGAAACACCGTTCGGTCGGGCGGATGACGTGCTGGGAGGTTCGGGCACGTTCTTTTCATCATCCGCGTCGCACTTCGCGCCGGTGCAACTCGTCGGCGTCGTCGGTGACGACTATCCGGTCGACAAGCTGGCCGTCCTCGCCGAGCGCGGCGTCGATCTCGCCGGTGTCGAGCGCGCGACCGGGACCAGTTTCCGGTGGCGCGGGCGTTATCGACACGATCTGAATGCTGCGGAAACGTTGGAAACGCATCTCGGCGTCTTCTCGCACTTCGCGCCGAAAATCCCCGAGCAGTTTCGGCGTGCGCCGTTCGTCTTCCTAGCCAACATCGATCCGCGGTTGCAGTTGCAGGTGCTCGAGCAAGTCGAGAAACCGAGGCTCGTCGCGATGGATACCATGAATTTCTGGATCGAATCGCGTCGTCCGGAACTGATCGAACTGCTCAAACACGTTGACCTCATCACCCTGAACGACGGCGAAGCGCGTCAGCTCACCGAGCACTCGAACCTCGTGCGGGCCGCACGCTGGATTCTCGACCGTGGGCCGAAGCACGTGCTCATCAAGAAGGGCGAGCATGGAGCGTTCATGTTTACGCGCGACAGCGTGTTCTTCGCACCGGCATATCCCCTCGAGACGGTCTTCGATCCGACCGGCGCCGGCGATTCATTCGCCGGCGGTTTCATCGGGTACCTCGCAGCGACGAATGACCTGAGCGATCGCTCGATGCGTCGCGCCGTCGTCGTCGGTTCGGCGATGGGGTCGTTCGCCGTCGAGAAATTTTCGAATACACGCCTGCTCGAGATCACGCGCGCCGATATCGACGCGCGCGTGCAGGAGTTCCGGCAACTCGTCGCCTTTGACGCGGATCTCGAACTGTGACCGCGGGCGGCGGTGCGCCGATGGACTATCGGTCTGCCGGCGTAGACATCGACGCCGCGGAGGACGCGAAGAATCGCTTGGCGAAGTTGGTGCAATCCACGTTGACGGCGGGTGCACGCGGTGCGTTCGGGGGCTTCGGCGGAATGTTCCGCGTGCCCGAAGGCTATCGGTCGCCGGTGTTGGTCGCGAGCGCAGACGGCGTCGGAACAAAGATCAAGATCGCGATTGAAAGTCAGCGGCACGACACGATCGGGCACTGCTTGGTGAATCATTGCACGAACGATATTCTCGTGCAGGGCGCGGTGCCGCTGTTCTTTCTCGACTATATCGCATTTGGCAAGCTCGAACCACCCGTGGTCGAAGGCGTGGTGGCCGGCGTTGCGGCGGGCTGCCGCGAGAACGGGTGTTCACTGATCGGCGGGGAGACCGCCGAAATGCCGGGTGTGTACACGCCGCCCGACTACGATCTGGCCGGATTTATCGTTGGCATCGTCGAAGAAGGCGCCGTCCTCGGCAGTGCGCGCGTGCAACCCGATGACGTGATGATCGCCTTGGCGAGCGATGGACTCCATACCAACGGGTATTCGCTCGCGCGCCGCATTCTGTCGGATCGCTTGCAGTTAGGTCCGAACGATCTGTTCCCGGACGCAAACGGTGCGAGCGTTGCGGACGTCATGCTGAAGGTGCATCGATCGTATCTGGCATGTCTCAAGCCGGTGCTCGGCGACATTCACGCGATGGCGCACATCACGGGCGGCGGCTTGCCCGGAAATCTGAATCGTGCGCTGCCGGTCACCCTCGACGCCGATGTGATTACCAACACATGGACCGTCCCGTCGTGGTTTCGGGTACTCGAAGAAGCGGGCGCTGTTCCGCGTCTCGAGATGTACCGGGCCTTCAACATGGGAGTTGGCATGGTGGTCATCACCGCACTGGAGCACGTGTCGCGCGTAATGCAGCAGGCGCAGCGCAGTGGAATCGACGCGTGGGAGCTTGGACGACTGGTGCCGGGCACGGGTAAGGTGCGCGTCGACGGCGTGATCGCGTGAGCACGCGACGCCGGTCACGGACGATGGTCGCGATTATCGCGTCCGTCTTCGCGGCGCGTGCCGCGAGCGCACAGAATTGTACGAATCCAGTCATCACGGGCAGTCCGGTGGACCTCTGCATCAAAGCGAGCGACCTGTTCGCGTTCATCGTGCCGCAGGTCGGCGTCGCCCTCGCCGGAGGTAACACCATACTCGGGGAAGGCGGCACCCTCGGCGGATGGGGCAAGCGCAGCGTCACGCTTCGGCTCTCAGCGGTGAATGGCACACTCCCCGCCAACAGCGTGCCGCTGACGATCACGCGATCTGGTGCGACCGGCGATGATTTTGGGGCAAAACGCACCGCGGTGCCGATGCCGTCGCTTGATGCGGCCGTTGGCCTCTTCTCCGGCATCCCACTCGGCCTAACAAACGTCGGTGGCGTCGATGCGTTGATTGGCGCGACGGCGATTCCGACGGTGACGTCGGGCCGTCTGTCGCTCAAGCCGCAGGACAAGTCGTTTGCGCTTTCGTACGGCGTCCGTCTGGGCCTGCTGCAGGAATCGTCGCTCGTCCCCGGCATCGGCCTCTCGTACATGCGCCGCAAGGTCCCGACGCTCAACGTAGACTACACACCGAACAACGACACGCTGCAGGTACAGAACATGTCACTCACGGCAAACGCGATTCGTGCGGTGATCAGCAAGCGCTTTCTCCTGTTCGGCGTCGCCGCCGGAGTCGGCCGCGATGAGATCGAAGGCGTCACTGGTGCGCGTGCGGTCGTGAACGAAACGATCAGTGGCACCGCGCAACGAGCGGTGATCACGTTGCCGAGGTTGTCCGAAAAGACCACGCGCAACACGGCCTTCGTGAATGCGTCGTTCGGACTGTCGATCGCACGCATCGTGGCGGAGTACGGACGCTCCAGCGCGGGTTCGCTGCGCCAGACGTTAAATACGTTCGGCGGACATCAGGCCAACGACGCGTATTCCTACGGCTCGGTCGGTCTGACCGTCCGTTTCTGACTTGATAATGGACGACGCGCGCTTCATGCGACGCGCGCTCGAGCTGGCGCAGCGCGGCGCGGGTCAGGTGTCGCCGAATCCGCTAGTCGGCGCGGTGGTGGTGCGCGATGGCATCGTCGTCGGTGAAGGCTGGCACGCGACCTACGGTTCGGATCACGCAGAAGTCATGGCATTGCGCGCCGCTGGCGACGCGGCCCGCGGTGCGACCGTCTACGTGTCGCTCGAGCCATGCGACCATACCGGGCACACGCCGCCGTGCACGCGCGCACTACTCGATGCGGGTGTTTCGCAGGTCGTGTACGCGGTCAGCGATCCAAGCCCCGTCGCCGCCGGAGGTGGTGCACATCTCGTGCGTGAGGGCGTGTCGGTCACGGTTGGTGTGTGCGAGGCCGAGGCACGCGAACTCAACGCGCCGTTTCTGTTCGCCGCGACGCATGACCATCGACCGTTTGTCACCATCAAACTGGCGCTGTCGATAGACGGGGCCCTGGTCGATGCGAGTCGGGCGCGCGGTTGGCTGACCGGTGCCGAATCACATCACGCGGTGCATGTGCTGCGGGCGCTCGCCGACGCCATTGCCGTGGGGATCGGCACGGCGCTGGTCGATGATCCCGCCCTGACCGTTCGCGAGGCTGAATCGCCGCGGGTGCCCCCGGTCCGGGTCATCTTCGATCGCCGCGCGCGATTGCCGCTCGACTCGGTCTTGGTGCGCTCGGCGCGCGAGACGCCGGTGGTGGTGATGGCCGATGGAAGTCACCGCGACACGGAAGCGCCACTGGAGGCCGCCGGCGTGACCGTTCGGCACGTGACGGACCTGCCGGACGCACTGCGCCTGCTGCGCGAGGGTGGCGTGCGGCACCTGCTGGTCGAGGGAGGCGCTGCATTGGCCTCCTCCTTCATGGCGGCCGGACTCGTCGACCGACTGATTACCTTTCAGGCACCAGTCATTCTGGGAGCCGGAGCGCTCCCCGCCTTCGCAGCGTTGCCAGCGCGGGCGGCCGCGACTGCGCCACGGCTTCGCGTCATTGCGCGCCGACAGCTGGGGGCCGACCTCATGACCACGTACGCTGTTTCCGGAGACTGAAGACAGGATGTTCACGGGGCTCGTCGACGACGTGGCAACCATCGCGAGTGTCGCGGACACGCCAGCCGGACGCGAACTGCGCCTGCGCTGCCGTTACCGCGACCTCGTCGATGGTGAGAGCATCGCCGTCAATGGCGCTTGTCTGACGGTGCGCGAGCATGGCCTCGAAGACGACACGCATGGGTGGTGCACCGTGGCCGCGGTGGTGACGACGCTGGGACGGACCTGTATCGGGAATTGGAAGGCCGACGACCGCGTGAATCTCGAACGGGCGATGCGCGTGGGCGATCGGCTCGGTGGGCATCTGGTGCTCGGACATGTCGATGACGTGGGCACCGTGACGCGCACGTCGTTGCAGGACGACGCGTGGCTGATCGACCTCGCGTTGCCCGCCTACCTGCGACCGCTGATGGTCGCGCACGGATCACTCACCGTCGATGGCGTCAGCCTCACGGTGAACGCCCTGCGCGACGAGGGAGTGCAACTGTCGATCATCGAATACACACGTCGGCACACGACGCTTGGAGATCTCGATGTTGGCGCCCGAGTACACGTCGAAGCCGATGTGCTCGCGAAACATGTGGAACGACTGCTGACGCCATACCGCGCCCGCCCTGATATGGAGCTGCGCGCCTGATGGCCGAACCGATAGAGGAGCACGCGATGACGTTCGGAACCGTGGAACAGGCACTCACCGACCTCGCCGCCGGTAAGTTCGTGGTGGTCGCTGATGACGAGGATCGCGAGAACGAGGGCGATCTCGTCTGTGCGGCGGAACGTGTGACGTCGGACATGGTGAACTTCATGCTCGATGCGAAGGGCATGATCTGTCTCGCCATCACCAACGCATGGGCCGATCACCTCGGCTTGCAGCCGCAGGTCGAAGAGAATACGGAATCGATGTCGACCGCGTTCACGGTCAGCATCGACGCCGCCGCGAAGTACGGCGTGTCGACGGGCATCAGTGCGAGTGATCGCGCGACGACCATTCGGGTGGCCGTCGATGCGGCGAGCACACGTGCCGATTTGCGCACGCCGGGCCACATTCATCCGCTCCGCGCTCGCGATGGTGGCGTGTTGCAGCGCGTCGGGCATACCGAAGCTGCGGTGGATCTCGCGCG
Source organism: Gemmatimonadaceae bacterium (assembly GCA_031366985.1). Taxonomy (GTDB): domain Bacteria; phylum Gemmatimonadota; class Gemmatimonadetes; order Gemmatimonadales; family Gemmatimonadaceae; genus Gemmatimonas. The sequence continues at coordinate 245,451 of JANLPE010000029.1, forward strand.
ACTCGCCGGTTGCCGCAGCGCCGGAGTGATCTGTGAAATTCTGAATAAGGACGGTACGACCGCACGTCGCCCGCAGTTGGAACTGTTCGCTCGCGAGCACGGCCTTACCTTCATCACGATTGCGCAGCTGGTCGCCTATCGTCTGAAGACGGAGCGCCTCGTGCATCGCGTCGCCGAGGCGCGGCTGCCGACGGCGTTCGGCGAGTGGCGCATCATCGGCTATCGCAACGACGTCGACTCGCGCGAGCACATCGCGATCTCGTACGGCGACGTCGAGGGCGCCTCCGATGTGCTGGTCCGTATGCACTCGAAGTGCCTGACCGGCGACGTGTTTCATTCGCAGCGGTGCGACTGCGGTTGGCAGCTCGATACCGCGATGCGCATGATTCAGGCCGAAGGGAAGGGTGTCATTGTATATCTCGACCAAGAAGGACGTGGCATCGGCCTCCTGAACAAGTTGAAGGCGTACGAACTACAAGATCACGGCGCCGACACGGTCGAGGCCAACGAGCAATTGGGTTTCAAGGCTGATCTGCGCAACTATGGAATCGGCGCGCAGATTCTGCTGGATCACAAGCTCCGCCGTATTCGCGTGCTCACCAACAACCCGCGCAAGATTGTCGGCTTGGTTGGCTATGGCTTGGAGGTCACGGATCGCGTGCGCCTCGAAGCGCCACCGACCGATGAAAATGCATCGTATCTCGAAACCAAGCGCACGAAGCTCGGTCACCTGTTCGCGATCTGAGAGAGACCCTGATGGCCGAGTTCAATGGACAACCGCGTGGTGAAGGACGTCGGATTGTTGTCGTCGCGAGTCGATTCAACGAGTCGGTGACAATGCCGCTCGCCGAGGGCGCCGTTGCAGCCCTAGTTCGCAGCGGTGTGAAGTTCGATGACATCGATGTGCTCTGGGTGCCTGGCGCATGGGAGTTGCCCGTCGCCGCGCGTCGGGCGCTCGCGTCGGCGCGATATGATGCCGCCGTGGCGGTTGGCGCGGTGATTCGCGGCGAGACGCCGCACTTCGACATCGTTGCCGGCGAATCCGCCCGCGGACTGATGGACGTCTCGCGCGATTTCGATGTGCCCGTCACACTCGGCTTGTTGACGACCGACACGTTAGCGCAGGCCGAGGCCCGTGCCGGTGGTGCGCACGGCAACAAGGGCGAGGACGCCGCGTTGGCCGCGCTGGAGTTGCTGGATCTGTTCGATCGCGCGGTTCCGGGCGACGAAGACCTCGACGAGGAGATCGCGTAATGGCGCCGGACGTACGCGACGAAACCTTCTGGGACGGACCCACACAGGAACCGCTGGCCCCTCGGGTCGGCAAGACGCGCGGTCGCGGCACCGTGCGCGCGGAACGGGTGGAGACCCGAGGTCGCGCCCGCGCACTGCAGGCGCTATACGCGGCCGATCTGCGCGACATAACGAATCTGCGCCGCATTGCCATCAATGTGTTTGATGATCTCGCCGTGGAACCCGGCGAACGCGAAGTCGCGTCGCGGCTGATTGGCACCGTCGTCGAACGCGGTGCGCAGCTCGACAAAGACTTGGCCGAAGTGACCGCGAACTGGCGCATGGAGCGCTTGGGGGCAATCGAACGGAGTGTGCTGCGACTCGCGGCGGCGGAATTCGCCCGCGGCGAGACACCGGTGAAAGTGGTGCTCCAGGAAGCGGTGCATCTGGCCGAACGCTACGGCACCGAACGCAGTGCGCGCTTCGTCAACGGCGTGCTCGATGCGTATGCGCGGCGGTTGGGCATCCTGTGAGCGCAGGGGTGAGCGCAGGCCAACGCGATCGCCTGCGTATCGCCGTCGTCAACTGGCAGTGCCGCGAGAACCCCCTAGCGGGCGGCGCCGAGATTCACTTGCACGAGATCTTCGGGCGACTGGCCGCGAAAGGACACGAGGTCGTGCTGCTGTGCGGCGGGTGGCCAGGCTGCCCGCCGCGCGCCATGCTTGACGGAATCGAAGTCCACCGGGTCGGTACGCGCGCAACGTTTCCCTTTCTGGCGCGACGATACTGGCACTCGCAGCTCGTCGATCGTGGATTCGACGTCGTCGTCGAAGACGTCAACAAGGTCCCGCTGTACACGCCGACATGGCGGCTCCCAAAGCTGGTCGTGCTCGTGCCGCACTTGTTCGGTGGGACCGCATTCCAGGAACTGGCAGCGCCATTGGCCGCCGCTGTCTGGCTCTCGGAGAAGCCGATGCCGTTTTTCTATCGACGGCACGCATTCGAGGCCATCAGCGAGAGCACCCGTGACGACCTCGTCGCCCGCGGCGTCAACCGCGAAAGGATCCGGGTCATCTTTCCCGGCATTGACTCCACCCATTACACGCCCGACCCATCGGTCCGATCGCCGAAACCTCTGTTTGCGTATCTCGGACGTTTGAAGAAGTATAAGGGTGTGGATTTGGTGATCCGGGCATTTGCCCAGTCAGCCATTCCGGACGCGGAGCTCGAAATTGCGGGGGCGGGAGAATTTCGTGCCGAACTCGAGCAGCTGGCGGGAACCCTTGGGGTGGGGAACCGGGTACGGTTCTTAGGACGCATTGACGAGACCGCAAAGATCGCCCTGCTTCGACGGGCATGGGCCACATTGTTCGCCTCACCAAAGGAGGGATGGGGCATAACGAATTTGGAGGCAGCGGCGAGCGGGACTCCGGTGATTGCGTCGAATTCTCCGGGTATTCGCGAATCGGTCCGGCACGGTGAAACAGGTTTCCTCGTGCCCCACGGTGACGTCGCTGCGATGGCAGCCAGCATGCGAAACCTCAGCGGCGAGCGAGCGCTCGTCGAACACCTAGGGGTCGCTGCACGGCGCTTTGCCGAAGGCTTCACCTGGCAGCGCGCCGCCGATGAGACAGAGGCCCACCTCCGCGAGGTGGTGGGAACGGGAGGAGGTCGCTAATGGAGATCATCCTGCACGCGCACCACGCTGAGGTCTCGGACTCGCTCCGGGAGCAGGCCGAAGCCGCCATTCGTCGCATCGCTAGTCGAGTTGGTCGCGTGGCGAACGCAATCATTCGTTTTGTCGGCGACGGGCAAACCCGTCGCGTTGAAATCGTCCTGCAGGGCACGCGCACGCGATCGCTCTTCGCTCAGGCTGACGCGCGGGAATTTGCCCCGGCGCTCGCCACGGCCGTGCATCGGCTGGAGAGCCAGATTGCGCGCCTCCGCTCGCGCCGCTCGCGCCGCGTCGCTCCACCCGGAGAGCGCACCGGGTGACCAAACGCCTGACCGTGGGCCAGCTCTTCGAGCGTATGAAGGTTCCGCTTGAACTCGAACTGCTCGGCCCGGCCGTCGGAATGGATCGCGAGATCACGAGCCCCGAGGCGTCCAGCCCGGGGCTCGTCCTCGCTGGGTACATCAATCGATTTCCGTATCAGCGCATTCAGGTGCTCGGTGAGACGGAAATCAGCTATCTCCAAGCGCTCGACGACCAGCAACGCGCCGCGAACCTCGACCAGTTCTTCGGCTTTCCGATTCCGTGCGCGTTCGTTACCAAGAAGCTTGAGCCGCCAGCACCGCTGCTCGCGCTGGCGCAGGCCGCCGGCGTGGCGGTGCTTCGCACGAGCCTCAAGACTGCCGAGTTTTATCGGATCATCAAACCGTACCTCGCCGAGCATTTCGCACCGACGACCACGCTGCACGGATCGCTCGCGGACGTCTTCGGCGTGGGCGTGTTTTTTACCGGCAAGAGCGGCATCGGGAAGTCGGAATGCGTGCTCGACTTGGTCGAGCGCGGCCATCGACTCGTCGCCGACGATCTCGTCTTCGTGTCGCGACGTGGCAACGACGTGCTAATCGGACGCGGCCACGAACTGCAGCGCCATTTCATGGAGATCCGCGGCGTTGGGCTGCTCGATATTCCGGCGATATTCGGAATTCACGCCGTCCGTCAGCAGAAACGGATCGAAGTCGTGGTCGTGCTCGAGGAATGGGATGGTGAAGCGCACGTCGATCGGACGGGCCTAGACGTGCAGACGACCAACATCCTGGGTGTCGATGTGCCGAGGATCACGGTGAACCTGAACCCCGGAAAGAACATCACGGTGATCGCAGAAGTCATCGCCATGAACCATCTGCTGCGCTACTATCGCGGCTATGATTCCGCGACGGCGTTCAACGAGCGACTCATCGGGCGGATGCGTCGCAGCGCGGATGTGCAGATGTACCTGCAGGAGGACGATGAGTAGTGAGTAGCGAAGCCGCTGCAGGATCCGCCATGCCCGTCCGCGCCGTCGTGGCGGCCCATGGGACATTCGCCGCCGGGATCGTATCTGCCGTGCAGCAGATTACCGGTCGCGGTGCCATGTTCCACACGCTATCGAATAGCAGCATGAGTCTCGACGATATTCAGCAATCGCTCGCCGATACGCTTGACGCAACCGGTGCGCGGGTCATCTTCACGGACTTACCGGCCGGAAGCTGCACGATGGCGGTTCGCCGGCTCATGCGCACCCGACTGGATCTTACGCTCGTAACTGGCGTGAACCTTTCGTTGCTGCTCGATTTCGCGATGCAGGATGACGGCGATCCCGTGGAAGCGGCCCGTGCCGCATTGGATCGCGGTCGCGCGTCGATGGCGGCGCACGGCACCTGAACCGCTTTCGCACCTCTCTCCGCACGCATGCCCATCGCTCTCTACCGCATCGATGATCGCCTGATCCACGGACAAGTGGTGGTGGGATGGGGACAGCCTCTTGATCTCCGTTTCATCGTGCTCGTCGATGACGAAGTCGCCGCGAGCGAGTGGGAGCAGGAGTTGTACCGTATGGGTGTCCCGCCGGAGATGGTCGTGTACTTCATGACCGTCGAAGTGGCTGCCGTGGCGATGCCCGGGTTTCAGAGCGACGCCAGGTCGGGCATTGTCCTCGTCAGCGATGTCGATACGATGACACGGCTAGTCGCGGGCGCCAATGGCACAATTCGCAGCGTCAACGTCGGTGGTGTTCATCATTCACCCGGCCGGACGCCGCGACTGCGTTACGTTTTTCTCACACCCGCCGAAGAACACGGGCTGCGCGATATCGCCCGTCTCGGCGCCGCAGTGACGGCGCAGGACGTGCCCAACACTCGCCCCGTGCCGCTCGACGAATTGTTGACGTCGACGCTCGAGAGCTGAGTCGAAACGCATGGTGAACTCCGTGGCCGAGTTGCTGACGCAACTGATACCGCAGCTCTTGCCGTTGGCGATGCTTGCCGGCGTGCTCGGTCTGGACGTCGTCAGCTTTCCACAGGCGATGGTCTCTCGACCGATCGTTGCGGCCACGCTTGCCGGCGCGTTTCTCGGCGCGCCGATTGCAGGCCTGACCTGCGGTGCCGCGTTGGAGTGTCTCGCGCTCGAATCACTGCCGGTCGGCGCATCGCGCTATCCCGAATGGGGAAGTGCCTCGGTGGTGGCCGGTGCGGTGGCGGCGCGCGGAGTGAGTGGACTCGAACTTCCGCACCCCGGCGCGTTCGCTGTGGCGGTCGCCGTCGGCATCGCGGTCGCGTGGCTTGGTGGCGTGACCATGGTGAAGCACCGCCAATTGATTGCCTCGTTTGCGAGGCCGCGCCTAGGACAACTTGCCGAAGGGAATCGCAACACCGTGGTCGGTTTGCAGGTCTTTGGGATGACCGCTGATCTCGCGCGCGGCGCCGCGCTCGGCGTGGTAGCCTACGTGCCCGCCTCGATTATCGCCGCCGTCGCGGACGCGCGATGGAACGTGCGGGACGATGTCACGCGAGCGTACGTGGTGACGTCGGTGGCCGCCGTCGCGGCGGTGGCCGTCTGGAAGGACTTCCACGCCATCAGTGGAACCCGTCGGTTGTTTCTAGCCTCGCTCGCCGTGGGCACCTTGCTGGTGGTGCTCGGTGCCTGATGCCGTGACGGAACCCGTGCCGCCGCTCGACGCGCTCACGCGCCTCTCGATGCTCACGCGCTCTCTGGCGATTCAGGGATCGTGGAACTACGAGATCCTGGTGGGTAACGGGATGGGCTTCTGTCTTGAGCCGGTACTGCGGCGTTTGCCCGGCGGCCTCAATGGACCCGCGTATAAACAGGCGCTCGCGCGGCAATGTGCGTACTTCAATGCGCATCCGTATCTCGCGACACTCGCCATCGGTGCGCTCGCGCGCGCGGAGTTGGATCAGGTGCCTGCGGCACGCATCGAACGCTTCCGAACGGCGCTCTGCGGCCCGCTCGGTAGCGTCGGCGATCGCCTCGTGTGGGCGTCGTGGCTTCCGGCCTGCTCACTGGTCGGATTACTGCTCTTCGGCTTACACTGGTCGGCGCTGTGGGTCGTGCTCGGTTTCCTCATACTCTACAACGTCGGCCATATTGGCCTTCGTGAGTGGGGTCTGCGGGCCGGTTGGTGCCACGGGTTGCGGGTGGCCTCCGCCCTGGGCCATCCGGTGCTTCAGCACGGACCGCGCTACATTGGACGGGCAGCCGCTGTAGTGGGTGGATTAGCGCTCCCGATGGCGGTGCATCGGGCAATCGGAGGCGGACCGCCGCTGTCCCCGGTTCCTATCGCCGTTGCGGTGGCGACACCGTTGCTGGCCGTCGTACTGATACGATTGCACGGTCGCGCCGAGGGATGGCGCGTGGTTTTGCTGCTCCTCGTGATCTTTGTCCTTTACTCGGTGGTCCGTTGATGGCTGAACGCTCCGTCCAAATCGTCAACAAGCACGGTCTGCACGCACGCCCCGCGGCCGAAATCGTGAAAGCCGCGTCGCGCTTCAAAAGCGACGTGACGATCTCGCGTGATGACCTCGAAGTGAACGGCAAGAGCATCATGGGGGTCATGATGCTCGCGGCGGAGTTTGGAGCGAGCATCACGCTGCGGGCGACCGGGCCGGATGCCGACGACGCCCTCGACGCGCTCTGCTTGCTCGTCACTTCGCGCTTCGGGGAGTCGTAGTCGCGTGCAGTCGGTGCTGCGGGGTATTCCAGCGTCACCGGGCATCGTGGTCGGACCCGTGCATCTCCTGCGGTGGGAGGTGCCGGAGGTTCGTCAACGGCTCATTGAGGACGCTGACATCCCTGCGGAAATCGAACGCCTGCATCAGGCATTCGAGCGGGCTCGCGTACGGTTGCGACATCTGCACGCGCGCGCCGAAGCGGCGGTCGGACCGAAGGAAGCCGCCATCTTCGATGTCCAGCTGTCGATTCTCGACGACCAGCAGCTGGCGAAGAGCGTCGAAGCGCTGATTCGCCAGAACCTGGGTGCCGAAAAGGCCTTCGACCTGATATTGCTCGAGTGGCGGCAACATTTCGCGCGGCATGCCGCGCCCATGTTGCGCGAGAAGGTAGGCGATCTCACCGACGTGCATATTCGCGTGCTGACGGTGTTGCTCGAGTTGCCCGATCATGATCCGGTCGATGTGCCGCGAGGCGCCAACGCGATCCTCGTGACGCATGATCTGACGCCGTCGTTGACCATGCAACTCGATCGCGATTGCATCAGCGCGATTGCGACCGACGCGGGTACGGCGACCGCGCACGTCGCGATTCTCGCGCGCTCGCTCGGACTCCCGGCCGTGGTCGGGCTCCGCAACGCACTGACGTACCTCAACGGCGGCGAACTCGCCATTCTCAATGGCGCCGAAGGCACGCTGATGATCGCGCCGACGGACCTCGAGATCGCCGAGGCGCGTCAGCGAGTCGCCGACGAAGCCGGGCAGGCCGACCAGATGCGCGAGCTCGCGCATAGTGAGCCAGTCACCCGCGACAACGAGCGCGTGATCGTGCGCGCGAACGTCGACATCCCGGATGAAGCAGAGCTCGCGGCCGAGAGTGGCGCTGACGGCGTCGGATTGATGCGGACGGAGTTCCTCGTCGTGGGACGGGCCGCCATGCCCGACGAAGAGGAGCAGTACCGCTCCTACAAGCGCGTCGTGCAGGCGTTCGGCACCCGACCGGTGATTATCCGCACGTTCGACATTGGAGGCGACAAGCTCCCGATCGGCGGCTTCCCGAGCGAAGCCAATCCGTTCCTTGGCTGGCGGGCGATTCGCATGTGCCTGGATGAGAGTGAGTTGTTCAAGGTGCAGCTGAGGGCGCTCATGCGCGCTGGGGTGCACGGCGATCTGCGCGTCATGCTGCCGCTCGTCGTGACCGTCGACGAGGTGCGCGAAACCCGCCAGCTCATGGAAGAGTGCGTCCAGGAACTGGCCGCGCGGCGCGTGCCGTTTCGCGCTGATTTGCCATTGGGCGTCATGGTCGAGACGCCGGCCGCCGCCGTGGCCGCCGATACCTTGGTGCGCGACGTCGACTTCTTCAGCATTGGATCGAATGACCTCGTGCAATACACGCTGGCCGTCGATCGCGGCAATGCGAATCTGGCGCCGCGCTTCACGCCATTCCATCCAGCGGTCCTCCGACTCATGGCGCAGGTCCAGAGCACCGGTGCCGCGCATGGCATTGATGTCTGTGTCTGCGGAGAGATGGCCTCCCAGCCGCTGGCGGTATTCGCACTGCTGGGCCTCGGTATTCGCCAGCTCAGCGTCGCGCCTCGGGCCGTTGCCGGGGTGAAGCGCGTCATACGTGGCGTCCGACTCTCGGCCGCCGTCGAAGCCGCGCAAGCGGCATTGTCGTCAGGCACGGCGCGTGAGGTGGAGACGCTCTTGCGCCGTCGCTTGCGAGCGGAGCTAGACAGTCACGGGCGCGACCCGAGCGGGTTGCCCGCGATCTTCTAGCGGACTAGCGTACACAGCGACATTGAACACGCCCGACGCCTGTCATACACGATTCCCCTTACCGCGAGTGCTGCGTGGCCGACCGTCATCTGTTTACCTCGGAATCCGTTACCGAGGGACACCCGGATAAGATCGCTGATCAGATTTCCGATGCCGTCCTCGATGCCATCCTCACGGTGGATCCGGCGGCGCGCGTCGCGTGCGAAACGCTCGTCACGACTGGTCTGGCGGTCATCGCCGGTGAAATCACGACGACGGCCTACGTGCACCTGCCGGAAATCGTTCGGCAGACCATCGACAGCATCGGGTACAACGACGCGAACTTCGGGTTCGACTCGAAGACGTGCGCCGTCATCAGCACGATCGACCGGCAGTCGCCAGATATTGCCCAGGGCGTCGACACCGGTGGTGCGGGCGACCAAGGCATGATGTTCGGGTACGCGACCGATGAGACGCCGGAACTCATGCCGCTGCCGATCCAGCTCGCCCATGCGCTCACCCATCGTCTCTCCGTCCTCCGCAAAGACGGCACGCTGCCGTGGCTGCGTCCGGACGGAAAGGCGCAGGTGTCGGTCGTGTATGAAGACCACGTGCCGGTCGCCGTCGATACCGTCGTGATCTCGACGCAACACGACGAGCAGATCAGCAATACGACGCTGCGACGGGCGATTCTGCGCGACGTGATCGAAGCGACGATTCCCGAGCAGTACCGCAGCAAGAAGATCAAGCATCACATCAACCCGACCGGGCGCTTTGTCATCGGCGGCCCACAGGGTGATGCCGGTCTGACCGGACGCAAGATCATCGTCGACACCTATGGCGGCATGGGCCGTCATGGCGGTGGGGCGTTCAGCGGCAAGGATCCCTCGAAGGTCGATCGCTCCGCCTGCTACGCGGCCCGCTGGGTCGCCAAGAACATCGTTGCCGCTGGCCTAGCCAAGCGCTGCGAAGTGCAGGTGGCGTACGCCATTGGAGTCGCCGAGCCGGTATCGGTGTACGTGCAAACCTTCGGCACCGGTGTCATGCCGGACCGCGAGATCGAGCGCGCCGTCAAGCAGGTGTTTGATTTGACGCCGCGTGGCATTACCGTGGCGCTGGACCTCCGCAAGCCGATCTATCGGGCGACCGCCGCCTACGGACACTTTGGACGGACGCCGTATACGGAAGGCCGGGGCAAGGCCGCGAAGTCGTTCTTCACGTGGGAGCGAACGGACCGTGTGGCGGCGCTCAAGCGCGCGGCGAAGTAACGGACGTCCACGTCAGACACGTCCCGCACAATGTGGTCGCCGGCGCGCTACCTTTCGGTTGCGCGCCGTTTGATCTCCAACAGCGGCCACGCAACGAGGTGTCTATGGTGGAAGTGACCGTGGCCCGACTCGGGCTCGACAGCGCAACAAACTCGTACGTTGTCGTGTTGCGGGAACAACACGGCACGCGCGTGCTGCCGATCTGGATCGGCAAGCCGGAAGCGGAGTCGATTGTCATGCACATGAATCAGGTCAAGCGAGAGCGCCCCCTCACGCACGATCTCTGCAAGGCACTGATCGTCGCGCTGGGCGGGACCCTGCGGCGCGTCACGATCACCCGGGTGCAGAACAGCACCTACTTCGCGGAGCTGCACCTCGAAGGGCATGATGGCTTCGCACAACTGGACGCGCGCCCATCCGACAGCATCGCCATCGCGCTGCGCCTCGATGCGCCGATCTTCGCTGATGAGTCCTTGCTCGGCGAGCTTGAAGACGCCGTCGCGTCCTCCGCGAACGATGCGTCGCTGCTCGCGCAGACGACGAGTGAAGCGCTCACCTCCGAACAGTTGAAGCAGTATCTCGCGAAGCTGCAACCCGAAGACTTCGGCAAGTTCTCTCCGTGAAGTACACGAGGCGCCTCGCCGGCATCGTCGTGCTGCAGCTGATGGTCTCGTCACTGCTGGGTGCGCAAAACGCGGCGCCTGTCGCGCCTGCCGCGCCGGTATCGGGCGCATTGACGCCCACGACTGAACGGACCGTCGACGGACGGGTGCGTCGGCCGGTCGCCTCCGGCGGTGACTCGACGGGCATGGGAGCTGCCGCCGACTCGTGGGTGACGCTGCATCGCGTCGGGAAAGACAAAGCCGGCCCTGTCGATTCCGTACGGTCGAATGCGACGGGACATTTTCGCATGACATGGACCCCGTCGGGATCGGCCGACGCGGTGTACTTCGCCTCGGTGACATGGGGCGGCGTCGCCTACTTCACCGCGCCGTTGCGTACGGCGAGCGCACGCGGTGACGAAGCCGAGATTACCGTCTTCGATACGACGTCGCGGACGTATCCGCTGACTGTGAAGGGTCGCCACCTCATTATCGGCAAGGCCGATTCGTCCAATACGCGAACCGTTATCGAAGTGTTTGAACTGTCGAACGACAGCCTCCGCACGTTGATCGCGTCGGCAGGGACCACGCCGCGTCCCACATGGACCGTCGCCGTGCCACAGGCGGCGCAGGACGTGCGGGTCACCCAAGGCGAGATCACACCGGACGCGTTCACGTATGCCGCGGGACGCGTCTCGGTGTTCGCGCCGATCGCGCCGGGACTGAAGCAGGTCGCGTTCTCCTACAAGTTGGCGCTTGCGGCATTCCCGATACAGGTGCGCGCCGAGCGTGGCGCGGTGGTGTTCGAGATTCTGATCGAAGAACCGCAGGGCGCAGTGTTCGGCGCGGGATTCGCGGCAGTCGAGCCGGTGAATCTCGAAAACCGCAACTTCCGTCGCTTCCTCGCGCAGGATGTGAAGGAAGGGATCGTCACGACCATAGAATTGCCATCCGGTTCCGCGACCGGACGCAATCTCTACATCGCCGGACTGCTCGTCGCGATCGGATTCCTCATGGTGTTGGTGCTCTCTCGCGCCATGCAGCGCCGCGCGAGCGCAAGCGCCGACTCAACCATGCGTGCGATGACCGTACCGGGATTCTCGCGCGTCGCCCCTGCGCTGCGTGTCCCGGATGCACCGATGCACGAACGGCTCGCGCAGGAGATTTCGGCGCTTGACGAGACCTTCGCGAAGCAGGCGTCGCCGTCGGAAAGCATGCAGCAGGCATACGATGCGCGGCGCGCCGAGCTCAAGGAAGCACTCGCCGACGCATTGGCAGATGCGCTTGCTTCGCCGAAGAACGCGCGCTAGCTTAACCGCTGTCGCGCATCCTGCGCGGCAGACAATTGATTAAGAGCGCGGGACACGGAAGCCGGTGAAATACCGGCGCGGCCCCGCCACTGTAACGGGTGCGCAGTACGCTTCGTTCACACAGCCACTGGTTTGCGATAACCGGGAAGGCGAGCGAAGCGGCCCCGAAGCCAGGAGACGACCCACGCTCATTCTCGGACGAAGACCCTCGAGGGGGGGCTCGCGCCACGTGGTGTCGCAAAGTTATGGCGTGCATCGCGCGTGCTCGGGCGTCTTCTCGCGGGAGAGGACGCCTTTTTGTTTTTTCCTCACTCACGATTTCGACGCCGAACGTTGTGTCTGGTGCTGCTGCCGCTACTTGGCATCGCCGCCTGCACTCGCTCGGCGGATCGAACCAGTGCATCGGCGCATGTTGACGCGATAGCGGCCGACACCGACAGTTTCGGGGCGCCGCTTCCGTCGGATGCGTCATTCGCGGCGCGCGTGGTCTCGCTCAATCCCGCCGCCACCGAAGTTATCTTCGCGATGGGCGCACAGGCGTCGCTCGTTGGTCGCAGCAAGTGGGACGAGTTCCCGGCGGAAGCCAAGGCCATCATGCCGGTCGGCGATGGCATACGGCCGAATATCGAGGCCGTGCTGCGACGGCACCCGACACTGGTGATTCTCTATGCGACCGCGGAGAATCGCGCCGCCGCCGACGCATTCGCGAAGGCCGGCATACGGACGCTCACGCTCCGCGTTGACCACATCGCGCAATTCATGTCGCTCACGCGCACGCTTGGGGTCGCGCTCGGCGTCACCGAGCGTGCCGCGCAGGTCGTCGACAGCGTGCAGCGCACCCTCGACGCCGTACGCGCCGCCACGCGCGGTGCGAGAGTGCGCCGCGTTGTGTGGCCGCTCTGGCAACAGCCACTGTTGGTCGTAGGACGCGGGAGCTATCTCGACGAACTATTGGAAATTGCCGGCGCGGAGAATGTCTTTCACGACATCGATGCGCCGTCGCCACCGGTCAACATCGAGGAAGTCGCGCGTCGTGAGCCCGACGCCGTCGTGACGAGCGTGAAGAACATCCCGTCGCTCGAATCATCGATGCAGTGGCGCGCGGTCCGGGCGGTTCGCGAGAAGCGTTTCGTAGTCAGCGACCCGGAGCTCACTGGACGTCCCTCAGTCGTGCTCGGCATGGCAGCGGTGTCGTTGGCCCGCGCGTTACACCCGGAGCTTGCGGCGACATTGCCGCCCGAGCCGGGCGCGCGGCGCTGATGCGCACGATGCGATGGCCGTTGACGTTGGGCATCGTCGGCACCGTGCTGCTCGCGATGTTCGCCGTCTGCGCTGGAACGATGTGGCTCTCGCCGGACGCAGTCTGGCGCGCACTGCTCGGGAACGGCGATGTCACGATCATCACGATCGTGCGCGATCTGCGTGTGCCGCGCGTGTTGCTGTCGGCACTGGTCGGCGTCGGGTTGTCCATGAGCGGCGGCGCACTACAAGGCACGCTTCGGAATCCGCTGGCCGAGCCATATCTACTTGGCGTCTCTGGTGGCGCGGCGGTTGGTGCGGTACTGGCATCCACGTTCGGTGTCGCGTCGCCTTCGCTGGTGACGCTGAGCGCGTTCGCCGGCGCGGCGTTGGCCACCATACTCGTGTCGACGATTGCGCGCGTGGTCGGCGGCCGAAGCGACACGCGACTGCTGCTTATGGCGGGCGTCGTCGTCGGTGCGTTCTCGAACGCTGCCATACTCGTCGCCCTTGCTGATGCCCCGCCGGATCGCATGCGCAGTGCGCTCTGGTGGATGATGGGCTCTGCCGCCGACGCGACGTGGCCATCGGTCGCGCGACTGGCAATCGCCGTGCTGTTGCTTGGCGCACTGTTGATCTGGTGGGCGCGCGACCTCGACGTGCTCGCCATGGGCGATGAATCGGCGGCCGCGCTTGGCGTCGATGTTGACCGCGCCGCGCGTCGCATCTTCCTGGTTGCATCATGGCTCGCGGCCGCGACCGTGTCCGCCGCCGGTCTGGTCGGCTTTGTTGGACTCGTTGTGCCCAACATCGCGCGTGCTTTCGGCGCTCGCGGTCATCGCGACGTGATGGTGATGGCTGCCGTGTACGGGGCGGCCTTGATGATCGCGGCCGATCTATTGGCACGCACCGCGCGTTCGCCGGCTGAGCTACCGCTCGGTGCCGTCACCGCGTTGATTGGCGTGCCGTTCTTCCTCGCGCGATTGCGCAAGCTGGCGCAATGACGCGAGCAATGACGCGAGTGATGTCTGACGCGATTACGTTCGACGATCTCGTCGTGCAATACGCCGGGCGCGCGGCGCGCGCACTGGACGGGGTGTCGCTCGTCGCACGCGCCGGAACGCTAACAGCGGTCGTCGGACCGAACGGAAGTGGCAAGAGCACGCTTGTACGCGCGCTCCTTCGACTGACGCCGCTGCAGCGCGGGAGCATCCGCATTGGTGGACACGCGCTGGCCGCCATACCGATGCGCCAATTTGCCACGCAAGTCGCCGTCGTGCCGCAGCGTGAGGAGCCGAGCGTCCCCATGCACGTGGAGGATTTCGTCGCGCTCGGCCGGCATGCGCATCGATCGGCGTTCGGTGCCCTCGGCAAACATGACCGCGCCTGCATCGCGAGCGCGCTCGATCGAGCAGGCATGGCCGATGCGTCGGGCCGACGTACCGATCAACTCTCCGGCGGCGAGTGGCAACGGGTACGAATCGCGCGCGCGCTGGCGCAAGATGCGCCCGCGATCGTCCTCGATGAGCCGACATCGTTCCTGGATATCGCCCACGAGATGGCCGTGTTTGAGCTGCTTGACTCGCTCGCCTTGGAGGGCCGGACGGTGCTGCTGGTCAGCCATCAACTGAACTTGGTGGCGCGATTCGCATCACACATGGTGATGCTGCACAACGGAACGGTCGCCGCGGCGGGCGCGCCCGACGCCGTGATGACGGGCGAACTCCTCGAGCGTGTCTACGACTGGCCGTTGGTGATCACGCGCGACCCGGCAGTCGGTGCACCGGTGTTGCTTCCGTTGCGCAGTCGCGGCCGAAGCGCAACGAAGCCAGTGCACGACGCACGATGATACTGTTGATGGCGGCCACGGTGCTGATGGTCGACTCCGTTCACACCTGCATCATCGACGCGGCCACGCGTGCGCCGATTGCCGGCGTTGAATTGTCGATCGGCGCCAGACCGGTGACATCCGGTGGAACGCGCCCGCCCGCTCGTCGGCTGACCGGAAGCTGCGCGTGGGTCGACGACGGCGAATATGTCGCGCGGCGAGTCGGCTATCGCGCGGCGCGTGTGCGGTTAACGCCTGAACGCGTTACGTCTAAGGTTGCGAGTGGTGCAAGTCGGCCGCAACTGATCGAACTCAATCCGATTGCGTTCGGTGGCGAGCTGGATACCGTCCAGGTTCGCGCACGCGCGGATGGAGGCAACGGTGCGGTGGCGCGCGTGAGTGCGTCCCTCACCGTCGATGTCGCTCGCGATCGAGGGGCCAACAGTACGGCGCAGTTGATCGAACAGTTACCGTACGTGCAGTCGCGCAGTGCGCACGGCGAGACGGCACTCTCCGTGCGTGGCGCGCGGCGCGAAGGAGTGGTGATCACGCTGGACGGACTCCCACTGAACGATCCCGCGACGGGCGTCGGCGATGTATCGGACGTGCCGATGGTCGCACTCGGATCGGCCACGCTCACCCTCGGCGCGGATGCGTTGGGTAGCGGCCAAGGCGCGAGTGGCGGAGTGCTCGCTCTGACGAGCGCGCCACAGCGAACGCTGGCGTTCACCACCGGCGCGTTCGGGCAGCGCGCCATCGAAGGAGCATGGGCGGGGAACATTGGTCCGACGCTGGTGCATGCATCGGCAACGCAACGGGCCGCGTCGAACGACTTCACCTTCATCAACACGGCCGGCGCTAGCGATTCCGATGTTCGCGAGCGCCGGGAAAACAACGACGCCTCGACACGTGCCGCATCGCTTGGAGTGATCGGCGATCGCTGGCAGCTCGCGGCGATTGCCTCTCGTGCTGTCCGAGGGATGGTCGGGCCGGCCAATGTGCACACATACGATGAAGATCGCGCCACCACGGATCGCGTGCTGCTGCGCGCACAGGCGACGACCGACCGCCTGCAGTGGCTCTTCGGTGCGAGACGATTCGCACTGGCGTATCGCGACCCGACCCGTCCGGCGCTTGACGCGAATGCCACGGCGCTCGCCAGCAACTTGGAGGTGCGTGGCGCAGCGGCAGTCAGTACGAGACTGCCGTCGTTACGATGGCGCGTCGGTGGTGGTGGTGATCAGGGAATCGCCAGTGGTGACATCGCGCAGACGCGTGCGCGCGGATTCGCATCGACCGATGCGACGTGGACGTCGGGCGCGAGGCGCGTCGCGCTCGGCGCGCGCATCGATGCGATCACGGGCGCAGGCGTTCGTCCGTCTTTCGAGATCGCCGTCGACCAGCACCTGTCGACCGGCTGGATCCTGTCGGCAAGGCTGTCGCAGTCGGTCAGGGCTCCGACGTTATACGATCTGTATTTCGCGTCGCCACAACGACTCTTCGTGAAACCGCTGAACGTGGAGCGGATCCTGTTCGACGCCGAGGTGGGCGCGCGTATCGATCGCGCGACGCCGATCGGTCAGTTTGAACTCAGCACGTCCTTGGTCGCGCGTGACACTCGCGACGCCATCGTATGGTTCCCCGGCAACTTCGGATGGAGTCCCGCGAACGTGGGGATCGAACGTCTGCGCGGTGCCGAAGCGCGCGCGCGGCTTATGCCGAGTTGGGGTGAACTCTCAGTGTGGATGACGGCTTACGACGCCGAACTCACGACCGGCACGCTGCGGATCCCGACGCCGTACGTACCGCGTCTGGCCGGCGGGGGGCAGTGGCTGGTCCGACACGGTCGTTCTTCACTCGCATTGACGTCGCGGATGACTGGCCGACGTCCGTTTACGGCGGGACCACGAGACGCGGCGTTTGAGCTGCCGGGTGTGGTCCTGCTCAATTCGGCGTTCACGCACGCACTGCCGTCGCGCGTCCTGCCGTCCGGTATCGATGCACGTATCACGTGGTCGCTCGAGAATGCGACCGATGTGGCGTGGCAATCGGTGCGCGGGTATCCGTCGCCTGGACGAAGCTGGGCGATGGCCTTCACTCTTCGTCAAACCCCTCAGCAATGACAACGCGATTTCGCAGGACGTTTCGTACTGGTGCGATCATCGGGCTCGCACTCCTCGGTGTTGGTCTGTCGGCATGCGGCAACGACGGCGTGGTCAACACCACGCCGCAGCCGCCCAAAGGCATTGTCGTGTTGGACGGATTCATTCAGCCTGGGCTCACGTTGGTCGGCGACACTGGGTCTGCGACGTCGCGCATCGCGTTCGCCGCAAGCACCGAGTTCGACGCCGGTGGTTTCACGCTATCGAACGACACCGTCTTGGCCGTGTCGAGCCGCGCGGCGGGCGATCTGCTGTACATCGCGGACGTGAAACTCGGCACGATGCGCCGTCTGCAGTTGCCGGTCGTCAGCAATCCGTCGCGCGCCAGGCTGTTGCGCGGGACGAATGGGCAGGCGCTCATAGGCGTGGCATTGCGCGACTCAAGCGCCATCGCGCTGGTCTCCGTCACAACGAGTGGCGCGCCGACGATCACCCGGCTCGCGAACGCCGGCACCTGTCCGACGGATCTTTTTCAATACGACAATGCGACATGGGTGGTCGACGCGAATGCGAACTGCCGCGTGAACTATGCCGTGCTGGGCGACGTCCGCCTGATTCGCATTCCGAACGCCGGCGGAGCACGCGATACGATTCTGATCAGTGGTGCGCGCGGGTCATCAGCCGACGCGATCGTCGTTGGTGATGTGGCCTACATCACAGCCGGCGGTGACGCGAGCTTCGCGAAGTTTCCATACACCTTGATCGCGTCAGGTCGCGTGACGAAGGTCGATCTCAAGAACAAGCGCGTGCTCACGCAGAAAACCATGCCGACGAACACCTACGGAGCCGGCACCAAGTTAGGCGGTGACGGATTCCTGTACGTGTCGCTCTACGAAGACCTCACCTCATTCAAGAATCGCATCGTCAAGCTGCGTGCTGACGATTTGAGCATTGTGTCCGGCGCGACGACGTCTTGGCTCACGCTGACCGGCACCACCGGCGCCGAAGTCACCTGCGGTAGCGCCGTCGCCGATCAATTGGGTCGCCTACACTGCATCGCGAACGGCACAGGCTCCGCCACATCCCTCATCGTCTTCGATCCCGCCGGCCGCGAGGTTCGCCGAGTTCCAGCAGGCCAGGGAGGCGTAGACCTAGCCATCCGCCCCTAGTCGCCCACTCTCAGCTGGTTCTCCCTACTCACGACTCCAGTCTCTATACTCACTAATGCCTCTGTTGGTGTCCGACGCGATCATCCTGCACGTTGCCGACTATCTGGAGTCGTCCCGCATTCTCCGCCTTGCGACCCGCGAGGCGGGTGTGCAGGCCGTCGTCGCGCGGGGCGCGCGCAACTCAAGGAAGCGGTTTGGCCGTGCGCTAGATCTGTTCGCACTGGGTGAGGCGCAGATAGAAGTGCGCAGCGGCCGCGATCTTCACACATTGGTCTCGTTCGATGTGACAGGATCGCAGCCGCAGCTCGCCGCCGATCTCGCGCGCTTTAGCGCCGCATCGGCCCTCGCAGAGTGTGCGCTTCGGGTGGTGCATGACGAGTCCGCTCCCGTGGTCTACGACGGACTGCTCGCCGCGTTCACGGCGATTGGGGCGAGCGCCCATGATCAGGCCGTCTCGACGGCGTTGGGAGCACTCTGGCGGCTGGTACGGGACGTTGGTTTTGCCCCGTCGATGGATATGTGTGCCGAGTGCCACGCGACCCTCGACCGGGAGATCGACGTGGCCTTCAGCCATCATGCCGGCGGCGCGCTCTGCGCACGCTGTGCCGCGCGCTCGCCAAGTGGCCGACGATTACCGGCATCGGCGAGGCAAGCGATCTCGTCTTGGATGGAAGGAAGGGACGTCGAGCTCATCCATACGGAGGCGCGTGCTCACCAGCGATTGCTCCGCGAATTCGTGTCGCACCACGTCACCGATGGGCGACCGATGCGAGCGTTTGCCGAGTGGGAGAGCGGCCTGCTTGACGTGGCCAGATCGTGACGTGCTCTGGTCAGCAGATTGTGTATAAAGCATTATAAAACAATAGGTTACGAGACATACAATCTACTCGCACGTCATTCGGCACGTTGCCAACATCGACCCTCGTGAGTCCATAAATTAGTGATACATCGCACAGATCCAGGCGACCGGCTTTGCTTGACTCCACGAATGGCGCGCCCTAGCTTCACCACTGTAGCACTGGGTCTCATTCATTCACCCTAATCGAGGACTTCGACTAACCACCTGATTCGTCAGTCGGAGAAGCAACATGCAACGTGTGTGGTCAGCACTAGGTCTGGTGCTCGCTCTCACCGCGTTCATGCCACGAGAAGCACAGTCGCAGGACGTACGCGGTCGGAAAGCTGAAGGAGCACTTCGGCAGAACTATCCGAACCCGTTCAATCCTGAGACCAAGATCCCGTTCAGCGTAGGCGATCCGCCTACATGTCCCGATGCCGGCAAGCAGTACCGGGTGACACTGAAGGTGTACAACCTTTTGTCTCAACTGGTCTCAACCCCGGTCGTGCAAGGTTCAGCCGCACCGCTGGACAATGCAGTTCTGCCCTGTGGCGACTTTATCGCCTATTGGGATGGAAAGGTCCTGAACACGGGTCGGGAAGCTGCCTCAGGCATGTATTACTATCGGCTTGAGGTGAACGGCGTAGCACTGCCGTTGAAAAAGATGCTCGTGGCGAAATAGCATCGCGGTGCGCACCACGAACCAGTAAAAAATTCATCATGGCGCGCCGGGTGAGCGGACCCGGCGCGCCATTTTGTGCTCGTGAACGTAGTGCATGCCACAGTTGCAGGTTGGCGTCGGGGTTTCGATGCAAACTCTGCACGTCTGGCCGATTGCATTCGGCACCATACCTGCGAGTTTCTCAGGCATGATCAATCCCGATCGTTTGACCGTGAAGAGCGCTGAAGCGCTCAACGACGCCGTGTCCTTCGCACGCAAGGCCGGCAATCCACTCGTATATGATCTGCACCTGCTCCTCGCCCTGCTCGCGCAGGACGAGGGGATCGTCGTGCCGATCCTGCAGCGGGTCGGCGTGAATGTCACCGCGCTGCGCACCGGCGCCGAAGCGGAGGCGGCTCGATACGCCAAGCAGAGCGATGCGCAGCCGTCGTTCAGTCGCGAACTCACGCAAGTCGTCGATGCGGCCGAGAAAGAAGCCAAGCTGCTCGGCGATGAGTACGTCTCGACCGAGCATCTGCTGGTCTCGCTCGCTGACGCCAAAGGGATCGACAGTGCGCGGTTGCTCGCGACGGTCGGCGCAAATCGACAAGCGCTGCTCGATGCATTGAAGCTCGTGCGTGGCGCGCACAAAGTGACCGACCAGTCGCCGGAAGGACAATATCAGGCGCTGCAGAAGTTCACGCGGGATCTCACCGATATGGCGCGTCGCGGCAAGCTCGATCCGGTGATCGGACGCGATGAGGAAATCCGTCGCGTCATTCAGGTGCTGTCACGGCGTACGAAGAACAATCCGGTCCTCATCGGTGAACCCGGCGTCGGCAAGACCGCGATCGCCGAAGGATTGGCACAGCGCATCATCAGCGGCGACGTCCCGGAAGGCTTAAAGAACAAGCGACTCGTCTCGCTCGATATGGGCGCCTTGATTGCCGGCGCAAAGTTCCGCGGCGAGTTCGAAGAACGCCTCAAGGCCGTGCTCAAGGAAATCACCTCGGCCGATGGGCTCTATGTCGTATTCATCGACGAGTTGCACACCATCGTCGGTGCCGGCAAGGCTGAGGGCAGTATGGATGCCGGCAACATGCTCAAACCCATGCTGGCACGCGGTGAACTGCGCGTGGTCGGCGCGACGACACTCGACGAGTACCGTCTGCATGTCGAGAAGGACGCGGCACTCGAACGCCGTTTCCAGCCGGTCTTCGTCGGCGAGCCCAGTGTCGAGAATACGATCGCGATCTTGCGTGGCCTGAAAGAGCGCTACGAAGCGCACCACGGCGTCCGCATCACGGACGGCGCGGTGGTCGCAGCCGCCACGCTGTCCAATCGCTATATCGGCGATCGGTTCCTGCCCGACAAAGCGATCGATTTGATCGACGAAGCTGCGTCGCGTTTGCGCATCGAAATCGATTCGGTGCCGCAGGAAATCGATGAGGTCGAACGACGGATCGTGCAGCTGGAAATCGAACGCCAAGCACTGCGCAAAGAAACAGATCCGGCGTCGCTCGAACGTCGCGCTATCCTCGAGCGCGAGTTAGCCGACGGCAAAGAGAAGGCCCACGGCATGCGCGCGCAGTGGCAGCAGGAGAAAGACACGCTTGGCGCCGTCGGCCGCATCAAGCAGGAGATCGAAGCCGCGCGATTCGAAGCCGAGAAAGCGACGCGCACCGGCGATCTGAACAAGGCTGCCGAACTCACGTACGGGCAAATCCCCGCGCTCGAGCGTCAGATGAAAACGGCCGAGTCAAAGCTCGCGAGCAATGACGGGCGTCCGCAATTTCTGAAGGAAGAAGTCGCGGCCGATGATATCGCGGAAGTCGTCGCGCGGTGGACTGGCATCCCGGTGACGCGGATGCTCGAATCGGAGCGTGAGCGCTTGACGAAACTCGAAGACGTGCTCTCGACGCGTGTGATCGGTCAGCGTGAAGCGGTGCGCGCGGTGGCGAACGCGGTGCGCCGGTCACGCGCCGGACTGCAGGACCCGAATCGTCCGATCGGATCCTTCATTTTTCTCGGACCGACCGGTGTTGGAAAGACGGAGACGGCCAAGGCGCTCGCTGAATTCCTCTTCGACGATGAACACGCCATGGTGCGCATCGACATGTCCGAGTACATGGAAAAGCATGCCGTCGCGCGCTTGATCGGAGCGCCACCGGGCTACGTCGGCTACGAAGAAGGCGGGCAACTCACCGAAGCCGTGCGTCGTCGCCCGTACTCAGTGATCCTCTTCGACGAAATCGAGAAAGCACATCCGGATGTCTTTAACATTCTGCTGCAGCTGCTCGATGACGGACGGCTGACGGATTCACAGGGACGTACGGTCGACTTCCGCAATGCGGTGGTCATCATGACGTCGAATGTCGGCAGTCAGATGATTCTGGAACGCGGACAGGATCACAGCGTCGCGAGTTGGAAGTCGGTGGAGCAGGAGGTGCTCAGTGCGCTGCGCGGTGTCTTCAAACCAGAATTCCTTAATCGCATCGACGACATTGTGGTGTTCCACCCGCTCGGCCGCGACGAGATCGATCACATCGTCGACCTGCAACTCGCCGGTTTGCGAAAGCTGCTCGCGGATCGTAAGCTGACGCTCACGTTGTCACCGGCGGCGCGCAGTCATCTCGCCGACGAAGGTTACGATCCCGTCTTCGGCGCTCGGCCGCTCAAGCGCGCCGTGCAGCGCATGCTGCAGAATCCGCTCGCGATGGCCGTGCTCGAAGGAAAGTTCAAGGACGGCGATACCATCGTGGGTGAACTCGGCGACGCCGACGGGGCCTTGAGCTTCCGACTTGGCGACGAAGCGGAGGCGAGTGCTGCGCGCGGGTGAAGAACTCGCGATGCGTGCCGCCCTCGATGAGGCGGCGCAGGCGGCGCTCGCAGGGGAGGTCCCTGTGGGCGCCGTCGTCATGCGTGATGGCAACATCATCGTTCGAACGCAGAATCGCATGCGACGCGATGGCGACGCGACTGCGCACGCCGAACTGCTCGCGTTGCGTGAGGCGATGCGCCTACTCGGCGAGGCGCGTCTCACCGGATGCACGCTCGTCACCACGCTCGAGCCGTGCGCCATGTGTGCCGGCGCGATCGTGCATGCGCGCGTCGATCGTGTGGTCTTCGGCGCCTGGGACGACAAAGCCGGAATGGCCGGATCCGTCGGCGATCTCCTGCGACATCCGAAACTCAATCACCAGACGGAAGTGCAGGGCGGCGTCCATGAAGCGTTGGCCGCCGCGCAATTGAAGGAGTTCTTCGCGCCGCGACGAGTCTAACGGGTGCGCCGAACGCCGAGCCGACGCGGGCGCGCGCTGTCCGATCAGGGTCACCGAGTCCGCCTCGGCCGTTGACTCTTGTTCGCTGTCTGCCTAATCATTCAGGCTGTGAAGTTCCTGCGGTCTAAACCGCAGATCCCGAGGATAGGTGGCCGAGTGGTTGAAGGCACCGGTCTCGAAAACCGGCGAACCGGCAACGGTTCCGTGAGTTCGAATCTCACCCTGTCCGCTGTCGTGACACTGCTAGAAACCCGCTTCTGGATGGGTGGCCGAGTGGTTTAAGGCGCACGCCTGGAAAGCGTGTGGGGTCGCAAGGCTCTCGCGAGTTCGAATCTCGCCTCATCCGTCGTAGGACGCCCCATCGGCCTTCGCCGGTGGGGCGTTTTGCATTCCTGGCGCCGAAGCGTGACGCCACGCGTTGCGGCCTCCCCGCTTCCGTCCCATCTTCCGATCATGCGCCCGTCGACTATACGTCGATCGTTGTCGGCGCGACCCCTGACAGGACGGAGGAGTGTGATGCAGGACTTTCCCCGCTCGGCACAATCGCAGATGCAGGCTCGTCGCTTGATGGCCCCGCTCGTCGCCGTCGCCATGGCTTCCGCGGCGATTGTGCTCTCGACGCAGGCCGCGCTCGCGATCACCGTTGAGCGCCAGGCCAAACCGCAGATCAACGTCGAAGCGGAACGCTCACCGCAGGGCGCCAAGCTGACGTTCAAAGGCAAGGGATGGGGCCCGAACGCACGCGTCAAGATCACAGCCACGCGTTCACCGGGCTCGAACAACGCCCAGGATTTCGGCATGTTCTCCGCCGACAGCGCCGGCAACGTCGCCGCTCGCAAGGTCGCCGCCTGCAGCACGACGAACATGGACGACGCGAACGAAATGGTCACGTTCACGGCCGCCGATTCCGCGACGGGCGTCAAAGTCACCGCGAAAGTGCAGGGCGGCGCCTGGGTCTGTCAGTAACGCGCGACGGATGACACTGGTCGTTTTTGTTGCCCCGATGTTCTCGCCGGCCGCCTCGCAAATGATCGAGGCGGCCGTGTCGTTGTCCGGCATTCGCGTGGCGGTGGTGTCGCAGGAGCCACTCGAAAAGCTGGCCAGCGACGTGGCGAACCGATTGATCGGACACTGGCGCATCGACAACATCACGGACGCCGAGCAGCTCGAGGGTGCCGTCCGGGCCCTCGGCGAGCGTCACGGACCCATCGCGCGATGCTTCGGTGCCTTCGAGCAACTGCAACTGCCGCTTGCCATCGTGCGCGAGCGCCTCGGGATCCCCGGCCTGTCAAGTGAAGCGGCGCAGAACTTCCGTGACAAATCACGGATGAAGGACGTGCTGCGGACCGCCGGCGTGCCGGTGGCCCGCCATCGGTTGGTCACCACGATGCAGGATGCCGAAGCGTTTGTGAATGACGTCGGTTTCCCCATCGTCGTGAAGCCGCCGGCCGGTGCGGGCGCACGCGCGACGTATCGCATCAACGATCGTGCGGCATTGAATGATCTGCTCGCGAAGTATCCGCCGTCGAACGCTGATCCGATGCTGGCCGAGGAATTTCTGAACGGCACGGAGCACTCGCTCGAAACGATTTCGATCAACGGGAAAGCGGTCTGGCATTCGCTGACGCATTACCTGCCGACGCCGCTGCATGTGCTCGAGAATCCGTGGATTCAGTGGAGTGTACTGCTGCCGCGCGAGGTTGACGACGCCAAGTTCGACGACATTCGCGCGGTCGGTGCACGCGGGCTGTCGGCATTGGGCATGGGGACCGGTGTGTCGCATTGTGAGTGGTTTCGCCGCCCCGACGGATCGGTCGCGATCAGTGAAATCGCCGCACGCCCACCGGGCGCGCAGATCACGACGATGATGTCACGCGCGAACGAGTTCGCGTTCGTAGAGGCGTGGATCACCCTCATGGTGCACGGCGTCTTCCAGCCGCCGGTGCGGACGCATGCGGTCGGCACGGCGTATCTGCGTGGACAGGGACACGGGCGTGTGGTTGCCGTCAACGGCCTCGACGTCGTGCAACAGGAATTCGGTGATCTGATCTGCGACGTCACACTACCCACTCGAGGACAATCGCCGACTGGAAGCTACGAAGGCGAAGGATTCATTATCGTGCGCCATCCGGAGACCTCGGTGGTGACGCGCGCACTCAAGCGCATCGTGTCCATCGTTCACGTTCAACTCGCCTAACCACTTCGTTCATGCCTCAAACTGTACTGATGTTGACACCGGGGTATCCTGGTGAAATGCCGTTTTTTACGCGCGGCCTGTCGATGCAGGGTGCGACCGTGCTGGGTGTGGCGAATGGACCGGGAAACGAGTTGCCGGAACTGACCCGGCGACATCTCGCCGACTACCTACAGGTGAACGATCTCTTCACCAATACCGACTCGGCCGTTGCGCAGATCCGGAAGTGGCTGCGAGGCCGCACCGTCGACCGCGTCTGTTGTTTGTGGGAGCCCGGCATCGAACTCGCCGCGCAAATCCGCG
>JANLPE010000045.1:0-7745 GCA_031366985.1 Gemmatimonadaceae bacterium
GGACGTTGGGTGGCCGATGTCACGTACGTGTGGACGAGCGAGGGGTGGCTGTACGTCGCCGTGGTCATCGATCTGTCTGCGCGTCGCGTCGTCGGCTGGTCCATGCAAGAGAGCATGACGGCGCAGCTCGTGACCGATGCGTTGATCATGGCGGTCTGGCGTCGCGGCGATCCCCAAGCGCTGGTCCATCATTCGGACCGAGGCAGTCAATATACGAGCGAATCGTTTCAACGACTGCTCCGCGAACTCGGCGTGACGTGCAGCATGAGTCGAGCCGGCAACGTGTGGGACAATTTCGTGATGGAGCGCTTCTTCTTCGTCGCTCAAAACCGGGCGACTCGCCCGGACGCACTATGCCACCCGCAATGCCGCACGCGCGGATGTGTTTGACTATATCGAACGCTTCTACAATCCGATCCGGAGGAACTCCACCCTGGGCTACGTTAGCCCGATTCACTTCGAACGAGCGTCATTCATTCCGCGAGTAGCGTAGCCCTGTGTCCACGGAACCGGGGACAGCTCAGTCGCTACACGCCCGCCTGCTTTGGCTCACGCCTGCTTTGGCTCACGCCGCCCTTGCATGAAACGTCAGGCCCAGCGCCCGTGCAACCTTGAGCACCGTGGCGAAACTCGGATTCCCCTCGCCGCCAAGCGCTTTGTACAGACTCTCGCGACTCATACCTGCATCTTTGGCGACTCGCGTCATGCCTTTGGCGCGCGCAATGTCACCCAGCGCACGAGCAATGCCCGCGGCATCGTCGGGAGCTTCCGCCAACCATGCGTCAAGATAGGCCGCCCGCTCGTTGGCCGTGCGAAGTTGTGACGCCACGTCGTACGGCATGGTCTTCGTGCGCTTCGCCTTTTCCTTCGGTGTTGAGCGAGCGGTCTTCTTCGGGACCGTTTTGGGCATTGTGGGCTACTCCTCGAAATTCCGGGACAAACAAATGGCTTGCTCGATATCGCGGTGCTGCGTGGACTTGTCCCCTCCCACCAGCAAGAGCAAGATCCGGGTGCCGCGAACCGAGTAGTACACACGATATCCCGGACCCACGTCGACCTTCAATTCGGACACACGGTCAGTGAGATATCGGTGGACGCCGGGATTCCCGTGGACCAACCGGTCGACCCGCATTTGAACGCGGGCACGCCCGACCAGGTCCTTGAGGCTGTTAATCCAGTCGCGATACACGTCGGTTTCCTCAATCCGTATTGTACACTATGTATCCTATGGGCTACAGTTTGTCAAGGCGTTTCGCTAACCCCATGTGCCGGGCGACACGAATGGTCGCCCGTGTACAATTGTCATCATTGTTGACGGACGAAACGATCGTATCATTGTCGAGCCCATCGTTGTAACGCCAAGTCGCGACGTGTCGCAAACGCCAGTAGATTTTGCGTTCACTCCTTCCGCAACGGACACCCCGCGAATCGCCCCCCTGATACCGCTGTGAGTGACATCCCGTCGTCGCTGGAAACCGCACTCGCCGACCGCTACCGCGTGCAACGGGTGCTCGGCGTGGGCGGCATGGCCACGGTGTATCTGGCCGAAGACCTGAAGCACCATCGCCGTGTGGCGGTGAAAGTGCTGCGCTCGGATGTGTCCATGGCACTCGGTGCGGAACGATTTCTCCGCGAGATCGAGACCACAGCCAATTTGCGGCACCCGCACATTTTGCCCCTCTACGACTCGGGCGAAGCGGCCGGCGCGCTGTTTTATGTCATGCCATTCGTCGAGGGCGAGTCACTGCGCGACCGACTCGATCGCGACAAACAACTGCCCATCGATGACGCGCTGCAGATCACGCGTGAAATCGCCGATGCGCTGCAGTACGCGCACGGGCGTGGCATTATCCATCGCGATATCAAGCCAGAGAATGTGCTGCTGGAAGGCGGCCACGCTGTGGTGGCAGACTTTGGAATAGCAAAGGCCATACAGACAGGGGCTGGCCCCGCGCTCACCGACACGGGTCTCGCCATCGGTACCGTGCGTTACATGAGTCCCGAGCAGGCGTCGGCCGAGTCGGATCTGGATGGACGCAGCGATCAGTATGCTCTCGGGTGTCTGCTGCACGAGATGTTGTCCGGACAGCCGCCATTTACCGGACCAACGGCGGAAAGCGTAGTGCATCAACATTTGGTGGCCACGCCGCCGCCTCTCACGCAATTCCGGCCGAGCGTACCTGCCGAAATTGTGACGGCCGTGCAGCGAGCGCTGGCTAAAACGCCGGCCGATCGATTCAGTGGCGTTCAGCAGTTCTCTGATGCACTCCGCCCAGTCACGGGACCGACACCGGCCGCGACCATTACGCGCTCGCGGCGCATGCGCGCTGCGGTTGCCGGCGTCGTCGTGGTCGTCGTGGTCGTCGCGGTGATCGCCACCGTGTGGCTGCGTGGTCGCGCCAGCAACGCGCCGCTGTCGGTACTTGGTCGCAATGTGCAGATCACGCGGGAGTTTGGTCTTGAACTTGATCCCGCGCTGTCGCCCGATGGACAATTCGTCGCGTATGCCGCGGGACCAACCACGCGCCTGCAATTGTTTGTGCGTCAGGTGGCCGGCGGACGCACCGTGCAACTCACCACCGACTCAACGCAGAACAATCGCTGGCCCCGCTGGTCACCAGACGGCACCCGTATCGCTTATCAGGCTACCGATGGCGTGTATCTGGTCCCGGCACTTGGAGGCGCGCCACGACTGCTCGCGCGTGCGCCAAGCGATGCCGCGAAACTTGGTGGTGCATTCACGCCGCTCTTGGGCCTCACGTGGTCCCCCGACGGCCGGCGTATCGCCTACGCCGCGAGTTCGTTCGGACGACCGCAGCTATATGTGATCAGTGCGGACGGCGGAGACGCAATCAACCTGGCCGCGCCTCCCGAGGTGAATTCGCCGGCCTGGTCGCCGGACGGACGACACATCGCAGTGGTTTCGGGCAACATCACATTCACGTTCGGCACGGTGTATCTGGGCAACGTGGGGGCGTCGTCGCTGTTCGTGATTCCCGTGGCCGGTGGTGAGCCGGTACGCGTGACCGACGCGTCCAGCCTGAACAGCAGTCCGCAATGGATGCCGGGCAGTCGCTCATTGTTGTTTGTATCCGACCGCAGCGGCAGCACAGACATCTTTCGGATTGGTGTGCGTGGCGACGGTGCGCCTGTTGGCGCGGCCGAACGCGTGACCGCGGGACTGAGTCCGCACACCATCGCGATGGCGGCTGACGGCGTGCATCTCGCGTACGCGCAACTCAAATCCACGTCCAACATCTGGTCATTGGCCGTGCCGAGCACTGGCCCCGTGACTGCGCGCAACGCGGTGCCCATCACTACCGGCAATCAGTTCATTGAGAACATCGATGTGACCCGCGACGGCGCGTGGCTGGTGTTTGCGTCCGATCTCAACGGGTTGACGGCCATTTACAAGGTGCGCAGTACGGGCGGTGAGCCAACGCAACTTACCACCGATTCGCTGGCGAGTTTTGCGCCCGCATGGTCACCCGATGGTGCGCGGATCGCTTTTCACCAGATTCTACGTAGCGGCAATCGGCAGATTGTGGTCATGAACGCCGACGGCACCGACCGTGATCGCCGCACGGTGAGTTTCGTGCAGGCATTAGTGCCCACGTGGTCGGGCAATGGTGACACGCTGGCCGTGCAGACGGCACTCACGGGGAATCAAGAGATTGGTCTGATGTCCTCGCGTGGCGTGGGGCCAGAGCGTCGGCTGCCACTCGATGTGAGCGGAGACATGGTCGTGTGGTCACCCGTTGCATCCGAACTTGCCTATCATGCCCTCGACGGCATTCGCATCATTCCTATTGCCGGTGGCGCGTCGCGGTTGGTGGCCAGCAACGCGACGGATCACACCGAAGCATTCGCCGCCGCGTGGTCACCGGATGGTGCGCAGTTGTATTACCTCGCGCGCAGCCCGAACGGCTACACCATTCGTGTAATTCCGCGCTCTGGCGGCACCAGTCGACTGCTCGTGCAGTTCGACGATCCCGCACAGCAACCGGCACGATATGGGTTTCGCTTCGATGGGCGTCGGTTTTATCTCACCATGGGTACGCAGGAATGCGACGTGTGGGTGCTGGAGCTGGGGCGGCGGTAGCGTCAGGCCGCTTCCCAGAGCGCGCGAATCGGCACGGCGTACATTCCGTCGCCGAAACTCGCGCTCGTTTCACCGTCGTACAACACGACGCCGTGCGCGAACTGCTTGCCCGCGGCCTGCTTGAGTTTCCGCAGTCCGCGAAAATCGGATGCCGTCACGGTGGCACTGGCCTTGACCTCAATGCCAGCGACAGTTCCAGCACCCTGCTCCAGTACCAGATCGACTTCGACACCATCGCGATCGCGGAAGTGGTAGAACGTGATTGGCGTTTCACGCCAACTGGCCTGCCGCTTGAGCTCCTGTAGAACAAACGTTTCCAGGAGCGGTCCCAACGTGTCGCGATCGACCTGCAGGCGTGCGGCGTCGATGCCCAGTATGGCGCAGGCTAAGCCAGTGTCTCCCACATGCAACTTCGGGGTCTTCACCAAACGGCTCAACTGATTGGTGTGCCACGCCGGAAGCCGCTCCACGAGGAAAACGTGCTCGAGGAGGGTGACGTAGTCGTGGATCGTCTGTCGCGTTAACTGAAACGGACCGGCGAGGTCGGCGACATTGATAAGGCGGGCGGTATGGGTTGCCGCCATCCGAAGCAGCCGAGGCATGGCGTCAAGCGATCGGATGCGGGTGAGGTCGTGCACGTCACGCTGGACCTGCGTTGCCACATAGTCGCGGTACCATGCGGCTCGGCGCGCCGGCGTCCGACGCGCCAGTGCCGCTGGATACCCACCAGCCACGATGCGTTCCGCCAACAGCTTCCCGAGTCGTTCCGTGACCCGCGTTTTGAATCCATCTCCGAACAGGGCGTCGAGAAAGCGCGGAGGCTTACCGGCCAATTCACACTGTGCCAATGGATGCAGTCGCAGAATGCCCATACGCCCAGCCAGCGAATCCGCCACGCGCGGTACAAACAGCACATTGGCCGATCCCGTGAGCAGGAACCGCCCTGGCACGCGACGCCGATCCACCGCGTCCTTGATGGCCAGGAACAGTTCGGGGACGCGCTGGATCTCATCCAGGATCGATCGCTCGGGCAGCCCCGCGACGAATCCCACCGGGTCCTGCTGTGCCGCCTGTCGCGCGGCCTCTTCATCAAAGGACACGTAGTGATATCGCCGACGCGCCCCGACGGCGCGCGCCAACGTGGTCTTCCCACACTGTCGGGGTCCATGAATGAGTACAACAGGCGTATCAGCCAGCGCCTCGCGGAGACGAGGTGCCAGATAGCGCGGGTACGCCGGAACGGTGGGTATCATGGGCGAACGTCAGTAAATGGCGGCTGATCGCTAACTTTTATCCGGCTGATCGCTAATTAGTACTGCGGCTGATCGCTAATATTAGTAGCGGCTGATCGCTATTACCAGTAGCGGCCGATCGCTATTACCGGCAGCGGCTGATCGCTACGTCTCGCACCAGCCCCGTCATCGCTGCACCGCCACCCGCTCCACCACCCGCATCACGTCACCCACCCGCGGGTGCTGACCGCACCACACCATGCGCTCGCCGCCCACCTCGTTGAGCGCGTCGGCCGCATCGCCAACGGCCAGCGCCTTCGCCACCACCAGCACCAACGGCACGTTACCGGCCGCGCGCACCTTCGCCACCTTCGACGTCAGATATTCCGGCGTCCAGAATCCCACCAGTTCCACGGCCGCCTCACGTCCATCGTCGTGACGCAGCGTGAAGTCAGGCAGAAACACCGCACCGCCAGCCGACAACGGCGACCGTTCGCGTGACAGCCACCATCCGTCCGTTTTGGCCCACGATGACGCACGGAAGTCGCGCACGAATCGTCGTTCCCACGCCGAATCGTAGCGCTCGCGTTTCGGCTCACCACCCACAGGTGCAACCCCGGCGACGGCGCGCGCTCGACCACTCAGTCGCAGCGTGCAGGGTTGGCCGTTGCGTAACAGCTCGGCGTCCACGCGCCAACCCGGTGAGCGCGCCAACACTGGCAGCACTCGCGCAAATCGCACGCCATAGCGCGCCGGTCGCACCAGATACGCCGCCGCCGGACCGGTGAGCACCAGTCGATAGCGCTTTCCTTCGCGCACCAGTTCGTGCATGAGTCCCGCCGCCTTGACCGCGCGAAACACATCGCGCCATCCGCCGCGCGTGTGCAGCACTACGCGCGTGGCATCGCGCAACACGCCGCGCGCCAACTCCAAATTGTAGCGGGCCAGCAACGTGCGGCCGTCGCCCTCTGGCACGCGACGCAACCGGCGCGCACCTGGTCGATCGTCATACAACGCACGCTGGAGCAGGTCGGGCATCAGGCCCAGCGCCGTCGCGACGTCGGCAAAGGGCCCCAGCGCATCGCCGGGCACTGGCGGCCACATGCTTCCGCGTGCCGCGAACACCTGCCGACGGGCCGCTTCCAACCGTTCCGCGCCCTGAGGCGAACATGGGCCGACGGGCGGGGTGCGGAAGCGCAACCGCACGGACAATGAGCGCGCGAAGATGGCGACGGCCAAGGGCGTCATCCAGGGCTACACGGGCGTCGCCGCCGTCGACGCGACGCATCCGATCCTTGTCGATGCGCAGGCGCATGGCACGGGCTCCGAGCAAGCGCTGCTGCTGCCAGTCGCGGAGGCGCTCGCCACGCTGCGCACGGCCGACGCGGGCTACCACAGTGAAGCGAATCTCGCCGCGCTCGCCGGGCTGGAGATCAATGCACTCATTGCGGATCCCGACATGCGCAAGCGCGACGAACGGTTTGCGGACCGCGAGCACCACATGACGCCGCCGGATCCGTTGCATGATAAGTCAGGCAACACCAAGCTGTCGTCGCCGGTGTTTGCGCCAACCGACTTCACGTATGACGCGGAGGCCCGCACGTGTGTGTGTCCGGCGGGCACGTCGTTGTATCGGAAAGGGCGCAGCAACGTGACGAACGGCTATGTGGGGGAACACTTTCGCGGCGCGAAGCGGGACTGCGCGCCGTGTGCGGTACGCGACCAGTGCCTGCGCACCCCCGCGACCACGGGGGTGCGCACCGTCGCGTTCGTTCGTGGGCGCGAGGACACGGAGACCGAGACGCATACGATGCGTATGCAGCAGCGTTTGGATGCGCCCGAGGGACGCGAACAATACGGGCGACGCTTCGCCGCCGTCGAACCGGTGTTCGCGAACGTGCACTACACCAAACGGCTGGATCGCTTCACGCTGCGCGGCCGCACGAACGTGAACGGCCAGTGGCTGTTGTTTTGCCTGGTGCACAACATCGAAAAGCGCACACACGCGGGTATGCGGCGTAAGTTCACACCACGTCGACGTGCGCGCACGACCGAACGACGGATCCGGCGCGGGAATACATCAACAATCTGATCCATCAATGTCTGATTGAATGCCAGCGCAGTGTTTTTGCGCGACGCCGCGCCTTCACGCGAAGCGCGTTGAGGTTTTTCTACAACCTCAACGCTCGCGTTCTGCCGCAGGGCCGTATCACAGGATGCACGCAGCGACCGTAGGGAGCAAGCGTGCAATCCGTGAAGGCCCTGTCAGCAGCAACGCAATGATATTCCCAACGAGGCCCGGCGGCGAGATACTCGTCGTCCTCCCATTCTCTCCGAGGCCCTCGGCATGCTCTACTCCGGCATCGATCTGCACAAGCGGACCCTCGCCATCCACACGATCGATGCCGCCG
>JANLPE010000049.1:0-25213 GCA_031366985.1 Gemmatimonadaceae bacterium
ATTAGTCATGCGCAGCAACTGCTGACAAGCGTGAGTCGATCGAAAGAGAAGATTTCCGTGCCCGAACAAAGGCGGCGTGATCCTACTCGAACCGATTCGCCCGACTCGCGCCGCCGGCTCGCGTAACGCGACAGCGACGAAGATTGAACCGCCCCGAGTTTTCAGGAGACTGGTCTAGTTGGGTACACCCACGGGCGTGTGAGTGGTGTCCGTCTCGTAGTACGGCGCCTCAAACTCCGGCGGCGGAACATAGCCGAGCGGTTCCAGCAAACGCTCCTGATTGAACCAGGCGACCCATTCCAGCGTCGCCATTTCGACGTCCTCGAAGCCACGCCACGGGCCGTCCCGATGGATCACCTCGGTCTTGAACAATCCGATGACCGTTTCGGCGAGCGCGTAATCATAGGCGTCGCCAACGCTGCCGACGGAGGGCGCGGCGCGCGTGGTAGTCAACGGCGAATCCATACAGGTCTCCGGGCCAGGGGAACCACCGAGTCCACGCAGCGCTTCGGCGAGCGAAAGTCTTCTAGGAGTCGTTCGCGGAGTACGTCAACATCTGAGGATTCGGTACGCCGAAGCGCACCGCGAAGCGCGACAGGCGCTGTTGATTCGTCGAACGAATGCACACCGGCGGTCATAGCCCAGCGGCGCGTGACCTCGCGGATGCGGACACCGACGTGCCAACACGCGTCCGACCAATCTGCGTGGTCCGCGAATATTTCGCAGGAGTCGGTGATGGACGGACTGTAAGGACACCACCCATGAAACGAGTACGAAAGGAAACGGCGATACACCAGCCAGACACCGGCTCCACTCGCGCCACCGGTTCCGCTCGCGCAGGGCAGCGTGCTGCTCGCGCTCATTCACGCGTTGGTTCCCCTTGGGTCTGCGCGCGGTCGCGGACGCGTTGCAGGCCGAGGTGGCCCAGCTGGCGGGCGCAAGATACGTGCGCGACCAACGCGCCCAGGTCGAGGTGCCGCTCGCGACCTATGCCGCGTTGCCAACGCCGCGGACGCAGGAGGTGGGGCTCGTTCGCCGCGTGCTCAGCGGCCTGTCGACCCGCGAGTACAACGCCGCCGCCGAAGCGGTACCGGCCGCTCGGCGACGCCGAGTGGCTCGTGTTACTGCTCGATGGAAAGACGTTCGCCGCCGACCAGATGCTTGGCGCATCTGATCAGCTCACGAACATGTCCGATGAGTTGCGCGCCGACGTGGATCGGTCCCTCCTGGTGATACGCTCAGGCACGTAAGACCGCGCGCGCACGTGGCGCGACTATTTCGCGATTGCGATGAACCACGTACCAATCACGGGGCCGCGCAGAACGCCACGACCGCCCGGCGGCGTCGCGCCGGCCGCTGGCGTCGGTGCCGGTCCGTACTCGAGCGTGAACACGTATGCACGATGCTTCACGTCGTCGACTGCGATGGTCTTCGCGCCCGCGAACGTCGGGACCGTCGCGGTCACCGTGTACTTGTCGGGCGTGTCCTGATGCACGACCGTGACGTTGCCGTTCCGACCGGCGGGCAGGTACAACAGCTTGTCGGTCGCATCCCAGCCCAATGCGTCCACGCCGTTGCCGTTATCGATCTGCGCGACGATTTTGCCGCTGGTCGCGTCAACCACGACCGACTTCTTGCTGCACCCGGCGAAGAGGCGATTGCTCTTCTTATCGTACGCGATGCCGGTCGGCCCGTCGCACGGATCGATCTTCCACGTCGTGACGACCTTCATGGTCTTCATGTCGACGACGTCGATGGCATTCTTGTCTTCGATGTTGATGAACACGCGTCCCTTGCCATCGCTCGCGCCGCCTTCGGGTGCGTTGCCGGTTAGCGTGATTGTCCCTTTCACATCGCCCGTTTTGGCATCGACCACGACGGCCGTGCCGGTCGGATGGCTGTGGTTGATCGACAGAATCGTGTTGCTCGATTCGTCATACCAGATGCCATCGGCGCCGTCGATGCCGATATGGATTTTCTTGACGACGGTGTTGTCCTTGAGATTAAACATCGTCAGCGTGCTGTCGCCGGCGTTCGTCGTGAACCCGTGACCGTCTTTCGGCACGAACGCGATGCCGTGCACGCGGGGCGTGTCCATGATGTCGCCGACGACTTTGCCCGTCAGGCCATCGATCACCATCACGTGCGTCTGTCGCGACACATACACGCGACCCGTCGCAGGATCAGCGGCGAGGTAGTCGGTGCCCCCGACGCCGCCGATGTTGAATTTTTCCGTCTTGAACTGCTGTGCGTGCGCGGACGCAAATGACAGCATGGCAGCGGCGGCGAACGCCGACAGCACAGCGGCACGATGGCGGATCATCACAACCTCGAATTGGGGATCGCTGGAGAGAACGGCCCGGAGCCGATAGCAACGCCCGGACCTCGCCTCAATAATGGAGACCGGAGTCTGTCTGCAGGATGACAGACCACGCGTCAGGTGGTGTTGGCCTTCCGTCCCAGGACCAGCGGCGCCGCGATCATCAGCGCGGCGATCAGCAACGCCACCAGGCTGACCAGTTTCCCCTTGGCATACGTCGGCGAGTCGAAGGTCAATTGCACCTCTTTCGCGCCGGGAGGCAGGTCGACGCTGATCAGCGTCTGATCGGCCCGACGAACAGTGCCCGGCTTACCGTCAACGGTGGCATGCCAGTCCGGATACCAGTTCTCCGCGATGAGCAGATGTGCCGGCACCGCGTCGGCGCCCGTGATCGCGACCTTCATCAGGCCGGGTGCCCATTCGGTCACGGCCGCCCTCGCACTCGACATCGGGAACGGCGGTTTCGCATCGCCTACCGTCGCGCTCGACGTATCGGGCAGCAGCATCGCACCACTGACGGGGAAGCGCGGATCGATCAACGTCGGCACCACCTGACTTTCCGGCACCTTCGCCGCGGTGAGAATGACCCGCGCGTACTTCGGAATGGTATCCGCCTCATACAGCACCGCCGTCGTCCCGAACGGCGTCGGCGTCGGCCCCACGACCTGATGGAAACCGGGGATCGGTTGCACCTTGTCGACGATCAGGAATCGAACGCCAAGCAGGTCGAACACATTCGGTGCACCGACGTTGCGCCAGCCTTCCGCCTTGCCACCGAGCAGGTCGTAGTTGCGCAGTTCAAATCCGTGATAGCCCAGCACACTGGGAATGCGGTACTTCATGAGCGTCGATTGCGGATACGCCTGCACACCGTCCAGCACCCGATACGGTAGCTTCACACTTTGCAAATGCGCTGTGACC
The DNA here is from genome assembly GCA_031366985.1 of Gemmatimonadaceae bacterium. GTDB lineage: Bacteria > Gemmatimonadota > Gemmatimonadetes > Gemmatimonadales > Gemmatimonadaceae > Gemmatimonas. The sequence continues at coordinate 3,242 of JANLPE010000049.1, forward strand.
GCGTCGTTGGCGAACAGCTCCGATGCCCGCGGCGAGAACGAAAAGAAACCGCGATCGATGCTCCAGCTGTCAGCGGCGACCACCACCACCAGGGCGAACGCCGCGACCTGCGCACGCAATCGGCCCATCGCCGTCGCGATGAGCAGCGCACTCCCGACGAGTACAAACAGCAACAAGCGCACTGCGCCAATCTGCAGCTCCGCGGCATTCTCCTGCACCGCCGTCGCACGCTCCGGAATCGCCAGCGACTCGGCCAATCCCTGCAGCGCGCCAACGCTGCCCATCAGCGCCAACAGGGCAAAGCCACCACACACGAGGAAGACCGTGCGCAGCGGCACGCGCCGCGTCAGCAGGCGATCGCAACCGATCGCGGCCAGTATCGCAATCGGGAACGCCACGAGATAAAACACCATCCCCATGGCGCGGATTTTGTTGAGTAGCGGCAGCAACTCGAAGAACGGCTTGTAGAACGGAGTGTTGCCGCCGAACGAGAAGAACAGGAACAGCAGTGCCCCAGCGCCGAACGCGATCACTAACCGCCGCCGTGTGGCATCACCGAGCGCGAGCGCCGCGAGCGCGAGTGGCAGGAATCCGATGTACTCCGTGTGGAACTTGATCGGGTTCTGTCCCCAGTAGTGATCGAGGACGCCGTTGAACTGCGGGAGAATCGGAGTAAAGATCTCGGCCGGCGGCAGTGCGTAGCTCGTCGCAAAGGCCCACCCCGTGTCGCTGCCCCCTTCGGCTCGTGGCGAATACTTGATGTACTCAAGGAACGGCATGACCTGCAACGCGCTGATGCCGACCCCAACACCGACCGCGATCGCCGAGAACGCAAGCGCGACCCACGGGTTGCTGCCGGCGGCGCGCTCGCTGTCCCAAAAGGCGAGATAGAGCGCCCACAGTCCGAGCGCGATGAGCAGGAAGTACGCCATGTGATAGTGGCCGAGCACGATCAGTGCGACGACGACGGCAAAGGCACCGAACGCCCAGCGTTGCTGGCGACGGATCGCGTGCAACAGTGTCCAAAATGCGAGTGGCGTGAGCGCCGATACGAAAAGCTTGCCGTCGTGTCCTGGACTCATCTGCGACGCCACGATGCCTGTGAGCTCGTATGCGACGCCGGCCACGATCGACGCGCCCCAACTCATCCCCAGGGCACGGGAGAAGCGAAACGTGAACCAGCCCACGAGCACGAAGTGAATCGCCATGCCCCACGTGATCGCGAGATCGACGGGCATGATCCACCGCAGCCAGGCCGTCGGGTAAAAAATGTCGCCGTGCATCGCGGCGATGTACGGCAAGCCGCCGAACAGGAAGGGATTCCATTGTGGAATCGATCCGGTTGTCGTGAACGTGTCGGCGCCGAACAGGCGAAACGAGTAGCCGGCGATGAACATGTCGGAGCGCGCGCCCCCGAACATGATCTGTCCGGAGAGCAGTGGCCAGAGCAGCGTCAGCGCGGCCGCGATGCAGACCGCGGCCGCGAGGAGATTCGGGGAGCGCGGTTCGAACGCGCGCGCGGAGTCGGGTGTGGAAGACACGCGGGAGTATCAGTCGCGGTGCCCGTGCACGGCAAGGGCGCGCGAGAAAGCGCTCCCCGCCACCGCCGGTGTCTTCCGCCTATTCGCGCCTACGCCGCCTCGGCAATCCCACTGGCGTTCAGCCCATCGGTGCGTGCCTTCCCCGCCGCCTTCGCTCGATACATCGCCGCGTCGGCACGTGCCGTCCATGTGGCGACGTCGTCGCCGGGTTGGATCTCCGCGTAGCCGACGCTGACGCTCAGCAGCGGTCCCGCCTCCCCATGCGGCGCCACAATACCACCAACGGTGTCCAGCAGCCTGGTGGCGAGACGCGCACACAACGCCTGCGTGGTGTTCGGCAGCAATGCCACGAACTCGTCGCCGCCGATGCGACACAATTCATCGCAGTCGCCCAGAAAGACTTTGTGCAGACAGCCGGCAAACGCCTCAATGACCGCGTCACCCGCGCCATGTCCACGGGCATCGTTGATCGCCTTGAGACCGTCGAGGTCCATCATCATGATGGCCACCGGCGCGCGCTGCAGGGCAAACATCTGGACCGCACGCTCGGCGACGACCGAGTATCGCTTACGATTCCCGAGGCTCGTCAACGCGTCCGTCTCACTCTCGCGCACGGCCACGTGCAGCTGCGTCCCCATGCTTTCAATCCGTTCGGCGAGCGATCGATACGCTTCACGCTGCGTGGCCTGTCGCTGTTGCGTGATCTGTTCGATTCTGGCGATGGCCTCCATGACTTCACCCTTCACGGCACCGGTCTCGAGCCCCTGAATCGCGCGTTGCACCCGCGAGATCTGCGTCGTTGTCGAGCTGTCCGCGTTGGTGTCCGCCTGCACGGCGACATGCACACGCTGGACGCACGTCCAGAGGGCATCGCGCAAGTCCGCCAGCGCCGACTCGACGAATTGCTTTTCGTCCCGCCGATGCTCGCAAAAGGCCCGCGCTGCACCAGCGAAATCGCGCTCGCTCGCCGCACGGTGTTCGCCATCCTCGAGCGGGACACCCAGCACGACATGGAGACGCCAGCGGTCCAACTCATCGATCGTTTCCGACGCCGGTCGTCCGGGCAGGTCGAAGCTTCCCTGCCCGTAGGCGGCGAGCACGCGACCAAAGGCATCGAGCAGCGCCGAGAGATCGTCTTTGGGAGTGGGATCCGCGGGCGCTGGCGACGGTGGGGTTTTCTTCAGACCGAACATGCGTGACCGGCAAAGGCGCGGAGGGACCGACCCGCCGCCGTCGGCGGGTCCCAGTTCAAGTGTCGGTCGGTCGCGCCGGTTCGTTAACGGACTACGGCAACCGACTACCGTAACCGACACCGGTAACCGACCCCGGTAACCGACCCCGGCGCTGCGCGTCCTCGGTCAAAAGCTCAGGGCCAACGATGTCACGACCATCGCATTGCTCCGTATCGGTGAACCGGCCCGGCCATTGGGAAAGACCGCCGCGTCGTTCTGCCAGGCGCGCAGCTCCGAGCGCCACAACACATGGGGGTACGGCGTGACATCGGCGCCGACCGAGGCGCCGAGTCCTCGAAATGGTGGGTTCGCGGTCAGGCGGTTTCCGTCACGGACGGCACCCGTGGCGACGATCACCCCGTCCGGATCACGAAACCCCTCGAGTCGCCCCGTGAACGCCACCTGCGGCGTCGACTGCGCTCTGGCGACGAGCGTCCATCCGGCCCATCCGGAGCGCGTGCCGGTGCGATCATTGTGCGCCTGCGTGCCGATGTCGAACTCCGTCAGCACGGTGAACGCGCCGTGCGTTCGCTTGAGTCCCACCCCGTTCAGCGTCCGCAGGCGCGCGCCGTTTTCCGGCGTGAACAGGTTGAAATAGCTCAGGGTCGTCCCCTCGTCCGGCGTCACGTCCACTCGCATGCCGACGCCTTTTCCTTGATTGTTTTCGGCGATATTCTGCCAGCCGTTCACCACGTCGACCTGCGCGGTCACGAATCGCGACGGCGTCCAGGTCAGCTTCGCGCCGCTCTGATAGTACGGCGAGTACTCGGCCACCAGCGATCGCGTGTAGATCGGATTGTCCCGCGAGATCCATCCCTCCATCCCGATATGCGAGAAGAACACGCCCGCATCCACCCAGAGGTTGCGCGCGACCTGCACACCGACCACCGCTTCCTGAATGATGCGCGACAACGACGGCCCACTTACCGTGCCCGTCGTGGGCTCCGATGCATAGTTGGAGGCAACGGACGTTCCCGTCTGCAGGGCCAGTCGGCCGCGGTAGTGCGGCGCATCGAGTTTGATTTCGACAAATGCCAGATTGACGTTGAACTCGTTGTGCCGCGCCGGCTGGGTCGTGAATACGGCCCCGCCCGCGAACGAGCGATCGAACGACGGCGGCCGGCCGAAGTCCCAGGCGAAGTAGCTGTCGACGAACGCACCGATCGACACACGGGGCGTACTGTCGGTCGGCGCGACCTGCGCGGCGGCGGTCTCGCTGAGGACGCTCGACACGCCGAGGACGGCTGCGATGAGATGGGCACGGCGTGCAGACACTACGTGAAATCTCCGGAGGCGTTGTGAAGTCGTCGGGGCGCGACGGGGACGGTGCGGGGACGATATCACGGCGGGAGAACGGGCGCATACCGCTTTGCATTAAGATTGAGTGGTGTCGAATTCCGGTCATACGATTCTCATCGTCGACGACGAAGCGCCCATTCGGCGCGTGGTCCGGCACGCGCTCGCCGGTGACCGCGTCATCGAAGCGGCGACCGCAGCGTCGGGACTCGACCTTGCTGCGGCGGAGCACCCGGATCTGATCATTCTGGATCTCGGTCTTCCCGACGGTGCTGGCGAACAGATGTGCCGTGAGTTGCGCGCGTGGACGAGTGTCCCGATTCTCGTCTTGTCGGCGCGACATGCGGACGACGAAAAGGTGGCGCTGCTCGATGCCGGAGCGGACGATTACGTCACGAAGCCGTTCAGCCCCGCCGAGTTGAAAGCGCGTGTGCGCGCGTTGCTGCGCCGGGCGGCGACGCGCACCGGTACCGAGAACGCCGTCATTCGACGCGGCGCGCTGGAAATTGACTTTGCCGCCCGGGTCGTCCGCCTCGGCGGGCACAGTGTGCACCTGACGCCGATCGAGTGGGGACTCGTGACGGCATTGGCCGGCCAGCCCGGCAGGGTCCTCACGCATCAACAACTGTTCCGGCAGGTTTGGAAGGGACGCGAGAACGGGGACGCCCAGCAGTATCTGCGTGTGTACGTGGCCAACCTGAGGCGCAAGCTCGAGACCGATCCCGTGCGGCCAGCGCATATCTTCACGGTGCTCGGCGTCGGATACCGCTTCGGCGAATGACCGTGCGTCAATCCATTCGGCTGTCGCATGCGGTCACCTGGATGCTGGTGCTCGCGAGCACGTCGCTGCTGCTGCGTGTTGTGCGGGACCACCTCGACCGCACCCACGTGGCACTCGTGCTCTTGCTGGTGGTCGTGGGTGCGGGAGCGCAAGGCGGGCGACTGCTGGGCCTTCTCACGGGCGTGGCAGCGTTCGTCGTGTTCGACGTCGGCTTCGTTGCACCGTATGGGCGCCTCGCGGTCGACAACCCACTGGACTGGCTGGTGCTCATCGCGTTCCTCGTCACCGGCCTCGTGGTCACGCAGCTCTTGCACCGGGAGCAGCTGGCGACACGCGCCGCGACCGAAGCGCGTGAGCGTCGTGATGCGGAACAGGCACGCGCCGAATCGCTGCGCGAGACCGAGGCCTTGAAGGACGCCTTGCTCGCGTCCGTCTCGCACGATCTTCGTACGCCGTTGACCACTATCAAGGCGCTCGCGAACCAACTGGGCGTGTTGGGCGACGAACGTTCGCAAATCATCGAAGAGCAGGCTGATCGGCTGACCAGGTACGTGTCGGATCTGTTGGATCTCTCGCGAGTCAACGCGGGAGCGATGCCGGTGCGATTGGAACTGAACGCCGTTGACGATCTGCTCAGTGCGTCGCTCGAGGAGACCGAAGCGCGACTTCATGGTCGTCCGCTCACAGTGGCAATGCCCGCCGACGGCGTGCTGCTGGCCGGCAGGTTTGACCTCTCGCTCTCCGTGCGCATCGTCGTCAACCTCATTGAAAATGCGCACAAGTACTCGGCACCCGGGCGACCGATCGCGATCGAATCCTGGCGTGAGAAAGACGTGCTGCGCATTGCCGTCCTTGATCGAGGCCCGGGCATCGAGACGGACGAAGTTGAGCGCATCTTCAGCGCCTTCTATCGGCCGCTGTCGGCGCCGGCAGACCGCGGCAGCGCCGGTCTCGGGCTCGCGCTCTGCCGTCGCATGTCCGAACTGCAGAAAGGCACATTGACGTATCGCGCGCGCGAGGAAGGCGGCAGTGTCTTCATCCTGTCGCTCGTCGCGGTGGACCTGCCCGAGACGTCACACGGGCAGTCCCCCGACGAACTGCAGTGAGCTCGCGTGTTCCAGCACCGCCACGATCTTTGTGCAATCTTTACGCCGCGTGACGCGACGTTTGTGCGCTCTTTGTGGGCCCGATTACAGCATTCGGCATGACAATCCTTGGCTCGACGAAGCGCTGGGTGATCGGCAAGCCGCTGGACAGCGATCAACTCGATCACGAACGACTGAATAAGAAGACCGCGCTCGCCGTACTTTCGTCGGACGCGATTTCGTCGGTCGCCTACGCGACGGATCAGATCCTCTTCGCCCTCGGTGGTGCGATCGGCGTTGCGGCCCTCCACTTCGTCTTTCCCATCGCCGCCGTCATCGTCGGCCTGTTGGTGCTGGTGGGCATCTCGTATCAACAGACGATCCACGCCTACCCAGGCGGCGGCGGCAGCTATACCGTCGCCAACGAGAATCTGGGCCGACGCTCGGGCTTAATCGCCGCGGCGGCGTTGCTGACCGACTACGTCCTCACCGTCGCCGTGTCCGTTTCGAGCGGTGTGGCCGCGATCACGTCAGCGTATCCGCCGCTGCAGACGTACACGGTGGCTCTCGGCGTCGCTGCGATCGTGCTGCTCGCCGTGGTGAACCTGCGCGGCGTACGGGAATCCGGCGTTGCCTTCTCGCTGCCGACGTATGCCTTCATCGCCATGATGCTGTTGCTGATTGGCACAGGCATCTGGAAGGCGATGCACGGGGCGGCGCCCATCGTTTCCACGCATCCGCTGGACGTCGACCCCACCACCGCGAAACACGGCATGGATCCTACGGGCATCGCGCTGGCGTTTCTCCTGATGCGCGGTTTCGCCGAAGGGTGCGCGGCGATGACAGGCACGGAGGCAATTTCGAACGGGGTGCAGGCCTTCAAGGCACCATCGCAGCGTAACGCGGCCGCCACCCTGACGTGGATGGTATCTATCCTCGCTGTGTTCTTCCTCGGCGTCAGTTGGCTGGCCGGATATTTCGGCGCCATGCCCACGACCGCGGAAACGGTGTTATCGCTGCTGGGTCATCGCATCTTCGGTGACGGCATCGCGTATTACGCATTGCAGTATTCGACGTTCGCCGTGCTGGTGCTCGCCGCCAACACGGCCTTCGCCGATTTTCCCCGTCTCGGCGGCATCCTCGCACACGACGGATACATGCCGAAGCAGCTGGCCGCGCGCGGCGATCGCCTCGCGTTCAGCAACGGCATCGTGTCGCTCGCCCTCGTCGCCATCCTGCTTGTCTGGCTGTTTCATGGCGACACAAACTCGCTCGTGCCGCTGTATGCGGTCGGTGTCTTCATCTGCTTCACGCTGAGCCAAGCCGGCATGGTGGTGCACTGGTTCAAGTCGCGGGCGGACGGGTGGCGCTGGCGCGCCACGCTCAACGGCACCGGTGCCCTGGCGACCGGCATTGTCAGTGTGATCGAAGTCGCGACGAAGTTCCTCGCCGGCGCGTGGATCGTCGTGTTGCTCATTCCGATCCTGATTTTTGTTCTGCAGAGCATTCACACGCACTACCGTCGATTCGCCATCGATATTGCATTTCGCGGCCGCAGTCCGCTGTTGCCACACGCGCACGCCGTGGTCGTCACCGTCGCCAGCGTCAATAAAGCGGCGGCGGCGGCGCTCGTGTATGCGACGGCGATTTCACGCGACGTTCGCGTGGTCCACATCGTGGTCGAGCCGGATAAGGTCCCCGAGATTGAGCACGCGTGGGACCGCTGGGACATCGGTTACGAACTGGAGCTGTTGCCCTCACCGTATCGTTCGGTGGTCCGGCCGCTCGTCGCGTACGTACGGCGACTTCAGGAAGAGACGCCTGGTGCCCTGATCACCGTCGTGACACCGGAAATTGTACCGCGCCACTGGTGGGAGCATCTGCTGCACAACAAGACGGCGCTGTACATCCGGACGGCCTTCCTCTTTCAGCCGAACGTGGTGGTTGTGGCCGTGCCCTACCTGTTGGGCCATGAATACGTGCATGAGGAGCGAGGACCACGCTGGATCGCCGACTCGCGGTTGCTGCAAGGAAGGACGAGCGAATCCGACGCGCACTGAGCGCACGCCGCCTTGGCAACGCGCAACGGGCGCTGGCAAGCGGAAGATTGGCGACCGCGGCTACCTGGGAGTATCGTAACCGTGATGGGTCGCCACCGCCGGTAGGGCGCGACCAGACGCAGACGATACTCCGAGCCCTCTCCCGACCGAGGATGTACGAATGACCGATCCAGGCACGTGCACCACCGAGCATAGCTCGTGGCAGTGGGAACTGGTGCGGCAATACGAAGACGGCTCGCAGACCGCCGACCAGTGGAACGCCCCAACGCTGGCGGTCGTCGCGGAATGGTATGCCAAGAATCTGCCGTCCGAACAGGCGAACGCGCGATACCACAAATCGTACCATCGAAACCACCGCCAGCTCTCGAATCGTCTTGGTGCGGCAAACGTGGCCACCGCTCCTATTGCGGCCCTCGACACGATTTGGGAGTCTTTGCTGACCCGCTATCTGAGTTCGCCGAAGTAAGCCGTCACCCGGCGCCGTCGCGTCACGCGCATGCACTCGCGGCCCTATGTCATCATGGGTGTGTCCGGCGCCGGCAAAAGCGTCATCGGCGCCGCGCTCGCGAAGGCGATCGGCGTGCCGTTCGTCGAGGGGGATCAGTATCACGACGTCGTGAACGTGCAGCGAATGGCCGCGGGCATACCACTCACGGATGACGATCGTCAGGCGTGGCTGCGGCGACTTGGCGACCTGCTGGCCACCTCGCCTGCGGGCACCAGTGGTCTCGTGATCTCCTGCTCCGCACTCAAGCGGTCGTACCGCGATGTGTTGCGCGAACGCGCCGATGTCCGGTTCGTCTACCTGCGCGGCGCGCGCGAAATCATCGCCGAACGTCTACGCGGACGTGTTGATCACTTCATGCCGATCGCACTGCTTCACAGTCAGTTCGCGGCGCTTGAAGAACCCACTCCTGACGAAGCGGCGTGGGTATGCGACGTCGACGAAGAACCCGCCATCATTGTCGCCACGCTCCTCGACCTTATCGCCCACCAATGACGCCCGACCACCAACTGCTGCTCGCGGCATTCGTCGCGGTTGTGGTGCTCATCGCACTGATCGCGTACGCGAAGGTGCATCCGTTCATCGCACTGACCGTCGTCTCGATCGCGCTCGGCCTCGCCTCCGGCATGCCGGTGCTCACGGCCATCAAGGCGTTTCAGGACGGCGTGGGCGGTGTGCTCGGATTCATCGCGGTTGTCGTCGGACTCGGCACGATGCTCGGCAAGATCATGGCTGAGTCGGGCGCCGCCGCACGCATCGCAACCACCTTGATCGACGCATTCGGTGAGCGGCGACTGCCGTGGGCCATGCTGTTCGTCGGCTTCATCGTCGGCCTTCCCGTCTTCTTTCAAGTCGGGGTGGTCCTCTTGATTCCGCTGGTGTTCTCCGTCGCGAGTCGCACGGGCTTGTCGGTCATTCTGATCGGCCTGCCGCTCGTTGCCGGCCTCTCCGTCGTCCACGGCATGGTGCCGCCGCATCCGGCGGCGATGCTCGCCGTATCGGCGTATCACGCAGACGTCGGACGCACGATCCTGTACGCCATCATCGTCGGCCTCCCGACGGCCGCGCTGGCCGGTCCGATCTACGCGCGATGGATTGCCCCGAGCATCGCACTGCCGGCGTTCAATCCGCTCGCCGCGCAACTCGAGGGCGCGCCGGTCGGCACCATGCCGGGATTTGGGATCTCGATGCTCACCGTACTGATGCCGGTGATCCTCATGCTGCTGGCCAGTGCGGCGGATGTATCGATGGCCCCAGACAATACGCTGCGCACCGTGCTTGACGTCGTCGGTCACCCGATTGTCGCCCTGTTGGTGGCGGTGCTCTTTTCCTTTTGGTCGTTGGGGCGTTCGGCAGCATGGACACGTGACCAGCTGCAGCGGTTCACCAACGACTGCCTCGCGCCGACGGCCACGATCATTCTCGTCATCGGCGCGGGCGGTGGATTCAACAAGGTCCTCATCGAGACGGGCGTCGGTCGTGCCATCGCTGCGGTGGCGATTAGCGCGCATCTGTCGCCCCTGTTGCTGGCGTGGGCCATCGCGGGACTCATTCGCGTCGCGACCGGATCAGCGACCGTCGCGATGACGACGGCGGCGGGTATCGTGGCGCCCATCGCACTGGCCAGCCCCGGCACGAGCGCCGAACTGTTGGTACTCGCGACCGGCACTGGGGCGTTGATGCTGTCGCACGTCAACGATGCCGGCTTCTGGTTGATCAAGGAATTCTTCAACATGACCGTCCCGCAAACGCTGAAGACGTGGACCGTGACGGAAACGATCATTGGCGTTGCCGGCTTCGCCTTCACGGTGCTGCTCAGTTTCCTCGTCTAGCGCATTCTCACTCGTTCGGAGACCACATGCACGCCAGTCGCACCTATTTCGCAGTGGTCGCGGTGATCGCCATGACTGCACTCGGCTGCTCGATTCAGACGCCGACGCCGACGCCGATACAGTCAGCCGAGTCGGTCGCGTTGACGGCGGACGGCTGGGTGGATGTCACAGCTACACTCGATGCGTCGACGACGCCAGTCTACGACGGCGATGCGCCGATGAAATTCGACTTTCTCAAGAGCATGGAGAAAGGCGACGCCCTCACGTTATCGATGTACACCATGGGGGCGCACAGCGGCACACACGTCGATGCGCCAATGCATTTCATCAAGGGCGGCGCATCAATTGATCAAGTCCCGCTCACGGCGTTGATCGGCGCCGCGCGCGTGATCGACATTCCCGATCGCGTGTCGTCGATCGACGCGGCGGAACTCGCGCGCCACGACTGGAAGGGCGCACCGCGCATTCTGTTCCGTACGCGCAGTGCGCGTCACGGCTGGATGCACGAGCCGACGTTTCATCGCGACTTCACGTACGTCGCGCCTGACGCCGCGCAGCAGCTCGCCGATGCCGGCGTTGTGCTGGTCGGCATCGATTACATCTCTGCCGAGCAGTTTGCGGCGCCGGCGCCGAAGACGCATCAGATCCTGCTGGGTAAAAGCATTCCCATTGTCGAAGGGCTGCAACTCGATGCGATCACGGCCGGCGACTACGACCTGATCGTGCTGCCGATCAAGGTGGCGGGGCGTGATGGCGCGCCGGCGCGGGCACTCTTGCGTCCGCGAGGTCGGTCATGATCTCTCGCATCGCGCTGTCTCCCACCGGCCCCGAGATCTCCCGCGTCGTGTACGGCACGTGGCGACTTCTTGACAGTGCCGACGGCGCTACGCCAGCAGCACTCCTTGAGCGACTGCACCGCTGTGTCGACCTCGGCGTCACGACGATCGACACCGCCGAGATCTACGGCCTGTACGAGGTCGAACGCGCGATCGGCGCGGCGCTCGCACTCGATCGTGCGCTCCGCGATCGCCTCGAGATCATCACGAAGTGCGGCATCTACATCCCGTCGGCCGCCGACCCCGCGCGCCGCGTCTCGGCCTATAACGCCACGGCCGCCCAGATCGTCAAAAGCGCCGAACAGTCGCTGCGTCTGATGGGCCTCGATCACATCGACGTATTGCTCGTGCACCGTCCCGACTGGCTGACCAGTGCCGACAACACCGCGGAAGGGCTCAACCGCCTGATCAAAGACGGCAAAATCCGCAGCGCCGGGGTCTCGAACTACAACGTGCAGCAGTTCGAGTTGCTGCGCACGCGCGTCGATCAGCCGCTGGTTACCAATCAGGTCGAGTTCAGCCTGTTGCACATGGATCCGATCGTTGACGGCACGGCGGACCAATGCCAGCGCCTGCGCATTCGACCCATGGCGTGGTCCCCGCTAGGACAGGGGCGGTTGATGCGCAGCGACGACGTGGCCGCGCGGCGCGTACAGCAGACCATCGCCGGGTTCGGAGACAAGTACGGCGGTGCGTCGGTCGATCAGATCGCCTACGCGTGGATCATGGCGCATCCGTCGCAGCCGATTCCGATCATCGGATCGAATCGCCTCGATCGCGTGGCGGCGGCGGCCCGGTCGGCCGACATCGTATTGGCGCGCGATGACTGGTACGCGCTCTGGACGGCAGCCCAGGGACAGGGTATCCCGTAGTCCCCGGTTCGCCCCGAAGCATGGTCGCGAGGGGTGCGGATCTCGGTAATCCAGATCACCAGAATCGAAAGTGGGGAGTTGCGCGACGTTAAACGGCTATTTAGCTATAACATGTTAGCAGTCTGCATTTGAATAGTTGTTATAGCATTTAACCAAACGACTCATCCAAGGAGCCCCCCATGCGTCCGCTCTTCGCGCTCTCTGCTCTCGCTGCTTTCGTCACTGTTCATCCGGCACTGGCACAAAAGGCCGTCGCCCCGACGGACGGCACCCCTCGCGTTGTCGCGACGTACACGTTCGCCGATTGGCCGCGTGACCTCACGCTGCCCCGTCAGGTGACGGTCGCTGACTCCGCCGGCACGATCATCGCCCGTGCCGAACTCCCTGGCACGAAGCGTCAGATCCCCCTCACGGTCACCATTCTGAATGCCGACCTGATGCTCCAAGGCTCGACGGCCGACGGCATGCTGACGCTCGTCATCGATCGACAGAACGAAGGAAACGGTACCCGCATCGCCAGCGGACGCTGGATGCTCGGCTCCGCCGAAGGCACGCTGCGCGGCAAAGTCGTGAAATAGACTGCCGGTAGCCCGAATGCCCTGGTGTCATTCCCGACATCAGGGCGGTGCACTGCTCAGCGTCAACCGATCGGTGCGCTCGCGTTCCCAGTCGCCGATACGGAATCCGTGGGACTCGAAGAGCGACCGCAGGTCGCTCGGCGTCAGCGCGAAGCACTTCGTGAGGATGGGCAGCAGGACACTGAACGCACTGTCACTGAGCACTGTCCGCTTCGCGATCCGAGCGAGTTGCTGGTTCTCCGAGACGGCAACCGTGAAGCCATCCCCGTTGTTGACGTGCAGCATGACGTGGACGTCGGAACTCCCGTCGCCAATGTAAATCACGCGATCACTCGGAATGTCGAGCCGGCGCCGCAGCGATTCGATCACCGCCACCTTGCCGTACCCGGCCGGCACGTGGCGGATGGCCCGAACCTCACCGGTGTGGGCGTCGAAATCGAGCTCGGTGCCGTAGATGTTCTCAGGCGCCACGACACCGGCGAGCGCGGACTCCACGACGAGCTTCGGTGCGGCGGACACCACGAAGAAATCAAACGTCGCATCCTCAAAGCCGTCACTGAGGAAGCGCACGAGCTCGGGGATGCCGCTCTTCAGTCGCACCCGTCGACCGGCCTCGATCAGCTGCTCCCGCCTGATGCCGCGGAACTCCGGATCGTGGCGGATCAGATAGGCCAGCTCGCCGCCCTGCTGCACGAGGTTGCTTTCCGCAAGGCCAGCGACCCGCTGCTCGAAGCCGCGCATCCCCAGGAGCTCACTCAGCACGAGTCCGGAGTCGTTGAAGCTCAGTGTCTGGTCGAAATCGGACGCGATCAGGAATCGTCGCCCTTCCGAAGTCCCAGTGGCAGGGTCCAGCATAGCAACCTCCGGCAGTTGATATAACATGTATCCAGTATTAGCATAGTCGACAGCCGCGGTCCACAACAGCAGTCCCCGCCCGACCGCAGGCCCCCAATTCAAAAGTTTGACACGGCAGGTCGGAACATGTCCCGCGCCAGCGTCGCCGACAGCAAGCATCATCACGTCTACGCCACCCTGCTCCAGGAGATTGAGAGCGGGCGCTGGAAGGAAGGCGAGCGGCTGCCGAGCGAGGCCCAATTGGTCGAACGTTTCGGGCACTCGCGGATCACCATCGGCCGCGCGCTGCGGGACCTGCAAAATGCGGGACTCATCAGTCGACGCGCGGGCTCCGGCAGCTTTGTCAGCCGCGAGCGCCTGACGTCGAAGCACTTCTCCTTCGGGCTGTTGATCCCCGATCTCGGCGAGACGGACATCTTCGATCCAATCTGTCGCGGCATGATGGCCTCGCCACTTGCGAGCGATCATGCGTTGCTCTGGGGCAGTGCGTCAAGCGCAGCGGATCCCGGGGATGCGGCCAGCCGGGGCCAGCGTGCCTGGCAGCTGTGCCGGCAGTACATCGACCGTCGCGTGGACGGTGTCTTCTTCGCGCCGGTCGAGATGACACCAGTTGCCGGGGATGTGAATCATCGCATCGTGGCGGCGCTGGACGCCGCGCACATCCCTGTGGTATTGCTCGATCGTACGGTCACATCGTATCCCGATCCCGGCTTTCACGACCTCGTCGGCATCGACAATCGACGCGCCGGCTACGTGATGACCGAGCATCTGCTGCGGCTTGGCGCCGAGCGCCTCGTGTTTGTACGCCAGCCGAACCGTGCGACGACCGTCGATGCGCGTGAGGCGGGATTTCGCGAAGCGATGCATGCGCACCGTTCGCCAAATAGTCATCAGCATGTCGCGCGACTCGATCCGGATGATCGCGCCGTCGTTCACGCGATGCTCGGCGCGCACACGCCGGACGCCATCGTCTGCGCGAACGACCGGACCGCGAGCCGTCTGATGCAGACATTGCGGCGATTGCACATCGACGTGCCGCACGACATTCGTCTCGTCGGCATCGACGATGTCGAGTTCGCATCCTTGCTTCCAGTCCCGCTGACTACACTGCGCCAGCCCACGCACGAAATTGGCCAAGTCGCGTTATCCCTGATGCTCGAACGCGTGACGCAGGTCGGCACGCACGGCGGCAAGCAACGTGACTTGCCTCCACGGGATACGCGACTGCGCGCCGATATCGTGGTGCGGGATTCGTGCGGTGCGGCGCTCGCTGGTGTGTCTTCCTCGTAAACCGGAGTCATCATGACGCTCGACCGTCGGGATTTTCTGAAGACCTCACTGACCGTATCGGCTGGTGCGGCGTTGAGCGTGCCCACGGCGGACGCGCTTGGCGAATCGGCCTTGGCCGACGTCGCCGCGAAGGACCGCGAGTTCTACGAGTTACGCTGCTATCATCGGAAAGCCGACACTCGCTTGAAGGCCGATGCGGACCCGACATCGCTCGACGCCTATCTCGAGCGCGCCCTGTTTCCGGCACTCGCCGCGCGTCACATCACGAACGTCGGCGCATTCACCGAGGTCGACATCAACCGCGCCGCCGCGACGATGACACCCATGGCGAGTTCACCGCTGTGGTTGCTCATTCCGCACGCGAGCTTCGAATCGTTCGTGCGCGTGAGCGGCGAAATCAATGATGATCGCGCCGTGCAGGCGGCGGGCCGCGAGTACCTTGAGCTGCCGAAATCGCGTCCCGCGTTCGAACGCATTGACACGTGGCTGCTACGCGCCTTCGCCGGCATGCCGCGCATGGAGGTGCCGACCTTCTCGCGCGCGAAGAGTTCATCGCGCGTCTTCGAGATGCGTGACTACGAGAGCTACAGCGAAGCGAAGGCGTTGAACAAAATGGCGATGTTCAACGAGACCGAGATCACGGTGATGCGCGACCTCGGGATGTCGCCGATGTTCTTCGGTCAGGCGCTCGCGGGGCGGGATCTTCCGCATTTGCGGTATTTCACCGGCGGGGTGGATCTGACGGCGCACCTCAGCGCGTGGGCGAAGTTCGGCGCAGACCCCCGCTGGGTGGCGATCAAGGATCTCCCGCGGTTTGCGGAGAACGTATCGAAGAACACGTCGCGGTTTCTGGTGCCGACGTCGTACTCGGCGATCTGAATCATGCGGTGCATCTTCGAACTTTCATGAGCAAACGTCCACGCGCCGGAACCGCTACGTCAACTCAGGCAGCGGTCGCCAGCAAGGTGCCAGCGCCGCACGCCGCGCGGGTTGATGTCGATCTCTCGACGTGGTCATGGGACCACGCGTTCCTGACGCTGTTGGTGCTCGTCCCCGTCCTGCTCAACGCGGTTATGCTGTTGCCGGAACTGACTATCCCAGTACCTGCCAGCAACGATCTCGCGGTGCACTGGCAGATGGTCCGCGGTGCGAGCGACGCGATGGCGCAGGGCAGAAATCCGCTGGACTTCTGGATGCCGCAACTGGAACTCGGCTATCCGCAGTTCTTGTACTACCAGAACCTGCCCCACCTGTTACTTGCCGCGGTGCACCGCCTCCTGCTTGGCACAGTGGATCTGCGCACGCTGTTCAACGGGTCGCGATACCTGTTGATGGTCGCGTTGCCGTTGACTGTGTACTGGTCGATGCGGCGTCTCGATTTTTCCGTTCGGTCCGCCGCGATCAGTGCGGCCGCGGCATCGCTGGTGTCGTCAAAGGAAGGCTTCGGACTCGAGTACGAAGGGCATGTCTGGCTCGGGCATGGATTGTTCGCGCAGTTATGGGCGGAGCATCTCTCGTTCCTCGTACTGGCGTGCCTGTACCGCGTTATGCGGACGGGGCGCGGCTACATCGCTGCGGTGCTGGCCTTCACGGCGCTCGCGCTGACGCATTTCATCTGGGCCTACATGATGGCGATGACAGGTGTCATCATGTGCATGTTGATTTCCGATCGGCGCACGCTGCTTGCCAACGCGGTGCGACTTGGCACCATTGGTCTGCTCGCGATCGCGGGGGCATCGTACATGTTGGTGCCGTTCGCGCAATCGAGCGGGAAGTACCTTGCCTCGCTACCCGGTATCAAGTACTCCACCTTCGATCCGTTGACGCCGATCCTGTCGACGATCAGCGGGGCGCTGATGGACGAAAGACGGTGGCCGGTGCTCACCGTGCTTGCCGCGGTGGGCATGGTCGCCGCGTTAGTGCGTCGAAACCGCACGTCGAGGCTCGCGCTGGTGGGTACGTGCGTCTGGATCGTCCTCTACCAAGTGCGCCCGACGGACGTGACAGCACTTGGCCGTGTCCTTCGCTACGACGGCAATCTGATCTTCCGGTTCGTAGGCGTACTCGAAATGTTCGCGCTGATGTTGATCGGGCTGGGCGGCGAGTGGCTGTGGCAGGCCATCGCGGACGCGCGGCTTCCGTTCATGCGCCCGGCCGTCCCGCACATCGAACCGGGTGGTGACCGCGTCGCGACCGCGCGCTCCCCGCTGTTTGCTCCGTTGCTCGCATGCGTGGCGTTGTTGGTCGTGCTGGCACCCGCGCTCAAGAATCGGTTTGACTACTTCGGTCTTGATGGCCGCTCCATCGTGCGTACCGCGCGCGCGCTGGAGGCGGACAAAGATCTGCGGACGGTGCTCGATACCATCGAGGCGCAGTCCGGTGGCGGTCGTGCATACATCGGACTCGCCAACAACTGGGGAAAGCAGTTGCGGGTTGGACCGCTGCTCCGCGGCTACGACGTCCTGAAGTTCAGCCGACTGCCGGCCGTCGTTCCGCCGTATCAGGGACTGTCGTTAAACGCCAATTCGGTCGTCGCCTTCCGCGATGGGGATCCCTCGCAATATGACCTGCTCGACGTGCGTTACGCGATCGCGCCGGCCACGGCGACATCACCACCGTTTCTGCGGCCGCTATTCCGGACCAACAGCTATGTCCTGTACACCGCGCCGACCACCGGTATCGCGATGTTCGGCGGCGTGGTCGAGCGGCGCGCCGTGGCATCGCAAGTCGACTTGATCGACGCGTACGACGCGTGGGCGAAGAGCAACGGCCCGGCGACGCGTCGCTTCATTCGTTGGGACTTCAAGGGGCCGCCTGGACCGCCGGCCCCAACCAGCGTCTGCCCCGACGGCGGTCGCACACTGGCCGAGCGTGTGGAGGCGGGTGTGATCAACGTGGAGGTGGAGTGCGCCATCGCGTCGACACTCGTGCTCAAGACGACCTATCATCCGAACTGGCGTGTCACCGTGGATGGTCGCTCGACGCCGGCGTACATGGTGTCACCAGTTTATATCGCGCTCGATCTCCCGGCCGGTCGGCACACGGTCGTCGCGCGGTATCTGATGGCGCCTGGCAAGTGGCAATTGCTGGTGGCCGGCCTGATCGTGCTGGTGTTGGCGATCGTGTTCCGCCGGTATCTCGACTGGCTGCCGACGCGACTGACCACGCTCGCGTAGACGATGATGTTGTGATTGATCCCAACAGGCGGAGCGAGCGCCGGCTCGCGAGCACGTCGCCGCTCTTCACGCTGCTGCTCGCCGCGTTGGCGACACTCGCGGCGTTCGCGACAGACATGAGTCTGCCCGTACTCGACGAGACCGCGCGCACATTTGGCGTTCCCGTTGGCCGAGCGGCGCTCACGCTCAGCACCTTCCTGATCGGGTTCGCATTCGCGCCGTTGTTCTCCGGGCCCGTATCCGATCATATCGGGCGGCGCCCCGTGCTGCTCTTTGGGACCGCGCTCTTCGCAGTGGGCGGCGTACTCGCCGCATCCTCGGGATCGCTCAACGCACTGTTGTTCTGGCGTGTCGTGATGGGCGCCGGTGCGGGAACGGGGTTCGTGATTGTCGTGGCGATGGTGCGCGATCTGTTCAGTGGCGCGGAAGCGCGCGTGCGCCAATCGTACGTGAACATGGCCGCCGGCGTGGCGCCGGTGATCGCGCCGACGATCGGCGTTGGCGTCGCAGCGCTCGGCGGATGGCGTTCGATCTATTGGGTGCTCGCGGCGGGGGCGGGCGCGCTCGTCATCGCCGCGTGGCTGCTGCTCGATGAATCGCTCGCGCCGGGCAAGAAGGATGTGTCGCGCGCGCGTGATCATGTCGCGCGAGTCCTCGCCGGTTACCGGCGTGTCTTGCGTGAGCCCGTGAGCGTCGGCTTCATCGTCATGGTCGCGCTCAATTTCGGCGCGCTGTTCGCGTACGTGGCTGGCTCGTCGCTCGTGCTCATCGGCGTACTCGGCGTGTCAAAGCGCACGTACGGATTTCTATTTGCGTGCTCGTCGCTCGGACTCATCGTCGGCGCGCTGCTCAACGCGCGCCTCACGCGTTTGGGTGTTGCGCACCATCGGCTCGTGTCATGGGCGATGATCGCTATCCTCGGCAGTGCACTCGTCCTGCTTGTGCTGTCGTTCACGGCCGCGCCAGGCGTGTGGACGATCGTACCAATCGCGGTGCTCGGCTTCGTCGGTCATGGCATGGTGCGACCAAACGTTGTACAGGGCGCGCTCGAGCCCGTACCCGACGTGGCCGGCGTCGCCAGTGCGTTGATGAGCGCGGGGCAGATGGTGATGGGTGCGAGCGTGAGTGCATTGGTCTCGACGTTGTTCGACGGCCGGACCGCGCATGCGATGACCGGGATGATGGCCGGGAGCGCGTTGTGTTCGGTCGCGGTGCATCGGTTGGTGGTGCGGCCGGCGGAGCGTCGCTGTCGATTACGAGCGACGTAAAGTGCGCTGCTCCAACCCGCTCAAGCCCTACGGCATTACAGCACGACAGGAACACGTGGGCGGTGACAATTTCCGCGCGTTCTGCTCCGCGACTACCGCGAGGCGTGTCGGCGGTATCTCCCGGCGCTAGGGAACGACCACCCAAAAATACCCGCAAGCTGGACGACGTCGACCCCAGCGAACTTCCCTCGTCGACACACTCGTCGTGGCGCCGCGTGGAACCTCACCGCGTACTTTCGCGAGCCCGGTTTAATCTCTTCACCGGAAACACGTCGGTCGTCTGCCCGCTCCGCGCGGGGTGGCCGCACACTCCGGCTCTCCGTAGTTTAGGCACGACTCTCACGCGGACGCTCCAGCTGGACCTGCGCGAACAGCTACAATCGACGCTCGGCAGCGCCTACACCCTCGACCGCGAGCTCGGCGGCGGTGGGATGTCGCGCGTGTTCGTTGCGCGCGACGAGGCACTCGGCCGCGATGTCGTGGTCAAGGTGCTCTCGCCCGATCTGGTGCAGAGTCTCTCCGCTACGCGTTTCACGCGCGAGATCAAACTGGTCGCGGCGCTCCAGGAGCCGCACATCGTTCCGGTGCTCCATGCAGGCGAGACGGCGGACGGTCTCCCGTTTTACACGATGCCGTTCGTGCGGGGCGAGTCACTCCGCACGCGACTGCGGGAAGGCCTCGTGCCGCGCGCTGAAGCGCTCACCATTTTGCGGGATGTCGGTCGCGCCCTCGATTACGCGCACCGCCACGGCGTCGTGCACCGCGATATCAAACCGGAAAACATTCTGCTGTCGTCCGGGACGGCGATGGTCACCGACTTTGGAATCGCGAAAGCGTTGCAATCATCGAAGATGAACGCGCCGGGCGGTACGCTCACGGAAATCGGCACGTCGCTCGGTACGCCGGCGTACATGGCACCAGAGCAGGCCATGGGCGAAACCGTCGATCATCGCGCCGACGTGTACTCCTGGGGCGTGGTCGCCTACGAGTTGCTGGCGGGCCGTCATCCGTTTGAACAC
The DNA here is from genome assembly GCA_031366985.1 of Gemmatimonadaceae bacterium. Classification (GTDB taxonomy): domain Bacteria; phylum Gemmatimonadota; class Gemmatimonadetes; order Gemmatimonadales; family Gemmatimonadaceae; genus Gemmatimonas. Next base: position 23,468 of record JANLPE010000049.1, read on the forward strand.
CGCTCGACGGGACAGCAGCTCGTCGCGGCCCATATCAGCGAGCAGCCTGCCAGCCTCACCGGCCGCAAGTTGGGCCTGTCACCGGCGCTGGCCGCGCTCGTGATGCGGTGTCTTGCCAAGAATCCCGACGACCGCCCGCAGTCGGCGGCCGACATGCTGATCGCACTCGACCGGCTGGGCGCCGAACGATCACGAGCGACCGTGACGGCGATCCTCGCGCTTTCAAGTGCCGCGGTGGTTCTGATCGCGGTCACGATCGCGGTCACGAAGGGCAATCGCGGAATCCGTCGCGAGGAACCTTCCGGCGCGCGCTCCGTGGGGGTCGTCCGATTTTCCAATCTCAGCGGCGATACGAACAACGCGTATTTCAGCGAGGGGGTGACGCAGGAGATCACTGACGCGCTGTCGAAAGTGCCCGGTCTCCGGGTGGCGTCACAAGCGACGAGCGCGGCGGCGGCGGTGCCTGACGCGCGCGTGCTCGGCCGTGCGCTGGGCGTCGAGACCGTGCTGCTGGGCAGCGTGCAGCGCGCTGGGGAGCGCGTGCGCATCAGCGCGCGCCTTGTGAACACGAACGACGGGTTTCAGATCTGGTCCGACAAGTACGACCGCGATGTGAAGGATGTCTTCGCGCTCCAAGACGACATCGCGCGCGCGATCGCGAATGGCCTCAAGCTCCGCCTGACGACGGGGGCGGTGGACACACTCGTGCGTGTGACGACGACGGATCCGGAAGCTCATAACCTGTACCTGCAGGGTATGTACTTCTGGAATCTGCGCGGCACCGCGATGATTCACAAATCGATCGACTACTTCCGACGGGCGATCGCGAGAGACTCGGGTTACTCGCGGGCGTACTCCGGCTTGGCGCTGGCGTATGCAGTGCTCACGACGTATGACGATGTCAACGTGCCGCAAACGCTCGACAGCGCGACCACTGCCGCGTCGAAAGCCCTCGCGCTCGACAGCGGTAACGCCGATGCGTACGTGGCGGTCGGAGAGGCACGAGCGCAGCTCTGGCAACACTTGGCCGCCGACTCCGCGTTCGAACGGGCGATCGCCCTCGACTCGAACAGCGCCCGGGCGCGACAGTGGTACGCCGAAAAACTTGCGGCCCGTGGGCGAAACACGGAGGCATCGCGGCAGATCTATCGCGCGCAGCAGCTCGAGCCGCTCAATCTCATCATCAACGCGAACGTCGGCCGCGTCGAGCTCCTCGCACGCCGGTATGATCGGGCTGAGGCGGCGCTTCGGCACACCCTAGAACTCGACTCCACGCAACGCACGGCGCGCTCGCTCTTGGCGGCCGTCTACTTGCAGCAGGGCAAGCCCGACCGTGCCATCGCTGAATTCCAGCGGGCGATGGTGAGCGGGAGTAGCGGCTCGACCACGGCCCTCTTGCTGGCGCACGCGTACCTCTCCGCGGGACGTCGTGACGACGCGCAGCGGATTCTCGTCGGGTTTGAGCGGCGGCGAGCCGCCAACCAGTCCGTATCGTACGCGGGGCTGGCTCTGGTGTACGATGGCATCGGTCAGCGCGAACGGGCGCTGGCGTTGCTCGATACCGCCGTCATGCGCTTCGACCAAGCCTTGGCCATGCACTCGCGGGAGGCGATCTTCGATCCGCTGCGGCGTGATCCGCGCGGTGCGGCGATTTTGGCGAGAGCGGAGGGGCTGCCGTAGCCGCCCTCCGCGGTGCGCTGTTCCCCCGCCGTGTCGCCGCCCACGCGAGCTTCGGGAAGCGATCAT
>JANLPE010000058.1:0-43392 GCA_031366985.1 Gemmatimonadaceae bacterium
ACCAGTTGGTTGGGCTGACGTACACGCCACCAGGAGACCGGATGGCCCAGCCCGTGTGTGTCTGACACCAAGCGGTGAGCCGCACGGCCAGTCGGAGCGCGACGCCCTGATGCCCATTCGACGGCAGCGGCGTCACCAGCAGCTCGCCGTGCAGGATCTCGTAGCGGTTGCCGTCGTCTGGCAACCGCTCCACGTCGTTCACCGTCCAGATGGACCGCTCCGCTATTGGCGGCCGATCGGACAGGTCGTACATGCGCGAATGCGGCATGGCCATACGCTCGGCTCGGCGAGGGGTGCGCGCAAGTGGCGAATATCCGCCGAGGGTAATGCGCGGCATCGCCGTGACCGTCACCATTTCGACGCCAAGTTTAGCAGGATGTTGCGGCCAACGGAGACCGCGACGAAACGGTCCCGCGGGAAATGTTTGGACGACACACGGACGACATCGGCGATGTACCCTGCAGTGCGCTCCGTTTTCGTTGTCATGTGATTTACATGCAAGCCTGGTTATCAGCCGTCCAAGATGATCCAGATCCGGCACGTTCCCGACACCCTGCACCACAAGCTCAAAGTCCGCGCGACCGAGGCTGGCACTACCCTGTCCGATTATCTTAAAGACGAACTCGAACGCATGGCGGCGCAACCGACGCGCGCGCAGATCGCCGCGCGATTAAAAACACTGTCGCCGGTGGGTCTCGACGAGTCGCCAATCGAGACCCTACGAGCAGCGCGAGACCAGCGGTGATTGTGCTCGACGCGTCGGCCGCGGTGGAACTGCTGCTTCGCATGCCTTCGGGCGATCGCGTCATGGTGCATCTGCTGGAAGGCGAAGCGACGCTGCACGCGCCCGAGTTGCATGACATCGGAGTATTGCACGTGCTCCGACGAGCCATCGCGCGCGGCGTTATGACCGCACGACGCGCGGAACAGTCGATCGCCCTGTTGGCGTCGCTGCCGTGCCGACGCCATGGCCACAGCGCACTGCGCGCACGATGCTGGCAGCTGCGGGCAAATCTCTCAGCCTATGACGCGGTGTATGTCGCGTTGGCGGAGGCGCTGGACGGCACGCTACTGACCTGCGATCGGCATCTTGCGAATGCGCGCACCCACGCGGCCAGATCGCCTGCCGTCGAACAGAGCGAGCCGGCTGAATACGGATACGTGTAAACGATGTAGCCTTTGTTCACGAGACCCGTCGGTCCCATCTCATAGCCATGCGTCTTGTGTGGGGTCAGCGTCCGCAAGGAAGTCGAACTTTTCGTTTTCGAACAGCGCGAGCAGTGAGTCCTTGGGCAGATCGCGCGACGCTATCGCACCGAACCCCCGCAGCTCGGTATAGCCCTTGATGCCCGATGTGTGATCGAGCAGGCGTCGGATCGTGACACGATGGCCCTGCGTGGGGTACTTGCGAAGAATCGTGGTAATGTCGTCATCCAGCGAGAATTTCTTCTCGTCACGCAGCATCAGGATCGCGGCCGCGGTGAACTGCTTGGTGACGGAGCCGATCTCGTACACCGCGCGAGGCGGGGTCGGCACGCTCCATTCGAGGTCGGCGAGTCCATAGCCCTTGAGGACAATGGTATCGGTGCCTTTGATCACGGCGATCGACATGCCAGCAGCGCGCCCGTCTTTGAGATAGGACTGGGCGATCGAATCGATGGCGTCTGGAAGGGCCCCGCGAGGCCGTGGCTGCGCGGATACGAACGGTGATGCCGCGACGAGCAGCGTGGTTACGGCGCAGAGTAGAGAGGGGAGCTTGGTCATGCATCCAAGTCGGCGTCGCTTGGTATATTCCTGCAATACGATGACGCCTTTCTATCTCGACTGCACGGTGTGAAGCGAGTTCTTTCGATGCGGGAACTGACCCTGATCCTCTGCGCGCTGGTGCTGCCGCTGGCGACGCCGGCACGCCTGGCGGCGCAGCAGCATCCGATCACATGGTCGTTGGTCGCGCCGCCCGCCACCGCGGTGCAGGGGACGGCGTTCACGGTGCGACTGCATGCCGCAATCCCGCTGGGTTGGCATCTGTACTCGCTGACGCAACCCCCCGGTGGCCCCGTTCCCACGGTCATCTCGGTGTCGGCCGGTTCGCCGTTCGCGCTGAGCGGACGCGTGAAGGCGCCGGAGCCTGACGTCGCCGCCGATCGTAATTTCGACATCCTCACCGAGACGTACGCCGACTCGGTGACGTTCACTGTGCGCCTGCTAGCGCGCTCAGTCGGCGCGACTAAGCTTGCGCTCGCGATCGTCTACCAGACCTGCACCGACCGATTCTGTCTGCCGCCGTCGACGGAGAATGTCGAAACGCCGATCACCGTCGCGGCGCCCGCACCTGGCACGGTTATCGCGGAGCTTCCGCCACCGCCGGTGATCGAACCAACGCCTGTCGAGCAGCGCGCAAAACCGCTGGCCGAGCCGCCGACGCGCTTCGTGCGATCGGCACCGTCGGGCAACACGGACTCGCAGTCGCTGCCGTTTTTTTTGTGGCTGGCGGCGGTCATGGGCGCGCTATCGTTGCTGACGCCGTGCGTCTTTCCGATGATTCCGATCACAGTCAGCTACTTCACGCGCACCGACGACGGCCGACGCGCCCATCCCGCGCGGAATGCACTGATCTACGCCGCCGGCATCATGGCGACGTTCACCGTGCTCGGCATGGCGATCGCGATTCTCGTCGGTGCCGGCGGTATCAACCGCTTCGCCGCGAATCCGTGGGTGAATCTGCTGGTAACGGGCATCTTCATCGCGTTTGCGCTCAATCTGTTCGGCGTGTGGCAGTTCACGTTGCCGAGTGCGCTGCTGACGCGTTTGACCGTCGCATCGAACGGATCACGTCGCGGTGAGACGGTCGGCATTCTGGCGATGGGACTGACCTTCACGCTCACGTCATTCACCTGCACGGCGCCGTTCGTCGGCACGCTGCTGGTGATGGCCTCGCAGGGCCGTTGGGAGTGGCCGCTGCTAGGGCTCTTGGTCTTCTCGGCCGTGTTCGCGCTACCGTTCTTTTTGTTGGCGCTGATGCCGAGCGCGATCGCGAAGTTGCCGCGTTCGGGGTCGTGGCTCAACACTGTCAAGGTGATGATGGGGTTTCTCGAAATCGCGACCGCGATGAAGTTCCTCGCCAACGCCGACATGGTGCTGCAGTGGGGCGTCTTCACGCGTGACGTGGTGCTGCTCATTTGGATCGTGATCGCGGTGCTCGCCGCGGCGTATCTGGCTGGATTGTTTGACCGCACGCGACCACGTCGCGCCGTGTCACTGCCGCAGTCTGTCGTGACCGGCACGTGTCTGGTGATTGCCGTCGTGCTGAGTCGCGGACTGCATGGTGATCGATTGGGTGAACTCGAGTCGTTCCTGCCACCGCCAGAAGGCGCCGTCACCAGCGGCACCTCGACGGTGCGCGGTGAGTTGTCGTGGTTGGTGAACGATTACGCCGGCGGCCTCGCGCGCGCGAAGGCCGAGCACAAATCCATGCTGATCGACTTCACCGGGTATACGTGTACGAACTGCCGGTGGATGGAAGCGAACATGTTTCCGCGCGTCGAGATTGCCCAGGAACTGGATCGCTTCGTACGCGTGCGACTGTACACTGACGGTCAGGGCGAGCTGTATCGCGCGCAGCAGAAGATGGAACTCGACCGCTTCGGCACCGTCGCGCTGCCGTACTACGTCGTCGTCGATGAAAACGGCGTCACGCAGTCGCAGTTTTTGGGCATGACGCGCAGCAGCGACGAGTTCATCGCGTTCCTGCGCGGTACGCGCCCGCCGCTACCGTTCGGCCAGTAGCTGCTCGATCAGCTTCGCAAAACGCGCGGTGTTGCCCTGATCCCATCCAGTGACGATCTGTCGGATGACGCCGTGCTTGTCGATCAACATGATCTGTGGGATTCCACCGACGCGATAGTCCGTATCAGGCTTCGGTTGCACGAACGCGCCGCCAGTTTGCGCGATCTGCGGATTGATAGCGACCGGGAAGGGTAGTGTGTGCTCGCTGCCGAAGTAGGCCTTGTCGGCCTCGATCTCCTGCGCGGGTGTCAGGTTCGTCTGCGCGCCGAGGTAGCCGTACAACTGCGTGACCATGACGCCCGTGAATGCCTTGCCCCTAAACCGTTCAGCGAGCGCGCGTAGCCCGGGATAGCTGTTTTTGCACGGACCGCACCAATGTGCCGTAAATTCGATCAGCGTCACGTTTCCTTCCATTGGCGTCACGACCGACGGCTCAGCGGTGTTGATCCACCATTTCGCCACGACCTTCGGCGCGGTGGTGCCAATCAGGTGATAGCGCGTACGGAAATCCATGAACTCACTGATCGCTGACGCCCCGATCTCTTGCTCGCCGCTGTCGAGTATACGCAGTGCCGAGTCGGGGTGCAGGCGGTCGGCGTATGAACGCGCGAGTGATGTGTAGCCCATCGTCATCGCCGGTACATCGTGCCTGGCGCGCGCGAGCGCGATCAGTGCCGTCGCGTGGGTGAACAGTCCGTCGGCCACATCCAGATACTCATAGCGCCCAAGCATCGTGCGATGGGCCGTGAGCTTGACATTGTTCAGTGAGTCGGGCAACTGATCGATTTTCGCGACGAATTGTTCCGCGCCCGGGAGGATCGCGAAATGATCGTCCCTGGCGATCTCCTGGTTCATGCCGAGCAGGAGAGCCTGCGCGCGTGTGCGTAGCGGCAGCGACGGGTCGGAGAGCAATCGATCCGTCGTGCGCCGGACGCCCGTTGTGTCGTTCGCGATGTTGAGGAGCGATACCAGATCGGGCAATTGCGTGGCCGGAATCGTGGCGACATCGAACTTCGCGGCGCACCGCTGGGCCTTCTGCCGGCGCTCGGGAATCGAGGCCTCGGCCAGCCGCTTGTACGTCTGTTGCCGTTCGGCGCGATTGGCCGCGGTGGCGGTGCGGTATGCGGCGAGTGCGGGCGCGAGATGCGCCGTCTGCCAGTCGTTGACGGCCTTGGTGCAGGCGGCGGGTGGAGAGAGGGTCGAAGTCGAGCGCGACGGTGTTGGTTGTGCGCCCCCGGCACGCGTGAGTACTGCGAGTGCCGCGAATGCTGCGACTGTCGCGAGGATAGCCGCCGTACGGACCGTCACGCGATTCGTCATTTGAGAAACTCCGTGATTTGTTGCGATGACTGGTATCCATCCATGCGTCGCACTTCAGTACCGTCGACCTTGATGCTGACGAACTCCGCATTGATGCGCTGCGCGACGTCGACATCATTCTACACCCACTGATCCATCGTGTGGCAGGGACCGCACCATGTCGCTTCGAAGTCGATCAGCACTTGGCGGCCCGTGCTCTTTGCCTGCGCGAGCGCCGCGTTCAGCTCGTTGCCCCATGCGACGGCCGGTCGACTCGGCGAGCACGCTCCACATGTCGTCCTTGTTGGACAGCGCATTATGGTCACCGTCCATCGCCGAGGCCGAGTCTTCGCGGACCGACCAGAAGTTCACAAAGTACTGTTGCGTCCGTGAATTCGCGCCTATCCCACGGTGAGTTCGACCATGCTGATCGAACTCCACCAAGCGTTCGTCTTCGCGTTCGCTGCATGCGGTGGTGAGAGCCGGAATCCACGACGATTTGTCGCTGCCGACCATGAGCACGCCCAGTTTCGCCGGTCGCATCGATCCTGCGGGTAGCGTCTCGCGCTCAGCGACGCTGCTGAGCGCGATCTGCGTGCCCGTCGGGCTGAAATGCGGATTCGGTCGTCCGTCTCCCGGCGCGGCGCATGCCAACTCCGCGCCAATGATCTGGCGTGGCGCCGCGTTCGGCGGATTTCGCGCGGCCGTCTTCACTGGAACGGGCTTCGCTTGTGCAGGGATCGTGGCGGCCGGAAACGCCGACACCGAGATCGCGATGAACGCGACGAAAGCGGAGCGACGCGACATGAAATCAGTAACGGAGGAGGGGCATCGTACGCACGGACCGGCCTCCGGGAACAGCTACCGTCGGCCACGCGTCCCACAACAGCGTTCGCTGATTGTTTCCCGAGTGCGGTTGGCGACGTCTTCCCGGTATGGCTCGATCCGTCGTCCTCTCATGCCTGCTGATCTGCCTCTCGCCGTTGGCGTGCGGGAGTCCGACCGAGCCGAGCATTCCGCTGCTCGCGAATATCGTCGACCCGAACGATGTGAACGCGGTGTCGGCGTTCAATTCGTGTCAGGGGCATCCGTTCCCGCAGCCCGATGCGCGCAACAGCGCGAAAACCTATTTCTGGCCGAACTCGACGAACGTCAGTTCGACGACGCTGCTAAAGGAATTCGCGGCGAATATTTCCACGTGAATTTCGCGCCGAGCATTCTTGGGCAGCACGTGACGGCTGGCACGCTGATTGGCTACGCGGCGACGCTCGGCAATGGGCAGACGCCATCGAGGTCGTGGAAGTACTCGAGCAACTTCGATATCGCGGTCAGCGAAGGCAGCGACGACAACACCGTCGACTACTTCGCCAAGCTGAGCGGACCGGCGCTGGCCGCGTGAAGTGCGCGAGGGCTGTCGGCCGCAACGCCGACGACACGACCGGGCATTGTCACGTGCAGCAGCTACAACGCCCTCTTCACCGCGCCGGACGTGATTTTGTTTTCGCCGGCGCGGTAAGGGCCAAAGCTACTTGGCGGCAACGACGGATTTTGGCGGCACGGTTTTGAGATACAGGTAAATGCCCTGCAGCTCTTCGTCGGTGAGCTTACCCAGCACCTGCCACGGCATCGACGCGTCAACCTTCGTCCCGTCGGGACGCGTGCCATCGCGGAAGATGTGCGTGAATTCGGCTTGGCTCCATTTGCCGATGTTTCCGCTCGGCGTGATGTTGGCCGACGGCTTGGCGCCTGATGCGGCACCCGGCAGCGGGCCACCGCTGTAGTCCTGCATGTGACAGCCTTTGCAACCGGCGGCGAGATAGCGGCCGTGTTCGACCGTGCCTCCCGTTGGTGCGACGGCGAGGGTCGTGCGGTTGTGATCGATGACGTCGTTGGCGAATTCGATCTTGCCGCTCGCGACCAGTGCGCGTCCGATCGGTCCGAGCGCGATCGCTGGCACGTTTTTGTCGACCGGTGCTGAAGCGCGAATGTCGGCGATGATCGCGGCGACATCCGCGTCGGCCAGTCCGGCGAACTCTGCCGACGGCATGATGAGCAGCTTGCGACCATCCCAACCAATGCCGTCACGAATTGCCGCATCGAGCGCGCGGTCATCGTAGTGCGACAGGACGCCACCCTTGCCAGTGGTAAGATTTGGCGCGACGAGCCGTCCGAACGCCGCGTCGTCGGCCATCACGTTGCCGCCGAGGCTCGGGCTGTGACATTCGCGGCAGCCGTTGACGGTCGTGAGTTTGTGACCGAGGGTGAGTGTCGCGGAGTCCGCGGTGATCGTGAGGGCGCTACGCGTCGGGGCCGTGCCCTTGGCCGTGAGCGCCACTTGTGACTTTCCGTACACGCCGCCGGCGGTGAGCAGCGCAAGTCCAACGACTGTGGCAAGGCCTCGACCGATCCATCGTCCAATGCGCATGCGCCGCTGCTCCGTTTAAAAGGTGGACCTGCACGGGGCAATTATATCGCCGTCATGTGCGCGTGGTAACATGCGCCACATCGTTCTACCTCTTCGCGTCCTTCTTTGGGCTCCCGAACAGCTTGGCGAATTCACCGTAGCCCGCCGCTTCGAGGTTCTCGACCGCAATGAACCGCATCGACGCGGAATTCATGCAGTAACGAAGCCCCGTCGGCTTTGGTCCGTCATCAAACACGTGGCCGAGATGCGAGTTGGCGAACTTTGAGCGCACCTCGGTGCGGTCCATGCCGACGGATTTATCTGTGGCAGTCGCGATGTTGGCCGGCACGAGCGGGCGCGTGAAGCTGGGCCAGCCGGTCCCGGAATCGTACTTGTCGAGTGAGCTGAAGAGCGGCTCGCCGGAGACGACATCGACGTAGATGCCGGGCGCGTGATTGTTCCAGTATTCGTTGCGGTACGGCACCTCGGTTTCGGCGTGCTGCGTGACGTCGTACTGCAGGCGCGTCAGTTTCTTTTTGAGCTCAGCGTCTGTCGGCTTGGACAGGAACCGCGTCGGCTGCATCGCAGGCGCCCCCGAAGTGGTCACTGTGGCCGATGGAGACTGCGCCGTCGCGACAATGGCCGTGAAGGGAAGCAGCGCGGCACCAATGGCGCTTAATCGACTGCGGAGCCTATGTAGAAAAGACACGAGGGAAACCCCAGAATTGAGAATGTCGTGAAGGCACGGCGAACGCACCGCGAGCGCACCGCGAGCGCACGGCGTACGAAGCAAGTCAGGCCGTGCGTCGCTCCTCCTACTACGCCGGACGTATCCCGTCAGATCCCTGTCGGTTCCGTGCCAAGCCCGAGCCGCATCCGCCGCGCAATGAACACCATGGCGCCAGTGAGCGCGATGACAACGATGATCAGCAGCGGGATCCAGAAATCGCTCGCAGACAGCGCAATGCCCGCAAGCACGCCGGTCGCCATCAGCACGGGGCCGACACACACCAGCGCGAGGCCTATCCATCCGCCGGGCGCGCGGAAGGGGCGGATCGCCACGGGTTCGCGAACACGCAGCACCACCAGCGAGATAAACTCGAGCGTGAGCGCGGCGGTGTAGAGCACACCGCTCAACACCGCGAGATTGTTGAACGAGAATCCGACCAGTAGAGAGACGATGACCGAGAGCGCGACAATCGATGTCGCCGGCACGGCCGCTTCGGTTCGTACGCGCGCGAGCGGCGCCGGGAGAAACCCGTCTGCGGCGAGTACCAGCGGCAGTCGTGATGCGTACAGCAATTGGTTCGCGTACATAGACCACATCGAGACCATGCCCAGCAGCGCGAACACGCCGCCTAGGAACGGCCCGCCGACGAGGCGGCCGATCGCCGGCCATCCAGCATCCGCCGTCCAGTACGACAGATCGGTGACCATGCCGAGCCCTGCGAGGACGGGCAGCAGATACGCGAGACAGACAATGAGCATCGACCACGCGAGTGCGCGCGGATACGTGCGCTGCGGATCATCCACTTCGGCGGCGAACGTCGAAACGTTGTCCCAGCCAGAAAAATTGAACACCAAGATCGACAAGCCGATCAGCAGGGCGCTCGGCTTCACGCTGTTGATCGATGTGCGAATCGCCTGCATCGATGCCTCGCCATGCTGCACGAGCCCGAGCGCGCCGAACACGATGAAGGTACCTGCCACGAGCGTCGCACCGATCAGCGCCGACCGACCGACGTCTTTCGCGCCGCGCAGGTTCACCAATGTGCCCGTCAGCACGACGCCCGCCGCAACGCACCATCGCAGCACGGCCGCCATCAGCGTCCGTTCGAGCAGCGATGGCACGAAGAAACCGAGATACGTCACGAAGAGCACGGCGAAGACGGCCATCAGCGCAATCGTGTTCCACAGGCTCCACCACGCTTCCTGCACGCCCCAGAATCGTCCCAGCGCTCGGCTGACCCAGACGTAGTAGCCGCCTTCCTCTGGCATCATCGTCGTGAGTTCGACCGACATCAATGCGAGCGGCATGCTCCAGAGAATCGGCGAAACGAGGATGAGCAGCACCGCGTAGCCTGGGCCAACGGCGGAGATGAGTGGCTCCAATCCGAACGGACCGCCCGAGCAGGTGAAGTAGGCCACCGCCGCCAGCCCGGCGACGGTGAGCTTCTTCTCACGCGCAATGCGGTACGTCAAGGCACGATCTTTCCGCCGTTGTCCATGAGCTGCCGTGAGAAGTACGTGTACCCCAGCGCCGTTGTGTGCGCCTGTTGCTCGGCGTTCGCACCGGAGCCGTGGCCGCCCTCGATGACTTCGTAGAACAGATACGGCAGTCCCATGTCGGCCATCTTCGCGGCGAACTTGCGCGCATGCTGCGGACCAACGCGATCGTCTTTGGTCGTCGTCCAGATGAACGGCGTTGGATATTTCACGCCGACCTTCAGGGTGTTCTGCGGTGAGATGCGCGCCAGAAATGCGCGCTCGTCCGGGTTGGAGACACTCCCGTATTCGCCCACCCACGACGCACCGGCGGCGATCTGTTCATAGCGCAGCATGTCGAGCAACGGCACCGCGATTTGCACGGCGTTGAAGAGGTCCGGACGCTGCGTCATTTCGACGCCCATAAGCAGGCCGCCGTTCGAGCCGCCTTCGATGCCGAGCCGACGCGGACTCGTGATCTTGCGCGCGATGAGATCTTCGGCGACGGCGGCGAAGTCGTCGTAAATGACCTGACGCCTGGTTTTCAGTCCGGCCTCGTGCCACGATGGACCGAACTCGCCGCCGCCACGAATGTTCGCGACGACAAAGGCGCCGCCCTGCTCGAGCCACAACTTGCCCACGTCAGCGTTGTATCCCGGCGTCAGCGAGACTTCGAAACCGCCGTAGGCGGTGAGAATGGTCGGCGTTGCGCCGTCGAGCTTCATGCGCTTGGGATGCGCGATGAAGTACGGCACCTTCGTGCCATCCTTCGACGTGGCCTCGAACTGTTCGACCGCACTACGTGTCGCATCGAACTTGGGCGGCAGCGACTTGAGTATAGCGGCGGTGGCGCGCGAGGCATCGGCCAGCCATACGCTGCTGGGCGTGAGATAGCCGGCCACGCTGACGAATGCGCGCTCGCTCTTCGAATCGGCACTCACGACATTTGTCGATGCGTTGTCCGGCAGCGACATCGACGTGTGCGTCCATGTGCCAGTTGGCGTACGAGAAAACACGAGCAGACGCCCTTTGACGTTCTGTGTGATTCCAACCAATAGGCGCGTGCGCGTCGCCGAGGCGCCCTCGACTGACTCGCGAGAGCCTGGCTCGTACAGGGCAACAGGCGCCAGTGCATCGGGCGTCTTCATTGCCGTCGCAAGTTCGAACACCGCGAGCGCACCGCTGGCGATCGTCTTCGTATTGCTCTTCCACAACTCGGACAATTTCACGATGACCTGTCCATCGATCATGTCGACGAGCGATGCCTTCGCCGGCATGGTCAATCGTGCCACGTCGCTCGCGCGCACAATGTAGTGCTCGTGCTCGAAGAAACTGACGCCTCGCTGAATGCCAACGATTCGGTGGCCGGCGCCATCCGTGATGGCGAACGGGTTCACCCAGACGTCTGTCTTTGTGCCGCGGAACATTTCGGTCGCGGCCGTCAGGGCGCCGCCGCGCGCGAGCCGCTTCACGATGTACGGGTAGCCCGACGCCGTCAGTTCACCGGCATTCCACTCACGCGAGATGAACAGCGTATCCGGTCCGGACCACGCCACCGTCTGCTTCCCCTTCGGCAGCGCAAACCCATCTTTCGGAAACGTGCGCGTCGTCAGATCAAACTCGCGAACGGTCACCGCATCCTCGCCGCCGTCGGAGAGACTCAGCAGACATCGGCGCTCGGCGGGCTGCACGCAGTCCGCGCCGTGCCAGACCCAGTTGGCCTTTTCCGTCTTCGCCAGCGCATCGAGATCGAGCACCGATGTCCACACGGGCGATTTCGTCCGGTAGCTGGCCAAAGTCGTCTTCCGCCAGATGCCACGCACGTGGGTCGAGTCGCGCCAGAAGTTGTAGAGCGCGCCAGCCATGAACGTCGCATATGGAATGCGATCACTCGATTGTGCTATCGTCAGGGCGGACTTGAAGATGCCGGCGAAGCGGGGATCCTTTTCGAGTACGGCGGTCGTCTTGCCGTTTTCTGATTTCACCCACGCCATGGCGCGATCGCCGTTGGCGTCTTCGAGCCATCGGTACGGATCGGCCGCGGTATCGGGACGCGTTGGTTGCGCGGATGCGATGCGTGTCAGCGCAACAAGGCTGACAAGCGCCAGCGGAAGGCGACGGATCATCATGGAGTCCTTGGTAGAGTGTCAGAGCTAGCGTTTAAGCCGCGATCGTTACACATCGCCGAGCAATTCGATGAGCGCCGCATCGATGAACTGCGCATCGACGGGATTCTGCACAGGCATCCCCGCGCGGTGTCCCCAGTCTGACGGAATCACGCGCAACTCGGCGTTACGCATCTGCGCCACCTCGCGGCGGCTGTCCTCGACCTGAAAATACAGATCGGTCGCGCTTGGCATGATCAACGCGCGCGCGGTGATCGCGCCGAGCGCGGCGGAAAGATCGCCGTGGTACAACTCGTTCGCGCTGATGTCCGCCTGCTGCCACGTCCAGAGCATCGCGAGCAGATTGCCCGGATCACGACGCAGGTAGTTGCCTTCCCAGTTCGTCACGAGGTAATCCTCGAGCGAACTGAATCCCGCCTGCCGCCACAGTTCGTCGCGATAGAACGTCTGCGACATCGCCCATCCGGCGTAGACGCGACCCATGGCGCGCAAGCCGCGCTCAGGGAAGCCAACAAAGCGTCCGTCCTGATAGTGGACGTCGGTCGTCAGCGTCGCCTTCACGCCCTCCAGAAACACCTGATTGTGCGGCGACGTTTTTGCCGCGCCGCAGAGCACGGCGAGGCGCGCTACCGCATCAGGATAAAGCGCGGCCCAGTGATAGGCCTGCATGCCGCCCATCGACCAGCCGACCGCCAGTGCGAGGCGCTCGATGCCGAATACGTCTTGCAGCAGACGACGCTGTACGCGCACGTTGTCGGCGACGGTGAAGGTGGGCCAACGCCTGCCATTCGCCGGCGACGTCGCGTTGCTCGGCGACGACGACAACCCGTTCCCGAACATGTTCGGGATAACGATGAAGTGTCGCGTCGGATCGAGCGCATGATCCGGGCCAATCAGCCACTCGATGTCGGTGTGATGGCCGCCGTACGGTGTTGGAAAGATGATCGCGTTTGACTTGTCGGCATTGAGCGTGCCGTAGGTCTGATAGACGAGGTGTGTGCCGCGATGGGTGCGGCCGGAGTCGAGTATAACGGAGCCGGCGTCGAAAGTTTTGGTATCCATTCGCTGATCAGGGAGTTGGGATCCTCGCGGCGCACGCGTTACGGCCGTTCCGCCGCAAGCGAATCGTTCGTGAGTTCGCGCGCGATCCACGTATGCCGAGGCAACGTCGTCGTCATGGTGACGCCACCGCGCACGCGCGTCATCGACGCTACGGCGGCGACCGATACTGGTGCCACGCCGTTCACGGTGGCCCGAGCGCCGATGCGCGCAAGGCGGCGAAGCATGGGAGTCAGCACACTGGCGCTGGGATCGCGCGGGTTCTGGATGGTCAGGGAGAGCTCGCCGGATGGACTCCAGGTCGTGGCGACAGGGTCACCGGCAACGGCCGTAGCCTCGGTCGAACGCGTCGATAGATCCCCGTATATCCCGCTCACACGGGGCAGCCACAATCCGACCGTCTGCAGGCCGAGCGTGACGATGGCGACCGGTCGCGGCGCCGATCCACAGGCGCTGTCCTGATGGCTTTCTCGGCGGCAACCCGCCGCGTGTTTCGCGAGACCGAGTACTCATGTACCACGGCAACAGCAGCGGCCATGCGAGCGCGGACATGATGCCGCTCGCGAATGGTCCCATGGCAAAGATCGTGTCGTACGGTGTGAGCGGGCGCCTGTGGAGGTCGACGGCAATCAGTGCGCCGATCCCGATCTGTGTGAGGTAGCGAAGGTCAACGTTGAGGAGATAGCCCGCGAACACGGAAGCGGCGCCGAGTACGATGGCGACGAGGATGCCAAACGGCAGACGCAGGTCGGGCAGAAGGGCGTTGGCCATTCGGTTCATTGGTTGGCGTCGCGTGCGGTGAGTGTCCTCAGCCACATGAGTATACCGCCGGACACCGACCTTGGTGCGGCGCGATGCCATGCGGTGCGATGCGGCTACGGGCCGGAGAGGACCGGCAGCGCGCGCGATTGAACCGGTCCGCTCGGCGTCGATCGCGCCGACAGGCGCACCGCCCGGCGGAGCCACCACGCCAAAGCGATCGCGCCGATGACGCGTCCGATGTCCTCGGACGCAGGTGACGCGAGTGAGAGCGCGCGCAGCATCACTGGGATCGCGAACCAGTAGTAGCACGCGCCCGCGACGCTCGCGAGCACCGGCAGCGCCACGGCGGACTTCACGCGCGTCACCAGCAGGAGCAGCGTCACCATGGCATAGCTCGCCGCGCTGTACGCCAGAATATGCGCATAAATATGCGCTACTTGGGCGACGTCTACGCGCAGGATGTCGATGTCACTGGTGGTGAAGTACCCGATGACGAAGCCCGGGAATGCCGCGGCGAATATGCCATACGCGGTCAGCAGCCAGCCCAGCGCGCGACGGCGCGGACCGATCAGCTGCGCGAGTGCCTTGTTGCCGGCGAGATCCATGCATCCACGCGGCGTGCACACATCGCAGCTGGAACAACGTGCATTACCCACCGACATCACGGGCTGCATGCCGTACAGCAGTTCGACTGGCAGCACCGGACAGAACGCGTTGCAGAAGCCCGCCCGCGCCTCCGCGCGCATCCCGAACGCGATGGCCAGCGCCGATGCGCCCACGACGAGCAGCAGTAGGGCCACGCCACTCGTGTTGAAGGCGAAGTGCCGCGCCGGCACGAGCAGTGTGAGCGCGATCATCGCCGGCGCGCCCGCCCACCGCGTGGGTGTCGATGATTGATGCGGTCCCCCCGCGTGCTGCGCATAGACGTTCAGTGTCGCCAGCGGGCAGACACTCCGCCACGCCAAGGGCGTGATGAAAAAAGACAGGGGAAGCAAGGGGACCACGATACCCCAGAAAAGGCGCAGCGAGAGTTCTGGCGCGACCGCGACCGCCAGCGCAAACAGCGCCGTCCCGACCAAGAACGCACGCTGCGCCACGGGCCAGGCGGGATGTATAGGTGACCGGCGAACGGTCGACTGCAGGGCAGGAGGCATCGGTGTATACGATGGGCGCTCGCGTCCCCGCTGTCGTCGGGGGTTTCCCTGACACGCCCGCCTGTGCCGACCGGCGCTCCGGCATGCCGCGCACTCGCTCGGTCTTGCCCAGTCCCCTGAACTGCACTTCGAGTCGCGGCGGGTCATCGCCGTCAAACACCGTGTCGGGCGCGATACAATACGCGCCGGCCGCGGTCGCGCGGGAACGACGACTGCGTCGGTTCGCCGGGTTGTCGTTCCACGCGTTCGCGTGAGAGCACGGGCGGCAGGCTATACCGCGAGAGTTCCCATTCGCTTGCGCCGCTCGCCACGAGGTGGAATTCGTTGCGTGGATGCTTGAGGCGTTCCCGCTGCTCGGCGCCAAAGGCGTGGCTCATGCGGACATGCTCCCACTCCCTGATCGCGTCGAGCAGCGACCGCGCCAGCGGATTCGTACGCGGGGCCATGAGCCGCGCGGCCATCGCGAAGCCGGCGCCATATCCTGCGGCGCGAGCGAGCATCCTCGCCATTTCCGGCATTGAGGTGCGGTCGGACAGCAGGTACCAGCCGAGCATGTGGGGCATGCAGTTGCGATCGAACAACGCCTGATTGTCGATGCGGTACGGCGGCATGCTCTCGGTGAAGCCGCCGTTCCAGGGCTCGCCCCAGTTGTCGTACGAGCCGATGTGCCAGTAGAGCGTCTTACTGATGCTTGTACCCATGATGAGGTCATGGTGTGTCTGCATCATCACGTCGTTGGCGAAGACACCGAGTGCGCAGTCACCTTGTCCGGACGCGAGCGCGCCTTCGTGTCCGTCGACATCGAGGTGATCGACGCCCGTTTCGTTGAGAAAGTCGGCGAGGTTGCGTGCGACCTCGCGCTGCATCGCGAAGTTGTGAAAGAACACGTTGCACGGGCGATCGAACCGCGTGCCCACTACGTCGGCTGCTGCATGCGCGCTGGCGGTGGTGCCAAACGCGTCGCGCTGACAGTCTGGCAGGGTGTACGGCGCGGTGGCCGACTCCGCGCGATACTGAATCAGTTCGCGTCGCGCAACGCGAGCAGCGTGCCGGCCTTGTCGCGCGCCGACGTCAGCAATGCCGTACGCGCTGCGGCGAATGCACCGAGTACCGCGTAAGTGTTGGCCATGCGAACAACGAAACGGAATCGGGTCGGGGCGGCGCAAATCATCAAGGGGTCCGGAAGGGGTCCGGAGATCGAGCCGGGGATATGCGCGGTGCTGACGTCGCGATAAGATACTGCACCGCATCATTGCTGGAGCCTCCGACCCGTAGCGAGCACCGTGCCGAATCTCCTCTCGTGGCCTGACGACATCTTCGCGCATCTCCAGCGCGTCGGCGTCCGTCAGGTCGGCTACGTCCCTGACGCCGGGCACTCGCGCCTCATCCAGCGGTGTATCGACGACGCGGAGATCGCGGACGTCGTGCTCACGACGGAAGAGGAGGGCGTTGCACTCGCTCTGGGCGCGGCCATGGGAGGCCAGCGCGCGGTGTTGCTCATGCAAAGCAGCGGTGTCGGCAACTGCGTCAACATGTTTTCGCTGCTGCAAGGATTTGGCGCGCCGTGCCTGATCGTCGTCACGATGCGTGGCGAGTTCGGTGAGTTCAACCCGTGGCAGGTGCCGATGGGGTCGATCACCGAAGGCACGCTGCAGGCATGCGGCTTCCTGACTTATCGCATCGAAGCGGCCGAGGACGTGAGCGAGGTCGTCGGCGCGGCGTGCGACATGGCGTTCGAGGGTCAGCAGCGGATTGCCGTCCTGCTTTCGCAGCGGCTTATCGGCCGCAAGCAGTGGGTCAAGTGATGACGAACGTATCGCCCTCGCCCATTCCCATGTTGAATCGTCGCGACTTTGTTCGCGAGCTGCTCGTCGACCGCGGCGAGCTGTTGGTCGTTTCTGGACTCGGTTCGGCGACCTACGACGTCGCCGCCGCCGGTGATCATCCGCTCAACCTGTACCAGTGGGGCGGCATGGGCGGCACCGCGATGATCGGCCTCGGACTCGCGCTTGCGAGGCCAGACCGTCGCGTCGTCGTCATCACGGGCGATGGCGACATGCTCATGGGGATCGGCAGTCTGGCAACGATTGGGGTGCAGCGCGTGAAGAACCTGAGCGTCGTCGTGCTCGACAATGGTCGCTATGGGGAGACGGGCATGCAGGCGAGCCACACGAGTCGCGGTGTGGATCTTGTGGCCGTCGCCGCGGCCTGTGGTTTCGCGCACAGCAGCGCAGTCACCGACATCAGCGCGGCCGCCAGTGTGCGAGAGATCCTGCATCACCGCCCCGGTCCAAACTTCGTTCGCGCCGTGATCGGCACGGACGACGTGCCGCGCGTGCTCCCAACGCGTGACGGATACGAAGTCCGGCTGCGTTTTACGCGATCACTCGCCGGCCACAACGAATAGTTCGGCGGTGTCGGAGCGCGGCCGAAAATTCGTCAGGAGGATACCGGCCAGTACGCCGCATAACCCGATCACGAAGAGCGCGGTGATTGGTTCGTGCAACAGCGTCGCGCCAAGCACGATCGCCGTGATCGGATTGAGCGTGAGAAACACCGCCACCCGAGACGGCGACGAGTGTTCGAGCGCCCAGATCCAGAGGCCGAAGCCGAGTGCACCACCCATCGAGCCTAAGTACAGGACCGCGAACCATCCGGTCATCGAAAAGTGCGGCACCGTGTTGAAGAGTCCCTTCGACGCCGCGATCGGTGCAAGTACCAACGCCCCGGCCGCCATGGAGTACAACGTGACCTGCAGTGACGCATAGCGCTTGAGATACGGTCGCGAAAACACATTGTAGATCGCGCCGCACAGTACGACGATCACCATCAACGCATCGCCCTTCCACACCTGTGACGGGTCGATCTGCGCGCCGCTCGGCGATCGCAGCGCGAGATAGAGCCCGCCGAAGGCAAGGATCTGCCCGACCAACTTCGTCGGTGTGATGTGATCGTAGCCCCTGAGACGCGAAATGATCAGCGTCACCATCGGCCCCGCCGCCGCTTCGATCGCCACACGTGCCGACGGGCTGTACGTCAGCGCGGCGCTGAAGCACCACGGAAACAGGCCGAAGAACAGCGCGCCGAGCGCGCCGATGCCGAAGAGGTCGCGACGGGCGATCGGGGTCGTGCGGAGGCGTGCGACGATCGGCAACAGACAGAGCGTCGCGATGCCGTAGCGCAGGAATGCGAGCGACACGGGTTGCGTCTGTCCCACGACGTAGCGCGTAGCTACCACCGACGCACCGAACAACACACTCGCGACCGCGGAGGCGATCGCCGCAGCGAACAGGCGTGACCCCTCGGGTCGGGCAGTCGATGGTGGTGTCATCACGAGGGCGTGGTCAGGAGGGACGGTCGGCGGTCGCCGACTCATTCGAGCTGGCAAGGCGAATATATTCCACGCGAGGCTGCACACGCGACCTGCTGGATTCCACGCCGACCCGCCTTCGCATGAAACGCACGACGCGCTGGACCCCGAGCGACGAGCAGATGGCGATGTGGCCGGCACTCTCTGGCAACACCATCAACGGTGTTGGAGAAGATCGCGTGCGCCGCCCCTCTCCGGTGTACTGGCATTCACCCGACGTCACGGCGCACGGCAAGCTGCAGCTGTGGTTCTATACGAAGATGACTCCCGCGGTGGTGGCTGCGCGCGCCGAGCGTATACGCGCGGCCGATGAGACGGTGCCGCCGGTCTCCGGCGAACCGCATCATCAAAGTGCCGAGGCGTGGACCCGCGACGTGAAGGCGGCGGCGCTCGCGGCCGGTGCGGACGCGGTTGGCATTACGCGCGTGCAGTCGCAGTGGGTGTTCGAGGGGCATGAGGTCACGCAGCGATGGGCGATCATGCTGTGCGTGCAGCACGACTGGGAGGCGCTGCAGACGGCTCCGGACGACACCGCGGCGGCCGAGGTGATTTTGCAGTACGCGCGTGGGATGCGCGTGGCGAAGGCGCTCGCGACGTTCATCCGGCAGCGCGGGCACGATGCGTCGCCGCAGGGCGGTCCGATGGCGTATCCAATGTTGCTGCTCCCGGCGGCGATCTCCGCAGGACTTGGTGAGCTGGGAAAGCATGGCTCGCTGATCAATCGGACGCTGGGGTCGAACCTGCGTCTCGCGTGCGTGCTCACAGACATTCCGCTTGTCGCCGACACACCGGACGATTTCGGCGCCGAGGACTTCTGCCAGCGCTGCCAGTCGTGCGCCAACGCCTGTCCGCCCGAGGCGATCACGCACGAGAAGCAGATCGTGCGCGGCGAAACCAAGTGGTACGTGAATTTTGATCGGTGCCTGCCGTTTTTCAACGAGCATCAGGGCTGTGCGGTCTGCCTCGCGGTGTGCCCGTGGAATCGGCCAGGTGTTGCCGAGAACCTCGTCACGAAGATGGCCACACGGCGGGCGCGGGCAGGGTAGGCGCGTTGACGGCCTACGTCACGTGACGCATGGCTCTGTAAACGCGAATGGGCTAGCGTAGGCATGCCTCGCGTCCGATCGCCCTCTTTCATCCGGAGTCCTCTACGTGCATATCGCCTGCCACCTGTTGCGGTCAATCGCGGTCGTGAGTGTGCTCTGCGTGTCGGTCGCCGTGGCGCCGCTGCGGGCGCAGCGCGTCCCACTCGACTCCGTGCGGGTAAACGATTCGACGATCGTCTATGCGATCGTGCTCGTGGACGGCTCGAAGCTCATCGGCCGCGTCACGTCACTGACGGCCGATTCCGTGCAGATTCAGTCCACGGTATCGACCATACGTGTCACGCGCACGGCGATTCGCGAGGTGCGGGCGTATCCGCTTTCGACGATGCACAACGGCGAACTGTGGCCGGAGAACCCGCACGCGACGCGATTGCTCTTTTCGCCCACGGCGATTCCGTTGCGCAAAGGCGAGTGGTACTTCTCCGATTTCTGGGTCTTTCTCGTCAGCGCGGCCACCGGTGTGACGGATCGTTTCACGATCGGCGGCGGCATGACGCTCGTTCCGAGCACAGACTTCAGCAAGAACATCTTTTATCTGATTCCGAAGTACACGGTCGTGAACCGGCCGACCACAAAGGTCGCCATCGGTGCGCTGATAGCGCACCTGCCGTTCGATACCGGTAACTCGAACTCGGTCGGCGTCTTGTACGGCGTCGGCACACTCGGCAGTCGCGAGAATAACGTCACGCTTGGTGCCGGCTGGGGGTACGTTGGCGGGACGCTGTCACAGACGCCGGTCATGACGCTCGGCGGGCAGCGACGGGTCGGCCGCCGACTGGCACTGATCAGCGAGAACTGGTTCGTCCCCAGCCACCTCAGCGACGGCGGCGTCATCACCTACGGCGTGCGCATTCTTGGCGAATCCATCGCGGTGGACCTCGCCCTCGCGAATGCGCCGAAAGATTTGATTTTCCCGGGCGTGCCGCTGCTGGGCTTCGCCGTCCGCTTCTGACTGGACGCGGGAGGAGGCATGCGCCTACCTTCCGAGTCCATGCGAAAGTCCACAGTATCGCGAACAGTGATCGCCGCCGCCATCGCTACATGCGCCGCGGTCAATGCGTGCACCCGCCCGACGGCGCTGCGATCCGAAAGCCTCTCGCGCCCCCACGTCGCACGGATCGCTGTCATCTCCGCCTTTGAACCGGAACTCGTGCGGCTGCGTGCGACGGCCAAGATCAACGAGACCCGCGTCATAAACGGTCGCACGCACTATCTCGGCACACTTGCCGGGCAGAATGTCGTCCTGATGCTCAGTGGCTTCAGCATGGTGAACGCCGCGATGACCACGCAGGCGGTGCTCGATCGCTTTCTTATCACCAGCATTGTGTTCTCAGGAATCGCCGGCGGCGTGAATCCCGGCCTGAATGTCGGCGACGTGACGATCCCCGCGCAGTGGGGCCAGTATCAGGAAATGGTTTTTGCACGAGAGACCCCCACCGGCTTCGCTCCCGAACGCACCACGACGCCGTTCGCGAACTACGGCATGATGTTCACGCAAGGCACGTCGGTGGCGATCCCCGGCACGAAGCCGGACTCGCTCGAACGTCGCTTCTGGTTCCCAGTCGATTCAACCGCGCTGGCCGTCGCCACGCGTGTCGCGCGCACGGTGAGACTGGCCCGCTGCACTGCGAACAACGAATGTCTCGCACGCGATCCACAGATCGTCGTCGGTGGCAACGGTGTCAGCGGATCGACCTTCGTCGACAACGCCGCTTTTCGTGAGTGGGCGTGGACAACGTTTCATGCCGACGCGCTTGATATGGAGAGCGCGGCGGTCGCGCTGGTCGCATTCGAAAACCGCGTGCCGTTCATCGCCTTTCGTTCGCTGTCGGATCTCGCTGGTGGAGGGCGCGGACAGAATGAATCGCGCACGTTCGGTCGACTCGCCGCAGACAACTCGGCGGCGGTCGTAATCGAATACCTGAAGGCCTTAACGGCGTCGACCGCGGCGAACGCGAAATGAACCGGTATTTCAAGTTCGCCGAAAACCACACCAGCTATCGCACCGAGACGCTCGCCGGTATCGCGACGTTCCTGACGATGGCGTACATCATCATCGTGAACCCGGCGATTCTCGAAGCAGCCGGGATTCCGCGCGCCGCGTCGATTACCGCGACGATCATCTCGGCAGCGTTCGGCACGCTGCTCATGGGCGTCTACGCGAAGCGGCCATTCGCGATCGCTCCGTACATGGGCGAGAACGCGTTCATCGTGTTCACGGTCGTGAAGGGGATGGGCGTCAGTTGGCAGACCGCGTTGGGCGCGATCTTTCTGGCCGGCGTCCTATTCACTGTGCTCACGGTCTTCAAGGTGCGGAGCTGGCTGGCGAACGCGATTCCGATGTCGCTCAAGCACAGCTTCGCGGTGGGCATCGGTCTCTTTCTCACCTTCATCGGCCTGAACGAAATCGGCGTCGTGTCGCTCGGCGTGCCAGGCGCGCCCGTGGCGTTGGGCGGTTTGAGCCATGCGACAACGCTGTTGGCAATCGTCGGCTTTATGATCACAGCCTGGATGCTGGTGAAGCGCGTGACCGGGGCGCTGCTCATCGGCATCCTGGCAACGACGGCGCTCTCGTTCGCGACCGGCGTGACGCCGCTGCCACACGCCGTAGTGAGCATGCCGCCGAGTCTCACGCCGATCTTCGGTCAGCTGGATATTGCCGGTGCGCTCACGCTCAAAGCGCTGCCGGTTGTCGTCATTGTGTTCGTGATGGCGTTTGTCGACACGATCGGCACCTTGATCGGCCTGTCATCGCGCGCGGGGCTGCTCGATGTGAACGGCAACCTGCCTGAAATTGAAAAGCCGATGCTCGCAGATGCGCTCGCGAATCTGGTGGCGCCGGTACTCGGCACGACGACGTGCGGCGCGTACGTCGAGTCCGCGGTCGGCATCGCGGAGGGCGGACGCACCGGCTTCACGGCGATCGTCGTGGCGCTGCTCTTTCTCTGCTCGCTCTTTCTCGCGCCGTTGCTCACGTCGATCCCAACGCACGCATCAGGCGTCGCCTTGGTGTCGATTGGCATTCTGATGATCAGTCCGATCACGAAACTCGACTTCGACGACTACACCGAGCTGGTGCCAGCGTTTCTCACGATCGTGCTGATGAGTTTCACGTACAACGTCGGCGTCGGCATGACGACGGGCTTACTGGTGTATCCGCTGCTCAAGCTGATGACGGGACGCGTGCGCGAAGTGCCGCCAGCGTTGTGGGTGCTGGCGGCGATGTCGGCAGTGTTCTTTGTCGTATATCCATATCGGTGACGCTACATACGACTACGGTTTGACGGTCGCGCTCCAGATCTCGAGGTTCGTCGGGAAGATGCCATAGATCGTGCCCGGTCCCGTCCACGCGAGATACGCATTCGTCGGTGTCGAGGCGATGCCGTTGTAGTCGCCGAGGAAGGGAATGAAGCTGCCGCGTCCCGGCACGCCGAACGCCGCTGGATCGAAGGATGACGACGTGACGCGACGACTGCGCCATGACGCACCGCCATCCGCACTCGTCGCGTAGGTGACGTCGACTTGCGAGTTGGCTGAGTAGCTGCGGTCGTAGAACATCACATCAAGGCGACCGTTCGGCGCAATCGAGAGCTCAGCGCCAAAGCGATCACCGCTTGCGACCGGTGCAACCACGACGGGCGTGCTCCACGTCGACAGATCCGTCGCGCTGGCCCACGTCACGAACACCTGCGCGCGACCGTTCACGATGTCGGCGTAGGCGACGTACAGCCGATTGCGCGCCGCGTCGTACGCGGGCGCCGGGTACGTGCCGGGGCCACGGAACGGCGTGCCGCTTATCGAGAAGGACGGCGGAAACAGATCGATTGGCTGCTGATAAGCGCCCAGTCGCACCGCGTCGCTCCAACTCTGCCCGCGATCGGTCGACTGACTGACGTAGAGTGCGGCGGTGCCCTTGCTGCCGTGCTCGAAGTTGTCCCAGACGAGGAAAGCGACCGAGCCCGTCGCGTTGGTGACGACGCGCTGGTTCTGATTCACGTTGACGTTCTTCGCCGAGACTTTCACCGGTGCGCTGAACGACACGCCGTCGTTGCGCGACGTGCTCACGTAGACCGGATCGCTGCCGCCAGTGCCGTGGAACTGCGCCCACGTGACGTAGATCGTGCCGTCGGCGGACACAGCCATCTGTTCGTGATCGGCAAACTGTCCGTTGCCACCGCGCTCCTTGCCATTGCCCTGGAAGGCCGACACGACCGCGAGTGGCTGCGCGGCGTCGCCCTTGAGCCATGTGCGTCCGCCATCGTACGAACGACTGAGCAACAGCTTCACGCCATACGGCGACGTACCTTCGTAACCAAAGCAGGCGAAGTACGCCGTGCCCGTCGGCCCAAACGCCACGGCTGGATCGCCGCCGTAGTCGTACGGGCCCGTGCCCGCGACGGCCGGATTGTTCGTGAACTTTGTGATCCCCGGCAGGAAGCCGTCGGGCAGCGTCGGCGTCCACGACCTGCCGGCGTCGAGCGAAGCGTTGACGGCACAACCGTCGTTATAGTTCCAGTCATTACCGCCGACGATCAGGTTCAACGGATTGAGCGGATTCACCGCGATCGGCGTTTCGTTTTGCGCGGTGGTGTCACGCGTGACGTTGCTGACGTTTACCAGCGCGATGCCGTCGGACGGCGTCTGCGTTGTCCGCGCCTCACTCGATGCAGGAGCCGTGGGCCGTTCCGTGGTGCACGCAGCGAACGCGAAGAGCGTCGCGGTCGCAGCCGTTCGCGCGAGGAACGACGGGAGGTGGCGAAAGAGCGGCATGGACGGCTCACTGCAGAAGGTGACGGCGAGACCGCCGAAGTGGGCGGTGCGCAATGCGTAAGAGTGTGCGGCCACGGGGCGGTTCCGTCAACGTTACAGCGCGGGCACCGCAATAAGTGCTATGGCGCTCTCCAGACCGTTCCCTCACTGGCGTTCCCCACGCGATCTACCGCGTGCACGACGATGGCATCGGTCGGCAGGCCAAAGACGGTGGCCGGCACATCGACGACGGATGACGTCGCTGGGGCGACGCGCATCGTCCACGACACGCCGTTGCGCCACCGTACGGCCCACCACGCCAGCGGCTTGCCTCCGCCAACAATGGTCGTGCGCAGCACGGACGGCGTGCTGACGACCGAGAACGTCGGAGCCGTCGGCATTTGCGCGTCTAGCCACGTCGAGGCGGGTATCAGCGCCGTGCTACTGAACGCCCCATTCGCGAGTAACGTGGCCAGTCCATCGCGGTTGGTCTTGAGTGACGTCGTATTGTATAGCACGGTGCCACTTGGTCCGCCGGTCATACCGGCGCGCGTGCGGGTTTGCTGCACTTCGCTCGCGATCTCGCTCGCGGCGTACGCGCTGCTGCTGCCGTCAGCGACGCGATACGCGGCGAGCCCGGGCCAGAGGTGTCGGCGCTGCGTGTTTTGCGCGCTCCACCAGTCGAGTAGTGCGGTGAAGTTCTGCCCGGTCGACGTCAGCGACCAATACAGCTGCGGCGCGAAATAATCGACCCAGCCCTTCTGCAGCCAGTTGCGCGAATCGGCATAGATGTCGGTGTATGCATCGAGTCCGACGACACCAGCCGGATTGCCGGGACGCCAGATGCCGAATGGACTGATGCCGACACGGGTCGTCGCACTGACCGCATGGACATCCCGATATAGCCGCTCGACAAATCGATTGACGTTGTCTCGGCGCCAATCGGACTTGCTCAGCGCGCCGCCACCGGCGCGATATCGCGTATACTCGACGCTGTCGGGGAAATCGAGATTTGGACACTTCGTGTCCGGATACGGATAGAAGAAGTCGTCGAGATGCACCGCATCGACATTGTAGCGACGTACGACATCCTGAACCACGCTGATCGTCTGGTCGTGGACCTCGGTCGCACTGGGATCGAACCACAGCTGGGAGCAGAACGCGCGTGCGAGATCCGGACGACGCTTCGCGAAGTGACGTGCGTCCATCTTCGACGTGTCGCTCAGATTCCCGGCCCGAAACGGATTGAACCACGCATGCAGTTCGAGGCCGCGCGCGTGCGCCTCGGTGACGGCGAAGTCGAGCGGATCCCACCCCGGATCGCTGCCTTGTGCACCCGTCAGCGAACGGGACCACGGTTCCAGTGTCGAGCGATAAAGCGCATCGCCGTTGGCGCGGACCTGCAGCACGATCGCATTGAGGCCGGTGTTCTTGGCGAGATCCAGAATACCCGACAACTCCGCCTGTTGCGCCGAGACCGTCAGGCCGGTGCGCGACGGCCAGTCGATGTTGGCGACCGTGGCGATCCAGAGACCGCGAAACTCACGGGACAGCGCGGGCACCGTGAAGGCCGGCGGTGTCACCGGAGGTGGCGTGACGGGCGCGGTAGGGCCGTCGCTGCTGCAGGCGGCCAGGAACGCGGCCGCGAGGGCGGCGCCAGGCGCGCGGAACTGTTGTAAGGCGGACATATCCCGACATTGCCGATGCCGCGTCACCGACACAAGGGTCGTTTCGTGCGGCTGACGTGGGCAACGCTGGCCACCGTGGTAAATTCACCACGGCAACGGTTTTCTGGATACCGGCGTAACTCGACAGCGCGCTCCGGTGCCGAACGGCCATCAATTTCCCAGCGGAGTTCAGTCGTGACCGACAGAAAGCACCACGGCGTTCGACAGCGGGTCGCACACGTGCATGCCGTGACGCGAGTGGTCACGGCGCTCGTGGCGAGCGGGCTGACGGCGGTCCTGTTGCCGAGCAGCGTGTCGGGCGAGGTGCGCGCGGTGGCGTCGTGGGATGGGTTCGCGGTCGTGGTGCTCGTGTTAACCTGGTGGACGATCGTGACACTGAAGCCCGCGCAGATCTGTACGCTCGCACAACGCGAAGATCCCAGCCGTCTGGCGTCACTCGTGCTCGTGGTGCTGGGCGCGAGCGCGTCCCTGCTCGCGGTACTCGTGCTGTTGCAGGAAAGCGTGAAGATGCGGAGCGGGGACAAGGTGCAGGCGATCGTGCTCGCGCTCTCCGCCGTCGCACTGGCCTGGGCGCTCATTCACACCGTCTTCACGCTGCGATACGCCCATTTGTACTACGACGTGAACGCGGGCGATCGCGCCCTGGACTTTCCCGGCGACGTCACGATGCCGGACTATCTCGATTTCGCGTATTTCGCGTTCATCGTCGGTATGACTGCGCAGACGGCCGATGTGAATGTCCGTGGACGGCGATTGCGGCGTACGGCGTTACTGCATGGCATCATCGCATTCGCATTCAACACGGCCGTCGTGGCGCTGAGCATCGGCGTGCTGACGACGCTGCTGTGATCATTCGGTACCCGTGTCATTAACAACTTTGAACGCTGGGGTCGCAGGGGATCGCAGAAAACGGCGAGCACTCGCTGCGTACCCCTGCGACCCCAGCGGTCAATGCTGTTACCGCGGTTCGCTGGCACTGCACCGGGCGTCTGCGAGCCTCGCGCCATAGTTTTCGGCGTTCGATAATACCACGTGCTATCCTCCTTCCCCACCGCATGCCCGGCGTTCCCGCTCTGACACTCACTGATGCACAGGCACTGGCCGCGAGGCTGTACGGCCTGACGGCGCGTGCCGAAGCGCTCCCGAGCGAACGTGATCAGAACGTGCTGCTGCATGCCGCCAGCGGCGCGCGTTTCGTGCTGAAGATCGCGAACGCCAAAGAGTCTCGCGCAGTGCTCGAGGCGGAATGTGCCGTGCTCCGTCATGTGTCGGCCTCGAAGGCCACGGCGAACCTATTGCCGACCCTCATGCCGACGACGCATGGTGCCGACATCGGCTCGTACGGCCCGCATTTCGTGCGAATGATCAGCGCGCTCGACGGCCGCACCCTCGGCAGCACCGTGCTGCACACGGATGCGTTGCACCGTGATCTGGGCTCGGCGCTTGGCCGGCTCGACGCGGCGCTCACCGGTTTCGATCATCCGGCGTTCCATCGAGAGTTTCACTGGGATCTCGCCAACGCCGATCGCGCAATTCACCAACGACTGAAGCTGGTACGTGACGCTTCGATGCGCAGCCGCATCGAACGGCTGGTCGCCAACCATCGCGCGCAGGTGCTCCCGCTGCTGCCGTCGTTCCGCCGCAGTGTGATTCACTCGGATGCCAACGACTACAACGTGCTGGTCGATGCCGCGCAACAGCGAATCACCGGGCTCATCGACCTTGGCGACATGGTGTACAGTCACACGGTCAACAACATCGCGATCGCGATGGCGTACGTGACGCTCAGCGCGGACGATCCGCTGGCGGCGGCGGCGGCCGTGGCTGCCGGGTATCACGCGGCGCATCCACTCACCGAATCCGAGATCGCCGCGCTGTTCAGTCTGATGTGCATGCGGTTGTGCACGAGCGTCTGCGTCGCGGCCGAACAGATGGCGTCGCGTCCTGACGATCCGTATCTCGCGATCAGCCAGGCGTCGATCGAACGTACTCTCCCAGTGCTGGCCGCCGTACATCCGCGATTCGCGCACTACGTGTTGCGCGACGCCTGCGGTCTGCCGCCGGTACCGCATGCACCGCAGGTCGTCGCGTGGCTGCACGAACATCAAGGCTCGTTCGCGCCGCTGCTCGGCCGCGACCTGAGCACGACGCCAGTCGCGCCGCTCGACTTCAGCGCAGGGAGCGCGCTCATCGCAAGCGATCCGGCCGACAACGCGCCAGCGGAACTGGATCGACGGCTGCGTCGGGTGCTGGCCGAGCATGGCGCGATGATCGGCGTCGGCGGTTACGACGAACCGCGGCTGATCTATCATTGGCCAAATGAACCCAAGACCAGCGAACCGCGGACGATTCACATCGGTCTCGACCTGTCGCTCGAGGCCGGCTCGCCGTTGTATGCACCGATGGATGGCGTGGTCCATGGCTTTGAGGACGCCGGCCAGTATCACGACTACGGACCCGTCATCGTCCTCCGTCACCAAACGACCGAAGCGCAACCGGTCGAGTTCTACACGCTGTACGGTCACCTGTCGCGTGACTCGCTGGACGGACTTAGCGCAGGGCAGCGCATCACCAAGGGTAGCGAGTTCGCGCGCATTGGGAGCGCGCCGGCCAATGGCGACTGGTGGGAGCACGTGCACGTGCAACTCATCACCGACATGCTCGATGTTCCCTGCAACGTCGACGGCGCCGTGCGCGCCAGTCAGCGCACTGTGTGGCGCAGTCTATGCCTGGACCCGAATCTGCTGTTGGGAATACCGTCCGATTGCCTCTCGCATCGGCCGGAGCCGGCGCAGATCGCTGCGTCGCGAAGCGCACACATCGGCCGGAACCTGAGCATCTCGTACGGTGCGCAGCCGCTCAACATTGTCCGTGGATGGAAGCAGTATCTGTTCGATGACGTTGGGCATCGCTACATCGATGCGTACAACAACGTCGCACACGTCGGGCACGGGCATCCGCGCGTCGTGCGCGCCGTCAGTGCGCAGCTGGCGGTGTTGAACACCAACACGCGTTATCTGCAGGATCAGCTGACTGCATATGCCGAGTCACTGACGGCGACGTTCCCCGATCAGCTGTCGGTGTGCTATTTCACGGCGTCCGGGAGCGAAGCGAACGAACTCGCCCTGCGGCTCGCGCGCACGTACACGGGTCAACGCGACCTGATCGTCATGGAGTCGGCGTACCACGGGCACACGACGACGCTGATCGACATCAGTCCGTACAAACACGGCGGTCCGGGTGGCACCGGCGCGCCCGATTGGGTACACACGTCCCCGATCCCCGATGTGTATCGCAACCGCGCCGTGTCGGGCGCTCCGGGCGCGTGGTTTGCGGCACGCGTCGGTGACGCGATCGACCGCGTGCACGCGACGGGGCGTGGCCTGTGCGGATACATCGCCGAGAGCTGCCCGAGCGTCGGCGGGCAAATCATGTTGCCTGATGGATTCCTCGCTGACGTGTACGCGCGCGTTCGCGCGGTCGGCGGTGTATGCATCGCCGATGAGGTGCAGACCGGATTCGGCCGCATCGGCACGCATTTCTGGGCCTTCGAGCAGCATGCGGTCACGCCGGACATCGTTGTCCTGGGCAAGCCGATCGCCAATGGCTATCCCATGGGCGCCGTTGTCACGACACGCGCGATCGCCGAGCGCTTCGACAACGGCATGGAATTCTTCAGTACGTTTGGCGGCAGCACGGCCGCCTGTGTCGCGGCGCTGACCACGCTGCGAGTGACACAGGAGGAGCGTCTGCAGGAGAATGCGCGTGTCGTAGGCGAACGGTTGCTCGACGGTTTGCGTGGGCTCATGACGGCGCACGAGATTATCGGCGACGTGCGCGGTTCCGGGCTGTTTCTTGGCGTCGAGCTCGTGCGAGACCGTACGTCGCTGGAGCCGGCCGATCGCGAAGCCAGCTTCGTGGTCAATCGTATGCGGGCGCACGGTGTGCTGGCCGGCACCGACGGCCCGTTCCACAATGTCATCAAGCTGCGCGGCCCGATGCCGCTGACCCTCGGCGACGCGGAGTGCATTATCGATACCTTTTCGCGTGCGGTGCGCGAATTGCCGTACGGACCGTCGTGAAGCCGCGCGTCTATAACTTCCCGCCACGCCCGCTACGGCTGTCGTTCGCGATGACGCTTGCCATGGCACTTGCCATGGCACTTGCCGCGGTGCTTGCCTCGAAGCGCCTCGGCGCCCAGACCCGCAACGACCTGACGGTACCTCGGGACCACGGGGTGCCCGATGCCGTGATGGTGCGCGACGCCGCGGGCCATGTGACTGTTCGTGCGACGCCGTTGACCACGGCGATCCGCATCGACGGCGCGCTGAACGAAGTGATCTACCAGACCGTTGCGCCGTACACCGATTTCGTGCAGCAGGAGCCTGTGGAAGGGGCGCTCGCCACGGAGAAGACCGAGGCATGGGTCTTTTTCGATGACGAGAACATCTACGTCGCGGCCCGCATGTACGAAAGTGATCCGTCGCGGCGCGTCGCGAGTGACATGCGACGGGACGCGCTCAACATGTACAACAACGACCATCTGGCGGTGATGTTCGATACGTTCAACGATCATCGCAACGGCTTCGGTTTCGCAGCGAATCGGCTTGGGGCGATGTTTGATTTTACGGCGACGAACGAAAATCCCAGCTCGAATTGGAACGGCCTCTGGGACGTAAAGGCACAGGACTTTGACGGAGGCTGGTCCGTCGAATTCCGCATTCCATTCCGATCGATCCGATTCAAGGAAGGCAGCAATACGTGGGGGGTGAACATCCGGCGCATGGTGCGCTGGAAGAACGAGGTTTCGTTTCTGAGCATCGTACCACGTTCGTGGGGACGTCGCGCCCTCAACAAGGTTTCTAACGCGGCGACGATGACCGGTCTGCAGGTGCCGGCACGCGGGCTCAATCTCGACCTGAAGCCGTACACACTCGGCTCGCTGCTGACGAACACCGTGGCCACGCCCGCGTTTACCAATCGTCGCAACGCGAATCTTGGCGGCGATGCGAAGTGGGGCCTCACGCAGAACATTGTCGCCGACTTCACGGTGAATACCGACTTCGCACAGGTCGAAGACGACGAGGCGCAAGTCAACCTGACGCGCTTCTCGCTGCTGTTTCCGGAGAAGCGCGATTTTTTCCTTGAAGGACAGGATGCCTTTTCGTTTGCTGGCGTCGGCGGTGGGAATGGCGGTCCGGGCAGTGGATCGGTCAGCGGGCAGAACACGGGCCTGCCGGTGTTCGACAATCTGTCGCCCGTGTTGTTCTACAGCCGACGGATAGGTCTCGCGAACGGCGAGGTTGCGCCGATTATTGGTGGGGCGCGCGTGCTCGGCCGAACCGGCGCATGGCAGGTCGGTGCACTCGACATGCAGTCCGATCGTGTGCCCTCGGTGTCCGCACCTAGGACGAACTACTCGGTGCTGCGCATCAACCGTGATGTCGGACGTCGGAGTCGTATCGGCCTGATCGCGACGGGCCGCAACGCATCGTCCGATACGATGAACAGCGCCGTCGGCGTCGATGCCTTGTTCAACGTGAGTAGCGACGTGGCGATTGTCGCCTATGGCGCGCGATCGGTGCAGGCAGGGCGACCTGGGGATCAGGGCAGCTATCGCGGTCGGCTCGAATGGAATGGTGATCGGTACGGCGCGAACATCGAACATCTCTATGTGGGCGACGGATTCGGACCGGGCGTCGGGTTCATGCGACGCGCGGGGTTCCGCCGTTCGTACGGACTGGCGCGCTTCAGTCCGCGCCCGGCGTCCATTCCGCTCGTCCGCAAGTTCAGTTGGCAGGGCAGTGCCGACTACATTGAAGGATCGCGTGGTGGGTTGCAATCCGAAGCATTTCAGAGCGCGTTCGCGACGGAGTTCACCAACGGCGACTTCGTCAACGCAGAAGTGACCCGTTCGTTCGAGCAACTCAGTAGACCATTCGTGGTCGCGCGAGGCGTCACGGTGCCGATTGGCGGCTATCGCTTTACGAATGTGAAGGCGTCCTACGTGTTTGGCACGCAGCGTCCGGTCAACGGCATGTTGGTGCTGGCGCGCGGGAGCTTCTACGGCGGCACGCTGACCGAGACGACATGGCGCGGTCGCGTCGAAGCGTCTCCGCATGTGCTCATCGAGCCGGCCATATCGTTCAACCGCGTCGCCGGTCCGTACGGTACCGGCAAGAGTGATCTGGTGAGTTCGCGCGTCACGTACACCGTGACACCGCGCATGTATCTGGCCGCGCTTGTGCAGTATCAGTCCCGCTCGACGTCGATGGCGACCAACATGCGTTTTCGCTGGGAGTATCAGCCCGGGAGCGAGCTGTTCGTGGTGTACAGTGATGGCCGCACGACGCTGGCGCCGCACTATCCGGAGTTGGAGAATCGGTCGATCGTGGTCAAGTTCACGAAACTCTTCCGTTGGTAGCGTGCTGCATGTCGGCGCGCGCACTTCTTCCTGAGGCACTGACGTGACGCGGGTACTCTCTGGTCTGCTGCGTAGCGCTGTGGTCTGCGCGCTCGTGGCGCCGCTGGCCGCCATGCACACGCCGCGCGTGCTGGCGGCGCGCGACACGTTCGACATGTACTTCATCGATGTCGAAGGGGGACAGTCGACGCTCATGGTGACGCCGGGCGGTCAGTCGTTTTTGATTGACGCCGGCTTTCCGGCCGACGGGACGTTCGCGTCCAAGTCTGGCGATCCGACCGAGGCTCGCGATGCGCAGCGCATACTCGCCGCTGCGCACGACGCGGGCATTCAGCGGATCGACTACTTGATGCTGACGCACTACCATGCCGATCACGCCGGCGGCGTCGCCGAACTTGCGCAGCTGTTGCCGATCACGACGTTCATCGATCACGAGGCGCCGACGGCCGAGGCCGAGGCTGGCGTGCCGGGCACGCAGGCGATCTACGACGGGTATGTGCGTCGTCGCGGGTTCGCCGCGCATATCAGCCCGAAGCCGGGTGACAAATTGCCGATCAAAGGGATCGACGCCTATGTCGTGTCGTCGGTCGGGTCGACGCTCTCGTCGCCGCTCAAGGGTGCGCACGCGGCATCGGGTATCCCGAACGCGGCGTGCGCAGGAGCGGGTCTGCCCGCGCAGGAAAAAACCGAAAATCCGCGCAGCACGGGCATCCGCGTACAGTTCGGAAAATTCTCGTTCCTTGATGTGGGCGATCTGAGTGGGCCCGCGCTGTTTGCGCTGACCTGTCCGATCGACATGATCGGACTCGCGGACGTGTACCTCATCGCGCATCACGGCGGTGTCGACGCGGCCGATCCGGCAATGTTCCGGTCGATCAAGCCGCTCGTCGCGATCTTCAACAACGGACCGGTCAAAGGTGGCGCGGCCGAGACGTTCGCGACGCTACGTCAGTTGCCGGCGATCGATGTGTGGCAGTTGCATCGATCGTTCACCAGCGGTGTTGTCAACGTGGCCGACGAGCGCATTGCCAACCTGACTGAGGCGACCAACGCGTGGATCAAACTGTCAGCGAAGGCCGATGGGTCGTTCACCGTCACCAATGCGCGGACCGACGCGAGCAGGCGCTATAAGCGTTAGTCGCGACCGGCGTCGACGGGCAGAACGGTGCTGACCACTGTGGCGATGATGCCGCATTGCGGTGGCGTGTGCACGTCGGGAGATTCGGCGGCATGATCCGATACCCGTTGTCAGCTCGAGGAGTCCTGTTCGCGCTCACCTCGGCCACGCTGGCGCTTGCCGCGTGCCGACCGTCGGTCTCGGCCGACGACCTCGACGCCGCGCTGACCAAGCATCCCGAGGTGCTCTATCGCGCTATCGAGCGTCATCCGGCAGAGATGATCGCTGCGCTGAACAAGGCGGCGCAGGTCTCTCAGGTCGCGACGCAGCAGAACGCGGCGCGGTTGGCCGCCGAGAAGACCGAGGCCGAGTTCGCGAGTCCCAAGGTGCCGTCACTTGACCGGCGCATTGCGTTCGGGAATCCTAGAGCACCTATCACGATCGTCGAGTACTCGGACTTTCAGTGCCCGTATTGCCGTCGCGAACGGGACGTACTGGTCGAGGTCATGAAACGCTACGGGGACACCGTTCGTCTGATCGTGAAGCAGACGCCGCTCGAGATGCACCCGCACGCGATGAAGGCGGCGCTGATGTACGAGGCGGTTGCCAAGCAGGACCCGAAGCTGGCATTCAAGCTGTACGACGAGCTGTTCAACAATCAGGAACGGCTGGATCAGCAGGGTCAGTCGTATCTGGATGAGGCCGTCAAGCGCGTCGGCGCGGATCTTGCGAAAGCGAAGGCGGATGCACAGAGTGATACGATTCGCGCCATCGTCAAGGCCGACCTGGACGAGTTCACGCGCTTCGGCTATACCGGGACGCCAGGCTTCCTGATCAACGGCGTGTCGCTGGAAGGATCGCATTCGGCTGAGACGTTCGAGCGGATCATCGATCGACACTTGGCCCGCATCAGAGGCGCTACACCAGCGTCTGCCGTGTCTCCCGCCCGTTAGTTCCCTCCCACGCTGGAGTCCTTCGCATGAAGAGACGCATCGCTCCTGCTGTTGCCCTTGGTATACTCGCGTTCGCGGCGTCCTGCGCTCCGGACGGTGGACCGACGGCGGTGAATCCGGCGTCGCAGCTGTCGGCCGTCGCCAGCGCGTCGTCGAACAATGGCGTCGGTAAATACGATCCTGAACTGAACGGACCGGCCGACGCGAAGGTCCATCGCATCAGGGGCTTCGAGAACGCGGCGTCGAATTCGGCGAATTTCGCGACCCGGAGGTCGCCGAATATGACGTACCACAATGGGTTGATCATGCAGTCTCCGATCATTCAGTCAATCTTCTGGGGTACGTCGTGGGCGAGTTACTCCGGCGACAAGATGACGGGCATGGATGATTTCTACACCGGATTTGCCGGCAGCAAATTTGCCGGATCGAATACTGAGTACAAAGACAACACGGGCAAGTTCGTGACCAACACCAGCTCGTCGCTTGGACATCTCGTCGACCTCTCGGCCGCGTCGGGAGGCGGAAGCACCTCAGCGATCTTGGCGGCTGTCTGCCGGAACATCACGAGCCCGGTGTCGAACGGATACTACCCAGTCTACACCGACATCCCGCGCGGGAGCGCGGGCTACTGCGCGTGGCACTCGTCCGGAACGTGTGGCGGTGTACAGGTGACGTTCGCGTTCTTCTGGAAGCTTGACGGCGATACCGGCTGTGATCCGCAGGATCTTTCGACCGGGCATACGCAGGGGCTGGCGGCGATTGCGAACGTCTCGGCGCATGAGCTGTCCGAAGCCGTCACAGACCCGTACAGCACGGGCGCATGGTACGATTCTCAGGGGTACGAAAACTCTGATAAGTGCGCGTGGGTCTTCCATACGAACTCGAACGTCTTTTCGAACGGCACTGCTTGGAAAGTGCAAGGCAACTGGTCGAACGCGGCGTACACCGCGGGTACGGGCTTCGCCAACTCAAGCGGCCAGAAGGGCTGTGCCGACGGCTACTGATCGTCTCGGAGTGAGCCATGTGAAACGCGCGCCGGTCATCCGACCGGCGCGCGTTTTCGTTCACACAACCTGTCGCGTGTAAGGTTTTGTCCGATAGCGAGACACGGCAAACCGTTGCACCATAGACGCGCAGAGTGAGGGCGATGCCTCCACGATGCCTTCGGCGGGTCGGGCTTCGTCCCGATTCTTCCAGTCAATTAGGAAGCCAAGCGCGAAGACATAGCGTGCAACGACCCGCTGCAACACCCCACCACAGCGTGGGGCGAGCCGTCTGGCAGGTTTGCGTTCCTGCTCGATCGGGTGCTGGCGCAGAATCAGAGAGCTTGAGTGCTTTCGCGGCAGAGCCGCTACGAATCTCTGCGTACGGCACCATGAAGCGCCGAGCAATTGCTCGGCGCTTCGTGCGTGCGGGAGTTCCGTGATCAGTTCCCCATCGCGTTCATCGACCGTAACACGGGATAGTACGACGGCGTCGGCGTCTGGCCGAGAATCGGATCCAAAATGTTCCACCACATGAAGCCGTCGTCGGAGCGCGGATCGAACAGAATGAACGCGAGACGCGCGAGCGGCTGGTCCATCGGGATGATCAGCGAGCCGACGGGTAACGACTGCTCCGCCGCGTCCCACGCGCCGGTGAGCGTGCGCGCCTTGTGCGTGCCCTGGTATTCGCGATCCGCTATCGTGTTCGTCGCAATCCTGTAGCGCTCGCCCTTGAACGCGATGTCCTTGTCCGTCACCGTGTACGTGATGCCATGCGCCTCGAGGCGATCGATGACGCTCGCGATCAGGCGTTGCGTCGGCGTGCCACCACCCGCGCCTCGCGTCGGCGTCGGCGTCGGCGTCGGTGCGGCAGCAGCCGATATATCAGACATCGGAATCACCCACACGCGTGGTGCGAGGCTCGTCTCAGTCGGCACCGTCGTACCGTAGAACGGTAGCTGCGCCGTCGTGCTCGGCGCGTTGTCGGCTTTCAACCGATACGGGCGATCAGCGACGTACGGATTGCGCGTCGACATCGTCGGCGCAAACACGATGGTCTTAAGATCGGGTGCTTTCACCAACTCCTGCCGCACCGCAAGCTGCTGGCCGATGACCGACTCGCCGTTCGCCGTTGCGACGACGTCGCGGATCTTCCCGCCATTCTTCGCGACGTAGCCGAGGACTTCTTCGAGGAACCAGTACGTCTCGGTGATGCGCGTTTTGAAGGAGGCGTAGGAGTACGTCTCGGTCAGCAGTCCCAGAATGTTGCGGACGCCGTAGTACGTCGACGTGTAGCGCGGGCGCGCGAGATCGGCGTCAGAGCGCCATGCGCGGTCCGCGCCAGTGCCCGACACACCGCCGTAGTAGAACCAGTCGGAGCCGTGCTTCGTCTTGATGGTCTTCGTGACGAGCGGCAACAGCTCGTCGCGCAGCAGACTCATCTCGCCTTTCGAGTTGTTCGGATTGAGCGACGTTTCGTACGTCATGTTGAAGCCGCTGTTCGAACTGCCGTCCGTCGTGTGCAGATCCATCGCGACGTGCGGCTGATAGCGCGTGAGCAGCGACGCCATCGAGCGTGCTTCGGCGGTTTCCATGCGGGTGCCGTCGCGATTGAGATCAAAGCCCTGCGCGTTTTCGCGCGTGCCCATCCCGCCGACGGGGCCTGCCTGACTGCCGCGATTCGTCACGTTCACGCGCTCGTTACCGTCGGCGTTATAGATCGGGTTGATCATCAGCACGGTCGTCTTGAGCCACTCGTCACGCTCGCCCTTGGCGATCGACCGCAGCAGCCAGAGCAGCGCTTCTTTGCCTTCCACTTCGCCCGCGTGGATGTTGCCCTGGATGTAGACGCGGGTTTTCTTGGTCGCGAGCACTTGTTCCGGCGACGCACCCGGCGCGCCGATGACGGCGAGCGGCAGTGGTCGGCCTTCGTACGTATAGCCGTACGTTGTGAGATGGATCTGCGGATTGTTCGCCGCCATCAGCTTCATGTACGCGATGACGTCGTCGTAGCGGCTCGTTTCGGCGTAGTCGGTCGCTTCGGGGCGGGTGAGTGGGAATTTCGCGCGTGCACTCGCGCTAGCGACCTTCGGCGCCTGCGCCGATAGCGTGGCGCTCGTCAGCAGGATGCCTGCACATACGAGCGATGCGCGGACGCTGCGCGATACAAAAGACAGCTTCATCGGACGGCTCCAGAAGAGTTCTGCGAACGTGACGACGTCACGTCTTCGTTGTGATCTTGCACGGTGCGGAGTTCGCTGAGCGCGGGCGTGAGCCCGCCGCGCGCGCGAATCATGATGGCGATATTCGTGCGGCCTTTCGTGATGCTGAACGGCACACGAATCTCCACGACGGAAGACGCGGTTGACGACGAGTGCGTGCGCGTCGCGATGACGCTGTCTTCGACTACCACGTCGTAGGGACCGATCAGGCCCTCGGTGCGCACGAACGTGCAGGCAACCGTCACCTCGGTGTCGTCGAAGGTTGTGAGCGCGTAGCGCATCCACCCTCTGGCCTGACGGAACGACGTGCCGCCTGCGACTCCCGCGACGACATCATGACCGGCGTATCCGTGCGCAGCCTCGCTGCGCGCCTCGCCGAGCTGCACGCGGTCGACCACACGACGGTCCAGTGTGCGCCGATTCGACAGCGCGGGCTCGGCACCCCACAGAATCGCGAGAAGTGCGAGGAGACTCGGGGATGACGACAACGCCATGCGGAGCGTGAGGGCGGCAGGGAAGGGGAAGCTGCGACTGCGATCAGAGAATAGCCCGAGAGTCGCCCGTCAGCCAACGTCAAGCGTTCGGTACGGCGATCGCTGAGTCAGCGCGGCCCGGCGACGGATAGTACGGCCTTCGCGTAGGCCCCCTTCGCTGCCGTATTGCTCAATGCCCACTGACTCACGTCCCAGCGGCCGTTGAACTTGCAGGGAAAGCCAGCATACGATGCCCGATAGAAATACTCGAACCATTCGAAGAAGTCAGCCTTCCTGGCGAACCAGACCTCGCCGAAATTCGGATCGAAGAAAGCGACGTCTCCGCCTGAGCCATAGGATGGGCCGCCGACCCACGCGGCCACCGCGTGGCCTGTGCCCGCGGTGGGGCCAAACCCGATCTGCGCATAGCAATTGGAAACGTTTTTCAGTGCCGCCGCGAGCTCGATCGCCACGTTGCCGTTGCTACCGCTCTCGCTAAGGTTTCGTTCGCCGTAAGAATTGTTGGTGATATCTACACGCTGTCCTTCTCGTCGCACCGAGCGCGTTACAGAGAAGCACAGGGAGCCCCTGCGCTCCAGTACCCCACGCTTGATGAGGAAATCCTTGGTTTCGTCGGCCTGATTTCCAGAGGCGATGGCAAAATTCTGCTGGATCATGCGGATGGCGCTCGGGTCAACATCCCCCCTGTCGTTGGTGATCCGATTAAACAACGAGCCGCCATAGGCGTGGTCGACGATCCACTGCGCTGATAGCGCTTTGCAGATGCCCCATCGACCGACTGGTTCGCGAAACGTGACGCTGAATGTGCTCCAAGCTGACTGGGAATAGTCCCATGTCATGACGCCATTGTGGCGGGTCAAGGCGTTGCGAGCGCTGCGAAACATGATCGCTGAAATCAGCCCCACGAGAATCTCCGTGCAATGTGATGTCACCGGCGGCGTCCTCGGGACGGCAAGCTGCCGGGGAGCGCTGCCTTCAGCAGACAGAGTATTGCTTATGCGGGATCTTCACAACTCCTACACCACGATCGCCTTCTTCGCGGAGGGTCGCGCGCCTGCTAAGCCGCGTCATTGCTCACCGCATTCGGCCGATGATCGGGTCGTCGGATGGGCGGTGGCAGTCGCGAGTGACGATGACGTGAGGGGCAGTTGCGAACTACGGATGCGAGGCGTTCATGCGCGTGTAGTCGATGCCGGCCGAGTGACATGACGAACACGCGCCACCGCGTTGACGGGTCGAGTATTGCACGGCTCCAGACGGAGAGAACTCCGCCCAGACCCAACCATCAACGCCCGCGCTTGACGAGCCGCGCAGTCGCATCATGACGGCGTACGGGCCGAGCGACGACCCATTCGACAACTCCTTGACGATGATCGACGAGTCGGGAAATACGGCGTCGCGTCGGACCTTGCCCTCAGCATCCAGCTGCGTCGCGGCGCGCGCGTTGTAGCGCACCAACGCGTTCGATTCGGGGTGCGGACGCGATGAGCGGGTGATCGGTGTCGACGAGCGCTTGTAAAAGCTCCACGATGGGCCGGACGGGATCAGCCCGAAGAGCGCAGCATCGGGACCTCGGCGCCGGTGCCGGGGGTGAGGCCATTGAGCGGGTCGGCGCTACATGCCGCGGATGCCGCCACGATCGCGGCCGCGAACGTGAGCGTGAGCAGTTCCCGCGTCATCGGTCACGTGACGCAGCGACCTTCGCACCGCCCGATGCGCGAGTGACGGCGTCGATGACGAGCCCCGGCGTCAGTACGGCAGGCAGAAGTTCAGCTGACGCGCTCGTGGAGGCGGGATACACGACGTATAACGGCACGCCACTGCGCCCGAACGTGGCGAGCACCGCAGTAATCTCGGCGTCTCGCGATGTCCAATCGGCGCGCAACAGCAGCGCGTTCGCACCAACGAATGCACGCTCGACCGCATCGGAATGCAGAGCTATTCGCTCGGACCTGACAGCTCAGGCACCACGCGGCCGTGGCGTCGCTGCGGAGGCCGCAGGCGACGCCTTCTGTGACCCGATCACGACACCGCCGGCGCCGATCGTTCCAACAAGCAACACGAGGCCGACAAGACCGCCACGTGCACGACCAGCGTTCTGCGCGCGTCCTGCCATCCATCCTGTCAGCGAGACGGCAACGGCAAACAACAGGGCCAACGCGACAAAGTCGGTGCCCGCTTGTCGTCCTAATACCCACAGCAACCAGACTACAGTCGCGTACAGCGGAAAGGCCAGCAGTTGTTTCAGTGTCTCCAACCACGATCATCGCACTGCCGCCGGACATCAACACGTCGTCGGGCTTGATGTCACGGTGCACGATACCGCGTTCGTGCGCGTAGGCCAGCGCCGACGCGATGTCGCGCAGCACGCGCACCGCTTCGTTGAGCGGCAGTTCGCCCTGCTTCACGAGGCGCGCGCGCAACGATTCGCCCTCGATCAGCGGCATCGTGAAGTAGGGCAGGCCGCCCGCATCGCCCGCCGACCGCAAGGGCACGATGTGCGGATGCTGCAGCCGCGCGGCGAGCGCGATCTCACGCTTGAAGCGCTCGACCGAGACTTGGCCGGACATCTCGCTGGGGCAGCAGCTTCACGACGACCTGTCGGCCGAGCGCCTTGTCCGTCGCCAGATATACGGGCGACATGCCCCCGCCGCTTAGTTCGCGTTCGAGCGAATAGGCGTCGCCAAGTGCCTGCTGGAGCTGGGCCCGGAGATCAGCGGACAAAGAGATCCTCAAGGAAGAGACGCCGGAAATTAATATCAGGCGGCCTCAAGGCACGACCGTCGTACAAGTGACGAAATCGCATCGGCATTCGCTATCTTTATCCTACGGAGTAGCGCTCGCGGGACACACAACGTACGCCATGATTGGAGAGGCCGATGGAAGGAAGCGCAGGCGGGACCGGCGGCAAATGCCCGGTGATGCACGGTACGCAGAAGGTCACGGCAGCCGGCGGCCGGTCGAACCGCGACTGGTGGCCCAACCAACTGAACCTCGTGATCCTCCACCAGAACTCGCCGGTGTCCGACCCCATGGGTGCGGCGTTCGACTACGCGGCGGCGTTCAAGACGCTTGATCTCGAGGCCGTTCGACAGGACCTCTACGCATTGATGACGGACTCGCAGAGCTGGTGGCCGGCGGATTACGGGCACTACGGACCGTTCTTCGTTCGCATGGCGTGGCACAGCGCGGGCACCTATCGCACAGCGGACGGTCGCGGCGGCGCGTCCTCCGGCACGCAGCGCTTCGCACCGCTCAATAGCTGGCCCGACAACGGCAACTTGGACAAGGCCCGACGCCTGTTGTGGCCGATCAAGCAGAAGTACGGCAAGAAGCTGTCGTGGGCCGACCTCATGATCCTCGCGGGCGACTGCGCGATGGAGTCGATGGGGTTCACAACGTTTGGTTTCGCCGGTGGTCGCGTCGATGTCTTTGAGCCCGAAACGGACATCTACTGGGGCGCCGAGGCCGAGTGGCTGGGCGACAAGCGCTACACGGGTGACCGCGAGCTCGAGAACCCGCTGGCGGCCGTGCAGATGGGGCTGATTTATGTGAACCCGGAAGGACCGAACGGCACGCCGGATCCGCTCGGGTCGGCGCGCGACATCCGCGAGACGTTCGCGCGCATGGCGATGAACGACGAAGAAACCGTCGCGCTCACAGCGGGCGGTCACACGTTCGGCAAAACGCACGGCGCCGGCGACCCCG
Source organism: Gemmatimonadaceae bacterium (assembly GCA_031366985.1). Taxonomy (GTDB): domain Bacteria; phylum Gemmatimonadota; class Gemmatimonadetes; order Gemmatimonadales; family Gemmatimonadaceae; genus Gemmatimonas. The sequence continues at coordinate 41,610 of JANLPE010000058.1, forward strand.
CACTGATGGGCCCCGGGCCCGAGGGCGCACCCATCGAAGCGCAGGGGCTCGGCTGGCACAATCGCTTCGAGAGTGGTAGCGGCGTCCACACCACCACGAGCGGCCTCGAAGGCGCGTGGACACCTAATCCGATCAAGTGGGACACCGGCTACTTTGACACACTGTTCGGCTACGAGTGGGTGCTCACGAAGAGCCCCGCCGGCGCCCATCAGTGGACGCCCGCCGATCCGGCCGCCGCGACGACGGTGCCCGACGCGCATGATCCAAGCAAGCGTCATGCGCCGATGATGTCGACCGCCGACATGGCCCTGCGGATGGACCCGATTTATCTGCCGATCTCGAAGCGGTTCCACGAGAACCCCGATCAATTGGCCGATGCGTTCGCGCGCGCGTGGTTCAAACTCACGCACCGCGACATGGGCCCGCGCACGCGCTACCTCGGTGCGTTGGTGCCGACGGAAGTGCTGCTCTGGCAGGATCCCATTCCTGCGGTGAATCATGCACTCGTCGACGCGCAGGATATCGCGTCGCTCAAGGCGACGATTCTCGCGTCAGGGTTGTCGATTGCGCAGCTGGTGAGCACCGCGTGGGCGTCAGCGTCAACGTTTCGTGGCTCGGACAAACGCGGCGGTGCCAACGGTGCACGCATCGCGCTTGAACCGGCGAAAAACTGGGCCGTCAATCAGCCCGCGAAGCTCGCGAAAGCGCTGGAGATTTTCGAAACGATTCAACAACGCTTCAACGACGCGCAGTCGGGCGGCAAAAAAATTTCGCGCGCCGACCTGATCGTACTCGGCGGGTGCGCCGCCGTCGAAGCGGCCGCGAAGCTGGCCGGATTCGACGTCGCCGTGCCGTTCACGTCCGGTCGCATGGATGCGTCGTCGGAACAGACGGATGCGCATGCGTACGCCGTGCTCGAGCCGACGTCAGACGGCTTCCGCAATTATCAGAAGACCAAGTACACGATGTCTGCCGAGGAACTTTTGGTCGACAAGGCGCAGCTGTTGACGCTGACGGCACCCGAGATGACCGTGCTCGTCGGCGGTCTGCGTGTGCTGAACGCGAACCACGGCAATTCGCGGCACGGCGTGTTCACCGATCGCCCCGAGACGCTCACCAATGATTTCTTCGTCAACCTGCTCGACATGGGCACGACATGGACGCCCATGTCAGAGGCGGGCGACGTGTTTGAAGGGCGTGATCGAGTGACGGGTGACGTGAAGTGGAGTGCGACCCGCGTCGATCTTATTTTCGGATCAAACTCACAGCTGCGTGCGCTGGCAGAAGTGTACGCCAGCGATGATGCGAAGGGCGCGTTCGTGCACGCGTTCGTGGCGGCGTGGACGAAGGTGATGAATCTGGATCGGTTCGATCTGGCATGAGCCCCCTGGGTCAGGATCGTTGTCGCATCGCCGGTGTGATGGCATCGGCGATTTGAACCACATCGTTGGGAGCGCAAGGTGGATGGGTGCGTGAACCAATACAGTGCGGCGTTCAAGGCGCGTGTGCGGCGGCGACTGGTTGGTCCGCAGGCCGTCAGTGCCAATCGGTTGTCCTCGGACGTCGGCGTGTCGGCGTGTCGGCGGAGCTGGGGGCGCTGCTGCGTCGGGAGGGCGTGCATGCCGCGCCGCTGACGGACTGGCGCGCCGCTGACGGAGTGGCGCGCCGCCGCCGAAGCCGCGCTGGGGCCGCCCGCGCGGACTGCGCGCACGGAGGACGGCGCGCGCATTCACGCATTGGAGCGGGAAGTGCGGCGCAACGATCGCGCGTTAGCGGAGAGCGC
>JANLPE010000060.1:0-33155 GCA_031366985.1 Gemmatimonadaceae bacterium
AGGCGTACGTCACCGCCATGAAGTCCGACCTGAAGAACATGGTCTCGGCCGCCGAAGCGTCGTTCTCGGACAACAACACCTACGCCAGCTACGCAGCGCCGACGGGTTCGTCGGGCGTGACCCTGACGTTCACCGGTTCGGCGACGGGCTGGTCGGCGACGGCCAAGCACGCCTCGACCGCCAAGACCTGCGCGATCGCGGTCGGCGCAGCGGTCGCGGCCGGCGCGGCAGAAGGCATCCCCACGTGTCAGTAACGGTTTGAGGCTGTAGGACGGCTCGTGACGAGGGCGCGGCAGAACGCACCTAGGGCTGGGCAAACGCCCGGCCCTTCGTGCGTTCCGATTTCAGCCGCGCGCCTGCACGAACTCACCCAGTTGCATGCGGGGCGACGAAGAGGCATCCTCCGCCGTGCGCCCGACAACACTTCCCAGAATCCACCAGCGGCTGACCGTCGCCGTCGTCGCCGTCAGCGTCATGGCGCTGGCCGGCGTCATCGTGACAATGTGGATCACGGAATACCTCCCGCCGAGCATTCGCTGGCCGATCGTGTTGGTGCTGTTGTTTATGGTGTCACTGATCTGGACGAGCGTGTTGCGCCGCCAGGTCGAGTCGCTGGTCGAGGTGCCGCTCGCGGAATCGATGGCCGCCGCGGAGTCGATCGCCGAAGGAGAAACGACCCGGCGCGTCCCACCAGGCGAGACGTACGAGTTCGATCAGCTCGCGACCAGCATCAATCGCATGACCGAACAGTTGCTTGCGTCGCATCAGCTCCGAATGCGCGTCGAGAAGCTCGCCACCATGGGACGACTTGCTGCCGGCGTTTCTCATGAGATCGGCAACCCCGTTTCGGCGATCGCGAACTATGCGCACCTGCTGCGCATGCGCACGGAGAATGTGCCCGGCACGACCGAGCCGCTCGACGCGTTGGAGCGTGAGATCACGCGCATCGACCGCATCATGCGCGGCCTGCTCGACTATTCACGGCCGCGCCGCCTGACACCGAAGCCTATCGTCGTCGATGAAGTGATCACCGACGTGCTCCGATTACTCGGCGATCAGGGCGTGACACGGCGCTATCGGATTTCCGCAGAGCTCGAAGCACCGGCAGGCATCGTGTACGCTGAACGACACGACCTTGAGCAGGCGTTTGTCAACTTGATGCTCAACGCGGTCGATGCGATGGATCATGAAGGCTTGGTCGCGATTCGCTCGCAGATCAACGACGTGACCGCATTCGGTGAATCGTCGGAAAAACGGCGCACCGACACCGCGCGGGATCGGTGGCCGCATCGTCCGAGTCGGCGTGCCTTGGCGTGGCTCGCGCGCCCAGAGTCGCCGCGTCGATTCCTGCAGGTGCTGATTGCGGACTCGGGCACCGGCGTCGCACCCGAAGACGAAGAACGTATCTTCGAGCCGTTCTTCAGTACGAAGCAGCCCGGAAAGGGCACCGGACTGGGACTCGCGATTGTCGCCAGCACCATCGAAAATCTTGGCGGCACGATCTGGGTACAGCGCGCGCGCGAGGGCGGCGCCGCGTTCGTGATCCTGCTGCCGTTGCACGCGAGCGGGCTGCTCGCGTTGCCGCAAACGACGCCGACGAGCGTGCCGGTGTACGCAACACCGCCGAGTGTGCCAGCATACGGCACCGCGTCTGGCCTGCCGAAACCTCCGACGCCAAAGGATTCACCCTCGGTGCAATAGAAAGGTGATGACGTTTCGTCGGCGCGTGGTAACGTGCCGACGTGCCCATCACCATGTCTCTTCCCGTTTGCGGGCAACCGCGTGCCGGCCGGCTACTCATTGAGTGCCTGGTCGCCATGCTGCTGTTGGATGCGACCGCCATCCTTGCCGTTTCACTCGCGCGATCGCTCGCCCGTGATGAACAGGCCGCACAGCTTCGCTCAATCGCGTGGAGTATCGCCACCCGAAGCGACGAGCAGGCCATCGCCTGTGTCAACAGCCCGCCTACAATCGCGCGCCGCACGCAGCTGGCGCTCGAGTGGCGAGTCTCAGTCGAGCCGACGTGGCAGGCGCGTGACGCCGTTGCGACCTTGCGCTTCTCGCCATTGGCCGGCGGTGGAGTCAATGTGCTACGATGGCGCTCAGCCGCTGCGTGCCCATGACGCGCGGTCGATGCGGTATGAGCCTGCTTGAAGTATTGGTCGCATTGCCACTGATTGCGATCGTCGGTGCGCTCGCCGTCAGTCTGGTGCTCCAGGTGCAACGACGCGCGCTCGAAAGTGACGGCGTACTCGGCGCAACGCGCGAGTTGCGTCACGCCGCGACCGTGCTGTCGAACGAACTGCGAGTCGTGCGCCCCTCCGAAATCGTGGCGTGGCGCGATACCGCCATCGAGTTCGAGTCCGTCATCGGCATCGCGACCGTCTGCGCAATCGACCCAGCGCGATCGCATTTACTCGTCGTCGCCGCGTCCAAGCGCACGCCCACCCTCGACTCGACGCTCGATCCGATCGGCGCTCAGTGGTCGCAGGTACCGCAAGATGGTGATCGCGTTCAGTTCTGGCGCGCAGGCGAGACCATGTTGGATCGTCTCGCGCTGACGGAGGCAACGTTGCGTTCCGTAAGCGTGGGAACCGAGTGCGGAAACTCACCGCTCCGCGCCAGCGCGACGGGCACGACCACGCGTCTGCAGATAAATCAAGTCCTCACCGCTGCCCCGACGGTCGGAACCCCAGTTCGCGTGACCAGACGCACGCGTTATTCGCTCTATCGAGCGACCGACGGCGACTGGTACATCGGGCGTCGAACACTCGGCCGCGGCGGATGGGACATCGTACAACCCGTCGATGGTCCAATGCAATCGGCGCGCGCTGGCGGACTGATGCTCCAAGCGTACGACACGACCGGCGCTCCAATTGCCGACGGCGAGAGCCCCGTCGTCGCACGCTCGATCGCGCGACTCCGGATCCAACTGCGCGCTCCTCGACGCGCCGGGCGCGCCAGTCCTCGCACGGTTCGTGTCGATTCGCTCGGGATCGATGTGGCGTTGCGACCCACACGAGGAGGGGTGTGATGCCAACGGCGCGACGAGGGATGGTGCTTCCGTTGGTCATGGCGGGCATGATGCTGGTGCTCTGTATCGCCGGAACGCTTCAGGCCGTATCGTGGCGCGCCGGTCGCGGCGCACGCACGCAGTGGGACGCACAACGGGCGCTGTATGCTGCCGAATACATGGTGGTGCAATCAATCGCCGAGTGGCCGGCCGACAGCGTCGCGGCGACGCCGATCGGGGAATCGGCACTGCGTGTTGAAAGGGACGCGGACGGGTGGACGGTGCGGCGCGCGATCACCCGAACCGCCCCGCTGGTCGCCGTCGTGTACGCGGACGCCCGGGCACCGCGCGCCGGCGCGTCGACCGATCCCCTCGGCGACAGGGTTTCCGTCGGGCGCCGGGTCACTCGAATCGTGCGACTCGAACCACCAGCGATTGCGATCCCCGCCGCGGTCGCGGTACTCGGTGCCGTCCAATTAGATGGCGCGACGATCAGCGGACGGGATCGATCCGGGCCTGTCGTACGCGACCGTGACGATTGCGGCCCGTTGCGTGATACGGCGAGCGTCGACGCGGTACAGGCGATCGTCCTGAACTCGACGTCCTCTTCGATCGTGACGGGGAGCCTCATCACGATCACCTCGCCGATGGCTGACGCCCGCACGCGAGCGTTTGATGACGCGTGGCGCCAAATCGACCAACGCGCGGCTCGTCGCACCCTCCCGGCGACTGGTATCGTTCCGACCAACGCACCGTGGCGCGCGAGCGTGATAGCCGGCGCCGGAGCGGTAACGCTCGAGGGCGCGTCGCGCGTGGTCGGCCTCCTCGCGATCGATGGCGACCTCGTGGTGCGTGGGACGCTGCGGGTCGATGGCGTGCTGGTTGTGCGCGGCGCGCTTGATGCCTCCTTCGGCGCACTCCTCGTCGATGGCGCAGTCGTAGTGCGTGACAGCTGGTCACGGGGATCGCGGCTCGGCTCCCAGACCGTGATTCGGTATGCGCCGTGCCTCGTCGGTCGCGCATTGGCGGCGGTAGCGCTCCCGAGAGTCGGCCCGTTTGACAGCTGGAACAGTCCCTGAACGCCACGGCGGAAAGATTCGAGAACCGATGCTCAGGAAATGGAACGCATGGGCCGACACTATCACGAAGTAGGCGTTCGTGCCGGGGCATCCCCCAGTGGGGGCCGTTACCTCGTGAGACGCCGGTCGTTAGTTGGGAGAATCGTCCGATTTGGACAGGTCAATGTGTCCGAGGTGTCGCGTTTCGCCGCCGACTCGGGCAGCAGAAGACCACCACAGTACAACCCACAAAGCCATGGCGTTCTTCGGTCGCAAGAAACTGACCGTCGGTCTCGATGTCGGGTCCGGTCTCGTGAAAGCAGTGGTGATGGACCACACGAGCGGATCTCCCGAGCTGACGAAGGTGGTCATCACTCCGCTCAACGAGACGGCCATCGTCGAAGGTGAAGTGATGGATCACGCGATCGTCGTCGACGCCATTCGGCAGACACTCGAAGCCACTGGCGTCAAGACGAAATACATCGTCTCGGCCATTGGCGGTCGTGACGTGATCGTCAAAAAAATCTCCATCGAGCGTGTAAAGGAAGCGCAGGCGCGCGAGCTGATGCGCTGGGAAGCGGAACAGCACGTGCCATTCGATATGGAATCGGTCGAACTCGACTTTCAGGTTCTCGATCCTGATGCCGACGGCCTCGAAATGAGCGTGTTGCTCGTCGCCGCGAAGCGCGAGCTTGTCGAAGCCAAGCGGCTGTTGCTCACCGATGCCGGTTCGGCGCCCGCAGTCATTGACGTGGACGCCTTTGCGCTGCACAACGCGTTCGGTCTGAATCACCCGGACGCGATGGAAGGCACCGTGGCGTTGCTCAACATCGGCAACGAAGCCACGAACCTGAACATCCTTGATCAGGGCGTTCCAATCCTCACGCGCGACCTCACGGTCGGCACGCGCCGTTTCCGCGAAGATCTCCAGCGTGAACACGGCAGCAACAGCGATGACGCTGAAGCGATGTTGCGCGGGTACGACCGCACAATGGCGCTCGATGGCGTCGTCGCGTTACGCGGCGAAGAGATCGCGGTCGGCATGGAACGCGCGGCGACGTTCCTCGCGACTTCGTTGCGCAACTTCGGCCAGATCCGCGCCGTGTATGCGTGCGGCGGCGGAGCACGCGTACCGGGGCTTCTGCCGTGGTTGTCCGAGCGTCTGCGCATTCCCGTGCAGCTGGCGAATCCGTTGGCGCGCATCACCGTGCGCGAAGGCGCCATGGAGTTTCTGTCCACCGACGAGATCGCACCGCTGCTGATGCTGCCGGTGGGCCTCGCACTCCGCGCCGCGGCCTGAGGATCCAGACATGATGATCGAAGTCAATCTCCTTCCTGGCGCCAAGAAGTCGGTTCGCGGAGCCTCCAAGTTCAACGTCGCGACGGCGTTCGGTAACATCGGCTCGAAGGTGCGCGATCCGTGGCTTGTCGGCGCGGCCACGGCCGTCGTGGTCGCCGTGGCCGCCGTCGGCATTCTCTTCACGTCCCAAAACGCTCGCGCAGCTGAACTGGGCGTGAAAGTCGACAGTGCCGTCCGCGATTCGACACGCTACGCCAAAGTGCTCGACGCGCGCCGCAAGTTGTCGGCCGAACGCGATTCCGTGTACCGCCAGTTGCAGATCATCAAGACCATTGATGACAACCGCTACAACTGGGCGCACATCCTTGACGAAGTAAGCCGAGCCCTGCCCGCGTACACGTGGCTGACGACACTCGAGCAGACGAGCAAGGCGCCGCTTCCGCCGGGTGCTGATACGCTCCCCGCAGGTGCCAAGACCCCGGTTGCCGCCGCGAAGGCGACGAAGGACAAGAAAGAAAGGACGGCCGCGCCTGACTCGGTGAACGTGCATCCGGATCTGATGTTCCGTGTGGTTGGACAGACGGTCGACATCCAGGCACTCACGATGTTCATGCGCCAGCTCGAGAGCTCCCCGTTCATCCAGCATGTGGCGCTGACCAAGTCGGAAATCGTGATCGTCGATGGTAAGGACGTCACGCAATTCGAACTGTCCGCGTCGTACGAAGTGCCGCCCCCGGGGGTCGTTCGGACCTCTCCGCTCGTCGTCCCGGTTCGCTGACTCGAGGAAATCATGGCATTGCTCCCATCATCCCAGCGCGATCAGATCAAGTTGCTGATCGGCTTCGCTGCCGCAGCGCTCGCGGTTGCGTACTACGTGTATCCGTACACGACTCGCGAAGACCAGATGACGGCCGACACGCAGCGTGTCGCGCAGCTCGACGCGGCGAACCAAAAGGCCGCGCGTGAATTTGCGAGCGGCAGCATCGACGAACTGCGCGTGCAGGCGGCCGAGAATCGCTCCGCCCTCGTCGTGATGCGCCGCCTCGTCCCGACCAGCAACGAAGTGCCGGCCTTGCTCGAGGAAGTCAGCACGGCGGCCCGTCGCGCCGGTCTCGATGTCGGTGGTGTCACGCCGGAACCGGTGATTGCCGGCGACAAATACGACACGTATCGCTACACCGTCACGATCATTGGCGGATACCACCAGTTCGGTGCGTTCCTCGCAAATGTCGGCTCTCTCGCCCGCATCGTCGCGCCGGTGAACTTCTCGATCATCGCCGGCGGGCCCGGCCGTAATCAGGCGATCAAGACGTCGGACAAGAACGCACTCGCGTCCACTATCACGCTGCAGACCTATGTCGAACGCACGACGCCGGCCAAGCCGGCGGCGGCGAAGGAGCGGTCGTCATGATCCGGAACCCCATGCGCATGTTCGCCCTCGCGTCAATGATGCTGGCACTGTCGGCGTCGTCAGTCCCGGCACAGTCGAAGTCGGACGCTAAGACGGTCGCCAGCACCGTCACGCGTGAGTCGGCCGGCACGGTCGGCCCGAATGCCGCCGCGACAAAGAGCGCGCTACCCTCACAGATCACCATTCAGCGCGAAGTGTTCGACTACGCCAGCACTGGACGTCGCGATCCCTACAAGTCGCTGATGAGCACGAGCGATATCCGTCCGCTGATCAGCGACCTCCGCCTGACCGCGGTGATTCTCGATGTTAGCGGCGGCGACAACTCGGTTGCGATCCTCCGTGACACCTTCTCGAAGCAGCAGTATCGCATTCGCGTCGGGCAGCAGGTCGGCCGCCTGCGCGTCAGCGCGATCAAGCAGAAAGCGGTGCAATTCACCGTGGAAGAATTCGGATTCAATCGCACGGAAACGCTGCCAATCAGCAGTGACACGACGAAAGTGAGGAACCCATGATGGGACCGACGACCGTCGCGGTGATGACCGCGGCTCTCGCACACGCGGCGCTGGGTAGTGCCGACCTGCGCATCACCAGCAGCCGCGGCGCAGTGCCCGCAGGCACAGCTGCTCCCTCGGCCGCTCCGGCCACCACGCGCGCCACCACGCACGACGACGACGGCGTGCCGGGACGCGGCCGAGTCTCGCGCATCACGGTGGGTCCGGCCACAGGTGGCGCGGAAATCACCATCGCCATCGACTCCGGCGTCAGCGTGCGGCACTTCACGCTCGACGGGCCGTCGCGACTGGTCGTGGACCTGGGCGGCGCCAGCCTCGCGCTGCGCGGGTCAAGCTACGACGGGCAAACGCGCGGACCGATCAAGAACGTGCGACTCTCGCAGTATCGCCCCGATACGGTGCGCCTCGTCATCGATCTCGATGCGACGCGTCAGTACAAGGTCGATCAGACGGGCACGCAGATTCGCTTCAGTGTGGACGGACCGACGGTAGCGGCCGCGCGCTGGGAGACGAAGGGTGTGATCGCCGCGACGACCACGCAGGTCGCCGCTGGCCGCCTCGATTCACCAACGCCGACGCTCGCCCAACAGGTGCGCGCCGAACTCGGCAGGTCGCCCGCGCCGAAAGCCGATCCGAAGCCTGATGCGCCAAAGGCCGAGCCGACGCGTGCGGATGACGCACGCGCGCAGATGGCTCGCATCGACGCCGCTCGCGCCGAAGGCAAGGCTGAAGCGAAGGCGGAGGCCAAGGCGGCTCAGGTGATCGCCGACGCGAAAGCCATCGCCGATGCACCGATGACGCCGCGCGCCGGCACGGCGTCGCGCAAGAGCATCACGCCGCAGGCGCAGAAGCCGCGCATCACCGTCAGCTACGACGGCACGGACATCCGTGACGTGATCGCCTCGTTCGCGACCTTCTCGGGCCGCACGATCGTCGTCGGCAAGGACGTGTCGGGCACGGTGACGGCCGACATCAATGACAAACCGTGGGACGTGGCGCTGCAGGCGATTCTGCAGGGTCAGGGACTCGCGGCGACCGAAGACGCCAGCGGTATCATCACGGTCGACAGTTATCGCAATCTGGCATCGAACCAGGCGCTCGAGCCGATGATCACGCAGATCATTGACATCAACTACGCCAAGGCGTCGACGCTTCGTCAGACCGTCCAGGCGCTGCTGGCACGCGATTGCACGGGTCTCAGCACGATGGCGACCGGTCGCGATCTCGGCGTGCCGATGAACCAGCAGTCGGGCGGATCGGGCGGTAGCAACAACAACGGGATTTCAGGCCAAGGGTGCGTCGTGCGCGGATCGGTCGCGGCCGATAGCGCGACGAACAAGCTGATCATCACGGAAGTGCCGTCGCGTTTGCCGGAAATCGTCGCGCGTCTCGCTGAGCTCGACATCCGCACGCAGCAGGTCGCGATCAAGGCCAAGATCATCTTCGTCAATCGCACGGGCATCCAGGACATCGGCCTCGCCTATGATCTCGGCACCGGCAACAAGCAGTTCTTCCAGCAGCTTGTGCCGCGCACGGATCCGTCCACGCTCAAGCCGATCGACACGAACGGTGACGGTGTGCCGGACGCCCTCGGTGGCGGGAGTCCATTCTCCGGCCCGGCGCGCATTGCGCTCGGCGGCAACGCGATCGCCGGCATCGCCAACGCCAACAACGCGATCAAGCCGAACGCATTGAATCTGATCTACAGCACGGCACTCGGTCGCTATCAGCTGACCGCATTCCTCAACGCGCTGCAGACCTCGTCGCTTGCCGATGTGCAGTCGGAGCCGAGCGTCACGATCCTGAACAACCGTACGGCGCAGATCTTCGTCGGTCAGGAAATTCCGATCCGCGTCATCGACGCGAGCTCGGGTGCCGGCGCGCAGGGCGGTGGCGGCGGCGGTGGGCAGGGCTCACCGAACGCACAAGCGTTCTTCCCCCGTGCCACGGTCTCGAAGGAAGAAGCCGGCATCAAACTCACCGTGACGCCGCAGATTACGAACAACAAGATGGTGTTGCTCGATATCCAGGCGGAAAACTCCAGCGCGGAAATCGCGAATACGGACGTCGGCGTGGTCTTCAATCGGCAGCGGGCCGATTCGAAGGTGCTCGTCGCGAACGGCGAGGCCGCTGTCATCGGCGGCCTGACCGTCACCGAGACGACGCGCTTCCGCAGTGGCATCCCGTTTCTCATGAACCTCCCGTTCATCGGTCGCCTCTTCTCGCAGAACAGCAAAAACGAGACGAAGCGCGATCTGTTGATCCTCGTGACGCCAACCATCCTGGAAGACGGCACCACGCCGCCTTCGGGCCGCTGATCCAGAGGATCTCACACTCATGATTCCATTCACTCCGAACCGCGCTACGGCGCGGTCACGGCCGGCCGCGGCCCAGGGCTTTGCCCGCCGCGTGCTCGTCGTCCTGGGCGCCGTCGTGGCCTTGGGCGCGTGCAATGGCGACGAAGTCATCGATCCGCCCTTCCGTGACACGGTCAAGCCGGCTGTCGCGCTCGCCAAGGGTACATCACAGAACGACACGTCACTCGCGCTGACCGTCAACGCGACCGACAACATCGGTCTCAAGACGATCCGGGTCATGCTCAGCGGTGGTGTCTCCGCGGCCTACGACACGACGTTCACGTCGTCCGTGCAGGCGGTAAGCCTGGCGCTCTCCGTGCGCGTGCCGTCCAGCGCGCCGATTGGGTCGACGGTCAATATCCGCGCGATCGCGATCGACGGTGCGGCGAATCAGTCGGATACCGCACGTCTGGTGATGACCGTCGGCAATCTCGAGCCGCCGCAGTCCGTCATCACGAGCCCCGCCGCCGGTTCGCCCGTGGTTTCGGGCAAGGCGTTGGTGCTGTCGATCTCGGCGAAAGCGCGCTACAAAGTTCGCACGCTTGGCTATCAGCTCTCCGGCGCGTATACCACGCGGGACTCGGTACTGTACGGTGCGCCGTTCAAGGACTCGTTGTCACTCCTCGATACGTTGACGATTCCGGATACGGTGAAAGGCACCGTCGTCACGGTCACGCCGTTTATCGTGGATTCGCTCAATCAGCGCGTACTCGGTACCGCCGTCTCGTACTCGGTGCAGAGCGCCGCGAACGCGAACACCGTGCCGGTAGTGCGCACTGGTGTGACCGGTCGACTCGAAGTCAGCGACACGATCTTCGTCGAAGCGACGGATCCCGTCGGTATCGCGACCCTCGGCTACGAAGTGCGCTCGATCACCGGCCAGCTGGTGGCCGCCGATTCTGTGGCGTCGACCGGCGGATTCTCCACACTGCTGCGAACGTTCCGCACACGATTGCCGGTGACCGTGTTCCCGACGACAGTCACCGTGACGGGCTTCGCACGCAACACCAATGGACGACGCGACGTCGCACGATTCACGTCGGGCGCCGCGCGACTGGACACGGTGTCCGTGGTCGCGGGCTTTACGAACCCGCTGCCCAACGGCGGCAAAGTGGCCGACGCGCTCTATTTCCCGCGCAACGACCGGCTGTATCTCACCAACATCGAGCGCAATCAGCTCGAAGTGTTCAACCTGTCCGACTCGTCCTTCAAAGCAGCGATCAACGTCGGCTCGCGCCCGTGGGGTATCTCGGCGTGGCCGCGGAATCGCGATGGCGTCATGGGCGACACCTTGCTGGTGGCGAACTCGGGTGGCACGAACATCAGCTATGTGAACCTGCTGGCCGGAACGACAGGACGGGAAGTCTTCCGGTACCTGCTGCCGAACATCGTGGCGTACAGCATCACGACCGTGAAGTCGAGCACGACCGATCAGCCCATCACACAACGTACCGTGTACGACTTCAGCGATCGGCCGCAGTTCCTCGCCACGACCTGCACTGGTGGAACGGCAACGGGCTCGCCCTGTCAGGATGTCATTGTCGTGTACTCCACGACGCCAACGCCAGGCCAGTCGACGCCGTTCGCCAACCAAGGCACCATGCGCTGGGAGAACGTGACGAAGCGGACCTCGCACTTCTTCTTTGAGCAGGCGATGGGACAGTCGGCGGGTCGTTCCGACACGCTCGAAATCGAACGCTTCGCGGCGAATGGCTTCGGCAGTGACTCGCTGCTGCTGCCGGCCAAGCAGGTGGTCGCCGGACCGAACGGCAACTTCAATTACTCGGTTGTCGTGCGACTCGATCAGTTGGCGTTCCGCGACACCACATATGTCCGCAACTCAGGCAACTTCCGGCGCGCGGTGGTGGGTGAAGGCGGTCCGGTCCTCGGCAGTCGCGCCATGACGTACGATGCGACGATGGGCCTCGATAACTCGACGCCGCTGCCCGTCATCGACCGGGGGCTTTCTCGGCCCCTCGATGTGTCGGACTTCATTGCGAATTCCTTCTCCCGCGTGCAGGGCGTCGGCATCAACTTCGACGGCGAGCTGTCCGCGGTGAAGGGCGACTCGACGTACATCTTCGATCGCACGCTCCGGTTGCAGGGCATTCTCCAGTCGAAGTCAAGCGCCGGTGGTCTTGATTTCCACCCGCTCAACACCGGCGCCAATTCGACGCCGCTTCGCACACGACTGGCCTTCGTCGCCTCGAGCGAAGCGGTGATCGATATCTTCGACACCTACTGCTACCAGAAGGTGGCGTCGATTCCGGTCCGTGATCCGATCATCGGGCCGGTACGTGCCTCGATTCGCCCGAATGGCCAGATCGTGCTGATCGGTGCAACCATTCGCGGTGTGACGCTGGTGGCACTGCCGGACACGTTCACCACGACCTGTCAGTAGGGGTGACGCAATGCGCTGACTGGACATCCCGTCCGCGCCACGGACACGACGAACGCCGTCGCCCCTCGGGGTGGCGGCGTTCGCTGCGTCCGCGGAGCGCCCCGAGGTGCGTTTCCGGCGTCGCTCGAATACGTTGACACATGCTTCGTTTCACGACAGCCGGCGAATCGCACGGCCCCGCGCTGGTGTCCATCCTCGAGGGCATGCCCGCCGGCGTGCCGCTGCTGGCGTCCGATGTTGACGTTGAACTCGCACGACGCCAGCAGGGCTATGGGCGCGGTCGGCGTATGCAGATCGAAACCGATCGCATCGAATTCCTCTCCGGTGTGCGCGCCGGAGAGACGCTCGGCTCGCCGGTCTCGATGCTGATCCGCAACAGTGATTGGAAAAACTGGGTCGAAATCATGGATCCGGCGCCGCGGGCGGAAGACGCTGAGGGACTGCGGAAACGGAGTGTGACGCGCGTGCGCCCCGGACACGCCGATCTCACGGGAATTCTCAAGTACGATCGGTCCGATGCCCGCGACATTCTCGAACGTGCATCGGCGCGCGAGACCACGGCACGAGTTGCAGCGGGCGCCATTTGTCGAGTCCTCTTGCGCGAAGTCGGCGTGCACATCGGTTCGCATCTCGTGCACCTTGGCGGAATCGACGCCGTACGTCCGGTCGAAATGCCGAAAGATCTGAACGCCGCCGCCGATGCGTCGCAACTGCGCACGCTCGACGCCGCGGCGGAGGTGACGATGATCGAGCGTATCGATGCCGCGAAGAAGGAAGGCAACACGCTCGGCGGCATCTGCGAAGTGGTCGTGACGGGATTGCCGGTCGGCCTCGGGTCGCATGTGTCATGGGATCGCCGCATCGACGGGCGCCTTGCCCAGGCGATGCTATCGATTCCCGCCGTCAAAGGCGTGGAAATCGGCCTGGGATTCGAAACGGCACGGCGCACTGGCGCCGAGGTGCATGACGAGATCGAAGCCGCGCCAGGTCGCACGCGCGCCGGTCACGTGAAGCGTCGTACGAACCGAGCCGGTGGTACCGAAGGTGGGATCACGACGGGCGAAGACTTGGTCGTCCGCGTCGCCATGAAGCCCATCTCGACGCTGATGCGCCCACTGGGCACCATCGACGTCGCAACTGGAAAGGCCGCGGCCGCTGTCGCCGAACGAAGCGACGTCACGGCCGTCCCGGCGATGGGAGTCATCGCCGAGGCGATGGCGGCGTTTGTCTTGGCCGAGGCGCTGCTGGAAAAGTTCGGCGGCGACTCATTGGGCGAGGTGCAGCGCAACCTCGCGGGCTACCTGGCGCGACTCGACGAGCGCGTGGAGTAGTCACGCCGTGAGCGATCTGCCGTCTTCGGAGCTTCAGCAGAGGGTGGTGCTGCCGTTGGACGGTCATGTCGTGCTGGTGGGGCTCCCCGGGGCAGGGAAGACCACAATCGGGAAGGCGGTGGCCAAGGTGCTGGGGCGGCCCTTCCTTGATTTTGATCTCGAGATCGAACGTCGTGCCGGAAAGACCGTCGCTCGCATCTTCGCGGAGGAGGGCGAAGGGGCGTTCCGCGCGTGGGAGGTCGCGCTCACACGCGAACTCGCCGCGGCGCCGCCGATGATGCTCGCGCCCGGTGGTGGCTGGGTGACGAATAGCGGCGTCGTCGACATGATTCGGCCGCCGGGTCGGATCGTTCACTTGCGAATTTCGCCCGAAGCCGCACTACGTCGATTGACCCGATCGCGGGTTGTTCGTCCGCTGCTCAGAACGGCGGATCCAGGAGTTACAATCAGTCATCTTTGGGAGAGCCGAGCCCAGCTGTATGCGGCCGCCGACCTGGAGATAAACGTGGAAGTTGTTGATGCACAACGTGTTGTGGAACAAATCACGATGCTTGCCCGCGGCTTGACGCCGGGGCTAGGTTAGGAAATGGACGATCGTTGGACACCAGTGGTGGAAGATCTCCGCGAGCGTTTCGCGGCCGATACCGATGTAGTGGAGGTCGAGGCATACCTGTCGTTGCAAGGATACGACCGGCGACAAATCGGTGAGATTCTTTCCCTTCTTTATAGCGATACTGCAGCCGTGCCCGTCTGGGACGGCGCGGTGCTGGCGCGCGAGGCGCCCTTGAGAGTTCAGGGGCCGCACGAACGCGGCAGGTTCACTGCCGAGGCTTGGGGATACCTGGTCATGCTAGGGGGATCCGGCGCAGTGGGCCTTCACGATTTTGAGCAGTTAGTCGAGCGGGCGTTGACCCACGTCGACGGGCGGATCGGGCTTCCCGAAATCCGTGCGTTGGCGGAAGAAGGCGGATTTGATGATTCGTCCCCGGGCAGCGATCGCGCGCAGGTACACTGAGCTGATGACAACTAAGAAGGTTGCAAGCGGTACCAAGACGAGCGCGTTGGCAGCCATATCTCCGGCGGCCAAAGCCCCTGCCAAGAAAGCCGCCAAGAAAGCCGCCAGGAAAGCCACCAAAAAGGTGGTCAAAAAGACCGTGAAGAAGGTCGATGCGACACCGACAACAGTCGTGTCGTTGTCGGCGATCACGTCGGTCAAGTCGGCATTCAAGACGGCGGCCAAAACGGCGGCCAAAACGGCGGCGCGCAAATCGGCGAGCACGCGGGCGAAGTCGCGCGCGGCGGCGGCGGCAGCGGAAGATGAGGACAACCCTCCGCCGGCCGGAGGCACGTCGCTCGTCATCGTCGAGTCGCCGGCCAAGGCGAAGACCATCGGCAAGTATCTCGGTCGCGGCTACACCGTGCGCGCCACCGTCGGACATGTGCGTGATCTGCCCGCCAAGAAGCTCGGTATCGATATCGAGAACGGGTTTGCGCCGGACTACGTCACGATCGAAGGCAAGGAAGACATCCTCACCGATCTCAAGAGGATCGCGAAAGGCGCGCGCGAAATCTTCATCGCGACTGACCCTGATCGCGAGGGAGAAGCGATCGGTTGGCACGTCGAGCAGTATTTTACACAGCCGAAGCGGCACGCCGTCACCGCGCCGATTCGTCGCGTGATGTTCCACGAAATCACCAAGGCGAAGGTGTTGGAGTCGATCGCCAATCCGATGGATATCGACACGAAGAAGGTCGAAGCGCAGCAGGCGCGACGTGTGCTCGATCGCCTCGTCGGGTACAAGGCCAGCCCCGTGCTCTGGAAGACCGTCAAAAAGGGGCTCTCGGCGGGCCGCGTCCAGACCGTGGCCTTGCGCATCATCGTCGAGCGCGAGCGCGAGATCCGTGCCTTCACGCCGGTCGAGTATTGGACCGTCGCGGCAGATTTGCAGAAGGGCGCGCAGGCCTTCATGGCGAAACTGCACCAAGTCGACGGTAAGAAGCCGGAGATCCCGAATGGCGACGAGGCCGCCAAGATCCTCGCCGACCTGAAGGGGCAGACGCAGTTCACGGTCACCGAGGTCAAGCGGCGCGAGCGGCGCAAGAACCCCGCCGCGCCGTTCACGACGTCGACGCTGCAGCAGGAAGCCGCGAAGAAACTCAGCTACGGTTCCAAGCGGACCATGCGACTCGCGCAGGATCTGTACGAAGGTATCGACATCGGTGGCGAGGATGGCGCGGTGGGTCTGATCACGTACATGCGTACAGACTCGTCACGCGTGTCCGAAACCGCGGCTACGAGCGCGCGTGACTGGCTGCGTGCCGAACACGGCGAAGCGTACCTCGCCGCCGCACCGCAACTGTATCCGAGTGGCAAAGCGAACGCACAGGACGCGCACGAAGGGGTGCGTCCGACGGATCCGACCCGCCGACCGGAGCGCGTGCAGAAGTACCTGACTGCCGATCAGTTCAAACTGTACGAACTTATTTGGAAGCGATTCATGGCGTCGCAGATGTCGTCGGCGGTCTTCGATACCACCACGGTGGACTTCGACATTCCGGCCGGAGGCCACGCGTACCTGTTCCGTTCCACCGGATCCGTGATCAAGTTCGACGGTTTCCTCAAGCTGTATCGGGAAGCGCGCGAAGAGGGCGACAGCAAAGCGCTTGAAGACGAGCAGGCGCTGCCGTTCCTTGACCTCGACGAGAGCGTGCCGGTGAAAGCCATCACGCCGACGCAGCACTTCACCGAACCGCCGCCGCGTTTTTCGGAAGCGTCACTCGTGAAGGAACTCGAGCGCCTCGGCATCGGGCGGCCGTCCACGTACGCATCCATCATCTCGGTGCTGGCCGACCGACGATACGTCGAACTCACGCAGCGTCGGTTCTTTCCCACGGCCCTCGGCGAGACCGTCGAGAAGGTCATGGTCAAGAAGTTCCCCGACGTCTTCAACGTGCGCTTTACCGCGTTGATGGAAGAGGAACTCGACAAGATCGCGGAGGGAGAAATCGGGTGGGTGACAGCGTTGGGTGACTTCTGGACGCCATTCCAGCGCACGCTCAATGACGATGACCTCGACGCCCTGATCGGCGAAGCGTACGACTTGTCCGCACTGGCGACCGAACGGTGTCCATTGGACGGCGGGAAGCTGGTCGCGAAGGGAGGATTCTTCGGGCCGTTCGTGGCGTGCGAAAATCATCCCAAGGTCTGCAAGTACACCCGGCCCATCAAGGGCGAGAAAAAGCCCGCCGAGTTGACGAAATACATCTGCCAGGAATGCGGTGAGCAGATGGTCATTCGCCACGGTCGCTCCGGCGACTTCCTCGGCTGCAGCAAGTTCCCGAAGTGTCGCGGGACGCGTTCGATGCCGACCGGTGTGAAGTGTCCGAAGGACGGTGGCGAGATCGCCGAGCGCCGCAGCAAGAAGCGCGGCAAAGCCTTTTACGGCTGCGAGAACTATCCCAACTGCGATTTCGTCGTGTGGGACAAACCGGTGCTCGAAATCTGTCCCGAGTGCGGCTACGAGGGCGCGGAAGCCAAAAGCAACAAGACGCGCGGGCACTATCGGAAGTGCCTCAAGTGCAGCAACGAGTGGGATGTCAAGTCGCCGGACGACGCGGAAGAAGTGGCCGAGGTCGCGTAACGGCGCTCGGCGTAAGCGAGCGCGGTGCATCAGCAGCCGAACGGGCCCGAGGATCACTCCTCGGGCCCGTTCGCCGTTCCATCCGTCGGGCGCTCGAACGATTAGTTTCGCCTATATGTCGAACGACGTGCATATCGTCGGCGGTGGGCTCGCCGGTAGCGAAGCTGCGTGGCAACTCGCCGAACGTGGCCACAACGTGGTCATTCACGAGATGCGCCCCGTGCGCGGCACCGCCGCGCACCGGACCGAGCGGCTCGGTGAACTGGTCTGCTCGAACACGTTCAAGAGCACCGAGACGAGCAACGCGCACGGCCTGCTGAAGGCCGAAATGCGCACGCTCGGCTCGTTGATCCTGCAATGCGCCGATGCGTCTCGCGTTCCGGGCGGCACTGCACTGACGGTCGACCGCGAGATTTTCTCCCAACACGTCGACGATCGTATCTCGGCGCACCCGCGCATTGCGGTGGTGCGCGAAGAGATGCACGACCTGCCAGACGTTGGCGTGATTGCGACCGGTCCGTTGACGTCCGATGCGCTCGCGGAGCGGATCCGGGCGCGCCTGGGTGTCGAGTCACTCGCCTTTTATGATGCGATTGCCCCGGTGGTTTCGTTCGAATCCATCGATCAGTCGATCGCCTTCCGAGCGTCGCGATGGGGTAAGGAAACGATGCAGGATGCGGGCGACGAGGGCGCATATCTGAACTGCGCATTCACGCGCGATGAGTACGAAACGTTCATCGATGCACTGACGACGGCCGATCAGTTCACCGCGCACGAGTTCGACGCGGTACCGTACTTCGAGGGCTGCATGCCGGTCGAAGAGATGGCGCGCCGTGGACGGGAATCGTTGCGATTCGGGCCGATGAAGCCCATCGGCCTGCGCGATCCGCGGACCAACAACAAACCATGGGCCGTCGCGCAGTTGCGTATGGAGGACCGCGGTGGCCGCATGTGGAATCTCGTCGGCTTCCAGACACGACTGCGCATTCCCGAGCAGCAGCGCGTCTTTCGCATGATCCCCGGGCTCGCGGACGCCGAATTCTTGCGCTTTGGATCGATCCACCGCAACTCGTATATCAACGCGCCGGCGACGCTCACGCCGCATCTGTCGCTGCGCGATTCGCCGCACACGCTGTTCGCGGGTCAGCTGACCGGCGTTGAGGGCTACACCGAATCGAGCGCGACGGGATTGTTGGCGGGCCTCAATCTGTCCCGACTGCTCGGCGGTGCCGAACCCGTGATCCCGCCGCCGACGACGATGATGGGTGCGCTGTATCGGTATCTGCGCGAGGCAGATCCGCGGCACTTCCAGCCGATGAACGCCAATTTTGGTTTGCTCGACGAGCTCGAAAATGCCTCGCGCGAATTGCTGCGTGACAAAGCCAGAAAGCGCGAAGCATTCGCAGCGCGCGGACTCGCACATTTCGCCGCCTGGCGCGACGCCCATGGCCTGTTGAGCGGCCTCGAGACCGCACGCGGATGAGCGATGCGTCGCCGATCGACGCGTCGAACAGTGACGCTCCGCTCCCCGTGGAGATTGGCGAATTCCTCGTCCATCTGGCCAAGGAGCGCGATCTCTCGCCCAACACCATTAGCGCCTATCGTCGGGACTTGTCGCAGTTCTCGACATTCCTCGCGGCCACGAAAGGCACCGCGAGCTGGGATTGGAACGACCTCGGGCGAACGGAGATCCGCGGCTTCATGGCGCACGAAACGCGACGCGGGCTGGCGAAGCGATCGATTGCGCGCAGTCTCTCCGCCGTGCGCAGCTTCTATCGGTGGATGCATCGCGACGAACGGGTCGATGTCAACCCGGCGCGCGCCGTCGGTTCGCCGCGCTTGCCGCGAACACTGCCCGCCTATCTTGATCGCCATCAGGCAGACACGTTGCTGCAGCACGCGATGACGCGCGCCCAGTCCGGAGACTTCGGCGATGTGCGCAATCTGGCGATGCTCGAACTGTTCTACTCGAGCGGACTGCGTCTCTCTGAATTGCGCGGAGTCGATCTTGGCGATCTCGATCTCGTCTCGCAGCAGGTCAAAGTACGCGGTAAGGGGCGCAAAGAACGCATTGTCCCGGTTGGTGATCATGCGCAGCGCGCACTCCGCAACTACTTCGGTGTTCGTGATCGGCAGCTCGCGAGGCTGGGCGGAGTGAAAGCGGGCCGCATCGCGCGTAGCGCGGTGTTTGTCAGTGAACGTGGTACGCGCCTGTCACCGCGCGGCATCCAGCATGCCATCGTCGGTCTGCTGGCGGCGGTCGACGAAGGGGCAGGGCTATCCACGCACTCGCTACGGCATTCATTCGCGACGCATCTCGTCGATGCTGGCGCGGACTTACGCGCGGTGCAGGAGTTGCTCGGTCACGCGAGCATCAGCACCACGCAGATCTACACGCATACGAGCGTGGATCGGTTGAAGAAGGTGTATCGGCAGGCGCATCCGCGGGCGTGAGCGATAGCACGAAAGCACGAAAGCACGATCTCCGACCAGTACGATATCAGAAAAATGATGTCCGATATCAACTCACTGATATCGTGGTGATCCACTATCGTCGTTGTCGACCTACGGTGTGCCACCGTCCAGAATCACCCGTAGTCTCGCCGTGTCCAGATTCCCTCCGCACAGCACGATCCCGACGTGCTGTCCGGCCAGCCGCCGCGCAAGGACGTGCAATCCCGCGAGCCCCGTCGCGCCGGCGCCCTCAGCAAGATTATGCGTGATCCGGAGCAGATCGCGAACCCCCTGGGCAATAGCGTCCTCGCTGACAAGGACGAAGTCCGCGAGCCCCTCCCGCAACGTCTCGAACGTAAGCTCGTAAGTCGCACCGGTCGCGATGCCTTCCGCGAACGTGTTCGACGGCTGGCCGCGACGCGGTACGCCATCAATCCAGGCATCGTACTGGGCTGACGCGCCCTCGCTCTGCGCCGCGTAGATGGCGAGTGACGGCTTGACCGCATTACGGACCGTGATCGCGCCAACACTTTGCGATCCGCCTCCGAGCGCGATCACGATCGCGTCCAATTGCGGTACCTGCTCAAGGAATTCCGCCGTCAGCGTCCCCGCGCCCGCGATCACGTCCGCGTTATTCGTCGAGTGAATGCGCGTCAGCCCTTCACTCGCGATGATCTCATCGCAACGCAAGACGGCATCGTCGTAGGTTGCACCATCTTCGACGAGTCGCGCACCGTAGGAGCGGATGACCGCGTTCTTCTCGGGGTTGTTGCCGAGTGGCACGCAGATCGTGACCGGGATCCCCAGCCGCGCGCCCGCCCATGCAAGCCCCTGTCCGTGATTGCCGGTCGTCGCCGCCGCGACGCCACGCCACGCTGCGGCGGGATCGCGCTGTTTCAGTGCGGTCAGCGACGATGTCGCATTGCGCACCTTGAACGTGTTGACGGGTAGGTGATTGTCGTGCTTAACCCAGACATGTACACCATGGCCGACGAGTTCGTCGAGCAGCGGATACGATACCGCCGGGGAGAACGGTAAATGCTGACGTAGCCGCGCGCGTGCGGCATCGACGTCGGCCATGCTGATGACGGAACTGGACGATGACACTGGCGGTCCTCGGCGAAAGGGATTGGCAGTAGATTAACCGCATGGCTCTTCCTCAGATGCGCGCGACGACGATTCTCGCGGTTCGCCGCGATGGCAAGATCGCGATTGGTGGTGACGGACAAGTCTCTGTCGGCGATACGGTCGCCAAGGCCCACGCCGTGAAGGTGCGCGCACTCAAGGGCGGTCGCGTGCTCGCCGGTTTCGCCGGATCCGCCGCCGACGCGCTCACGCTCTTCGAGAAGTTCGAAGAGAAACTCGAGCGCTTCCCGGGCAATCTGCCTCGGGCGGCGGTGGAACTGGCCAAGGAGTGGCGTAGCGACCGTATCCTGCGGCGCCTCGAGGCACTGCTTGTAGTCGCCGACGCCGAACACGGATTCATGATCTCCGGCAATGGTGAGCTGATCGAACCCGATGACGGCGTGCTCGCGATCGGTTCCGGCGGCGCCTATGCCCAGGCGGCCGCACGCGCGCTGCTTCGCGAAACCCCCCTGTCCCCGCGCGACATCGTGCAGAAGGCACTCACGATCGCCGGGGAAATCTGCATCTACACGAACACAAACATCACCGTGCTCGAGCCGACGCCATAGGCTTCCTCGGCGCCCCGTCCGATTTCCGATATCTGACATCGTCAATCCGATATCGTAGTTGTCGAATATCGTCGTAGCCGTACGCCGTCACCGAGCCACCGGCGGCGCATACACCCAGCTCAGCTTGACGAAAAACCCGTCACTCTCCCGACGCAGACGGTCGAAACTGAGCGCCCCTGGCTCCGTCATGCTGTTGCCATAGCCCGCGAAGAACACGGTGCCGGGGCTTGGGCGGTACGAGAACAGCCAGTCCGCACGGAGCAGATTGTTCGAGCGCGCGACCGACTGTGCGTACGTGCCGTTGCTCTGTCGAATCAGTAACGGCTGGCCGGTGCGATAGTCCACCAAGGCTTCGCGACGGCTGGCCTCGTATTGCGACACGACACGCACGAAAACCGATCGCGCGACCTGATACTCGATCTTGACGCGCGGTATGCGCTGGGAGAACGTCGAACTGCCGTCGACCCGGCGAGTGAACTCGTTGCTCGCGTACGTCGCATTCAGGCGCAGCCGTTCGTTGGGACGCAAGTCCAACGAGGCATTGTACGCCGCGCGACGGATCCGTGATGTCTCAGCGAAATCCACGTCGTGCGCCGTCGTGACGCCGGCAGATGCCGCGAAGCGACGGTACTGCGGCGTGGCGATCGTAAAGGCCGCGCTACCCGTGGTGATGCGCGGAGCCGGTACGAACGCATCCGGAGTGGCGGTGCCGTTCTCCGTCCCGATGCCCGAATAGACGGCCGGGTCGAACGCGAACGACGAGAGAGTCGGCGAAAGACCGAGTGACCAGCCACCGCGCAGATTGACGGAGTTGCTCGCGCTCAGTTTCCCTTCAAGCATACGCTTCGCATCGAAAAAATCCTGATACTTCCAAAGCCCGCTCATACTGACGAAGACCGTGTATCGTTCGACAAGCGCGCCCGGTTTGCCGAACAGCGACAGTCGGTTGGCGGCGTTCGGTTGTACGAAGCCCGTCCGTGCGACGAAACCATTATCGGTTCGGAAGTTCGGACGGATGCCGAGGACATTGTAGTGGAATCCGTAACCGCGTCCAGTGCGATCCACCACGCCCTCCCAGAGCGCGCCTGTTGAGGACACGCCGTTCGACGTCGACTGACTGCCAGCGAACTGCGCCTGCGCATACATCGTGCTCGTCAGCAAATGGCGCACGTCGAGGCCAAGCACGCGGTTCGCGTTGTTGCGCCTCACCCGATCACTGTACAACAGGCCGATCGTGGACTGCTGGCCGAAATCGCGCGTGATGCGAACGATGTCCGCAATCGGTTTGTCTCTCGAACCGGCAGCCGGCGCGTCGAGCGCTGACAAGAGCGCGAAATTCGTGCGACCCTGTCGGACGTTCAGTTTGAGCGCGGCATCCGGCTGCACGATGCGCCGCGTATACACGAGCGTATTCGGTACGTTGAACTGATCGGACCCTTCAACGAAAAACGGACGGCGCTCCGGATAGAACAGCGCGAATCGCGGATCGGCGGCCACCAGCGTCGCGTCGGCCTCGACCTGCGAAAAATCGGGACGGATCGTGCCAACGAGCACGACGTTGCTCCCGAGTCCGGCGCGGATGTTGCCGCCGACCCGTGGCGAGCTCGTGTAGCGCCAGTCCGCGGCCGTTGCCGCCGGCCCTCCGGTGATCGTGTTCGTCAGTTCTGGATTGAGCGCGACGTCGATGCCATGACGCATGTCGGTCAGCCCGCTCATCCATCCTTCCTGCGAGATGAACGAGGCGGCGCCGCGACGTGCGGGTGTCCATGTCTCTTCGTATCCCGAGTGCTGCACGTGACGAATGATCTGCAGTCCCCACTGCTGTGGGCCACCCGCGGGGAATCGCAGACTGCTGAATGGAATCCGGATTTCAACTTCATACCCGGTCTCCGTCACATGGCCGCGCGACTGCCACTGAAAATCGGCACTGAGATCGTTCTGTCCCGGCATCACATTGGATCCAGGAATGAATCCGCTGGACTCGTTTTTCGTGCCGTCCGCCTGCACACCAAGCGGATTAACGATGAACACGAATGCCCGTCGACGTTCCTCGAACGTGTCGAGTTGCAATTCGATATTGTCGTCGCTGCTGATCCGGTCGCGATCTGCGAGCGTCGCCCGAACGGGGCCGTGGGGTTCGAACGCGCGTACGCCGAAGTACATCGCGGTAGTCGAATACCAGACCAACACCTCGGTCGAATCCGGCGCGGGACGTCGATCCACCGGCGTGTACATCGAAAAGCCGGTCAGCCGTCGGGCGTGCTGCCAAGCGGGTTCATTCAACAGGCCATCGATCGTGACGTCGTCGGTGATGGGACGCCCCATCGGCACCGTGGTGTGACCAAGTAGAGCGTTGAAGACGGTCGAGTCGGCGCGCGAGTTCTGAACCGAAAACGCGCCGCGCGGGGGAGGCGCGAGGGTCGTCGCGGCCAGTTGCAGCGCGACGCCCAGCAGCAGGGTGACAACCATGCGCGAAAACTAGCGTAGCGCGGTGAGGTCGCTAGCGTTCAGTATGCCCTCACAACGTACAGCGCAGGCCATTGCCCGGCTTGCTGATTTGACCCCCCGCCAGATCGTCGCCGAACTCGATCGGTATATCGTCGGACAAGCCGACGCGAAGAAGGCCGTCGCGATCGCGTTGCGCAATCGCTGGCGCCGCCAACGCACCCCCGAAGCCATTCGCAACGAGATCGCGCCCAATAACATCATCCTGATCGGTCCAACGGGCGTTGGGAAAACTGAGATCGCGCGGCGACTGGCCAAGCTCTCCGGCGCGCCATTCACGAAGGTCGAGGCGAGCAAATTCACCGAAGTCGGATACGTCGGACGCGATGTCGAATCCATGGTGCGCGACTTGGTCGAGAGCGCCATCGACATGGTGCGCGCTGAGCGCGAAAGCGAAGTCGAGGACCTCGCCAATACGAAAGTCGATGAGCGCCTGCTCGACCTGCTCCTCCCCACACCGCCCACGCTCGAACCAAAGGAGTCCACGGCGGAGCAGCGTGCAGACCACGACCTCGCGGCCGAACGACACAAGCGCACGCGAGACAAGCTGCGGCTACTCTTACTCGACGGACAGCTCGATGGGCGCGAGGTCGAACTCGAAGTGACGCAGTCAGCCCCTAGCATGCCCGATCGCATGACGCCGGGAGCGCCCGAAGGCATGGAGAGCATGGCCGAGTGGTTTCGCGATATGATGCCGAAGCGGAAGAAGAAGCGCACCGTCAAGCTGCTCGAGGCCCGGCGCATTCTGCTCGACGAAGAGCTGGACAAACTCATCGACCTCGACGACGTCACCGGCGACGCATTGGAGCGCGTCGAAGCCATGGGCATCATCTTTCTCGACGAAATCGACAAGATCGCCGGTGAGCGCGGACACTCGAGCGGACCGGACGTGTCTCGTGAAGGCGTGCAGCGCGATCTCCTCCCGATAGTCGAGGGCTCGAACGTGCAGACCCGCTACGGCATGGTGAAGACGGATCACATTCTCTTTATTGCCGCCGGCGCCTTTCATGTGTCGAAGCCAAGCGATCTGATTCCGGAGTTGCAGGGCCGCTTCCCAATTCGCGTCGAACTCAAGTCGCTGACGGAAGCGGATTTCGTGCGCATCATGACCGAGCCCGAAAACGCGTTGACCAAGCAATACGCCGCGCTCGTCGAAGCCGACGGCGCCGTACTCACGTTCGAGGCGGACGGCATCGCCGAACTCGCGCGCGTGGCGAGCCTCGTCAATATGCGTATGGAAAACATCGGTGCCCGACGGCTGCACACCGTGATGACGACGCTGCTGGAAGAGCTGATGTACGAATTGCCGGATCGCGGAAATGCATCCGTCACGGTCGACGCCGCGATGGTGCGGGACCGCCTCAAAACGATTTCTGAGGACGAAGACCTCAGCCGTTACATTCTCTAGCAGGGCGTTTGTTCCCGCGGCTACTCGTTCATCTGCCCTTTGGTTTCCGGCATCGTCCAGTAGACGAGCAGGCCGGCGAACGCGCAGGCGGTCACGTAGAAGTAGAACCATTCTTCGTGGCCGGCCTGCTTGAACCAGAGCGCCACGTACTCGGCAGTGCCGCCGAAAAGGGACACCGCGATGGCATAGGGAAAGCCGACCCCGAGCGCGCGCATGCCAGTCGGAAAGAGCTCCGCCTTCACAACAGCGTTGATCGACGTGTAGCCGCTGATGGCAATCAATGCCACGCACAGCAGCAGTAGTGCCTGTCCCATCGTATGCGTTGCGGCGAGCGCACGCATGAGCGGAATGGTCCCGAGCGTGCCGAGCACGCCGAACGACATCAGCACGGGGCGGCGACCCACCACGTCGCTGATGGCGCCCACGATCGGTTGCACCAGCATGAACACGATGAGGGACATCGCGCTGACCAGCGACGCGTCGGCCTTCGTGAAGCCCGCTGTGTTCACAAGAAACTTCTGTGCGTACGTCGTGAACGTGTAAAAGGCCACCGTCCCGCCGGCGGTCAGGCCGATCACCGTCATCACGGCGCGCGGATGCGCGCGCAGCGCCGCTAGTCCGGCTGGCGCGGCGCGACCCTCCGCGATGCTGGCTGCACGCGCTTTTTGCACGGCGGCAAAGTCGTGGGACTCTTCAAGACTCGAACGCATCTTCAGCGCGATCACCGCACACGCGGCACCAATAACGAACGGCACGCGCCACCCCCAGCTGTCCAGCTGCTCGGACGTGAGCATTCGTTGCAGCACCAGCAACACGCCGAGCGCGATCAGCTGCCCCATGATCAGCGTGACATACTGGAAGCTCGACCAGAACCCTCGGTGCTTCGCACCGGCCATTTCGCTCAGATACGTCGCGCTCGCCCCGTACTCGCCGCCGACGCTCACCCCCTGGAGCAGCCGCGCCAGCACGAGCAGGACCGGCGAGAGCACGCCGATGGTCGCATAACCCGGCGTGAGCGCAATCATGAGCGATCCGCCGCACATCAGCAGCACGGACGCGCTCAGCGCCGCGCGTCGTCCATGCTTGTCGGCGTAGTGACCGAGCAGCCAGCCGCCGACCGGACGCATGAAGAACCCCACCGCGAACACGGCCGCCGTGTTGAGCAGTTGCGCCGTCTGGCTTGCCTTTGGAAAAAACGCCTGCGCGAAGTACAACGAAAACGCCGAGTAGACATACCAGTCGTACCACTCGACCAGATTGCCGATCGAACCGCCGACAATCGCGCGGAGTCGCTGGTGTCCCGAGAGAGGGACGGAGGGCGGGGAGATGGCGGGCTGAGGCATCCGGAACGTTACTGCGCGGGGTGCAGATATGCAGCGTCCGTGCATATATTCTCATCATCGAGTCCTAGCGAAGGCGAGGGCGCGGCCACCGTTGGTCGCGCCCTCGCCGTTCGTATTTCCCGTTCGGCCATGTCTCTGCGTCCGCATCGTGACTTTCTAAACGTCAGCGACTTCACGTCGCATGAAACGTTCGCGCTCTTCGCACTCGCCGAGCGCATGCGGGCGAAGGCGTATGACGCCAAGCCGCTCGCTGGCATGGCGCTGGCGATGATTTTCATGAAGGCGTCGACCCGCACGCGCGTGTCATTTGAGGTGGGCGCGACCCAGTTGGGTGGCACGGCCCATTTCCTGTCGCCGCGTGATGTGCAGATCGGCCGCGGCGAGCCAATCGAGGATACCGCGCGCGTGCTCTCACGCTACGTCGACGGCATCATGATCCGCACGTTCGCGCATCGTGATGTCGAGACGCTCGCTGAGTATTCGGGCGTGCCGGTGATCAATGGTCTGACCGATCTGTCGCATCCGTGCCAGATCCTCGCCGATGTGCTGACGATGCGTCAGTATCTCGGCGAGATTCGCGGTCGCACTGTCGCGTGGATCGGCGACGGCAACAACATGGCGAACTCTTGGATCGAGGCGGCCGCCCATCTAGGCTTCGCGCTGCGCCTCGCCTGCCCGGAAGGCTACGAGCCAAACGCGTCGTTCCTAGCCAACGCCAAGCACGCCGACGTCACTCTGCTGCGTGACCCGCACGAGGCGGCCGCCGGCGCCGACGTGATCACGACCGACGTGTGGGCTTCGATGGGGCACGAGCAGGAACAATCCGCCCGTCTACGCGCGTTCGCAGGCTTTCAGGTGGATTCTGCGATGATGGCCCGCGCGGCATCACACGCGATCTTCATGCACTGCTTGCCGGCGC
Organism: Gemmatimonadaceae bacterium; assembly: GCA_031366985.1. Taxonomy (GTDB): domain Bacteria; phylum Gemmatimonadota; class Gemmatimonadetes; order Gemmatimonadales; family Gemmatimonadaceae; genus Gemmatimonas. The sequence continues at coordinate 27,348 of JANLPE010000060.1, forward strand.
ATCGTGGCGAGGAGGTCGCGGCCGAGGTGATCGATGGACCGCAAAGCGCCGTCTGGGACGAGGCCGAGAACCGTCTGCATATTCAGAAGGCGATCATGGCCGTACTGATGGGCCGCGAAGCGCTGTAATCGCACAGAGTAGTCGCCTGCACTGACCGCCCTCTCAAAATTAACCGTCCGAACGATCATGCCTGCCGTTGGCGACCACGCACCCGACTTTACCGTACTCACCGACACTGGAGAAACGCTGACCCTGTCCGATCTCCAGGGCAAACCAGTCGTATTGTATTTCTATCCAAAGGACGACACCTCGGGATGTACGACCGAGGCGTGTGAGTTCCGCGATCTCTTCCCGCGATTCAAGCGCGACAAGGCGGTGGTGCTCGGCGTCAGCCCGGACCCCGTCGCGTCACACGCGAAGTTCAAAACCAAGTATGAATTGCCATTCATCCTCTTGGCCGACACCGAGAAGGCAATTTCGCAGGCGTATGGCGTGTGGAAAGAGAAGTCCATGTACGGGCGCAAGTACATGGGCGTCGAACGCACGACGTTCATCATCGACGCCGCGGGTCGCATCGCGCAGGTCTTCGCGAAAGTGAAACCGGCAGGACATGCCGAAGAAGTCATGGCGGCACTCAAGGCGCTCTGACATCTTTCAGGACGGCCACGCTCCGCCCGCCCTCCCCGGATCCCGTCTGATGACCGCTACGACCCCAGCCGCGCTGAAGCGCACGCCGCTTCACGATGTCCATCTCGCGCTCGGCGCGAAGCTTGTTCCTTTCGCCGGCTACGAGATGCCGGTGCAGTATCCGCAGGGCATCACGGCTGAGCACAAGGCCGTGCGCGAATCGTGCGGCATGTTCGACGTGTCGCACATGGGCGAAGTGATCGTGCGCGGTCCCGACGCGATTCGTTTTGTTAATTCGGTGACGAGCAATGATGTGTCGGCGCTCGCGATTGGGCAGATCCAATACTCGACGCTGCTGCGCGCCGACGGAACAATCGTCGACGACCTGCTCGTTTATCGGTACCCCGATCAGCTCATGCTCGTGATCAATGCGAGCAACCGCGATAAAGATATCGCGCATCTGCAGGCGCATCTAGCGCCGTTCGATTGCACGATGACGGATATCAGCGACAACATCGCATTGCTCGCGATTCAAGGGCCGAACGCGGCCGGGATCGTGCAGTCGCTTGCCGACGCACCGCTCGACGGCGTCAAGTACTATCGCTTCACCGAAGGACACGTCGCGGGCATCGCCTGCACGATTTCACGCACCGGCTACACCGGCGAAGATGGTTTCGAACTGTACTTCGATGCCGCCAGTGCAGAGGCGATGTGGAATGCGATCATGGCGACCGGCACCGTGACGCCAACCGGCCTCGGTTCGCGTGATTCGCTGCGACTTGAAGCAGGACTCTGCCTGTACGGCAACGAGCTCGATGATCGCACGACGCCCGTTGAGGCGGGGCTCAACTGGATTGTCAAACTGGGTAAGCCCGAAGGCTTCGTTGGGCGCGATGTATTGGCCCGGCAGCAGAGTGAAGGCACGGACCGCAAGCTGGTGGGCTTCACGATCGATGAGCGCGCGATACCGCGTCACGGATATGGCGTGATCTACGGCGGCGTCCTGTTCGGCGACGTGTGCAGCGGTACCATGAGCCCGACCTTGGGCGTGCCGATTGGCACCTGCTATCTGCCAGCGGCTGCGGCGGTCGTAGGCACGACCTTCGCGATCGACATCCGCGGCAAGCAACTGCCGGCGCGAGTCGTGAAGCTGCCGTTCTACAAGAGGCCGACCAAGGCATGAGCGCACGCACTCGCGTGGGCGCCGTGGGGCGAGGCGGCACCAGCGAGAGCACGCTCGGCGTTGTCGCGATTCTCATGAGCGATGTCGAGCCGGCGGTACGGCTCAACGCCGCGCTCGAGGCGCTCGGCTACGACACCGTGACCATTTCGCCGATGGACGATGTGCGCGGTGACTTGCGTCGCGCCTCGCCGGATATTCTCGTGCTGACCGGAGCGCTACTCGATGCCGCGAATGTCGCCCTCGTGCGCCAGCAATTGTGGGACGGTGTGCCGGTCGTCGGTTTCACGGATGTCAGTGATTCGGCCATGCAGGATCGTCTTCGCGACATCGGCTACGTGGAGTCGTGGCCGAAACCGATCGAACTCGACGAGGTGATCGACGGCATTCGTCGTCGACTCGATCGACTGCGGCTCGCGCAATTGACCGGACTGATCGGTGAATCCGAGCCGATTCGCGAAGTCCTGGTCAAGATTGAGCAGATCGCGCCGGTCACGAGTACGGTGTTGATCGAAGGCGAAAGCGGAACGGGCAAGGAACTCGTCGCGCGCTCCATTCACCGTCTCAGTCGGCGTCGCGCGAAACCGTTTATCGCGGTCAATGTCAGCGCGCTGCCGGAGTCCTTGCTCGAGAGCGAACTCTTCGGGCACGAAAAAGGCGCATTCACAGGCGCCGCCGAACGTCGACTCGGACGATTCGAGTTGGCCGACACCGGCACGCTGTTTCTTGACGAGATCGGCGAAGTGCCGAGCAGCACGCAAGTGAAGTTGTTGCGTGTGCTCGAGGAGCGTGAGGTGACGCGCGTTGGCGGCGTGCAGGCGATTCCCATCGACGTGCGCGTCGTCGCCGCCACGAATCGTCCGCTGCGCGAACACGTCGAAGAGGGCGGCTTCCGCGCCGATCTGTACTATCGACTCAACGTGCTGCGCATATATCTGCCGCCATTGCGTGCGCGGAAAGATGATATCCCGCTGCTCGTACGTCGATTTGTGTCGGAGTTCTCGAAGCAGCATGAGCGGCCGTTCCACGGCATTTCCGCCGACGCGATGGCGCTGCTGGTCGAGTACCCGTGGCCGGGTAACGTGCGCGAATTGCGCAATCTCGTCGAGAGCATGGTCGTGCTGGCGCCGGGTCGGGAGATCGTCGCGGATGACATTCCGCGCGCGATCCGTGACGGTGGCGGTCGCCGCTTGCTGCCCGTTCACGTCGGACCGGTGATGCGTGAAGGCGAACGCGCGCAGGGACGCGAGCTGGAATTTATTGTCCGCTCACTCGTGGAACTCAAGTTACAGGTCGAGGAGCTACGTCGTCGAATGGATGTCGAGAGCCGTGTTGCGTCACCGCCGTGGGTCGGAGACGTGCGCCCAGCGACCATGGGTGCGCCGATGTATGGCGAAGTCAGCGCGCCGTCCAATCTGGTGCGCGGCCTTGAGCCACGCGATGAGACCATACCGCCGACGGTGATCACGCTTGGGCCGGGCATGACGATGGCGGAGATCGAACGGGTGGCGATTCAGGCCGCGCTTCGTGACACGGCAGGCAATAGGCGTAAAGCGGCGGATGCGCTCGGGATTGGCGAGCGGACGCTCTATCGGAAGTTGCGAGAGTACGAAGGCGAACTCGGCGGTGCCGATGTGGAAATCGATGGGGATAACGAGTAACCGGAGACGGAGCTTGAGGTGCGAACCGATACGTCCATGCCGTACAACGTCTTGGGAAGCTTCGCTCCTTGCTCATCTGTGGATTTGTCCACATATTGGCCCACGAACTCATCGATCGATGCCTGTTGGTCCGATCCTTCCGCGGAGCCATACCTGTCGATTCCAGTCAATTTTGGAATGAGCTCGCCCACCTCGCCATCGCCGAACTCAGGCGCCATCGCAGGTAGCGTGCTCCCGCTGCGCCGGGCCGAAGAGCTGATTTCCACGCTCCCCGGTGTTTTAGCCGTTCGCATTGTGCCGAGCGACATGGGTGCGATCGACGAGATTCACGTGCTGACGACCAGTGAAGTCGTTCCGAAGAACACGGTGCGAAATATCGAGAGCGCGCTAATGGCGCAGCTTGGTCTTCGCGTGAATCACCGCAAGATCAGCATCGCACCGTCGCTCGATCCGATCCGCGCCGCAGACATGCCGCAGGCTCCGTACTCGACGCCGCATGCCCCGCCCGCGCCGATTCTCGGCGCGATGGCCGGTTCGATTCCGGGCGTGGCTTCCGCGGCATACGTGCCGGCGCAGCCGTACAAGGCCCCTCCGCCGTTGGGAGAATCGCCGACGGCGCCTTCCGTGACGGATCAGGCCGTGCCGAGGACGTCTGATATGGTCGGGTTCGCTTCGGCTCCAGGGCGAGCTGCCGATACTCTGACTGTTGGGCGCCGGGTGCTGATTTTCGAGGACGTCGAAGTCAGGCGTTCCCGAACCCGTGGCGTACTCTGCCGTGTTACATTGGGAAAGTCTGGGCAGGAGTACATCGGGGAGGCGGAAGGGCAGGAGAGCGAGCGCTCGCGCATCGAGCTCGCCGCCCGTGCGACGGTGTTGGCGATTATCGAGGCTATGAAGGCGACACCCGGCGGCGACCGGACGCTGGCGCTGGAAGGGTCCAAGCTGATCGAAGCGTTTGACCGCGAATTCATTTTCGTGTCCGTGGTCGCACGAATCGGGCGCGAATCAGTGGTGTTGACGGGCAGTAGCGAAGTGCGGGAGAGTCCGGAGACCAGCGCCGTGTTGGCTGTGCTCGATGCGACGAACCGCTGGATGCATCTCGATCGTTGAACGACGGTGTCCGCGCATTCCGCGTCGGACATCACTCACCTTCATCGTCGCCATAGACGATTTCGACAACGTCCCCCGTCATCCCGGTAGAGCGGAGCGGAGCGGGCAGGCCAAGTAGTAGGAGCGGAGCCATCCTCGATAGCACGCGGGTCCCGAGCGGGACCACGTGACTGACCCGATGGGAGGTGACGCAACATGGTATTCTTGGCGCAGCTCGTTAGCGCGGTTTGGTCGTTCGTTTCGGCCGACGTACATAACTGGGGTTAAGCCGTGACGGGCGGGGGACAACAAAAGCCATCCATGCCGAAGCGCGTTCTCGTCTTTGTCACGCTGGTCTTTGCTAGCTCGGTCACCGCGCTAGTTGGGCTATTTGTGCGCGAGCCGGGAGTCAGTTGGGCGCTCTTTGGCGGAGCGGCAAGTTTCGCTGTGCTCGGCGCGTTTGCCCATTTGTTCAACTACAAGTTGCATGGGAAAGTGACAGGAGCGGCTACGCTGACGCCTTTCCTCGTCGCTGTAATTTTGTATCCGGCGTGGCCGACTGTCCTGTTAGTAGCTGCCGCGGTTTCGTTCGCCGAGTTCAGTAAGAAAAAGCAGCCAGCGATAAAGCGATTATTCAATATATCGCAGCAGGTACTGGCGGCATCTTCGGCCGTCTCATTGTTCCATGCCCTCGGTGGCACAAGCTTACAGCAAGACCAGAGACTTCAACCGATACCCGAGGCAGGCGCCCTAATCGGTTTCCTCGTTGTCAACACGCTCGCCGTCGCAGCCGTTGTCGCGATAAGTGAACGTAAGAACTTCCTAGTGGTATGGCGGGACAACGTTGCTGGATCGTTGATAAACTATGCCGTCTCGATTCCGTGGGTACATGCTTTTGCGCTCGTTTATTGCAAATTTGAATACAACGGTGTCCTGTTCATCGCGTTCCTGTTGTTCGGACTCAGGCAGCTAAATCACGCCACAATAACGCTTCATAAGTTTAATCACGAATTGTTGGAACTGCTGGTTCAGACTGTTGAAATGAGAGACCCGTATACATCCGGTCACTCTCAGCGGGTTTCGAAGTACGCGATGATTATTGCCAAGGCGATTAAAGTAAGTCCAAGACAGCAAGAGCGGATTGGCGTTGCGGCCCTGCTCCATGACGTTGGTAAAATTCATGAGATTTTTGAGCCGATTCTGAAGAAGCCAGGTCGTCTTTCTCCGGAGGAACGCGCAATCATGGAACTG
>JANLPE010000101.1:0-45269 GCA_031366985.1 Gemmatimonadaceae bacterium
TCGCGACGCGATTGTCGCGCGACGCACGACTCGATACTCCCTACTCGCCAGTTGGCGCCGTGCCGGTCAGCACCGATGTCGCCACGAACACCGCGATCGCGACTATCAGTTCGATGCGGACGCGGGTCGCGTTCGGCGCGCCCGTGGCGCGGATCTCGTTGCGATTCCGCCAACCGAGGACGAGCACGATGGCGACAAGGGCAAGTTTGATGGCAAGCAGGCGGCCATAGTCGCTCGCGATGATGGTGGCGACCGGCTGCCCGTAGACTCGGCGCACTGCACTGCCCGCGCCACTCACCAACGTCAGCGGCGCTGAAAGTCCGGCGAGCCAACTGACTCGGCTCCACTCCTCGCGCGAGAGCGTGCTGCCGGCGCACCACAACAACCCGATCCACGCGCCGACACCGACGATGTGCAGGGTGTCGAGTCCACGCGCAAGTATGGGGAGGTCATCGGCGGCGGCATGACCGAGGCCGCTCATTCCCACAGCGAGTGCCAGCGCGATCACGCTGCCGATCGCCAGTGGCGCACGGAGGCTCGTTACGAACGTGCCCAACAACGCAGTGATCGCGAGCACCGACCACCCGAAGCCCCACGCCGTCTGACGGAGGAGCATCGCGACATCTGTCAGCGTCGGTGAGAGGTCGAGCGCGATGAACTGCCCAGCAAACATCACCACGAGCGCCACCATCACCGCCAGCCACGCGAGCAGATCCCGACGTCGCGAGGCGCGCGCTGTTCGCGCGCTCCACGTTGCACCACGCGCCCACTGCGCGGCCCTGCTACCGATCGCGATCGTGGCGCCGCCGTACAGCAGCAACTTCCCGACGACCGCGAGCGAGTCAGACATCCGCTATTTCGCGCCGACTGCCGTCGCCACGCGAAAGCCGAACGTGCCATTCACGACGTGGCCATCCTTCGACATCGCTTTCCACGTGACCGTGTACTGGCCGGACTTGATCGGGGCGGTCAGCTTGGCGACGAGCGGTGCGTTCTTGGCCGTATCGCGCGTGATTTTCTCGAGCGGAATCGCGGTTCCCGTCGACGTCGCCAGTGAGATCTTTGACGCCGCAGCCTCCGCGGGCTCGGAAAGCCACAGACGAATCGCAGCAGGCGACACGGTCATCGTGGTGTCCGCGCTCGGCGATGATTTCACCAGCTTGAGATGGCGCATGGCCTGCGACGGTGCGGCAACGAGCATCAACGCGAGCGTGGCAAAGAGCGCAACGTGAGAACGTGACACAGTCATCGGGAACTCCAAGAGAAATGAGTTAGGGCGAGCGTTCGTGCGAGACAAATCCGAGACGTTGATTGACGGCAATCCGCTGCGCCGTCGTCATGTCGCGCCATCGGCTGATCTCGTCGAGTGTGCGCCCACAGCCGCGACACCGATCGTCGAGATCGATCTGACAGACCTTGATACACGGCGATTCGGCCGTTGGCACCATGGGCGCCCTGATGCGTTCAGCGGACGTCACGTTTTTACTCACGTTGGGGCACCAACGGCTTTGGGCATCGCACGGGTGAGCACCACGCCGACGGCATACCCAAGAAACGCCGCAGCGACGGTGTCGCTCAGAAAATGCCCGACGGCGAGCACGCGCGACAGCGCACATCCGGTCGCCAGCAGATACCAAATCCACCATGCACGCGGGAACAATCGGGCCATCGCCGCCGCCGCGGCGAACGCCACCATCGTGTGACTGCTCGGCATGCCGAGTCCGCGCGTCGAAATCGGATCCTCGGCGTATGGGCGCCATGCGTACGCGAAGACCTCTTCGGACGGACGCAAACGGCGCACGAGCATCTTCGACAATTCCGCCACCGCCCCGCCGGCGGTCGGCGCGAGGATGACGAGTCCTCCTCGCCATCCCCATCCGCGCGTCGCGGATGCGTCGCCGCGGTCCTGCAGCCAGAGGGCACCGGCGACAATCAGCCACGTCGGCAGGTACCCGATGAGCCGCAGCAGGCGCCCGAGGTCTTTGTCGTAAATCCTGAGCTCACGCAGGTGCTGCCACGCGAACTGATCGCACAGTTGCGCCACGACCGTCGCCGAGACGGCGAGCAGCCCAAACGCAAGCCATTGGCGGCGTGTGCGCAAAGCGTCAAATCCGGGAATGCTGGCCGAGCCCAATTCGCGTATCATCGGAGCGAAATCAAACCGAGTGCGAGGCCTGCACGCCACTGCCGACGCGGTCATATTGGAGTATGGAACGGAAGACCCGACAGCGCGACGCGATTCGACAGGTCTTCGAAGAAACGCCCCGACCGCTCGGGCCCTTCGAAGTCCTCGAGGCCGGTCGCACCCGTGTGACGGGGTTGGGGATCGCGACGGTGTACCGTGCCATCAACGCGCTCGTGGAATCCGGCTGGCTCGTGCCGGTCGAATTGCCCGGTGAAGCACCGCGCTATGAGCGGGCGGGCGCTGGTCATCATCATCATTTCCGGTGCCGCCAGTGTTCGCGCGTGTTCGAGATCGAAGGATGCACCAACGACTTTGCGGCGCTCGCGCCTGCGGGCTTTCAGCTGGAGGCCCACGACGTCGTGTTGTACGGTCGTTGCGCGCGATGCGTGACCGTTTCATGACACAGGCCTCGGGCCGGTCGACGATTTGCGCCGCGCTCGCGATGGCGCTCGCGATGGCGCTGCTCGGCGTCGCCGCGTGCTCGGGCCCACAGCAGTTGCACGGCGTGATGGTGGACCCACCTCGGGACATCGGCGTGTTTTCGTTTATCATGCCAGACGGCACGACCCTTACTGCACCGAATGCCGGTCATCCGACGGTCGTCTTCTTTGGCTACACGCATTGCCCTGACGTGTGCCCCACGACGCTCGCCGACTGGGCACGCGCGAAAAGGAAGCTGGGGGCGCACGCGGCGGGCGTGCAGTTCCTCTTCGTGACGATCGATCCCGAGCGCGACACGCCGGCGATCGCCGATCGTTACGCCAAACAGTTTGACGCATCGTTCGCCGGCGTGCGCGGTGACTCGGCGACGACGAATCGTCTGATGAACGCGTTCCAGGTGTCGGCTGCGCGCGATCCATCCACGGACATCGCGAACTACACCGTGAGTCACTCGGCGCAGGCGTTTCTGGTTGACGCGCGCGGCAAAGTGGTGGCGATGTATCCGCTCGGCATCGGTTGGGAAGCGCTCGCAGCCGACATCGAAACAGTGCGATGATCGCGATGCGTGCGCGTGCCCTTGTGGTCGTGTTCGCGATCGTGGTTGTGGCGTGCGGATCCCGACGCGACACCGACGTTGCAAGCAGGCGCGCACTCGTCGTGAGTGACGCGTGGGCGCGACCGGCGGACTCCGGCGCGACGGGGGGCATCTACATGACGCTTGCCAATGTCGACACGGGTGCGGTCACGATCACGGCGCTGTCGACCCCACTGGCCGCCTCCGCCGAATTGCATCAGACGATGCAGATGGACGGCATGGTGCATATGTCGGCGCGACCGAACGTGATGATCGAGCGTGCTGGCACATTGACCATGGCCCCCGGTGGCTTGCATGTGATGCTGACGTCGCTCACCAGCGCACTGCGCGTTGGCGATTCTGTGGTGCTGACGGTCACACTGAGCGATGGCCGGATGATGCCCGTCACCGCGACGGTGCGGGCACCCTGATGCGCCGTTCATGAACGCCACGCGACTTGCGTCGATCGCTGCCCTGTCTGTCGGTTCCGTCGGTGCGGCGTGGCTGCTCTGGCCGCGCCCCGACCTCTCGATTGAGGTCGATCGCGGTGGTGTGGCGACCGTGGTCGACCTTTACGGCCGACGGTCGTCGCTCGATGATACCGTCTTTGTCGGCGGCAGTGGCGCGCGCCGTACGGTCCGCGTGATCAACCGGGACTCCGTGCGGCATCAACTGGCGATGTTCGCCGTACAGCCGGGTGCGCAGGTCGACTACACGGTGCCGCTGGGCACCTTTGGTGGATTCTGCTCGGCGCATCTTAAGCGCAAGACACTGACGATCGTGGTGCGCTGACATTGACCGCCCCTATTGCGACGACCCTGAACCACGCCCTCAACGGCGCCCTGAACGACGTGACTATGCGTGGCATGAACGACGTGCTCGAAGAGGAGTTGCGGCAGTTGCAGACCGCGGGTCTGCGCCGCACGTTGCGCGCGGTGCAGCAGCGACATGGCGGCACGGTGCTGATCAGCGGTGAGCGGGTAGCGGATTTTGCGTCGAATGATTACCTCGGGTTGGCGTCGGATCCGCGCATTGCGCGCGCGGCCGCGGCGGTGTTGCAGGCTGAAGGCACCGGCGCCGGTGCGTCACGGCTGATCTCCGGCAATCACCCGATTCACGAAAATCTCGAGCGCGCGCTCGCGCGTTTCAAAGGCTGCGACAGCGCGCTGCTGTTTCCGTCGGGATACATGGTGAATATCGGAGTGATTCCGGCGCTCGTCGGCCCCAATGATGTGATCTATTCCGACGAAAACAATCATCCGTCGCTGATTGACGGGTGCCGACTGTCGAAGGCCGCCGTGCGGATCTTTCCGCATCGCGACCTCGATGAACTCGCTGCAATGATGGATGCGGATCGCGGCCGCTATCGCCGGGCGTTGATCGTGGTCGAAGGTGTGTTTTCGATGGACGGCGATCTCTTCCCGTTGGATGGCCTCGTCGACCTCGCGTCCCGTTTCGGTGCCTGGAGCTACGTCGACGACGCGCACGGCACCGGCATTCTCGGCGAAGGCGGATCGGGTGCCATTGAACACTTCGGTGTGACTGGGCGCATCGATGTGGTCGTCGGCACGCTGGGCAAAGCACTCGGCACGTCCGGCGCGTGGGTGGCCGGTTCGCAGACGTTGATCGAATTCCTCACGAGTCGCGCACGCTCGTTCATTTTCACGACGGGCACACCACCAGCGCTCGCTGCGGCTTCGCTGGAAGCATTGCGCATCGCGGAGGTCGAGCCCTGGCGTCGAGACGCCGTGCGTGAACGCGCGCGCCGCCTGCGTGAGCGGTTGCGCGATGCCGGCCGTCAGGTGCCCGGTGCGGCCGATGGGTTCATCGTACCGGTCGTTATCGGTGAGGCGAATCGCACGATGGCGGTCGTCGGCGAACTGCGCCGACGCGGTTTTCTGGTGGGTGGTGTTCGTCCACCGACCGTGACGACTGGCACGTCGCGCCTGCGCATTTCCGTGTCTGCGGTGCATCCGCAGGAGACTGTCGATGCACTCGCGGCCAATGTGATCGACGTCTTGCGCGGCGTCTTCGGCTAACCTCAAGAGACTACGATGCAAACACCACGCGATCCATTTGACGATTACGGCGATCCGCAGTTCAACGAGCCCGACGACGAAGGGGCGCCATTCGATGCGCCCGACTACGTCCTGTTGCACGACGCGGCGCGGCTGTGGCACCCACAGACACAGCATTTGGATGCGCCGATTCCCGTGCATGTCGAGCGCGCGAGCGGCGCATGGTTGTATCCAACGTCAGGCGCGCCGATGTTTGATGCGATTTCTTCATGGGGCGTGACGACGCATGGTCACGCGCATGCCGACATTGCGAGTGCTATCGCGGCACAGGCCAGCACGTTGGGCCAAGTGTCGTTCACGGGTTTGACGCACGAACCCGCCGCAGCGCTCGCCGCCGAACTCATTGCGCGCATGCCGCGCGGGCTATCACGCCTGTTCTTCAGCGACAGCGGTGCGACGGCAGTAGAGATCGCCGTCAGCATGTCGCTGCAATCGTTCGCCAATGCGGGAACACCGCGGCAGGTCATCGCCGCCTTCGAACAGGCGGAGCATGGCGAATGGTTTGCCGCCGCGACCGCAGGAGTCGAGGTGGTCCGGCTGCCGGAGCCGACGTCGCGTGGCATGCTCAAGGCGCTCGATGCGCTGATTGTCGCACGTGGCGCTCAACTGGCCGCGGTGATCGTCGAGCCGCTGTTGCTGAGCACGCGCGGCATGCTCGTCTGGGATGAAGACATCCTGCGCGCGATCCGCGAAAAGACACGTGCGGCGGGCCTGCATCTCATCGCCGACGAAACGCTGACAGGTTTTGGGCGGACCGGACCCTTGTTCGCCTGCGATCGCGCCGACATCGCGCCCGACCTGCTCTGCCTGGGCGGGGCGTTGACCGGCGGCGCGTTGGCGCTTGGTGCGACCGCGGCGACGGAGGTGATCTACGATGCGTTTCGCAGTACAGAGGCGTCGCGGACCTTTTCGCGAGGGCACGTCAACGCCGCGAATGCCATCGCGTGCGCGGCGGCACTCGCGTCCCTTGAACTGTTCGACGAAGAGAGTGAGGACCACCGTGTGCGCATCGAAGTTGCCCATGCGCGTCAGCTCGAGTCGCTGCGAGGCACCAAGGGCGTCCGGGCGGTACGACAACTTGGCACGATCGCCGCGATCGAATTCGAGGCCGCACCGGGCACTGTAACGACACTTGGACAGGCCCTCACTGCATTCGCGCTCGAACAGCACGTGCTGTTGCGTCCGCTCGCGAATGTGGCGTGCCTCATGCCACCGTATTGCACGACGGACGACGAACTGGACGCCGTGTACGACGTACTGCGCCGATTCGCCGGTGGTGAGCGCGCGTCCTTACCTCCCGGAGGTGCTTGAAACATGTCTATCGCCGATATCAGAACCGACTACCGTCGCGCGTCGCTGGACGAAGCCGACGTTGATGCCGATCCGATTGTGCAGTTCAACCGCTGGTTCGACGACGCAGTGACGGCCGAGGTACACGAACCGAACGCCATGTGTCTTGCCACGTCGACGCCGGACGCGTATCCGTCGGCGCGAATCGTGTTGTTGAAGGGCGCTGATGCACGCGGCTTCGTGTTTTACACGGACTACCGCAGCCGCAAAGGCCAAGAGCTCTCAGACAATCCGCACGCCGCGTTGTGCTTCTTTTGGCCAGAGCTCGAGCGGCAGGTTCGCATCGCTGGTGCGGTTCAACGCGTGGGTCGCGCGGAGTCGGACGAGTATTTTCAGTCTCGTCCGCTGCCGAGCCGTGTCGGTGCGTGGTCGTCGCACCAGAGTGCCCCGCTGTCGTCCCGTTCGGAGCTCGAGTCGGAGATTGCGACCAATGCGTCACGATTTGCCGAAGGCGTCGTGCCATTACCGGACCACTGGGGCGGATTTCGCGTGGTGCCGGAGGAGGTGGAGTTCTGGCAGGGGCGACCGAGCCGGCTGCATGACCGGATACAGTTTCGGCGGGTGACCGGCGTATGGCAACGTCAGCGCCTGTCGCCATAGATTGCGGTGTTCCCGTTGGTCTCAACTCTGTCGGAGAGCCATCATGCGTAGCCGAATGCGTAGCCGAATGACGAGGTGGTCGTGCGCGGGTGTGGTAGTCGCGATGTCGTTGTCGATGGCGACGCCCGCGTCGGCGCAGCTGGGCCGGTTGAGGAAGATCGCCGGCGACGCGGTGAAGGACGTTGCGAAGGAAGCGGCGGGCGGCAAGAAGCCCGAGACGCCAACGCCGCCCGGCTCGAAGGAGCCGCGCGTTGATTATGCGATTACCGAGGCTCGGCTGACGACGATTCTCGGCGTGCTGCAGCCGTATCTCGCGTCGGCGCGATTGGAGATGGAGGAGCGCGCGAGTGAGAAGACGGCGGTCGTCGCGGCCGAGGCGGTGTCGGCCAGGCGCAAGGCAGTGAACGACTGCCTGGAGAAGGCCACGAAGGGTGGTGATGTGATGCCGGATCTGTTGTGGAGCCAGACTCCCAAGGGCACGGCGTTCTCGAAGCGTCTGACCTCCGTCTCGCAACGCATGGGCGCCGCACAGGCCGCCGGCAAGTTCCGCGAGTTCGTCTACCTGAGCGACACGTCGGTGGTCATGCAGACGCAGTACATGGAGTTCATGTTTCCGAATACCGCGTCATGTGGCGCCACGCCGTACACACCGGCAGCGGTGCTGAACAAGCGCGCGACGGATTTCGAGCGGACCACGAAGATGGCCGCCAGCGGGGCGAATTCCGGGCTACAAGCTTCGAACATTCGCGGTGATGATGCGTTTGACATTCCCGCTGACAAGCGTGGTGGCATGACGGCGGGTCAGTTCGGTCGGATCCGCGAAGCCATCGCGATCTGGCAGTTGCAGCAGACCGGCGACTTGCCGCCCGCCGCATACAAGTTCACCGACGCCGAAGTGGCGGCCCTGAGCGCGAAGGCGGCGGAACTCAAGGCGTTCGGACCAGTGTGGAAGACAAACACATTGCAGTGGGCCAGCTGGAACGACATCAAGTCTTGGTGATTCTCACCAGCCTCATGCAACAGTGGAAGCGCCGCGTGCTGATCGCGGCGCTTCCTGTATCTGCACTCGCGCAGCCTCCATCGACGCGCATTTCCGCCATTCGATGCGGCACGTCCGGAGCGGTTGCGACCGCGCCGACGCTCACGTGGCACGGCGACGTCGTACAGTGGGCCGAGTGGCCGGTGCGGCTCGGCGCCAAGGGTATTCGCTCGCGCATCATCGTCGCGCGCATGCCGGCGACGCGGCTGCGATTTGCGTTGGACATCGCGCGTCGCGATGATGTGATGATTCCGTGGTCTTTGAACGAAGCGCCGAGTGATGCCGTCGTTGCGGTCAACGCGGGACAATTTACTGATGCCGGCCCGTGGGGCTGGGTCGTGCACAAGCAAAAGGAACTGCAGCCACCGGGTGTCGGCCCGCTGGCAGGCGCGTTCGTCGTCGACAGCGCTGGTGGCATCGCCATTCTGACGCCACAAGAGATCGCGTCGTGGCGCTCACCGCTGCGCGCGATCGAGGCGGTGCAGAGCTATCCCATGCTGCTTGTCGGCGCGTCACAGGCGCTGCGCGCTCTGTGCAGTACGACGTCCGGCATCGACCTCACGCATCGCGATGCGCGTCTGGCGATCGGCGTCTCGCGTGACCGGAACGGCGAGACGCAGGTACTGCTGGCACTTTCGCGATTCGAAGCGCCCGGTGGTGTCGCGACACGCGTTCCGATCGGTCCGACCACGCCCGAAATGGCCGAGATCATGCGGCGACTCGGCGCGGATCGCGCGATGATGCTCGATGGCGGGTTGTCCGCGCAGATGCTGGTGCGGACCTTGAGCGATACGACGCGGTGGCCGGGGCTGCGCGATGTGCCGCTCGCGCTGGTGGCGCGACTCCGACGAGACTGACCAGCGAGCCGGACGTAGCCGCGGGACTTAACCGCGGGACATCGATTCGCGTGCTACTTGGGTGCGACGGTCCCCACCAAGAACGGTGTCATCGTCGGCTGTGGTGATCCGGCCGCCGGTTCTTCGGTGACGGCGAATGCGGTGACGCCATCGGGCCCGCCGACGATCGCGACCGCGTTCATGAGCCGATGTCCGTCCGCGTCGGGAACGAACAGCTTTACCGCTTCCGGTTTGCCGCTCCGAATGAGCCAGAGAACGTACGTTCGGTCCTTCGCGACCTGCGCGAAGCCCGATGCATGCATGATCGCGTCGCCGGTCCGCTTGTTCCAGAAAACCTGCAGGGAGCGCGCTGAATCCGTCGTGGTCATCGTCACAAGTGCGAGGTTCGCCTCGGAGCGCGTCAGCAACGACACAATTGAGTCGCGACCGGCCAGCCGCTCGACGACCTTCTTCGAGAGCCGTTGCTCGCGCGAGAGATCGCCCTCGAGTCCTTGCACCTTGCCGCGCAGGTTGAGCGCAAAGAAGAGCGACGCCGCCATCGCGAGACCGAATACACCCGTCGTAATCCACGCGGGCGCGGAACTCCGGCGTTGCACATTCGGATTGTACGGCGGCGTCACACGAGTCGCGCGACGTTCGCCGGTGCGACGATCGGACGCGCTCTCCAGCGTGAGACTCGGCTGCATGACCGGCGCTTCGACGGTCTCGGCGAGACTCAGTGGCACCTCGTCGACCACGTGGTCATGCGCGCGGTTTTCGTCGGCGATACGAGTCTGCAGGCGTTGCCGCAACGACGGTGGTGGTGTGACGGCCACTTCGGTGGCGAGAAATTCGAGGGCGGCACGATGCGCGTCACATTCTGGCTGCAGCTCCGCTGCGGTGGCCGGATCGGTCATCGCCGCGTTGAATAATGCGAGTTCGTCGCTCGTCAGCGTCCCCATCACGAACCCGGGCGCGAGTTCGCGCAATTCGTCGATCGTCCAGGGTTTCATGACACGGGCTCCGGAGCGAGGCCGCCCAGCAGGTCTCGCAATTTCAGCATCCCCAGACGAATTCGGGTCTTTACAGTGCCGAGCGGTTCTCGCAATCGGTCCGCAACTTCCTGATGGGTGAGGCCTTCGAAGAAGGCCAGTTCGATCGCGCGACGCTGCGGCTCGGGCAACACGCGAAGCGCTGAGCTGACCGCGACCGCACGTTCCGTATCTTCGACCGCGCGATCTGGGGACGGCATACCTTCACCCATCGCCGCCGGTTCATCAAGCTGCACCGATGCCGATTCGATCATCTTCGCACGCCGACTGCGCGCGCGAATGGCGTCGAGCGCGCGGGTCCGCACGATCGTCGTCAACCAACCCAGCACCGACCCCCGTGACGTATCGAAACGTTCTGCATCACGCCAGGCCTGCGCGAACGCGTCAAGCACCACATCCTCCGCATCGGCCGGCTCCGCCACCATGCGCAACGCCAGCCCATACATGACCGCACCATGCCGGTCGTAGAGCAGTGCCGCGGCCCGTTCCTGGCCACGCGCCATCGCTGTCACCAATGACTGATCGTCGTTGATGGCGGACTCGCCGTCGACCGCGGTCGCAGTGCTCACGGCGTACGGCTCGAACGAGATGACGCGCTGGGACCGGCGATCCATAACATGACGATCAACGTAGCCCCGAAGCATTCCGGGGTACAGACCACGTGAGGTGGCCGACAGTGATGGGCAGGTAACGGTTCGCATCGAGTGGTGTTCATCAGCTACGCCACCCGTCGAAATCCGGATCTGTCCGCTTGACGATTCTATGCCGGACTCGGTCGCTCCGGGTCACCACGGGTTGAGCGCCGCCTCGATCAGCTCTTCCCGAAGCTTCTGATAGCTCTCGTACCGGCCGCGCGTGATGGTGCCAGCTTCGACCGCACTGCGAATGGCGCACCCGGGCTCGACGAGGTGCGTGCAGTCGCCGAACCGACAATCGTGCACGTAGGGGCGAAATTCCGGGAAGCAGTGCGAGAGTTCGCCGGCTTCGATGCCCCATAGCCCGACTTCGCGCAGGCCCGGCGTGTCCGCGACGAAGCCGCCGCCGGGCAGTGGGTGTAGCACCGCCCCCACAGTGGTATGACGTCCTTTGTTCACGCTTTCGCTGATCTCGGCCGTGCGCAAATCGAGTCCGGGGAAAAGCGTGTTCATCAGCGACGACTTGCCGACGCCCGACGGTCCGGTGAGCGCGGACACCTTCCCTTCCACTTCTGCCCGCAGCTCCTCGAGCCCGGTGTTCGAGCGCACACTGGTGAAGTGAATCGGGTAGCCCGCGTCGATCTGCTCGCTGAAGCGTTCGCGCGCCTCACGTTCACTCGTGAGATCGATCTTGTTCACCACAATACGCGCCGCGAGGCCATTCGCTTCCGCGATGACGAGAAACCGGTCGAGCATGCGCGGATGCGGTTCGGGCTTCGCCGCCGAAAACACGACCAGCACTTGATCGAGATTCGCGACCACGATGCGTTCGCCGCGCGCGCCACTCGGATTGCGCCGCGCCAGTTTGCTGCGCCGCGGATGAATCTCCTCGATCGCGAACGCCGACTCGCGCTCGTCCTGCGTGATGAGCACACGATCACCGACGGCGAGCTTCATGCCGGCGCGCGCTTCATGCTTCAGTCGGCCGCGCATCGAAACGGCGAACGTCTCGCCATCATCGGTCAGCACCCGCCAGATCCCCCCCGTGCCTTGCAGCACCACCGCGTCGCGCGCGATCACGAGGGCCGCTCGGCGTTGTCTCGTGCGTCCTGCTCGTCGTACGTGGCGGCGACTTCCCACCATGGCCGCGACGACGTATCGCGTGGCACACCGCCTATCGCGTCGCCCGCCGTACGAATCAGACCGTCGAGCGTCGCTTTGACGGTAGCGAGGGCCATCGCGCCGATCTGCCGACGCAGGAGCGACTCGTTGGTGCCCGTGACAAGAAACCCAGTCTCGATATGGCCAGCGACCTGTGGTTCGCCGGCGCCCCACTTCACGAAGAAGAGATAGGCACCCCACGGTGCGCTTACGTCGCCAGTTTGGTCGGTGAGAATATCGACGGAGTACGAAAAGCCATCGACGCCGTCAAACGCCGCGGGACGTGCATGGACGGCCATGTACCCGCCCAGTGTTGTTTCGTCCCCCTTGCTCTGATCCGGGGGAATGTGGTGGCCCGCGTGCTCGCTCAGCGCGCCCCGGTACGCGCGGCGTCGCGCGTCGTGCTACCGCCACCCAGCGCTTCCTTCACGATATTGCCGGTCATGAAGGCGATGTTTGCCGGTCGTTCAGCGAGGCGTCGCATGAGATACGGATACCATTGCGTGCCGAATGGCACGTACACGCGCACCCGATATCCTTGGGCGACGAGCTGCTCCTGCAGGTCGCGCCGCACGCCGTAGAGCATCTGGAACTCGTAGCGATCGTTCGGAATGCCCTTCACTTTCGCGAACTGCTTGGCCCCGTTGATGATGACTTCGTCGTGCGTTGCGATGCCGGGATAACGACCGCGCTCCATCAGGCGATGCATCGCTTCGACGTAATTGCGATCGACATCGGCCTTCGCTGGGAACGCGACCTCGGGCGGCTCGAGATAGGCGCCCTTACAGATGCGCACGCGACATTGCAGCCGGTTCGCGCGCTCGACGTCATCGATGGTGCGCCGCAGGGAACTCTGCAGCACGACGCCGACGTTGTCGCGGAAATCCGGATAGAGCGCCTGCTCGAAGGTATCGAGCGTGCGGTCGGTGTAGGCGCTGGACTCCATATCGAGGCGCACGAACGAATTGTACTGTTTTGCGCGTTCCAGCACCTGTCGCACGATTTCAACGCCGAGCGCATCGGAGATGTCTTGGCCGAGCGCGGTGAGCTTGACGGAAACGTTCGCGTTCAGCGTGCGCTGGTCGATGCGATCGAGAATCTGCAGATACTGCCGACCCGTCGCACGCGCTTCGGCCTCGCTCGAGACGCTCTCGCCCAGCAGGTCGAGTGACGCCGAGATGCCTTTTGCGTTCAGCGCCGCGACGGCGTCGAGTGCCGTCTCGATCGTCTCGCCCGCGACGAATCGCGACGCCATTTTGCGCGCAAAGCCGACGTTTTTGATGAAATTGAAGACGCGTGGTTGACGCGACAGGTACAGCAGCGACGTACGCAGCATGAGGGAGCGGAAAGGACGGAGGCGCAGCTATCTGGATGAGCCAGTCGCCGAACGACCAGAGGAATATAGCCGGGGGGCCATCAGGAGGCGCCAAGTCCGGCGACGGCGCGAATCTGACAGATGTGACGACGCGTGTGCTGCGCCGAGGTAATGCCCCACTGGTAGACGTTCAGCTCACCGAAATACGGATGTGGCGCAGTCGCCGTGGTCAGCGCGAGTCCGGACGCGCCTTTCAGCACATCGATCATCCGACCGCGCGCCACCGCGAACCGCTCCAGCGATTCGGCCGTCGGCAGGCCCTCCATCGGGTGCGACCGCTCCGGTGCCGCAACGCGCACGGTGGGCACGGCAATGCCGAGCCGGTCGAGCGAGCCGAGCAGCGAGCTCGCTTCAGTCTCGCGGGCGCCAGATGCAGTGACCTGTGCGATGAGCTTCGACATCAATCGACCGATGGAGTCTTCGACGCGGGCCAGATGCTCGACATTCTGCGCCACCGTCCATTGCGTGCCGTCGGCTTTCGCTTCGCGCTGCTCGGCGGGGATCGACATCACCGTATCGACCAGCTCGCGGTGTGCGAGTTCGAGATCGGCGACGATTTCGGTGATACGGGGATGTAGGTCAGTCATGACGCCTCCGAATATTTTTGTTGAAGACTACCACCGCAAATTACCCATGAAACCGCGTGCCGTGCTTCGCCATCAACCGCAGTCGCTCGGCCGGCGCATACCGCCCGGGGAACCGCGCCTCGAGTTCATCCAGCTGCTGCACAATCACGGCCGCGCCGATCGTATCGAGGTGACGGAACGGCCCACCGAGGAATGGCGGGAACCCGATGCCGAACACCGCACCGATGTCTCCATCACGCGGTGAGCGGATGATCCCGTCGTCCAAGCAGCGCACCGCTTCGTTCAGCATCGGCAGGACCGTGCGCCGCCGCAATTCGACGACGTCGAACGTCCGTCGTGCCGCACCCGCCGCGGTGAGCGCATACACGCCGTCATCGACGCCCTGCCGTTTGCCGCCGTCGTCGTAGCGGTAGAACCCGCGCTTGGATTTACGACCAAGGCGGCCACTTTCGATGACGCGATGGAGCGCGCGCGATGGCTGCATGCGCGCGCCGAACGCGGCGGCCATGATCGGGCCCGACTTGCCCGCGATATCGAGTCCGACTTCATCGAGCAACGTGATCGGACCCACGGGAAATCCGAACGACGTCAATGCCGCATCGAGCGCGTCGATACCAGCGCCGTCATCCAACAGATTACCCGCTTCGTTGAGATACGGACCGAGGATGCGATTCACGTAAAAGCCCGGCCCATCGCGCACAACAATGACGGTTTTGCCGAGCTGACGACCGTACTGCACCGCCGTCGCCGTCGTGTTCGCGCTCGTCTCCGGGGTCACGATGACCTCAAGCAGCGGCATCTTGTGCACCGGCGAGAAGAAGTGCATCCCGATGACGCGGTCGGGATGCGCCGACACACTCGCGATCTCGCGAATCGGAATTGTGCTCGTATTCGAGGCGAAGATCGCGTTCGGCGCCACCGCTTCGACTTCGCGCAACACCTGATGCTTTATTGCGAGATCTTCGAAGACCGCTTCGATCACCATCTGTGTGCCCGCGAAGCCACGGTAGTCGGTCGTCACGCCCACTTGCGACAGGAGATCGTCCATCTGCAGTCGCGTGACCTGCCGCTTCTTCAGTCGCTCGCGCACGACGTCACGCACCGCCCGCCATCCAGCAGCGACGCGATCGAGCGAGGCATCCTTGAGGCGCACCAGCGTTCCGGCTTGCACCGCGACCGACGCGATGCCCGCCCCCATGAAGCCGGCGCCGAGGATGCCAAGTCGCGTCACCCGGGACGGCGTCGCCGTCACGCCATCGAGAAGCCCACTCTCCTTCTTCAGTGCGGTCGTCGCAAAGAACAAATAGACCAGCTGCCGACACTCGGGCGATACCGCGAGCGCGCCGAAGTGCGCCGCTTCCGCGCGCAGTCCCGCCTCCACGCCGTCGCGATAGCCGCGCTGCATGGCGTCGATCGCCGCGAGCGGCGCGGGATACTTGCCGTTCGTCTTTTTCAGTACGCTGTCGCGCGCGCGCGTGAAGACCACGCGACGTCCGAGCGCATTGTCTTCGAGCAGCATTGCCGTCGCGCCGTGTGCGCGCGACTCGAGCGCTATCGTCTCGCCGCGTCCCAGCTGTTGCGCGCGCTGCATCGCGACGGCATGCAAGATTGACGGATGCACGACTTCGTGCACCAGTCCTATCTGCAGCGCCTTCTTCGCACGGACGTTCTTGCCGGTCAGCATCATGTCGAGCGCGGCCTGCAGTCCGACGGTGCGCGGCAAGCGCTGCGTGCCGCCAGCACCGGGAATCAATCCCAGTTGCACCTCGGGGAGTGCCAGCACCGTCTTCGGATGCTCGGTGGCGATGCGATGGCGACAGGCGAGCGCGACTTCGAGGCCACCGCCCAACGTTGCGCCATGCAGTGCCGCAACGGTCGGCTTGGCGATCGCGGCGAGTCGATCGAGCAACTGCTGACCGGCGCGCGACATCGACTCGCCTTGGCTCGCCGAGGTGATCTGGCCGAGTTCATCGATGTCGGCCCCGGCGATCCATGAATCGACTTTGCCGCTCATGATGACGACGGCCAAGATCGAGGCATTCGACTCGATCTCGGTGAAGACGCGCTCGAGCACCAGCGCGACGCGCCTGTTCAACGTGTTCACCGGCGAACCGGGGAGATCGTATGTCAACACCCCAACGCCGTCGTCGAGCGTCAGCGTGATACCGGTCGCGTCATCGGCGAGTAGCACAATGGCATTCAGGTTCGTGGCGCTCATATGCGTTCGACCACCATCGCATGGCCCATGCCGCCAGCCGCACACACCGTGAGCAGCCCGAACTGCCCGCCGCGCCGTGCGAGCTCATTGCACAGCGACGTTACGATGCGTCCGCCGGTTGCACCGAAGGGATGACCAATCGATAGCGAGCCACCCATGACGTTTAGTCGAGACTCGTCGATTTCGCCCGTCGCCTCGCTGAATCCTGCGCGCGCGGCCCATGCTTTCGACGCAAGCCCTTGGATGTTACTAAGCACCTGCGCCGCGAACGCTTCGTGCATATCGACGAGATCCATGTCGCGCAACGTCAGGCCCGCGCGCGCGAGCGCCGTCGGCACCGCCAGCACCGGCGCCTGCAGCAATTGCTCGCCCGGATCGACGGCGGCGTATGCATACGACTTGATGAACGCGAGCGGCGTATAGCCCAGTGCCTTCGCGCGATCTTCGGACATCAGCAACACCGCCGATGCGCCGTCGGTCAGCGGCGACGCGTTCCCGGCGGTGACCGTGCCATATCGTCGGTCGAACACGGGCTTGAGCACCGACAGCTGCTCATAGCTGCTGTCGGTGCGAATGCCGTTGTCGGTCGACATCATCGTGGCGTACGACGGCGGCACCGGCATCGGCGCGATTTCCGCCGTCAGCCGGCCATCAGTCGTGCCCAGCGCGGCGAGACGGTGCGAGCGCAATGCGAATCGGTCCTGTGCTTCGCGCGAAATCCCGTTGAGTTTCGCCATCTTGTCGGCCGACTGCCCCATCGATTCACCGGTACTGGGCTCGGAGATCGCCGGTGTGATGGGCACGAGATCGCGCGGACGCAGCCTGGCGAAGATCGACAGGCGCTGTGACATCGACTTGGCCTTCGACGCGGCGACGAGCACGTCACTCATGCCGCGCGCGTGGAGAATTGGCACCTGGGTCAGCGACTCGGCACCGCCAGCGATCGCAATGTCGGCATGGCCGAGCGCAATCTGGTCCGCGGCATCGGTGATGGCCTGATTCGCCGACGCGCATGCACGGCCGACCGTGTAGGCCTGCACCGTACGCGGGAAATGCGGGAGCAGCGATACTTCGCGCGCGATATTTGGCGCCATCACGGAGGGCAGCACCGTCCCGTAGACCATTAGGTCCACGAGTGCGCCGTCCAGATTCGTCCGCTGCATAAGTTCGGCGACGGCGAACTTACCCAGATCGAGCGCGGTGTAGTCCTTGAGGGTCGTGCCAGACCGCGCGAACGGGGTACGCACGCCGGCGACGATGGCGACGCGGCGGCGATTTCCGAAGGAAGGCATGTCTCGAAGCTAACGTGCCTCTGGCGCGCAGGAAGGCGACAGCGCATTAGTGCGTGTATGGCCGATGCCGCATCACCGCCCGTTCCCGATGTGCGTGTGCTTGGCGCCCGCCGCGCCATGCTGGCGTCGCTGTCGACCGAGCTGTTCGATCTCGCGATAGTCGGCGGCGGCATCACGGGCGCTGGCGTGGCGCGCGAAGCGGCGCTTGCCGGCATGCGGGTCGCGTTGCTCGAGCGCGACGACTTCGCTAGCGGGACCTCCAGCCGCTCGTCGCGTTTGGTGCACGGCGGCGTCCGCTATCTGGAGCACGGGCACCTGTCGCTCGTGTTCGAGTCCAGCCGCGAGCGGCGCCTGCTGCTAACGTTGGCCCCGCACCTCGTGCGACCGCTGGCGTTCACGTGGCCAGTCTATCGCGGTGCCCGCGTGCCCCGATGGAAAGTGCGGGCGGGGCTCATGCTGTACGATGCGCTTGCGCTTTTTCGCAATCAGCGTCACCACGAATCGCTGTCAGCCGCGGACGTGCTGAACGTCGAGCCGGCCCTGCTGCAGGACGGTCTCGTTGGCGGCGCGCGCTACTGGGATGCGGCGACCGACGACGCGCGACTGACGCTCGCCAGCGCGATCGCCGCGAAGGAAGAAGGCGCCATCGTCGCGAATCATGTGGCGGTGGTCGGTGGTGTGCGCACCGGGCCGCGAGCGCGACTCTCGGGCGTGCGCGTCGACGATCGCATCAGTGGTGCCTCGTTCGACGTGCAGGCGCGCGTGGTTGTGAACGCTACCGGACCGTGGAGCGACGCAACGGCAGCGTTGACGGGTGCATCGAGCACCAGCTCCGTGCTCGGCTCTGCCGGCGCGCACATCGCGGTGCCGCGGCAGCGACTCGGCAACAACGATGCCGTGACGATCGTCTCGCCGTTGGATGGTCGGGTGATGTTCGCGTTGCCGGCCGGCGCGCACGCGATCATCGGCACAACGGAAAACCCGGCACGCCGCGGACCCGATGAGATTCGCGCGACCGAACAGGACGTGACGTATCTGCTGCGGAGCGCCAACGCGATCTTTCCGAACGCGCGATTGACGATGGACGACGTGATTTCCGCGTGGGCCGGCATACGCCCGCTGGCCTCAGCGCGCGCCGGTGAACAGGCCGCGAACGCGGCGTCGCGCGAACATGCCATCACCCATCGCGCCGATGGATTAGTGAGCGTGACCGGCGGCAAGTTGACGACCTATCGCGCCATGGCGGTCGACGTGTTATCGCACGCGCGCCACGAGCTCGCTCACGCCGGCGTCGACGGCACACGTCCATTGCAGCATGCGGTCAGACCCAGCGAGCGTTCGGCGTTGCCTGGTGGTGATTTCGTTTCGCGAGAGGTGCTCCTGCACGATGTGCGCGCGGTCGTGACGGACGCTGCCGTCGCCGAGCGATTGGTGATCGCCTTCGGCAGTCGTTGGCGAAAGGTCTGGGCGTACGCGCTACACGATGCAACGTTCTCGCATCGCGTCGTCGAACATCTCCCGTACCTGCTGGCGGAAATACCGTTTGCCGTCGACGAGGAAATGGCGATGACCCTGTCGGATGTCTTGATTCGGCGCACCCATATCGCTTTTGAAACGCGGGATCATGGTCGCGGGGCCGCCGCGCGCATCGCGCCGATCATGGCAACACTCCTCGGCTGGCGCGCCGAAGATACCGACGCGCAGCTCACGGCGTATGCGGCCGACACGGCACGAATATTCCGCATCGACGCCATCTGAGCGTCGCTCGAGTCGGCGCGGCTGGTCGTCGACTCGCGCTCAGTAAACAACGGAGACAGCTCCTGCGGGCGCTGGTGCGTGCGACCGGCGAAGTGGTCCATTTCGTCCAGCCGCCGATGTCATTCGGGAAGTGGCGGCGTTCCGTCCATCGGTGCGCGCACGTGCCCTCCCGGTTCAACTCGGCGAAACGATTCGTCGGCATCGCATCGCGCGCGTTGTGCGGCCTGCTCGTGGCGACGGCCGGTGGCGGCTCGGCACGTCGGTCGGTTGCCGATGGCACTGGTGCGACTCCACAGCTCCCGGCGGCGCGCACATCGATCATTTCCGACCATCAACGTCGTGACGGCGCGTGGATGCTTTCGCACGCGGCCTTGAGCATCCGCGGTGGCTAAGCGTCTTGCTGAACGGCGATGTGCTCATGGCGGAGACCAACGCGCCGCCGAAGGTCAGTCACGGGTTTCACGCGTGGGCATTCAACCGGTTGCAACCGCGTGCGGGAGGCGCCGTCCCCTCGCCGGATCGCATTGCGCGGCTGCGCGACCTCGACGGCGACGGCATTGCCGAAACGCGACGCACCGTGCTGCGTGGTGTGCACTCGCCATTCGGCATGACACTCGTCGACACTGTGGTGTTTGTGGCGACCGACGATGCGATCCTGCAGTTTCCGTTTCGGACCGTTATGATAGGCATCACTGGACAAAAAGTCTGCTCGCGTCGGTCGATGGGGAGCGCTCGTACGTCGGCGTCGGCTCCAACAGGAACGCGGGCGAGAACGGCCTCGAGAACGAGACCGATCTCGCGCGTCGAATTGGGCAGGGATCTGGTACCCAATTACATCACGGCCGTCCGCGACGGCGGCCTATATGGATGGCCATACAGCGATTGCGGAACGCATCTCAACTCGCGTGTGAAGCCGCCGCAACCGCTGCGTGTATCGTCAGCGATCGTGCCGGCCTACGCGCTCCGTCCACACTCGGCCTCGCTGGGCCAGCACGGTTCGTGGGATCGCCAGCCGCGCAGTGGCTACAAGGTCATCTTCGTTCCCTTTCGCGACCCCAGACCCGCGGGGCCACCCGTCGATGTACTGCCCGGTTTCGTGAATGACGACGGAACGGCGAATGGGCGTCCAGTCGGCCTGGTGATCGACCACAACGGCGCACGGCGGCTGGCGGATGACGTCGGGAACACCGTCTGGCACGTGATTGGCGCACCGATGCGGCAGTAGCGCGAGGCGTTCCCGACGACGTCATGTGAACGGCGATCATTTCCGCGCCCGAACCTCGAACGTCAACGTCGCCCATTTTGATTCGTAGTCGACCGTTCCATCCGATATCGGCACCATCCGGATGAACTTCACATACCAAAGACCAGCGCGATCGAGACGCACCGAGGCCACCCCGTTGCTGTCCGTGCGCGTGCTATAGCTCTGCATGCGCCGATCCCCGGTGGCGCCAATGCGACCGCCGGTTTGCACCAGTTGGTTGGCAATGGGCTTTCCGTCAACCAGACAACGAACCTGAAGCGTCGCGCCTGGTGCGAGTTCATAGGGATTCTGCAGGGGCAGAATCTCGGCCGGATACCCGAGGACGGTCTGCCACCCGCGCGATCGAGTGGCGCCTACCTGAAAAATACCTTTGATGTGTTTGGAATAACGCTCGCGCGCGTCGTGCGACAACGTGCCGTCGGCCCGACGCGCGACGAGTACGTCGGGAATTCCGTCGTCCGCGAGATACGAGTTGAATGCGGATGCTTTCAACGCGAAGTCGCGCGTGCGGGTGGACAATCCGACGACGTACGTCCCGCTGCCTCGCGTCTGGTACCGTAGCGACGACGTATCACCGCGCGTCTCCCAATGGGCACTGTCCTGCGCGTCCCGTCCAACGGATGACACGACGCTTAAATCCGCGACACGCGACCACTCGATGGAATTCTCACTCCGTGAGAACGTGCCATTCAGCACGGGCATACGGACCGCACTCTCCGGCGCGACGAAGAACGTCGTTAATCGCCAGAACATGTCGTGCGCGGAGAGCGTTCCAAACGCCGCCAGCGACAGTACGAAAGCAAGAGGGACTCGAAATCGCATAGATACCTCGACGAAAGGACGCCACTTTGAGGATGAAGGACTCGGTCTACAACGTCACACTGCAGCCGCTAAACACGAGCAACAACTTCGCACCAAGTCACGGGCTGCGTATCGAAGTGTCGAGCACTAGTTTCCCGCGCTTCGACCGCAACCTGATCACGACGTCTCTTCCGTCCCCCTTGCGAGCACTCTTGTGATTTCCGAATTCACCGGGAAGGTCGCCTTTATCACCGGCGGCGCGTCCGGCCTTGGGCGCGCCGCCGCACTGCAGTTGGGCATGCAACACGCGAAGGTGGTGGTCGCCGACATCCAGTTCGCTGCTGCCGAAGCGACAGCCCGCGAGATCGTCGCACTGGGGACTGAGGCGATGGCGCTATCCTGTGATGTGCGTGACGATCGCGCCGTTGAGGCGGCCGTGCTCGCAGCAATCACGCGCTTTCACCGCCTCGACATCGCGATCAACGCGGCCGGCATCGGGGGAGCCGAAGTGCGAACCGC
This sequence comes from Gemmatimonadaceae bacterium, assembly GCA_031366985.1. Lineage (GTDB taxonomy): Bacteria > Gemmatimonadota > Gemmatimonadetes > Gemmatimonadales > Gemmatimonadaceae > Gemmatimonas. The sequence continues at coordinate 21,766 of JANLPE010000101.1, forward strand.
CGACTATTCCCCAGACGAGTGGGACCGCGTCATCGATGTAAATCTGAACGGCGTCTGGCGGTGCATGCGCCACGAGATTCCGGCCATGCTAGCGGTCGGCGGCGGCGTCATCGTCAACGTGGCCTCCGTCGCCGGGCTGATCGGCTTCCCGCGTCATCCGGCATACGCGGCCAGCAAGCACGGCGTCGTCGGCCTCACGAAGACGGCGGCGCTGGAATACGGCAAGCGCGGGATTCGTATCAATGCCCTATGCCCCGGCTTCACGCTGACGCCGATGGTTCAGCAGATGCTGGACGCGGGGCTCCCCGAGGCCGATCTCGCAGCGCGCGTCCCGCTGGGTCGACTCGGCAGTCCCGGCGAAGTGGCTGCGTCGGCGCTGTTCCTCTGTTCGTCGGCCAGCTCCTACATGTGTGGTCATGCGTTGGCGGTTGACGGCGGGATCACCGCCGCATGACGCGCTTCGCGGGTCATGTTGGCTTGAGTTTCCCCGCTCAGGAATTACGCGTCAGCGGCCGACACTCGAGACGGGCGCTCACGACGGGCGCACACGGTCCCTCATTCGGCGCTCCACGTGGCCACACAGACAGCTGAAACGCCGGAAGCACGTTCGCTCGACCTCCCCGAAGCGCTGGGGCTGGCGGGTGCGCTCCCCGATCAGAACCTCGACGAGATTGTCCGCGACGCCGCGGCCTTCTGTAGGGCACGGGCTGCGGAATTGACCTTGTTCGAGAACGCCAACGAGTGGGTGGTGGCCGCGCACATGCTCGGCGAACCGCATCGTGAGGCCATCGGTCGCGCCCGCGCACTCGCCTCGACCGCGCTCGGTGACCACGGTCTGCTCGCCGTCATCGAAGACGCGCGCGCCCATCCCGTATTCGCGTCGCACCATGCGGTGACCGGCACGCCGCGCATCGGCTCATTCGCCGCGGCCATGTTGATTTCGCGCAGTGGCGAGCGAATCGGCGTACTCGGCGTGAGCCATGGCGAAGCCCGCCAGTTCGATTACGACCAGCGAATGTATCTCGCGGCGCTCGCGAAGCAAGCGACGTTCTATCTGGAACTGCAGCGCGCGGAACGCCGCACGAGGCTGGTGCAGCAGCGACTGGAAGAATCACAACGCATGGCCGGTGTCAGCAGCTTCGAGTGCGACCTGCGCACGGGTCGATCATGGACATCGGGCGAATCGTTTCGCCGTCTGCAGTTGGCGCCGGACGACGACATGATGTCGACGGTGCACCGCGAGCATGTGCATCCGGATGACCTCGAACGGCTCGATGCAGCGCGGGCGCGGCATCTCAAAGACGGCACGACGCACTCCATCGAATACCGGCTGGTGCGAACCGACGGGAAGGTGCTGCACGTGCGCAGCGTACTCGAGCCGATCCTGAACGAGAAGGGCGTTGCGGTCGCCATTCGAGGCGTGACGCTCGAACGCTCACGCGAGAACCAATTGATGGAGCAGTTGGAAGCGAGCCATTGCCGGCTACAGAGGATACAGCAGGAACAGGAGTGGCCCCTCCATTAGCGCATCGCCACTGGCACGAAGAGCTTCGCGCTAGCGAACGATCGCCAGCAACATCCCGTCGTAGCCCTTACTGCCGACCGTCTGCACGGCGGTGGCGTCGACCCGCGCGTCGTGCTGTAGCAGATCCATCAATCGTTGCACGCCCAGCGTACTGGCGTTGTCGGTCTCCGCATTCGCGACTTCACCGCGACGGACCACATTGTCGACAATGATCATCGTGCCCGATCGTGACATGGCCAGCGCGGCCTCGAAATACGGCACGCTGTTGTCCTTGTCGGCATCGATGAAGACGAGGTCGAACGGCGCCGATGTGCCGGCGGCCAGCCACGACAACGATTCGAGCGCCGGCGCCACGATCACATCGACGAGCTCTGCCACACCGGCGCGCTGCAGATTGATGCGTGCGACGTCAGCGTGCCGTTCACTGATTTCGAGTGTGATCAGTCGCCCATCGGCCGGGAGCGCCCGAGCCAGCCAGATCGTGCTGTAGCCGCCGAGGGTCCCGATCTCGAGAATGCGGCGCGCACCGGCCAGCCGCGCCAGCAGGTACAGCATCTTGCCCTCGGTCGGTGCGACGCTGATGGCCGGCAAGGCGGCCGCCGCGCTGTCAGCGAGCGCCTGTTCGAGCGCGTCGTCATGCGGCAGCAGGCGGTCGATCAGGTAGTGCTCGACCGCGTTCCAGATCGTCGGCGCCGTCATCTACGGAGCGCGTATGCGGACGACTACGGAACGACGACGATTTTTCCGTGGCGATGCCCCGCCGCGGCCGCCGCGATCGCGTCCTTGATCTGCGACAACGGGTACGTTGCCTGCACCGGCGCGGAGAGTACGCCCTGCGCGATCAACTGCGTCAGTTCACCGTACAACGCGCGCTGTCGTTCCGGCGTCGACGTGCGGAACCAGAACGCGAGCCAGAAGCCACGCAGCGTGACGTCGCGAAACACGAACGAACCCGGTGCAACCTTGCAGGGATCGCCACTCATCGCACCGTACGTCACCACCGTACCGCCGATCGCGACACTCTGCGCAATGCGATCCGTCGCCGAGCCTGCAGCGGCGTCGATGCCGAGCCGCACCTTGGTCGTGCCGATCGCGTCACGCACGCGCTTCGCAAGATCAGGCCCATCGACGAGCACGATGTCCGCGCCGAGCGCTTCGAGTTGCCCGACCGCGTCCTGTCGACGGACCACATTGATCGTGTGTAGTCCGCGGCGCTTCGCGAGTTGGATCAGATACTGGCCGACGGCGGAGTTCGCCGTGTTCTGAATGACCCATTCACCGGGTTCAAGCGTCACGAACTCCGACAGCAACAGCGAGGCCGTCGGCGGATTCACCGAGAGCATCGACAGCTGAATCACGTCGCCGACATCCGGCAGCGGCACCAACGCCTCGGCGCGCGCGACCAGATGCGAGACCCACGTACCGGCGCCGATCGGCAGCACGACGCGCTGGCCAATCGGCAGCGTGACACCCTCACTGACCGCCGCGACGCGACCGATTCCTTCGTTGCCGCCGACGGCCGGGAGCGGCGGGAGCATGCCGTACTGACCCGTCAGTGTCAGGACGTCGGACGGATTAATCGGTGCCGCGAGCATCTCGATAAGGACTTCGCCGGGGCCAAGCTCCGGCAGCGTAAAGTCCACACATTCAATGACCTCTTGCGGCACGGGGCCGCGCGAGACGTACTGGGCGCGTTGCATGTCAGATCAACTCCTCGGCGCTGCGATCATGTATGGTGCTCAACTCCACGACAACAAGCCGACGCACGCGCGTCGGCAGTTTGAAAATCGCCTGCTCGCCAACGCTTTTCCCTTGGAGCGCACGCCCGATCGGCGACGCCATCGTCACGTGGCCCTCGTGCAATTCGCCGGCATCACCGAAGACGAGCTCGTACGTCTCGGTGGCGTTGGTCTGCTCATCCTTGACGACGACGCGCGAGCCAAGGCCGACCCTATCGGCAGAGATCTGCGCGATGTCGATGTTCGCCAGTTTCGTCACACGCTGCGTCAACTGTCCGAGGCGCGCCTGCACGAACTGCTGTCGTTCCAGCGCGGCCTTGTACTCGCTGTTCTCCTTGAGGTCGCCGAGTTCGACGGCTTTCCGGATTTCATGCGGGATCGTGACGTTCAGCTCGAAGCTGAGCGCCTCGACCTCGCGGGCCATCTTGGCGATGAGTTCCTGAAACATGCGCGGGGCTGCTGTGGGTGCGACACGAGCTCGAGCGGCGAACGAACACGCAACAGTCGAGGCGACGGCGCAGTCGGACAAAAGGCGAGCGCCCGGCCGTTCCCGGCCAGGCGCGATTGACTCTGCAATATGGCATGAAGACATCTGGTGGCGCCACTATGTTCCGCGGGTGATCGAACGCACCGAGCATGATGACGTGACGGCGTATCGGCTGTCGTCGTGGGGAAGCCGTCTCGCGGGCTACCGCGTGCACGTGTTTCGTGTGCGCGATGTCCTGATCGACACCGGCTTCCCGGCTGCACAGCGCGAGCTGGCTTCGCTACTGGAGCCAGAACCGATCCGCGGTGCGATCGTCACGCACCAGCATGAGGACCACGCCGGCAACGTGGCCTGGCTCGCGGCACGCGGCGTCCCAATGCGAATGTCCGAGGCGACCCACCGGGCACTGCGTCAACCGACACGCATAGGGCTCTATCGCCACGTTACTTGGCGCGCGATGCAGCCGTTGCGACATGACCTGATACCGCTGCATGACCCCAGTCTGTCATTGGTGCACGCGCCGGGTCATTCGCCGGACCATCACGTGGTGTGGGATCATGACACGAACACCGTCTTCGCCGGGGACCTCTTCCTCGGGGTCAGGGTTCGCGTCGCTCACGTGTATGAGTCGCCCGCGCAACAGCTGCGCGCGTTGCGCGACGTGATCGCGCGCCAGCCATCGCGCGTCTTCTGTGCGCATCGCGGATTGCTGCCCGACGGCGTGGACTTGCTGGCCGCGAAGGCGGCGTGGCTCGAGTTACTGATCGCGCAGGTGCACGCGCTCTCGGAAACCGGACTCGGCGTTGACGCTATTCGCGCGCAGCTGCTGGGCCCGCGTGGTCGCACGCACTGGATCTCGGCGGGCGACTATTCACCCGATCACATCGTGCGCGCCATTCTGCGCGATCGGTAGATTTCCTGTAGCATACTTCCCTACCATTCGCGAGGATACGCCCATGCACTTCAAACGACAGCGCGCGACGCACACGTCCGTGTGGTTGGCATCGATCGTCGCGGTATCGACCACCGCATCTACGATGGCCTGCGCCGGTCGCACTGCCGCCTCGCATCAGAGCATGATGTCGACCGGCGCGGTGAACTGGGTCGCGGTCGACGCGGCGTTGGGTCGCGCGAGCGTCGCGCAGTCCGATGACGTGCATCGCTTCACCATGCCGCGCAGTGATCTCAAGGTGACGGTCGACGGCGTCGCGATTCGTCCATCACTCGCGCTTGGCAGCTGGCTCGCGATGAAACCGGTACCCGGCGGCGTGGTCGCGATGGGTGATCTGGTTCTCACGGGTGACGAGATCGAGCCCGTGCTTTCAAAACTGCAGGCGGGCGGCATCGAGCAGTCCGCCATTCATCATCACCTCATTCGCGAGTCGCCGCGCGTGCTGTACGTGCACATGCACGCGCACGGCGACCCCGTGATCATCGCGCGCGCCGTACATGACGCCGTCGCCCTCACCGGTACGCCCGCGGCGGCACCCGCAGCACCAGCGAGCGCGTTTGCGATTGATACATCGGCGCTCGTACGCGCGCTCGGCTACGAAGGACGTATCAACGGCGGTGTGTATCAGGTGACCGTCGCTCGAGTCGAGCCAATCAACGACGGCGAGTTCACGATCCCGAGTGTGATGGGGCTCGGCACCGCGATCAACTTTCAACCGACGAACGACGGCAAGGCGGCGATCACCGGCGACTTCGTGTTGCGCGCGTCCGAAGTGAACCCAGTGATCAAGGCGTTGCGCGAGGGCGGCATCGAGGTGACATCGCTGCACAATCATCTGCTCAACGATGAGCCGCGCCTGTTCTTCATGCACTTCTGGGCCAACGACGATGCGATGCGCCTCGCCGGTGTCCTTCGCGCTGCACTCGCGAAGACGGCGACCGTCAAGCCGACGCGATAAGCCCGTTTACGGCGTGATCGCCGGCGTGAATGACGGCGTCGGCGTGCGGCCGCGCGTTGCTTCCTGCGCGGCGTGGGCATCAATGACGACCTGCGCCGCTTCGGCGGGATCGTCCGTCAGCAGCAGCAGGTCGAGATCGCCGGGCGACACCTTACCCTCTCCCACCAGACGCGAGCTGATCCAGCGAATCAATCCGGCCCAATAGTGGCGGCCGAACAAGATCACCGGGAACTGATAAATTTTCCCGGTCTGGATCAACGTGAGGGCCTCGAACAGTTCATCCAGTGTACCGAACCCGCCGGGGAAGATGATGAACGCATTCGAGTACTTGATGAACATCGTTTTGCGCACGAAGAAATACCGGAAATTCACCAGCGTATCCACGTACGGATTAGCCCCCTGTTCAAAGGGCAGCTCGATATTACATCCGACCGAATGACCACCGCCCTCTTTGGCGCCCTTGTTCGCGGCCTCCATGATCCCGGGGCCCGCGCCCGTGATAATCGAGAAGCCTTGTTCGGCCAACAGTTTCGCGGTCTCGCGCGCGGCATCGTACTGCGGATCATCCGGCCCGGTGCGCGCAGAGCCGAAGATCGTTACGCCCTTCGTGATCTCGGCGAGCGCATCGAAGCCTTCGACGAATTCCGACGTGATGCGCATGACACGCCACGGATCGGTGCGCGTGAAGCCACCCAGATCCGCCTGCGGCGACTGGAGCAGCTTCTCGTCTTCGGTCAGCGTGGGCCGATCGCGAATCGCCTGATCGATCAGTCGCGGGTCCATGCGACGCGTCGCCCGCGCACCGCTCGACACGAGTCCCTCCGAATCGGGTTCGCGACCGGCCTTGCGATGTCCTTCGTCCGTGCGCGCCTTGAGCGCGTCACGCGATTCCGCTTCGGCGCGCGACCGCGCGTCGGGGGAGGCCGTCTTGCCGCTCGCCGTTCGTGGCTGGATGATTCGCTTTTTCGCCATCTGCACATGATATCGCCGTGACCGCTCGATTGCTGGTTGTCGTCGCCGACGGCGTCCGGCCGGACGTCATGGGCGACGAGATCGACCAAGGTCGAGCGCCCGCGCTGGCGGCGTTACGGGCGGCGGGCGGACTGCACGAGATCTCGGCGGCGTTCCCGTCGGTCACCGGGCCGGCGTATGTGCCGTTCGTTATGGGGCGACATCCGGCGCATGTCGGGATGCCCGGGCTCCGCTGGTTCGATCGCGCTCGCTCGTTGCGCTGGGCGATGGGGCAGTCGCGCAGTTACGTCGGCATCGACATCTGGCATACGGATCGCGATCTCTCGCACGACGTGCCGACGCTGTTCGATTTCGCACACCCGTCTCTGGCCGGCCTCATGATGATCGGACGCGGTGCGACACATGGCCGCATCGGCCGGGGGGTGCGCTGGATGATGCGCGTCTCTGGCGTGCATTTTCGTGGCGACCTGCTGGGATGGCGTCGCATCGAACAGATGGCCGTCGACCAGTTCTGTCGACGGTTCGAGCGCGTGCGGCCGCGCCTGTCGATGCTCGGCATTCTGAGCCCAGATAAATTCTCGCACGCGTACGGCAGCGACTCCGATGTCGTGCGTGAAGGGATTCGCGACGTCGATCGTGCGGTGGCGCGCGCGCGCGCGATTGCGGCGGCCGGAGCCTGGGGCGATACGCTGCGCGTGTGGGTCGTCGGTGATCATGGCCACGCACCGGTGTCGCAGCACGATGATCTGCATGGTTGGCTCGAGAGCCAAGGACTGCGCGTTCTCTCGCACCCGAAGCTTCGCCAGCATCGCGCCGACGTGGCCCTGATGGTCGGCGGCAACGCGATGGCCCACCTGTATCTCGAACCGAAACGTCGACAGCGACACTGGTGGCCACGACTCGCGACGCGCTGGCAGTCAACGCTCAATGGCCTACTCGCGCGACCGTCGATCGATCTCGCGGCGGTCGGTATCGATGCATCCATGGTACGCGTGTTCAGTAGTTCACGCGGCTCGGCCGATGTGTCGTTGTCTCATGATGCGACATCCGTGCGGTATTCGTACACCATGCGCGACGGAGACCCGCTCTGCGTCGGCGGATCGCTCCACGCACTCGATGCAGATGACGCGTGGCGCGCGATGAGCGCGACGCCGTACCCAGACGCGATCGTGCAACTCGCGTCGCTCGTTCCGGCGGATCGCTCCGGCGACATCATTCTCTCGGCGGCGGCCGATTGGGATCTGCGGGCGCGCTATGAACCCGTCGCGCACATTTCGACGCACGGCGCGCTGTTACGCGAGCAGATGATGGTCCCGCTACTGCTCGATGCGCCGCCGGCACGCACGCCGCAGCGGACCACGGACGTGGTGCCGAGTGCGTTGCAGGCCCTCGGGATCACGCCGGGCGGCGTGCGCTTCGACGGACGAACGTTCTACTAGGTTCAGGCACGACGGCCAACGGACACTGGTGTCTTGCGCCCACCAGCCGATACTTTCAATGGCGACCGCCGCCCACCGCCGTCGAACACCGAACGCTTCCCGTGTAGCGCGCGCGCGGACGAGAGGTCAACGTTTTCATTCTCAACGTCGGACCCATGCACCACGATGTACGTATTCGCAACAACGTCCGCGTCGTCGGCGACGGGCCGGAAACGCTCATGTTCGCGCACGGATTTGGCTGCGATCAGGTGATGTGGCGATTTGTCGTGCCCGCGTTCGCCGACCGCTATCGCATCGTGTTGTTTGATTACGTCGGCGCCGGTCACTCCGATCTTTCTGCGTATGATCCGGAGCGGTATCGCACCCTCGACGGATACGCATCGGATATTCTGGAGATCTGCGAAGCGCTGGCGCTCCGTGACGTGGTCTTGGTCGCGCACTCGGTCAGCGCGACGATCGGCATGCTGGCCGCGATCCGTGCACCGCAGCAGTTCTCGCGCCTCCTGATGGTTGGCCCATCGCCGTGCTATCTCAACGAGCCACCGGACTACCTCGGCGGATTCGATCGGCCTGACCTGCTTGGTCTGCTTGAGATGATGGAGAAGAACTTCAACGGGTGGGCCGGCGCACTGGCCCCGGTGATCGTCGGCAATCCGGATCAGCCCGAGCACGCGCAGGAACTCGAGGCGTCGTTCTGCGCAACGGACCCCACGATCGCGAGCCAGTTTGCTGCGGCGACGTTCTTGTCAGACTACCGCGCCGACGCCATGCGTCTACCAGTCCCATCGCTGATCCTGCAATGTGCGCAGGACGCCATCGCGCCCGAAACCGTCGGCCGCTGGTTATCCGCGCATGTGCCGATGAGCACCTACGTCGCGCTCATGGCGACCGGTCACTGCCCTCATCTCACACACCCGACCGAGACGATTGACGTCATGAACGCATACCTGGCCGAGAGCGCGCGATCGACTCGCGTATGACCACTCGCGTCGCGCACGCCATCGACCCTGACGCGTACAATCGTGCGCCGAGTGGACTGGCCACGTACACGGTCGATGGCACGCTGCGGTGTGCGAATGCCACACTCGCCCGCTGGCTGGGTTACGCGCCAGAAGCACTCGCCGAACTGTCCATGCGCGAATTACTGACCCCGGCTGGCATCGTGTTTTTCGAGACACAGCTGCGCCCGCGGCTCTCGCTGCAGCGGTCAGTCGAGGGCGCATTTCTGACATTGCGGCGTGCCGACGGGAGCACCCTGCCGGTTCTGGTCAATGCCATACAGACACCTGCGATCTCGGCCGAGATACCGGCAATGATCGAGCTCGCGATGATCGTGGTGCGCGAGCGAGAGCAGTACGAAGCGACGTTGCGTGAGGCCCATGCGAAAACCGAAGCGGCACTGCAGGCGGTTGCTGCCGGTGCGTACGCTCACAAGATGCAGGCCGTCGGTCAGATGGCCGCAGGCATCGCGCACGAATTCAACAACCTGCTGGCGGTGATTCTCGGCAACCTCGAATTCGCGCGTCAGGATGTCGCCGAGCAACTGCCGACGGACACTCGCATTGCAGACGATCTCCGGCTCGCTACGCAGGCGAGCGAACGGGCCGCGGCGATCGTCCGTCAGCTGTTGGCGTTCACGGGGCGACACATCATCGCACGGGAAGACGTCGACGTGAATGCCGTCATCGACAACGCGGCGGCGCTGATTCTTCCAGCGCTGGGCCGAGACGTCGATTGGCAGACCCGACTCGCACCTGACCTCTGGCATGTGCATGCGTCGACGGACGAACTGCAACACATCTTGACCAATCTCGTGCTCAACGCGCGCGATGCCGTGAAGACCACAGGGGTGCCTGGGGTTATTACGGTGACCACCGCCAACGTACAGGAGGCGGAGGTCGGCGGGTCGCCCCGTGACTTCGTGCGCGTAGTCGTATCCGACACCGGGGTCGGCATGGATGAGGAGACCCGCCAGCGCGCGATTGATCCGTTCTTCAGTACCAAGGGCGTTGGCGGCGGGACCGGCCTCGGGCTGTCGATGGTGCACGGCGCCGTGTACGCGCTCGGGGGCACCGTCGCGATTGCGTCGACACCAAGCCAAGGCACCAGCGTTACGCTGATGCTGCCGCGCTAAGTCATTGCGACGTCATTCGGCGCGGTTCCGGCTGCGCTCGGTATCGAATCCTTCGGGATACCGTTTGCGCAGTTTGTCGACGTTGCGCTGCGCGATGTCGTCCAGCGACACGCCGAGTACCGTCGCAAACGCGCCGATGTACCACAGACAGTCGCCAAGTTCCTTGATCAGCGCGTCCTGATCAAGTGGCGTCGCGTGGAAGAGGTGCTTTTTGATGATCTCGGCGGTTTCGCCGGCTTCACCAGTCAGGCCAAGCGCCGCATTGGCGAGCTGCTGTTCGTGGGTGCGATCGCGGCCGAGGGTGCGGGCGGCGAGCTGTTGATAGTCGTCGAGATTCATGATCGTGGGTGTGAAGCGGTGTCACGAATGCGCTTCGGTTAGCGGACTTTCGCTTCGAGACGCGCGAGGTTGGCTTTGGCCTGCGCGAGATCGGGCTGCAGCGACGGCTCCGCATTGGCCCGCAACGCGACGTACATGCGCCACGCATTTATGGCTTCGCGTGGACGTCCGAGACGTTCCAGCAAACTGGCCTCGCGGCGAATGCGGGTCGAAGATAAGCGGTTCAAGTCGAGCGAACGTTCGTAGCGACGACCCGAGGCCAAGGCGCGTGCGGGATCGTCGACGCGCTCCCAGAGGTCGGCCAACTGCGAGCTCAACGTCGTACGTACCTGGCCGTTGAGACCCGGCGCATCGGCGACTATCGAGTCGAGTCGTGCCAGTCGCGTACGCGTATCGCTGCTCTTCCGTGCAACGGCGAGATACGCGCCGAGCATCTGCTCGTACGCGACGCTCAGGTTGCGCCGCCACGGTGCGGCAGTGGGGGGCTTGAGCACCGACAACGATTGACGAGCGCGCATCACCGTTGCCGTATCGCCGCGATTGAAAGCCCAGAGCCCTTCGTAATACAGCGCACTCGATCGAGCGGATGTGAGCGAGTCACTCAGATGCGCACGCAACCACTCGGCAAGCCCGGTGGCGCTTCGCTGCGCGACCGCAGCGTCTCCATCCCACATCAATCCAGCCAGCACCTCGTCGCTCATCGATTCGGGCGTGCTCCGTTCGTCCCGCAGCGCAGCAGCGCGCGACGGGCGCCCGGAACTCCACGCTAGCTGGCGTTCCAGATGCGGCACCACGGTGCCGGCGCGGCGTGCGCGCGCGGACAGTGAGTCGGCGAGCGCAACATTTGGGAAAATACGAAATTCCTCATCGACGCCGCTGACCATAGCCGCCATCGTCGAGAGCTGATCACGCGGAACCGCATCTAGCATGGCCTTCGGCACGGGGCGACCCGAGCTCGCGGCCGCCGAGAGTTCGGTGAAGACATAGAAGTCACCGGTCGAATCGACCCGCGCTTGGCGCTGCAGCGCGGCCATCGCCGCCGTAGAGTCCTTCAGCGCCTCGTACAGCATCCACTGATGTTCCAATGCTGGCGCGAAACTCGAATCAATCGCTTCGGCCTGTTGAAATGCTTTCAGGGAGCGCTCTACTAAGTTGGGCTCGGCCGCGGCGCCACCGAAGTGCAGCAACTGGTCGCCATACTGAACCCAGATCTCCGCGCTGTTCGCTCGCGTGGCCAACTCACCGAGTGCACGAAAAAAATCGTGTCTGGCCATGGGCACCGGATAGGTCGATCCGGTGGTTGCGCTCAACAGCAACGAGTCCGCGCCCGTCAATCGGTCGCGATGGCGCCACGCGCGATCGATCCAGTCACCAGGAATCGGGGCGGTCGGCGTCCATCCGTTACTGCTGGAGACGCGAAGCGCCGCGAGTGCAAACGTCGTATCGGTGCCGTAGGCGTCCGCGAAGGCCTTTGCGGCCGAGGCGTAGCGTCCATGTCGATAGTCGCCTTCGCCAGTCAGGTACGCCGTCAACGCCTCCGGGCGCACGCTCAACACGCTGCGGATGCGATCGCGCGTGGCGCCGTCACGGAGGGCGAGCAGTTCCGTGGTCAGTCGCGCGGCCGATGAAACGAGGCTGTCGGCCGGACCGGTGACCTGTGACTTCGCGATTTCGCTCCCCTTGACGACATCGAGCAGACGCGCCGTGATGGTGAGACGCTCGGCACTGCCGACCACGTCGCCGATAATCAGTTGCCCGGCGCCCGCGTCCGACGCGACCCGCAATGCACCCGCGTCGTCCAGGTCCGTATCGGCGGAGCCTGCCGCCCGTCGCCAACGATCCATGACGAGACGCACGCCCAGCACGCGCGTCCCAGGTACGCTCTGGATCTGCGGCACCATGAGGTCGGCCAATCCCTCGCGCACATACTTGACCGTGGGCGCAGCACCACCGACACGAAACGGCGCGATGGCAATCGCGCGCGTGTCCACGACCGCCTTGGAGCTTGTGCCACGCCAGACGAATACCGCGGCCGCGACGACAAGCGCGGCGGCGATGCCTGCAATCATGCGCACACGCGACTCGCTACCTGAGCGCGCCGTTGACATAGCGCTCGAACTACCGAACGAACCACTGAGCGACTCCAAAACCGCAACGACGTCATCCGCGCGTTGTGGTCGATCAGCCGGACTCTTGGCGAGACAGTGCATGACGACCGTCGACAGCGCGGCCGGCACGCTCGGCACGACGGCGTTGAGCGGCGGCGGCACCGTGCCGATCTGCGCCGCGATCAGCGCCGTTCCACTCAAGCCCTCGAACGCACGTCGGCCCGACAGTGTCTCATACGCGACCAATCCCCACGCGTACAGATCAGCGCGATGATCGAGTGCGGGATCGGCGGCAATCTGCTCAGGCGCCATGTAGGCCGGCGTGCCAATGGCCATGCCAACACCGGTCAGTCCGTCAGCGATTTCGCCGTTCTGCGTAGCTTCGGACAACGCCTTGGCCACGCCGAAATCGGTCACCACGGCGGCGCCGCGCGCGAGCAGAATGTTTTCCGGTTTGATATCGCGGTGCGCAATGCCATGCGCGTGCGCATCGGCGAGCGCGCGCGCGACATCGCGCAGGACCGCCACCGCCGCACCCAATGACATCGGGCCGCGCTGCAATTGCTCACGCAGCGAGGCGCCTTCCACCCACGGCATGGAGAACCATGGCACGCCGCCCGCATCACCCGCGGCGAGCACGGGTACGATGTTGGGGTGTGACAGGCGCGCCGCCGTCAGAATCTCGCGACGAAATCGCTCGGCCGCCGCCGCCGACAGCATGTCACCCGGGACCGTCTTGATGACGACCCGCCGCCCCAACGCCGTCTCGGTAGCGAGAAACACGCGCGACATCCCGCCCCCACCCAACTCGCGCTCGAGGGCGAAGGTCGCTTGAAGATTGGTCTGCAATTGCGCGCGAAAGTCGGCTGCCACGGTGTCCGTAGAAAGAGTCGCTGCAACTTACGGCGTCGGCCTATGGGAAGGAACGACGCGGACGGGTTGGCTCGGCGCGGGATTTTGGACGATATATTTCACGGATGCCGTGGCTCCGACTTACCGGGACGCTGACCGTTCGCGCTCTCCTCAACCCGTTCCTCGCGATAGACCTGTTGCGCGTGGCATGGCGCTTCCGGCATCGGTTCTGGTACCGGCGCTTTCCGTTTCTGCCGCTGCCCGCGCGGAGCTATGTGAGGTGGCGCATGTACACGGCCTACGGCGACGAAGCCGCGATCCCACCGGTCGATGACGTGATCGCGTTCGCGCGCTGGGTGGGGCGGCAGCCCTGAGTGACGCCTTCGACCGCGACGCGCGCCGGTCGCTGACCGAGCGCCTCAAGGCGCAGGCGTACGGGCTGGGGTTCGATCTGGCCGGCGTGGCCGAGTTGGGCGAGCCGACGACACGCGCGGCGTTCGATGCGTGGATCGAGCGCGGTCGGCACGGCGAGATGGCGTATCTCACCGGTGACGGCGCAGAACTGCGTCGCGATGCACGTCGGCCGCACGTTGGCGCGACGCACGCGTTGGTGCTCGCGATGTCATACGGTGGTCGCGAGCCGAGCGGGCCTGTCGCGCGGTATGCGCGCGGCGATGACTACCATGAGGTGCTGCGCGAGCGCACGCGCGAGTTGCATCGATGGCTTGAGCACGAGACCGGTCAGACCATCAACGCGCGGCCGTACGTGGACAGCGGACCGATTCTCGAGCGCGATCTCGCGCAGCGCGCGGGGCTGGGATGGTTCGGCAAGAACACGATGCTGATTCACCCGAGCATCGGTTCGTTCTTTTTTATCGCGTCGCTGTTCGTGGACTTCGAGCTCACGGTCGATACGCCGTTCGAGGCGGACCGCTGCGGGACGTGCACGCGCTGTCTCGATGCCTGTCCCACGCAGGCGTTCGTCGGGCCGCGCGATCTCGATGCCACGAAGTGCATTAGTTACGTGACGATCGAATTGCGTGGGGCGATTGACGAGGCGTTGCGGCGTCCCGTGAGCGGGATGATATACGGGTGCGACGTGTGCCAGGACGTGTGTCCGTGGAACGTGTCGTTTACCACGGCTTTGCGTGAGCCCGCATTCGCATCACGCGAGAGGTTTCTCGATGCGGGATCACGCGACGGCACGCGCGCGTTAGCGCGTGAGATACTCATGATGGATGCCGCGGATTACGCGGCGGCGTTCAAGGGCAGCGCGATCAAGCGCGCGAAGTTGTGGATGCTCAAGCGCAACGCGTGTGTGGTACTGGAGAATGTCGGTTCGGCAGAAGACCTCGCGGTGCTCGAGGCGATGCTGGCGCATGAACACGAGGTCGTGCGCGAGCATGCGGCGTGGGCGATTGCCCGCATTGGTCGACACCCGCCACCGTGATGCGTTTAATGGGTCTGCGGTCAAGACGGTTTTCAACGACTCTGACCCCTTGAAACTCCTTCAGAAGGCTGTGCATCATCGCCGTCGGGCGCAGTCCTTTCCGCCTCCACCCTGGACGCGTAACATCCCCCCATGAATATCCTCGAACGGCTCACCACCGCCCTCGCTGACCGCTATCGCGTGGAACGCGAGATCGGCGCCGGTGGCATGGCCACGGTGTATCTCGCGCACGATCTCCGACACGATCGCGACGTAGCCATCAAGGTGCTGCATCCCGACCTCGGGGCGGCACTCGGCGGCGAGCGGTTCCTGAGCGAAATACGCACTACGGCACGCTTACAGCATCCGCACATTTTGCCACTGCTGGACAGCGGGGAGGCGGACACGCTGTTGTACTACGTGATGCCGCTCGTAACGGGTGAAACGCTGCGCGCGCGCATCGTGCGCGAACGGCAGTTGCCGATCGCTACGGCGATACAGATTGCGCGCGATGTTGCCGGTGCGCTTGAACACGCACACAAGCAGGGAATCATCCATCGCGACGTCAAGCCCGAGAACATCCTGCTGCAAGATGGCTCGGCGCTCGTGGCAGACTTCGGCATTGCGCTGGCCGTACGGAGCGCCGGTGGTCAACGCCTCACACAGACAGGTTTGAGTCTGGGCACACCCCAGTACATGAGCCCCGAGCAGGCGATGGGCGAGCGCGTCGTCGACGCGCGCAGCGACGTGTACGCGCTGGCGGCGATCACCTACGAGATGCTCACGGGTGATCCACCATTCACTGGCTCGAGCGTTCAGGCCGTGGTGGCAAAGGTGATGAGCGCTGAACCGGAACGCCTCACGCTTACACGCAAGACGATTCCGCTGGCGATTGAACGTGCCGTGCTTACGGGATTGGCAAAGCTGCCGGCGGATCGACAAGAGAGTGCGGCTGCATTTGGCGCTGCGCTGCGTGATGCGTCACCGGACACGCAGTCCGACACGACGCAGCCGAGCGCTTCCACCACAAGCGCGGCGCGTACGGCAAATCGCGGCAGCCCATGGAAAGTTGGAGTAGTCGGTGTCGCCGCTGGCATGGCGATCATGGGCGCGGCGTTGTGGCCGCGCGGGTCGACACGAAACGGCACCAACGCCGTCGGCTTCACGCGTGCACAGATGACGTTTACCGGAAAGGGGGCGTTGCCGGCGATCACGCCTAACGGTGACGTGATGGCCTATGTCGAAAGCGACTGCGAACAACAGGGATACGACGCGTTCAGGATCGTGCGCTATGGTGACGCGTCGGTCCCCTGTGTCCAGTCGCTCATGGTGCAAGACACCGGATCATCGACCCCCGTACGGGTCATGAGCCGCGTGCCGTCAATTCGCGCCGTGCGATGGCTGGCCAGTGCGACCAGTCTGGTCATCGACGCCACACTCGACTCGTTACGCAACGGAATCTTTCTGGTTCCGCGTCTCGGCGGCGCGACACGACGCGTGGCCGATCAAGGGGCGTTCGATGTGCACGCCTCCGGCGATACGATACTTGTGTTGCCACTCGCATCGGCGAATGCAATGCACGCGCAAATGATCATCGCAGCTACGGGCGCCGTGGTCGACAGTGTCTCCGTGCCGCGCCGTGCCTATGTCGGCATCGCGTGGTCTCCCAACGGGGAACGCATTGCACTCATGAATGAGTTGATCATTCTGCTGATCGCGCGCGACGGCACCGTGTTGGACTCGCTCCCGCTGCGTATGCGGCGGACGCTTCATTGGGCTCCCGACGGATCAGCGTTGTTCGCTTTCTTGCCGGCCCCGGCCCGCGACGACGAGTTCGTGCGAATCGATGTCGACAATGCGGGTCACCTCGCTCGGCTTCCCGTCGCCGTGATGCCACGCGTGCCCACCCTGTATCGAGGCGAGTTCGATATTGCGGCGCGCACCGGGAGGCTGCTGTTCATCTCTGGTGACGCACGACAAGATCAGTGGGTATTCGACATCGGAGCTGGAACTACGTCGCCACGCGCGGTGACCACAGGAACGTCGTGGTACGGCAATGCTGCGATCGCCCCCGATGGAAAAACGTTGTTCTATGTTCGAGGCAATTCTGCCGGCGATAACCTCTATCGCCTGGCACTGAACGAAGCGCCGAACAGCGTATCGGACGACGAGGCGCTCACGAACAGCAGCGGCCCGGGCTACGAGGTCGTGAGCATCTCGCAAGATGGGCGTCGCGTGACGTTTACGAAGTCAGAAGGCGACACCGCGTTCGCCTACGATTTTCACACCGGTGAACGCCGTGTCCTCCGGCGATCCCCCGAACCGACGGGACAGGAAGCTCGGCTGCCTCGTGCGAATGGTGCTATCGTCACTGTCGGAGTGGCGGGTCACGATATCGCGTTGACCGACGGCATAAGCGGCGCGAGCAAACTCCTGTCCATCGCCGACTCGTTGCAACTGCTCCGCGGCGGCACGCTCAGTCCAGACGAGCAGGAACTCGCTGTTACTACACGGACGCCCACGGGTTTCGTGCTTGGCGTCGTGTCTCTGGCCACCGGGCGTTTTCGCTCGCTGACGCCGATTGCCGCTTCTTTGCAGTCGAGCAAGCTCTCGTGGACACGGGATGGGTCCATCTACTTCGGTGCGTGGGAAGCGGGGGCGCGGGCGCCGTCACTGCTGCGCGTGAACGCCACAACGGGTGGCGCACCGCAGCGTGTCATGACGCTGCCGTCGCACTGCGCGATCTTGAGTATCTCTGTCGCGACCGCCGCGCCGCGCGGCGTGTGCATGGCCGAAGACTACCGAGGTGATTTATACCTGGCGACGATTCCGGGGGTGATGCGGTAGGGCGCGTTACTTCGCCGATCCCGACTGCGCGCCCTTTCGTGTGAACGATTCGAGCCAATGCTGAATTACCACCATGTGAACGCCGGCCTGCGTCACCGGCACCGTCGCGGCAATGCGCCCGCTCGTGCGATCCACGTCCCACCCCTGCCCGATCGCCTTGCCGCTTATGATTGTCCGCACGGCGCCCACCGTGAACTCTGCACCGGGCGTGACCGCCACCGGCGACCGATCCCGCGGTCACCGTATCCCGCTAACCAGTCTCAGCTCGCCGGCGTGGTGGCCGGCTTTGCGGTGTCGATCAGTGGCCGGATTTGAGGTGTCCACTGAGGGCCCCTCAACGGACGTCAGGCTCCGCAATCGGTTGAAGATTCGCAGGGGAATCATGTAACCAGTGAAGCGCACATTCTATGCCCGAGAAACTCGGCAGGCCCCGGCGTTACTCGACGGCGCCCGGCGCATTTGGGGCAATGCCCAGGATACGACTCGTTGATCGGGCAATCATCAATCCCTCCTTCGTGTGCATCCACGGCATTCCATCAGGCAGGTCCGTCCAAGCCATTCCTGTGACATCTGTGCCTGGAGTGAAACGGGCGGACCGCTTTGCGTGGGCTGATCGCCCACGCGGATGCTCGACCTCCAGGAGACCGCAGCGGCTAACCCGTTGTCTTCTTGAGGGATAGAGAGCCTGTCCGGAGTTCGACCAGAAAACGGTTTTGCCGACACATCTCCCGGATGTGTGCCCTTGGAACGTGTCGTTCACGAGCGCGCTGCGAGAAGTTGCGTTCGCAGCGCGCCAGCTGTTTCTCGATGCGGGGTCACGCGAAGGCACGCGGACGTTGGCGCGCGAGATTCTCCTGATGGCGCCGGCGGATTACGCAGCCGCGTTCAAGGGCAGCGCGATCAAGCGCGCGAAGTTGTGGATGCTCAAGCGGAACGCGTGTGTGGTGTTGGGCAATGTTGGTACCAGCGAGGACGTGCCCGTACTCGAGGCCATGCTCGCACACGAGGATGCCATAGTGCGCGAGCACGCGACGTGCGCGACGGCGCGGTTGGAGACGGACCGCGCGTCCTAGTCCTGTACGGGTGGTCGTCGGTACGTCGCCACCTTCCGGGCGCGATCGACGACTGTCTTGTCTTCCGCGTCGGCGCGCAGCCCGGCCCAATCCTCCGGCGGATCGCCGTCGGCGACCATGTCGCGGAATACGGCGTACGCGTCCGTGCGGCTGTCGTAGGTCCGCAGGTTGTTCTCGTCGTTCACCCACGCATAGACGATCAGCCGCGTCTTCGAGTCGAAGCGGTAGAACAGCCGGTAGCGGCCGCCGCCGGTCTTCGCGCGAAACCAGTCGTCTGGCAGCGACTTCCCGCCGCGGTAGATCGCGTCGCCTGGGCGCTGCGGGATCTTGTCGAACATGAGGTCCAGCAGGTGCCCGAGCAGTTTCGTAGTCGGACCCGGTCGACCGTCGGGAAACGTCGCACACTCCTGATCGGCGGCGTCCGTGAGCTTCTCGATCTGCCCGAGCAGCAGCGGGTGCATGAGGAGCGACCAGCCGTGCGCGTGCGGGCGCGCAGCCACAGCGCCGGGCGCCTTGGAAGACTCCCGCCGCTTCTTGTCGCCGTCTTTGTTGCGGTCTTTAGCGCCCTGCTTCCTCGGCGGTCTGTCACCCATGATCGCGGCTCAGATCGGGATTGCTCCCTCGATGGGGGCGTCGTGGTCGATCGCGACGTCCGCCGTCAGGGCGCGGGCGCGCTCCAGGAGCTCCGGCGGGAACCCGGTCGCGCCGCCGGCGGCGGGACCAGCCGCGATGTGGCTCCCGAGGAGCGCGAGGAACTGCTGGAGGACGGGGTCGGCGTGCTCCGCGACGGTCGTCGGGTTGACCAGGCGGACCCCCTCACTGTCGAACACGTAGCCCAGGCGCTGGCCGCCCTTGAGGCCGAGCACCTGCCGGACGGCGGGCGGGAGCGTCGTCTGGTCGCGAACGGTGAGCTTGCTGGTGATCATCCCGGCGGGCATCTCGGCGGGCTGCCAAGTCGTGGCGGCTTTCGAGGTCGAGCCCGACTTGGCGGGCTTCGCGCCCTTCGCAGTGACGGGCTTCTTCGTGGACGTCGTGGGCATGCGGGGCTCCGGCTGGGGACCTTCGAAGATAATGCAACTGCATTGTACCGGCAACCGGCGAACAATGCAGCTGCATTATACTGACGGCGCCTGTCCACACGGAGGCGGTGCAGGACGACGCCACGCGCTGGTCGCGGTCGCGGTGACGACCGTCGGCGGCGCGCCCACGCTTGGGTTTCAGCTAATTGCTTGCTGGCTTTAGAGTTCGCATTCCGGTCGAGAGCGGAAGCGCAAAACGGTTTTGCCGGCACATCTGCCAGGAGGTGTGTCCGTGGAATGTGTCGTTCACGACGGCGCTGCGGGAGCCGACTTTCGCGGCGCGCGCGATTTTCGAGGAGAACGACACACGGGCGCTCGCGCGCGAGCTTCTCATGATGGAGCCCGACGACTACGCGGCCGCCTTTCGCAGGAGTGCGATCAAGCGCGCAAAGTTATGGATGCTCAAGCGGAACGCGGCCGTGGTATTGGGCAATGTCGGGACGGAGGACGACCTGCCTACGCTGTGTGAGTTCTCTAAATTCTGTCACCATTTTTCTCTAAATTCTGTCGCAGGCTGAGCCATACCGTTCCACGTTCGCGCCGTTCCCGGAGGACCGGACCCGTGTCATCGGGAGGCTTCAACCCGCGTCGCACCAGTGCGAACGTTAAGTAAACCAGGAACTGCTCGGACAGTGTCACGGGATTATAGATATCCGTCGCGCGCGTCGAGTAACGAAATGTGTGTAGTTCGCGATGTGCCGAGCGGGCCAACCCGTGCCACGGCCGAACAGCGCGTCCACGTGCTCGGCACGACCAATGCCCTCGAACGCGAACACGAAGAAATTCGTCGCCGCACTCGCGTCATCCGGATCCCTGCCGCGCCCACCATCAACGTCAAGAACGTCATGGGCACCACCCGCGCCGCGTTCCTTCGCTACACAATCTCGTAGTTCATCATCATCCCCAGATCTTCGTGCACCAGATTGTGGCAATGCATGAGAAAGCGCCCGCGATAGCGATCAAACGTCGCGATTACGGAGACGCGCTCACCCGGGAGGGCGGAGGCGGCGGCACGAGCGAAACTCCAGCGCGACGGACTAGGCGCCGCTACCCACCGCGAGAAGGCGAAGGTCACGCTTGATCGCCTCCCGCTGTTTCGGCCTTGCGAGCAGACCGTCCACGGTCAGGATGGCCCCACGAAGCACGGATGATAGATCATGAACACCCGCAAGGTTGGCCATCACCATGGCCTGTTGCGGGATGTCGATCTCAGCACGGAACTTCACGCGCGCCCCCGCCGTCCCCTTCTGATTTGGGCTCTGCGCCTGCTTCCACACTTGCCGGGCGAACCGCTTGTCATGAACGACTCGCGCCAAGGCGTACCGAAACAGTGCACCCTTGAAGGGCTCCGGTCGGGCATCCACTTCGGCTGCGATCATGTTCAGCCGATCTTCGAGCTCAAACGAAATTCGCGCGTTCTGCTCCTTCATCTGCCGTTGACGCGCTTCCTTGATCCGCGGGATAGACTGCGCGGGAACGGAGACCGCCTCGTCACACTCCAGGCACACCCCGAGGAGGACATTCGGCACGGTGACCTTCGTCTTCTCGAGCACCAATGGGCGGTACTGGTACTCAATCTCGCGCATCGCACCGCACTGCTCGCAGGGGACCCGGGCGCGATCCCCGGCGTTGAGCAATCGAATGTTCCCGCGCGACGCCTCGGTGCGGGCAGGACGGCTCGCTATCGCGCTCGACTTCTTAGTCGTAGTGGTCGCCATGGATCCCCCTCATGAATGGTTGAAAAACAGGTCCAGCTTATCCGCGCACAAGCTTGCTTTTGTGCACGCTGATGAACATGGCCATTTCGCCAGACCGCTCGGCGAAGAAGAACCAGATAAACCACTGCTCGCCGTCGACCACGGGCTTCATCTCGTGCTTCAGCGCATCTGGATCTTCGGACATCGGCTTCGCCGTGTACTGCGTGCCGTTGCAACGACCGATGATGCGCTTGACATCGTCTGCAGAAACTTGACCCGTCGCCAGTAGGTTGTTCTCAGCCATCGCGCCTCGGACGTACGCATCAAATGCTTGTGTGTCGAGACACCGTATTACCCGTCGCTTAACATCGCTGAACCCCATATCTCACCTCCAAAGCGTACACCGGACGGGGTACGCACTGCAAGTGTCCCGCCCGTACAGGCGCCCAACGATAGGGCGGCGTACCGCTACGCCGCATTGAGCATCGCCCCACAGTTCGGGCAACACCGATCCGGATTGAGTTCCGCTCGTTCCTCGAGGTCACCAACGCCACGTGCGTCACGGGCAGCGCCTGCGCCGCCCCACGCATGGCCCGGGACCCGTCGGTGCAGAGGGTGACTCCGGGCGCCAGAACAGGCCCCAGCGCCCTCACGAGGGCCGCCAAGGTGGACGTCCTCGGCAGGGACGACCGCCCGCGTGTCGCCGACCCGGGCGCGGGCCACCACGACCGGCACCTTGTCCGTGCCGAGGCCGCGCGTGCTGCCGTTGCGGGTCCCATGCGTTCTGGCGCGCCGACCCACGGGCTTCGATCCCTTGAAGTTGCGGCGGAAGTACGTCTCGTCGGCCTCGACGATGCCACGCAAGGCCGGCTGCTCCGCTGGTGCCAGAAACGCCATCACCTTGTGGCGCCAGCGCCCGGCTGTCTTGTGGTCCACGTCAATCCGCGCTCCGGCCTTTCGCGTCGACAGCCCGTCACGCACCGTGTCCGCGTACGCCTGCCACTTCTTCGGCAGGTGCGTGCCCGCCATCGCGGTCCGCGTGAGGTCGTTGAACGTGCGGTGACAGCCGAAGCATCGATAGCGCTGGGTACCGGTGCGTTCCCGGCCCCACCGCTGGACCTGCGTGGTCTTGCACCGCAGGCACACGTAGCCGTGGTGAAACCGCCGTTCTCGGGCCTTCGGGGACGTGAGCATGGGCGCAAGGGTAGGGGAAATCATGCGGAATACCACCCAATACCCACGCAATCACGGAACAGAGCCTTTGCTTTGACACTGACCAAAGCGTTGACAACACGCGGTCTCGAGGTCCTGTCGATTCCCGGCGAACGGGCCTCGGATACGGCACCGTTACCGGCCCCGAAGCGCGAGTCACGAACCGACCGTCGGGTGGTTGTCGCCCCACCGCTGACCATCGCGTCGCGCGGTCGGCGGCTCGCTGGGCGGTCCTCCGCAGCCGTCGCGCAACGGCTTGCAGTTGCGCAACATCATCACCGCGGACTTGAGCTGACCGAGAGATGTCCATCGAGCAGGCGGTCGTGCAACGCCTGCTCCAACGCATCGAGCACCAGATCGGTCCGCATCGTGGGGTGCGCGCGCCAGCCGACGATACGGCGCGAGAACACGTCGATCACGAACGCGACGTACACAACACCACGCCACGTCGCGACGTACGTGAAGTCCGCGACCCACAGCGGATTGGGCCGCTCGGCGTGGAATTGCCGCTGCACCAGATCCTGCGCGTGCTCCACCGTGGTGTCGGCGATCGTCGTGCGGTGGCGCTGGCCGCGCACGACGCCACGCAGGCCCTCGGCGGCCATGAGCCGAGCGACGGTGCATCGCGCCACCGTCTGCCCGTCACGCAACCACTGCTGCCA